>CAZSNP010000052.1:28519-34764 GCA_964608265.1 uncultured Anaerolineales bacterium | reverse complement strand
GCCTTGCGGAACTCCTCGGTCGAGACGACGGTGCGCGTCTTGTAGCCTTTGGGGATGATGTTTTGATAGGCCGGGAAGGTGCCCTCGATGAGTTGCGACACCAGCTCGACGTTGGCGTGATGGAAGATGACCTGCCCCCGGCCCGGCGGGAGTTGCATGTACACCGGGTCTTGCGCCGTGACCACCCGGGCCAGCTCGGCCAGCGCGCGCGCGGGGATGACGGCCATCACCGGTTCCGGCGAGGGCGAGGACAGGATGGCGTGCCGCTCGGCCACGCGGAAGCCGTCGGAGGCGGCCAGCGTGACGCGCGTGCCCTCGATGCGGGCCAGGCAGCCGGTGAGGATGGGCCGCGCCTCGTCGGTCGCCGCCGCGAAGATCACCGAGCCGATCATCGCCCGCAGATCATCCACGTTGAGTTGCAGGCTTTCATCAATGTCGGCCAGCGGAATCTGCGGGAACTCGGCCGCGTCGATGCCCTTGATGCTGGCCTTGATGCGCCCGCACTGCAAGTTCACCGCCTGGGTGCGCGCCGAGAGCGCCATCGACACCGTATCCTGCGGCAGCGTGTTCACCAGATCCACCAGCGTCTTGGCCGGCAGCGTGATGGCGCCTTCGTCCTCGATCTTCGCTCCGATCCAGCACGTCACGCCCAATTCGAGGTTGGTCGCGCTCAGGCGCAGTCGCCCGTTGTCGGTGGCGAGCAGGATGTTGCCGAGCACCGGCAGCGTGCTGCGGGCGGCCACCGCCCGCGAGACGATGCTCAGGCCTTTGGCGAGGTTCTCTTGCAGACAGGAAAATTTCATCAGGGCTCCGCAATGGAAACGAAGTTATGAAGCGCGCGGAGTATACAACGGGTCGCAGTGCGCGGCCAACCGATGACTCGCGACGGGTGCATGTCGCGCTGGGGGCAAGTGTCCGAGGCTGTGGCATCGGCGCTCCCTGCCCGCGAGCGGCGCTGGCGCAACAGTCGTTGCGCCGTTTATGCGCTTGGAGAGCGGGCTGCCCCTAAACGACATGCACCCGCTGCAGGAGGGCGGGCGCGTTGGCGAAACAGTTGCCTTTGATACAATCGGTTGCATGATGAGTCGCGGGCTACTCAGCACGCCGCAACGCCTCACGCTGAACCGCCCGAGTCATTGGGGGGCTTTGTTCATTTGCCTGCTCGTCTTCGGGCTATACGTCTTCCGGTTGGATTACAAAGCATTGTGGTGGGATGAGGGCGGCAGCCTTTATTTCGCGCGGCTCTCGACCGCGGAGTTGCTGGCGCGGACGGCCGGCGACGTGCATCCACCGCTCTATCTCATCCTGTTGCGCGGTTGGGCCGATCTGGCCGGTTGGGGCCCCTTTGCCGTGCGCGCGCCGTCGGTCTTTGCCGCGCTGCTCGGGCTGGCCATGCTCTATCCATTGAGCCGGCGCTTGCTGGCCGGCCAACGTCGCGCGGCCCTCATCGTCATGCTCCTGAGCGCCGCGCTGCCGATGAGCCTGAGCCGCGCCCAGGAAGCCCGGATGTATGCGCTCGCGCAGTTGTGGATCATCCTCACCTGGTATGCGCTGCTGCGCCTCCACCAACGCCAGTGGGCCATTGTTTACATGATCGCCGCCAGTCTCATGCTCTACACGCATTACACAACCGCGTTTGTGCTCCTGGCGCAGGGTCTATCGGTGTTCTGGCTTCAGCCAAAGTGGTCGCAACGTGGGCGCGCCTGGGTCTTGCAGGCCGTGGCCGCCGGGACGTTTCTGCTGTGGGTGATTCCGTTCTTTGCTTCGTTGACACGTGTGGCCTCGACGCGGATATCCACGACCGGCACCGAGGTCGGTATCGCGACGTTCATCGCGCATTATTGGACTCTGGCCGTCACCGGGTCATTGCCGCTCGCTTCAACGCTCAGTCTGTTCACAGCGGCGGGGTGGGGGCTGATGTGCGTCGTTGCGTTCGGGTTCGCGCTCCGGCGTCGCGCGCCGGGTATTGGCCTGGCGGCGACATGGCTCCTCATCCCGGCGGCTTGCATGTGGCTGGCAGGTCGCGTGTATCAATACGAAGGCGAACTCACCCGTCCACTCCTGGCCCTGAATTCGCCGGCGTTGGCAGGGTGTGTGGTGATGGGGTGGCGGGCATTGCCAGCCGGCTGGGCACGGCGGGCGATGGCGGGCAGCGGGTTCGGTCTGCTCGTTCTGCTGCTGCCGGCCTGGCAAGCGTATTACGCCTCGTCCGGCGACCCCGAGGAAGATTACCGGCCGCTGATCGCCGACCTCGCGGCGCTGGCGCGGCCCGGCGATGCCGCGCTCACCGCCTACGTCTGGCAAGATGCCTACCTCGCCAGCTATTCGCCTGAGTTGGCGCTCGCTCTCGTTCGTAACGAGTACTCCCCGGAGACGGCCGATGATTTGGCGAGCGGAATTTTGGCGCGACATCCACGCCTGTGGCTCATCAACTATCGCAGGGATGCGCTGGACGTGGCCGATCCACTTCATCGCTGGCTCAGCGACAACGCCTCACTGGTGACCGATCGGTGGTATGGTCGCTCGCAATTGACGCTGTTTGTGCGGCGCCCGCAGTCCATGCGTGCCTGGCCGCTGCGCGCTTCGTTTGTGTCACAGATCACGCTCGATTATCAGCGTGACTTCATCACGGCTCAACCGGGCGATGTGCCTATATGGACTCTGCGCTGGATGGCGACCAAACCGATAGCACAACCGCTGCAAGTCTTCGTGCATTTACGCACACCCGCTGGCTCACTCATCGCCCAGAATGACCGCGCGCCCGCCAACGGCTTGCGGCCACTCGGGACGTGGCAATCGGGCGAAGCGATTGTGGATGAGCGTGCGCTGTTGATTCCGATTGACGCGCCGCCGGGCGATTATTTTGTATACGCCGGCGTGTACGATGCCGCGACCGGCCAACGCCTGGCGCTCGATCAAACTGGCGATTGCGATTTGCCGGACAGCGTGTGTTTGGGCAGGGTGAAAGTCAAGCGTCGCTAGTTGCCAACCGCCGATGTGAAATACGCCAACGCCTTTTCCCCATCCATCAGAATCTCAAGCCGCTGCCCGTTACGCACGGTGGGGACGTGAATGACGGTGACGGCCTCTTCGAGTGACGGGGCGATGTCCTCGTTCGGTAGCAGCTCGCGGATGGCGTTGTGTGCGGTCCGCAGAAACTCGCGGTTGAGATATTCGCCGGGCTGGTCGGGCGAGACGGCCAGGGGGTAGATGTTCGACTCCACCAGATCCTGAAAGAAGTGCGTGCCGTAGCTCGGGTCGGGCGCGCCGTCGCCCTGGTCAATCGAAAGCTCGACGAGCGCCTTCGCATTGTAAATGTCGGCATACGTCACCGGCACGCCGAGCAGGAGGTTGCTCGACCCCCAGCGCCCCGGGCCGCTGAAGATGAAGCCCTTGCCCTCCAGCGTTTTGTTGAGCGTGCCGATCAGCCGCGCCACCGCATACCGGCTGCGCTCGTCGAGTTTGTGATACGCCCACGAGCGCACATGCACGATGTACTCCACGCTCGTCACCTGCCCCTGCGGCACCAGGCGCGAGGTGGCGAAGAGCTTGTCGGCGTCGGGGATGTCGGCCGGGATGGGTCTGCCGAGTTCGCCGCGCGAGGTGGCCTGCGGGCGGCACTGCAACATGAAGAACTCGAGCAGCGGCTTGCCATTGTTGGGGCCCGGCTTCACCTGAACCGCGAACTCCACATCCACCGGGAAGCCGTAGTGGTGGGCGAGGGTGCTCAGCACGTTCTTCAGCAGCGGCACGAAGTCGGAACGGGCGACGAGGTGATCGAACGTCAGCACCAGCTTGTCCACCGTCACGCGCGGGCCGAGGCCGCGGATCGGCATCAGCGCCTCGTCCTCCTTCAGCGACGCCACCCAACGCAGCGCGCCGAAATCCACCCCCAGCGCCTCGCGCGCCGGCACCGTCTCCATCCTGTTGCTCTGCAGGTTGACGACATCCAGCAAATGTTGCGAGTAGCGCTCCATCTCGTTCGCGCTCTTCTCCGGGCGCAGTTGTGGATGGCTGAGCCAGAGCAGGCGGGGATAATCCTCGGCGACGCGGTTGACGGCGCGCGTGCCCAGGCCGAGCACCAGGCGCACAAAGCCCTCCTCGCGCCGCAAGCGCGGGCTCCACGCGATGGGGCTGCGGCTGAACGCCACCCCGGCCAGCGTGGGGAAGAAGTATTGCCGATAGCGCTCGCCCTGCACCTCCTGCAACAGGATCGCCATGCGTTCATCGTAATCAATCAATCCCATGCGGCGGCGATAGATCAACGCATCCGGGCTGTACACGCTGGCATAGATGCGGCGGATGGCGAGGGTGAGGTCGCGCAGGTTCTCTTTGAGCGTGCCCTGGTTGGGGCAGAAGTGGCTTTCGTACTTGCCCGCGAACGAGGTGCCGAAGTTGTCTTCGAGCAAAGACGACGAGCGCACGATGAGCGGCGTGTGGCCGACCTCGCGCAGGATGTCGCGCAGGGCATCGGCGATGCCTTCGGGGAAGCGGCCCTGCTCGTACTCGGCCTGAATCTTTGGGAAGTCGGCCCGAATCTGTTCGGCGGTTTTGTACTTCTGATTGATGTACTCGACCTTGTTGAGCGCGAGGTATTCGTAGAACACATCCGCGCCGATGAACCACGAGCGCGGGATGGCGATCTGCTCGGCCAGCTCGGGCGCGGCGTTGTGCAGGATCTTCCACGCCAGCAGCATGCCGGCGGATTTGCCGCCGATCTTGCCGTTGCCGGTGCGGCGGTCGAGGATAAAGCGGAAGTCCTCCGCCGTCAGCCAGCGTTTGGCCACGCCCACGAACGATAATTGATCGCTGATCAGCGCCTTGATCAACACCACCCGCATCTCTTCGATGTGGTGATGGACGCGCGCGTGCTCCTCGGGCGGCAGCGACTCGTACTGATGGATTTTGCGGATAAGGACATCCACCGGCGCGAGTTCGGGGTTGAACGTCAGCGCCACCTCATCCCACTGGCCGGGCAGCTTCAGCTCGCCGGTGCCCGCGCGACGGCGGCCCGCGATCATTTCATCCACGATCCGGTGAAAGAGTTCGAGCGGCAGGTTGTAGGCGAAGTAAAAGTCGGTCAGGTGATCGCGGATCTGTTGCAGCCGCTCCTCCCACGCGGTCGAGTCTTCCTCGGCGTATGGGTCGAGCAGGCCCTCGCGCTGCTGCGAGATCACAGCCTTGTCCTTGGCCTCCTGCTCCAGCCGCGCCGGGGTGATGACGCCGCGCCGGTACAACTCGTCGCGCATCCTCTGGCGGATTTGCCTGGCCAGGATCGGGTACTGCGCGATTTGTAGGTACAGAGTGAGGATCTGCGGCAGTTCGCCGTGCGCATCGGACATGCCGCGATTGTAAAGGATGAGGGATGAAGGCGGAAGGATGAAGCAAAAAAGGCGGGCCGCTTTCGCATTCCGCCTTGCGTGCCTTCCGAGAAACCTTGCCGGCGAGTCGGGCTTCTGTCAATTGATCAATCCCAACTGCCGCATCAGCGAGGCCATGTCCTGATAATTGTGCAGGCTGGCGAGCTTGCCGTCGCGGATCTTCCACACTTCGCAGACGTTGAGTTCCACGGCGCGGCCGGTGGGCGGCACCGGGCCGTTGGGCGTCATCAGCGGCGCGGTATGCGTGCCGCGAGCGACGAACTCGTTGACGACTGAATCGTCCGAGGCGACCTGGTTCTTCACTTCAACCTTCATATCCGGAAAGGCGTCGTGGAAGCCGTGCATGAACTGGTTGAAACCTTCGCGGCCTTTGAAAGTCTGGCCGAGAGGGTAAAGCACGATATCCACATCCTCGGCAGCCATCGCCAGGGCGGCTTCCAGCTTGCCCTCGTTGAACTGCTGATACAGCCTGCGGGCGAATTGAGCGTTTGGGTGAGTGAGCATGACGATTCTCCTGGGGTGAGTTGCGGATTGTTTCAATCGGTGACACGGCTGATGAGTTCCGCGCTGACTTGATAAACTTCGCGGGTGGGCGTGCCGGCGAACGAGGCGGCCAGCTGTTGCGGATACGCGCTATCGCGTTCGCTGGCCCGCAGGTCGGCCTCCGTTTCCCACAACAAAATGGTGAGGCTCTTGCCGGTGTCCTCATCCACCAGTAACAGCGCGCCGCGAAAGCCGGGCCGGTGGCCGAGGTTGGGCAGCAGCGTTTGCCGGTAGTGCCGGCCCGTTTCGTCCAGCCGGTCGTGCGCAAGTTGAGCGGTGATGACGCGGGCGTGCATGGCGCAAGCCCTCAGCGTGTGGAGG
>CAZSNP010000052.1:22912-28419 GCA_964608265.1 uncultured Anaerolineales bacterium | reverse complement strand
CAGGTCAATCTCCCAATCGGCGTGCGTGCCGGGGTCGCCGACCATGTAAGCGTGCCAGGCGATGCGCCGGTCGGGGATCAGCTCGCGCACTTCGCACATCGTCGTGGCTTTGATAGCGAGCTTTTGCCTGATCGGCCCGTACGGCTTCCGGTCGGATTGGAACGACTGCTTCTCGTAGGTGAGGTAGTGTGCGCCCACGCCCGCGCCGTCGCCGTCCTTGACCTTCTCCAGCCGTTCGAGCGTCTGCGCCCATTCGATGTGACGCGGGAAGTCGGCGAGGTAGGCATACACCTCGCTCACGGGCTTTTGGATGTGAACGGTGTTGTGGTAGCGGATGTCCATTGAGTGCTCCTTTCAACGGCCACTCTATCGCCCCACCGTAAAATCATCGTCAAACGCAGACCGACGCGGTTTCGAAAACCGCGTCGGTCTTAAGCCAGCAATTTTTGAAACGCCGCCTCATCCAATCCCGTCCAGCGCTCCACGCACAGGCCGGCTTCAAAGCGCAGCACGGTCAGCCCGCTGCGGCCCGCGACCGATTGATCCGCGCCGTCGAAGACGATGTAGCGGCAGCCGAGGCGGTCGCCGCTTTCGATCAATGTCTCAATCACCAGCCATGCACTCGGCGTGGCCGCCCACACGCGCGCATACAATTCGCGCGCACCGTCGAGCGTCGGCGGCAGGTCAAGCGGGAGGTTGTGCCAGACGGAATCAGAGCGGTACAGATCGAAGTAGCGCGCGCGCCGCTCCGGGTCGTTCCAGTGGGCAACGGCTTGCCGCAGAGCGTCGGCGCTCATCGTTCGGCCTCCAGCGCCAGCGCCACGGCCTCGCCAAGCGAGAGCGCCGCCCCCTCGGCGCGCGCCGCCGCGAACCGCGTTGCGCCGATTTGCTCGCGCGCCGCCGCCATCGCCTGCTCGTGCTCGGCGCTCCACACCGGCGCGGTGGGCGAGCCGGTTCGCTCGCGCACCGCAGCGACCGCGCCGAATAGTTTGGCTGCGCGCTCCGGCTGGGCCTCGGCCATCGCCAGCAACGCCAGGCCTTCCAGATCATAGGGCAGTGTCCACAAATCATTCAACCCGGAGGCGATGGAGAGCGATTCATGAAAGCAAGCGCGGGCCTCGGCATGGCTGCCCTGTGCCAGCGCCACCTGCCCCAATCCCCACAACGCATAGGCCACACCGCGCGGGTCGCCAATTTTGCGCTTGAGGCCCAGGCTTTCGGAGTGATAGGCGTGCGCGCGCTCGAGGTCGCCCTCGCGCCGCACGAGCATGCCCAGGTTGCTCAGCGTCTCGGAGAGTCCCCATTCGTCATCCAGCTCGCGCCACAGGGCGAGGCCGGCTTCGTAGTGCGTGCGAGCGGCGGCCAGGTCGCCCACGCGGTGGGCGGCGAAGCCGAGGTGATACAGCGTGAGCGCAGCGTAGCGTTGCTGCCCCTGGCCCAACTCGCGCCACAGGCTCAGGCTTTCATTGAGAAACGTGTCGGCGGCGGCGCGCTCCATTTGATAGTGGGCGAGGATGCCGGCGTGCAGCAAGGCCTTGGCGCGCGCGGCGGTGCGGGCTTGCGCGGCAGGCAATGCCAGCAGCTTCTCCAATTGTTGGCGCGACTCGCCGAGGTAGCCGCGCTGATCCCAAAACCGCCACAGCGCCCCGGCGAGCCGCAGCCCCCACACCACCTCGGCCTCATCTCCCTCGACCGCCCAACGCAGGGCGGCGCGCAGGTTGGCGTGGTCGCGCTCCAATCGTTCCTGCCATTCGGCCTGTTCGGCGCTGATGAGTTGCGGCTCGGCAGCCTCGGCCAGTTGCGCGCACCAGCGCAAGTGCCGCCGGCGCAGCGCGTGCTCCTCGCCGGAGAGCCACAGTTTGTCGGCGGCGTACTCGCGCACGGTCTCCAACATTCGGTAGCGCGCGTTCTCGACGAGGAGGAGGGACTTATCGAAGAGACGGGTGAGCAAATCGAGAAAAGGTAATTGGTTATTGGTTATTCCCAATAACTGATCACCAATAACTTCGCTTGCCGCCTCCAACGTAAACCCGCCCACAAACACTGCCAGCCGCCGGAAAAGCACCCGCTCGGCATCGTCCAGCAGATCGTGGCTCCAATCCATCGCCGCGCGCAGAGTCTGTTGGCGGGGCAGCGCGGCGCGGCTGCCGGTGGTGAGGAGGTTGAAGCGGTCGTCGAGCCGCGCGGCGATCTGTTCGGGTGAGAGTGCTTTGATGCGGGCCGCGGCTAGCTCGATGGCGAGCGGCATACCATCTAACCGTTGGCATATTTGTGCAATCACCGGCGCGTTGGAGTCGTTGACTGCGAAGCCAAACTTCACCGCCGCCGCGCGCTCGGCGAATAGCCGCACCGCCTCAGACGAGGTCTCCAGCGACGGCACCGGCCAGGCGCGTTCGCCCGTCAGGCCCAACGCTTCGCGGCTGGTGGCGATGATGGTCAATTGCGGGCACGCGCGCAACAATCGTTCGGCAAACGCGGCGCAGGCGACGATGAGGTGTTCGCAGTTGTCGAGCAGCAGCAGCAGATGTTTGGGGCGGAGAAATGCGATGAGCGAATCGGTGATGGGCTGACCCGGCTGTTCGCGCAGGCCGAATGCCCGCGCCACTATCTGCGGCACGAGCGCGGCTTCGGAGGCCGAGGCCAGTTCGGCCCACCACACACCATCGGTGAATGCACCCTCTGATGCAAGCTCGCCCGCGGCCCGAAGCGCCAGCCGCGTCTTGCCCGCGCCGCCCGGGCCGGTGAGGGTGATGAGCCGGGAGGCGCCCCGCAGCGCAGCGGTCAACGCCTCCACCTCGCGTTCGCGCCCGATGAAGCTGGTGAGCGGTGCGGGCAGGTTGTTGAGGGAGGCCTCGGTCGCGACGCGGGCATTCGCGGCGCGATGGATTTGTTGAGCCAGCGCTGTGGTTGGCGCCGACGGCTCCACACCCAGCTCCTCGCGCAATGCGCGCCGGCAGGTTTCGTATTGCCGCAGCGCCGCCTCATACTCGCCCAAGGCATGCTGGCTCTGCATCACGCTTCGATGCGTGGCTTCATCCGCCGGCTCGATCACGAGAATGTGTTGCGCGGCCTCAATCGCTCGGGCGTACTCGCCGCGTGCGCGGTGCAGGTTGGCGAGCCGGGTCAGCGTGGCAAGGTAAAGTGCGCGATACGCGCCGCGCTCCGGCAACACCCACTCGTCGTAGTGTTCGGCCAGCAGGTCGCCGCGATACAGGTCAACGTCCACCGCGCCCGGGTCGGGCAGGGCGGTCGAGGCAAACGCCTCGGCCTGTGCTCGGAACGCGAGCGCATCCACCCACAGCCCGGCTTCCGGATTCAGTTGCGCGGTTGCCCGGTCAGCGAGGATGAGTTCGTCGCCCACCAACCGGCGCAGCGTGGTCAACGCGTTGCGGAGCGAGGCCCGCGCCTGCTCGTCGGGGAAGTCGCCCCACAGCAACGCGGCCAGCTTTTCGCGCGCGTGCGGCTGGGGATGGAGGGCGAGGTAGGCGAGGAGCGATTCGGCTTTGCGCGTCGGCAGGCGCAGCGGCCTGGCATCACGCTCGAGTTGAAATGAGCCAAACACTGAAAGCCGGAGGGCAGCCGGCAGCGCCATGCGGCGATTGTAAAGGATGAAGGATGAAGGCGGAAGGATGAGCAGGCTCACTCAAGAATCAAGAAGACGGAAGCGCAGTCGCTGTTCGCTTCTGCCTTCCGCCTTTTGCCTTCCGCCGTGTGGCTACACCCAGCCGCGCAACTCCATCGCCTTCACCACACGGTCAATCGCCACCATATACGCCGCGTCGCGCATGTACACATCGCGGTCGGTCGCCATCTTCAGCACGCCGCGGAAGGCCGCCGTCATCTTCTGGTCGAGCCGGCGCAGCACCGCATCGTGCTCCCAGTAATAATTGGCGTCGCTCTGCACGCTCTCGAAATAGCTCACCGTCACCCCGCCCGAGTTGCAGACGAAGTCGGGGATGTTGAACACGCCGCGCTGCTTGAGCACCTCGTCGGCCTCGGGCGTCGTCGGGCCGTTGGCGCCCTCGGCCACGATCTTCACCTGCGGGCTGATCTTGCCGACCGTCTCACCGGTGATTTGCCCCTCGAGCGCCGCCGGGATGAGGACGTCCACCTCCTTGCTCAGCCACGCATCGCCCGGCTCGACGAGGTAGCCGGCGTCCCTGGCCCTGGCTTTGTCAATCGTGCCGTACTGGTCGGTGATGGATTGCAGGAAGCGGGCGTTGATGCCGTCGGGCCGGAAGAAGGTGTAAGAGGTTTTGTCGTGCCGGTCGTAGCACGACACACACACCACCTTGCCGCCGAGGATTTCGCTGAACCCGATGGCGGCGAACTGCGCCACGTTGCCAAAGCCCTGCACCGCCGCGCTGCACTTCTTCGAATCCATTTTCAAGTGCGCCATCGCCTCGCGCAGGTGATAGATGACGCCAAAACCGGTGGCCTCGGTGCGGCCCAGCGAGCCGCCGCTGCCTACCGGCTTGCCGGTGATGACGCCCGGCACGTACTGGCCGGTGAGCTTGCAATACTCATCCATCATCCAGCCCATCATCTGCGGCGTGGTGCCGACGTCGGGCGCGGGCACGTCCAGCCGCGGGCCGAGGTTCTTCCAGATGCCGGCCACCCAGCCGCGACATAGACGCTCCTTCTCACCGACCGACAGCGTCGAGGGATCGACGATCACGCCGCCCTTGCCGCCGCCGAGCGGGATGTCGGCCGCCGCGCACTTCCACGTCATCCACATCGCCAGCGCCCGCACCGTGTCGAGCGTTTCGTTGGGGTGGAAGCGGATGCCGCCCTTGGCCGGGCCGCGCGCATCGTTGTGCTGCACGCGGAAGCCGAAGAAGACGCGGATAGTGCCGTCGTCCATCCGCACCGGGATCTGAAAACGGAACTCGCGCAGCGGCCAGCGCAGGATCGAGCGCACCTCCTGATCGAGATTCAATTGATCGGCCACCGCGTCGAACTGCGCCTGCGCCACTTCAAAGGGATTGAATTCAGGCTTAGACATCGTGGTCTCCTGAGATGGTTATTGGTAATTGGTAATTACCATTTACCAATTACGGTGGGACAAATCGGGCACCGGGTCAGGGCGCGCGTGCCTTCAATTCATCCAGTTTGCGCGAGAGCGTTTCGCGAATGACCTGCGGGTTGCCCTGTCCTTTTAGGCCTTTCATCACTTGCCCGAAGAACCATTGCTCCACCGCGGCCTTGCCGCCCAGGTAGGTCGCCACCTGCTCCGGGTTGGCGGCCAGCACCGCCTCAACCCGCTGCTCGATGGCGGCGAGGTCGCTGACCTGCGCGAGTCCTTTTTCGCTCACAATCGTCTGCGCGTCGCGCCCGGTGGCGAACATCTCCGCGAACACGGCCTTGGCAGTGTTGAGGTTGATTGCGTTCACCGCCACCAGTTCGGCCAGCGCGGCCAGTTGCGCCGGCTGCACTTTCACATGCTCGATATCCGTGCCGCTGTCGTTCATCAGCCGGAACAGCTCGCCCGTCATCCAGTTGGCGAT
>CAZSNP010000052.1:0-22812 GCA_964608265.1 uncultured Anaerolineales bacterium | reverse complement strand
TCCTTGCTGCGTTGCCCCACCGTCTCGCCCCTGGCCTCATCCCAGCCGCGCGTCTCCTGCTCCACCTGCCCGCCGCTCGCCCACACGCTGATCTGCCGCTCGATCTCGTACAGCGTGCCGCGTTCGAGCGCGCGGAACGAGTTGAGGTTCTTCAGTTCGGTGCGCGTGCGCAGCTCGCTCGAGCCGAGGGGCCGCACGGAGATGTTCGGCTCGAAGCGCAGGATGCCCTTCTCCATATCCCCGCTGTTCACACCCAGGTAGCGCAGCAAGGCGCGCAGGGCAACGGCGTACGCCTTCACTTCCTCCGCCGAACGCAAATCCGGCTCGGTGACGATTTCGAGCAGCGGCACGCCCGCGCGGTTCAAATCCACCAGCGAATACTCCCCTCTCCCCTCGGCAGGGGGGGGCGCTCCGCTTACAGGGGTGAGGGCCGCGACATGGCTCAATTTCCCCGTATCTTCCTCGATGTGCACCCGCCGGATGCGCACGCGCTTCGGCCCGGCGGCGGTCTCGATGTCAATCCACCCGTTCACGGCCAGCGGCAGTTCGTATTGTGAGATTTGGTAGCCCTTGGGCAGGTCGGGGTAGAAGTAGTTTTTGCGCGCGAAGACGCTGACGGGCGGGATGGTGCAATTGAGCGCCAGCCCCACGCGCAGCGCGAACTCCACCGCGCGCTCGTTGATGACGGGCAGCGTGCCGGGCATGCCGGCGCAGATCTCGCACGCCACGCTGTTGGGCGGCGCCGAGGTCGAATCCACCACCGCGCAGCCGCAGAACATCTTGGAGTGAGTCAACAACTCGGCGTGGGTTTCGAGGCCGATAACTGCTTCGAAGTTCATAAGGCTGGAAAAGAGGGAAACAATGGGAAACGAAGGAGACAGCCTTTGCCTTCGTACCCCTTAGTTCCTTTCTTGCCTTCGAATGACAAACCTCATCGCGCTCTCGCACTCGTTGAGCGAGCAGATTTTGTTGTCCACCAATCCCGCCGCTTTGCCCAGCGGGATCAGCGAGTCTTGATTGAAATAGGCCATGCCGCTCGCGCTGGTGCAGTTCTTCTTCGCGGTGATGACCCAGATGCCGCCGCTCGGCACGATCTGCGCTTTGAGTTCGACAAGCGCCGGCACAATCTCCTCGGCTGTCTTCGGCCAGTACAGAATCACGTGCGCGGGCACGCGGGCGGTGACGAACCGGCGCCCGGTCTTCGCCTCGATCTTGGCCAGCAACTCCTTCGCGCCTGCCGTGTTGGCCTTCACCCCAGCCACGCGCACAGCCATCTCCAGCTTGATGCCGAGCTTGTCGGTCACGTCGCGGTGGGAGTAGTCTTTATCGGGCATGAATGTGAACCGCGAAGGCGCGAAGCCCGCCAAGAACTTCGCCGGGCCTTCCTTCGCGCTCTTCGCGTCTTCGCGGTTGATTTTTATCCATGTCGCCGCATGAAGCGCTCAAGCCGGTTGAGCGCCTCTTCGATCTTCTCGTACGCGGTGGCGTAGCTGAGGCGCACATAGCCCTCGCCGCCCGCGCCAAAGGCCGAGCCGGGCACCACCGCCACGTGCTCCTCATCCAGCAGCCGGTCGGCGAAGGTGCTCTCGTCCATCCCGCTCTTCTTCACCGAGGGGAAGGCGTAAAACGCGCCCTTCGGCTCGAAGCAGTCGAGGCCGAGCGTGTTCAGCCCGCTGACCAGCATCGTGCGGCGGCGGTCGTACTCGCTCACCATCCGCTGCACGAACGGCTCGCCGTGATTGAGCGCCTCGATCCCGGCATACTGCGCGGGCGTGGGCGCGGACATGATGGTGTACTGGTGAATTTTACGCATCGCGGCCAGCAACTCCGAAGGGGCAGCGGCATACCCCAGCCGCCAGCCGGTCATGGCGTGGCTTTTGCTCAGACCGCCGAGGGTGACGGTGCGCGCGTGCATCCCCGGCAGCGAAGCGAAGCACACGTGCTGAAAGCCGCCGTACACCAGCCGGTCGTAAATCTCATCCGAGATCACGACCAGGTCGTGCCGCTCCGCCAGTTGCGCGATCTGCTCGAGGTAGGCGCGCTCGATCACCGCGCCGGTGGGGTTGTTCGGGTAGCCGATGAGCAGCGCCTTGGTCTTCGGTGTGAGGGCGCGCTCGATCTGCTCGGCGGTGACCTGGAAATTCTCCTCGACGCGCGTGCGCACCGGCACCGGCACGCCGCCGGCAAACGACACCTCGGCCGTGTACGCCACGAAGCACGGCTGCGGCACGAGCACCTCATCGCCCGGGTCGAGCACGGCGGTGAGGGCGAGGTACAGCGCCTCCGACACGCCGACGGTGACGAGGATCTCGGTGTCCCACTCGTAGCTCACGCGGTACAGCCGCCTGAGATTCTTGGCGACGGCCTGCCGCAACTCGATCAGCCCGGAGTTCGAGGTGTATTGGGTCTTGCCCTGGTTGAGCGAGAGGATGCCGGCGTCCATGATCGGGCGCGGCGTCACAAAATCCGGCTCGCCGATGCCGAGCGAGATGACGTCGCTCATGGTGGCGGCGATGTCGAAATACTTGCGGATGCCCGAGGGCGGCACAGCCTGCACGCGTTGGGAGATGAAGTTGCGCATGGATCTATTTCATCAAAAGTAGCGAAGACAACGGCAAGGGGATAATACGAGGGTCATTTACGGTGGCGTCGTCGGCCAAGGTGACTAGTATCCCAAATGGGGCGTTGTACACAGTCTTTTCCAGATAGGCCCGCAGCCCGATCGTATCTCGATGTGGGTCAATTTGACGCCTATACTTGATCTCGATTGGGATACGTTTTTCGCCCAATGTCAGCACGAAATCCACTTCGGGTTCAGCCCCACGCTCTGGAAACCAGGCCAGGTCTAGGCCGGGGAAACTCCCCAGGAAATATCCCGCCACGCTCTCGGCGATGTGACCAGCCAGATCACTTAGATGGGGTGAATGTTCCAGTTGTTCAGGAGCGAGCGGGATTACTTCCTGTAACCAGCTAGCACGGAGCGCGTGATCAGCCAGGCAGATTTTGGGCTGCCCTTTGCGGCGCTTAAGTCGTAGTTCTTGCGGGGCCACCAGCCGAATGAGCAAAGTATCGTTTAGGAATCTGAGGTAGGCCAATATTCGCTTCCAACCGATGTTGGCTGACATTGCCACTTTGATTTCGTTGACAAAGATCGCCTGTCCTGGGGCTTGACCGGCATAGCGGCAGCACAGGCGAAATAGATCCTCCAACAGATTCTGATCCCGTTTTCGCCCTCGCTCGCCCAAGCGCAGATCATGCTGGATGACTCTCCGGATGATCGTCTCATTCAGTTGATCGGCCACTTCCTCCCAGGGGCGATCCGTGCGCGCCTGTGCAATCGGATACCCGCCTCGTTCGGAGAAGGCGGCGAATGCCCGGTTACGCAAAGTTTGATTCTGACGACCATAGGCCCGCAGGTCATCCCAAAACTCCCGAGTCGTCAGAGGCCCCAGACCATTGACGGGCAACATGGGCTCCAAATCTCCCCAGCCGCGCAGGGCAGCGATTTCGCGGATCAGCAGGGTGTTCATTTCCAGCGTGGATATTCGACCGGCCAAACTATCTCGCCCACGCTCAATCCGCAGGGCAGAGCTGCCGGTCAGTAACACACGGACAGCATGCTGGTCAACTAAGGCTTTCACTTGAGGGGCCCAATCCGACAAGTTTTGAATTTCGTCAAAAAACAAATAGGCCGGTTCGTTATTTCGGGCGCGGGCATTAAATGTGCTATTCAGGATATGCTTCTCGAACCAAAAGCTCAACGCCAATATCGGCATCACTTCGGTTTGGAAAGCCGGCAATTCATCAAACTGGACCCGTAGGATTCTGTGTGGATCTGTGCCCTCGCTCAACAATTGCTCGATGAGATGCTCCTGCAAAGTGGTCTTGCCCACCTGTCGCGGCCCGCGCAAAACAGTAACCGGCGCGAGGCCGTTCTTGAGCCGTTGCATGGCGGGTTCAAACAACCAACGCCGAAATGATGGTAGTGGTCGCATGGCTTGTCCCTGCCACCACGGATTGGCCTTGACTACGAACGCTTCGAGCACGGAAGGTAAGCCAGTATCGAATAAAGTTGATCCCGGCTCGGCAGCCTGAGTCATATTAGATGAATCCTCCACTCGTCGAACAGTTCGACGTACAACAACTCAAACACCTGCCCGTCACCGGTTCGTACGCGGAACTTCTTTCCGCCGGGGATGCGCCAGCGCGCCTCGACCTCGGCCACTTCGAGCCGCTGCCCGTTCCAGTGGAGGGCCGTCGGGCGTTCGCCATACTCACTGCCCGAGTGGCACTCTACCAAATCCGGCATGCAAGTGTTTCGCGCCAAGGCGCAGAGAAAGTCTCCTGGCGTCTTTGCGTCTGGGCACGAGACCTCTACTCAAATCCGACTTCCGACGCCTCGCCGACGTTGAAGGCGCGGAAGCGCCCGCTGACCCTGGCATCCTTGCCGACCATGCTTTGGCGCAGCAGCGCGCCCGTCACCGTCGCGCCCTCATCGAGGATCGAGTCCTGCACTATCGAATCCTCGACCAGGGCGCCCGCCCCGATGGTGGCGTGCGGGCCGATGACCGAGCGGCTGATCTTCGCCGTCGGGTGGATGTTGACCGGGGGGATGACGGTGTACCCTTCCGCGTTCACGCCGGCGCTGTTGTCCTGCCCGTGCGCGAGCAGGTGCCGGTTCGTCTCGAGCACGGTCTCGGTCGTGCCGCAGTCGAGCCACACGCCCACCTTCTGCACCCGCATCCTCAACCCGCGCTGCAACATCAGGTTGACGGCGTCGGCCAGGAAGTATTCGTTCTTGGTGCGGATGTCTTTCTCGACCTGTTCGCGGATCGCGTCCATCAGCGCGCCGCTGTCCTTGAAATAGTAGAAGCCGACGACGACGAGGTTGTTCTTTACATCGTTGGGCTTCTCGATGAGGCGCGTCACCCAGCCGTCGCCGCCGACCTCGGCCACCCCGAAGCGGCGGGGGTCTTCGACCTCCTTGACCCACGCTATCGCATCGGCGCTCTCGGTTTTCAGGCCGCGCAGATCGGTCTCGACGATCGTATCCACAAACACCATCAACAGCGGCCCGGCGCTTGCGCCGCTCAGCCGCTCGCGCGCCAGATAAATCGCCGTGGACTGGCCGTTGAGCTCGGTCTGCTCGAAGTAACTGGCCCGGATGTGCGGATAGTTTTTCCGCACATAGTCCTCGATCTGCTCGCCGAGGTGACCGACGATGAAGATGATCTCGTCCACACCGCCGAGCGACTCGAACATATCCAGCACGTGGCCGAGCACCGGCTTGCCGGCGACGTTGACCAGCGGCTTGGGCTTGGTGAAGGTGTGCGGGCGCAGCCGCTTGCCGTAACCGGCGAGGGGGATGATGACTTTCATGTAGAACTCCAGTCAATGGTCAGACCACTGCCGGCCAGCGGGTGTGCCAAGCGGTCAATTGCTGATAAGCGTGGCCGGCCCGCAGGATCGTCGCCTCGCCAAAGGCCGGGCCAAGCAGTTGCAGACCGATGGGCAACCCATTCGTATCAAAGCCGCACGGCAGGCTGAGGCCGCAGATCCCGGCCAAACTCCCCGGCAGCGTGAACGCGTCCGCGAGGTACATCGCCAGCGGGTCGTCGGCCTTTTCGCCGATCTTGAACGCCGTGGTCGGCGAGACCGGGCAGGCGATGACGTCCACTTGTTTGAACGCCTCGTCAAAATCACTTTTGATAAGCGTGCGCACTTTCTGCGCCTGCCCGTAGTACGCGTCGTAATATCCGGCGGAGAGCGCGTACGTGCCCAGCATGATGCGGCGTTTGACCTCCGCGCCGAAGCGTGCGCCGCGCGTGCGCTCGTACACCTCCCCCAACGTCTCCGCTTCTTCGCGCGGCCCGTAGCGCACACCATCGAAGCGCGCGAGGTTGGCCGAGGCCTCCGCCGGGGCGATGAGATAGTAGGCCGGCAGCGCGTAATCGGTGTGCGGCAGTGAAAGCTCGACGACCTGCGCGCCGGCTGACTCGAGCGTGCGGATGGCGTCGCGCACCGCGCGCTCCACCTCCGGCTGCATGCCGTCAATGAAATACTCGCGCGGCACACCCACCCGCAGGCCGCGCAGGTTGAGCGAAAGATCGCGGACGTCGGGCACGGCGTCCGGCATCGAGGTGGCATCCAGCGGATCGTGTCCCGCCATCACGCTGAAGAGCAGCGCCACATCGGCCACCGTGCGCGCGAACGGGCCGATGCAATCGAGCGAGGAGCCGAAGGCGATGAGGCCGTAACGGCTGACGCGGCCATAGCTCGGCTTGAGGCCCACCACGCCGCACAGCGCGGCGGGCTGGCGGATGCTGCCGCCGGTATCCGTGCCCAGGGTGCCGAGGGCGAGCCGTGCGGCCACCGTCGCCGCGCTCCCCCCCGAGGAGCCGCCGGGCACGCGGCTCACATCCCACGGATTGCGCACCGGCCCGTAGGCCGAGTTCTCGTTCGAGGAGCCCATCGCGAATTCATCGCAGTTCAATTTGCCGAGCATGACCGCGCCCGCATCGAGCAGGCGTTGCACCGCCGTCGCGGTGTACGGGGCGATGAAGTTTTCGAGGATGCACGAACCGGCGGTGGTGCGCGTGCCGCTCAGGCATAACACATCTTTGAGGGCCAGCGGAATGCCGGTCAGCGCCGGCAGCGCCAGCGAAGAGTCGCGCCGCTGCCGGGTGAGGCGCTGGTCGGCGGAGCGCGCCGCGCGGCGCGCCGAGTCTGCGGTGACTGTGAGGAAGGCGTTGAGCGCCGGGTTGAGGGCCTCGACGCGAGCGAGGTAGGCCTCGGTCAGTTCAGTGCTCGAGGCCTCGCCAGCCCGCAAGGCGCGGGCCGCTTCGTGCAGCGTGAGGTCGGTGAGGGTCATTCAATAGCCAATCACCAATAACCGGTAATTGGTTATTGGTTATTCAAGCACGGGCGGGACGCGGAACATCTCCCCTTCGGCAGCCGGGGCGTTGGCGAGTAGCTCGGCGGGCGTGAGCGAGGGCCGCGCGACATCCGGCCGCAATACGCTGCGTATGGGCAGCACGGTGGCCGTCGGCGCAATGTGGGCGGTGTCGACTTCCTTCAGTTTTTCGACGTAATCGAGCACGGCGGAGAGTTGCTGGCGATAGCGCTCCTTCTCGTCGTCGGTGAGGCGCAGGCGCGCCAGCGCGGCGATGTGCTCGATTTCGGCGAGTGACAGGCTCATGCGGGCGATTATACTATGGCGACTATGTTGCCCCGCCTGCTCAGGCCGCCGCGTGCTGAGTGGTATGCCAGCGTTCGCAAAGCGCGCGCCTTCATAGATGAGCACTTCGCCGAGCCGCTCGATCTCGACGCGATCTGCCGCGAGGCGCACTTCTCACGCTATCATTTCCTCCGGCTGTTCCGCAGCGCGTTCGGCGTCACCCCGCATCAATATCTCACACAGAAACGAATCGAAAAGGCCAAGGTGCTGCTGGCCGCGAACGAAGTCAGTGTCACCGAGGTCTGCTTCGCCGTGGGCTTTCAAAGCCTCGGCTCGTTCAGCACGCTGTTCCAGAAGCACGTGGGCCGCTCGCCGCAGCAGTATCGGTTGCTGATGTTCGCCCGGCGCCAGTTCATCCCGCAATGCTTTCTCACCATGTCCGGCATCGAGCCGGGCACGCGCTAACGGCGCAATTTTCGAGAAGCGTTCGCCCGCTCGTCTGTGCTACCCTGATGCCGGTTGCCCGCTTCATCCATTCAGGCGCGTCACATGCGGGTGTATCGAGCCTCGACGAGTATTCATGCGTCGCCGGAATCAGTTTGGAACATCCTGACCGACGCGGCGGGTTACCCGAATTGATACCCTGGCATGTTGCGGATCGAGGGCCGGCTGGCGCCGGGCGAGTCGGTCAGGTTCTACACCAGGCTTGCGCCCAACCAGGCCTTCCCGGTGAAGGTGACGGCCTTCGAGCCGGGCCGCCGGATGGTGCTGACGGGCGGCATGCCGCTGGGGTTGTTCAAATCGGAACGCGCGCACAGCCTCACCCCGGCGGCCAACGGGCAGACCGTTTTCAAAACAGACGAGACGTTCAGCGGGCTGTTGCTGCCGATCTTTGGCCGCACCATCCCCGACCTGACGGAGAACTTTGAAGGCTTTGCGGCGGCGCTCAAAGCGCACGCCGAACAACGGGAGAAATGAGCATGATCAACAAACTCTCGCACGCCACCATCTACGTGCTCGATCAGGATCAGGCGCTGAAGTTCTACACCGAAGTATTGGGCTTTGAAGTCCGCACGGATTTCACAATGGAAGGCGGCTTCCGCTGGTTGACCGTTGGCCCCAAGACGCAGCCTGATCTCGAGATCATCATCTACGGCGTGCGCGCCGGCGGCATGTACGATGAGGCCACGGCCCAACACTTGCGCGCCGTGCTGGAAAAGGGGATGATGGGCCCCGGCGTCTTCGAGACGCCCGATTGCCGCCAGACGTACGAGGAGCTATCGGCCAGGGGCGTGAGGTTTCTGCAACCACCGCAGGATCAACCGTACGGCGTCGAGGCGCTGTTCACCGATGGCTGCGGCAACTGGTTCAGCTTAACCCAACATCGCTGAGGACTATGGCTTCGGTTTTCACCAAACTCAATCTCAAACATCAAACGGCCCTCGTCATCGTCAACGCGCCGGAGAGCTTCGAGCCGGAACTGGCCGCGCTCTCGGGCGTGAGCGTGCGGCGCGCGGTCGGTGCGGCGCGCGGTCGGCGCGGCGCGCGAGATCGAATTCGTGCTGGCCTTTGTGACCAAACAGAAGGAAGTAGACACGCTGGCCAGGGCCATCGCGAAGAAAGTGGAGGGCGATGCGTTGGTGTGGTTCGCCTATCCCAAGGGGACGTCGAAGAAATACACCTGCGAGTTCAACCGCGACACCGGCTGGGCGGTGCTGGGCACGCTCGGCTTCGAGGGCGTGCGCCAGATCGCCATTGACGAGGATTGGTCGGCGCTGCGTTTTCGGCGGGCCGAGTTCATCAAGACTATGAATCGGGACAAGTCACGGGCGATGAGCCGGCAGGGCCGGCAACGCGTCGCAAAGAAGCAGGAGGCGGGCATGGCTGTCAAAACCGTGGATGACTACATCGCCGGGCTGGCCACTGAACAGGCGGCCATCGTCGCCGAGTTGCGGGCTATCGTCCGCCAGGCCGCGCCCAGAGCGGAGGAGGCCGTGAAGTGGGCGCAGCCTGTGTACGCCTCCAATGGGCCGATGATCTTCATCCGGGCGCATAGCAAGCACATGAACCTCGGCTTCTGGCGCGGCGCGCAGATTAAGGATGCCAAGGGCCTGCTGACCGGTGACGGCGACCGTATGCGGCATGTGAAAGTCGCCACGCTCAAAGAAATCAACACAGCAGCGTTCACCGATTTTGTGAAACAGGCCGTGGCCCTCAACGCCAAACACGGCGACCCCATGAAAGGCAGGTAGACGATGGAAGAGAAAATACTCGCCCGGCATCCCGACAAGGGCAAGCAGGGTGTCCGCATCAGCCGGGCGAAGTACGATCAGATGCGCGCGGCCATCGTCGCGACGCTGCGCGCCCACGGCGCGATCACCTTCACCGAGCTGGCGCGCCTGGTCAACATCAGGTTGCGCGGCAAGTTCGAGGGTTCGATTACGTGGTATGTGACGACGGTGAAGCTCGACCTTGAGGCGCGCAACGTTATCCGGCGCGTGCCGAAGACCAACCCTCCACAACTCCGCCTGGCGTGACGGTTGCGAACAAAAACGGCGCGCGGCCGAGCCGTTGAGGCTCGGGCCCGCGCGCCGTTGCGTCAGGCCACCGCGCCGCTTATCGCCGGCGCTTCCACCCCTTCTCCACAAACAGCGGCACGAACTCCGCCGGGATCCACAACCGATCCTCGGCGTTGGGCACGGCGTAATACTTCTCGGGCCGGAGCAACAGGCCGTCGTCTTTGCTCAGGTCGATGAGCCACCGGTCGGGCGGCGCCTGCCGGGCGAGGTAGCGTAGCTCGAACGATTCGAGCCTGAGCGGATCGGCCTCGGAGAAGATGCCGCTGTGAGTCTGCCGCGCCGTCTGCACCGACTCGCGGGCCTGCCGCAGCTTGGGCGCCTCCTGCAACAGCTTCTGCATTTGGCCGGGCGCAGGCACGGCGTTGAGGAGGGTGGGCTGCCGCCGGAACGGATCGACGTTCGGCCAGATGAAATACGGCAACACCATCCCCTGCTGCAACAGTCGCTCGTTGTAGCTGGCCTTGCGCCTGGCCGCGTCACGCTCATCGCGATTGATGTAGCCGAGCAGCCGCCCGTAGCGATCCATCACATCGTGCGCGAAGGCGAGGAAGAAACGATAGGTCTCCTTCGTCTCGCCGGCCGCGCTCATGTCGTCTTCGATGAGGGCTTCGAGCGCGCGCTGGGCTGCCATGGCGTGGCGGTGATGATTGGCCGCGCTCTCCGCGCCAAGCCTGCGCCGCAGGAAGCGGAGCAGCTCGCGCGGCAATTGCTCCTCCAGCGGGGTTTTGCCGGGCGGCGTCCACCTGCGGTCGAACGGGTTGCCGAGGAACTCGGCCCAGCGCGGGTTGTCGAGGGAGATGAAGGCGTTGGGGTTGTCGGGGAGGGTGAAGCTGATCTCGGCGGCGTCCACGCCGAGGAAGCGCACGCTGATGTTGCCATCGGCCTGGACGGTGATGGTGTCGCCGTCATGCACCACCTGTTTGACGCTGCCGATGCCGTCGCCGTGTCTCCCCAGCAAGGCATGCCCGGCGATGAAGCCGGCGCGGGTTTCTTCGATTGCTTTGGCCATGAGTGACTCCTGTGATCGCGCGAAAGTATAACCCTGTGTGCGGATAAACGCGCGCGGCGCCGCAATCACGGCCCCGGCGTCGCGGTCGGCTCCTCGGTCGGGGTGGGCTCGGGCGGCGCGGCGGTGGAGGCGGGCTCCGGCTCGGCGCTGACCGAGCGGACGTCGCCGGCGAAGCGCGGCTGGATTTGCCAGCCCGCGGCTCGCGTCTTCGTCGCCGTCAGTTCGGTGACGATGCCCGTCACCGTCCATACCTCGCCGCGAACAGCGCGCGGGCGGCGCAGGCCGGTGGTCGAGGCGAAGAACACGCGCACCGGCCCCGCGCCCGCATCCAGCCACACCGCAGTCGATTCCAAACGTGTGACGCGACCCGTGAGGGTGACGAGTTGCCCGGCCACACGCGCATCCACCTGAGTCACAACGCGCGGCGCAACGCCGGCGTCATCGGGCGGGGCGACGCTGACGAGCCAGTTGTTGCGGACATAGATTTCGAACCGGCCACTGCTCCGCAGCCGCGAGTAACCGAGCACCGTTACCCGCTGGCCCGGCAACAGCGCGGGCCAATCGCCGCGCCCGAGGTAGACGGCGATGCCGCCCGTATCATCCTGCATGTAAACGAGGCGTCGTCCGAAGAGCGGCGCGGGCAGAGTCACGCGGCCCGTGAGGGTCGCCCACGCGCCCGCCGGCCAGGTGCGGAAGACCCCGATGGGCACGCCCTCGGCGCGCAGCGCCTTCTGCGCCGGCGGGCTGCAATCCTGCGTTTGATTGGGCTGCCCCGGGGTCGGCAGGCCGCACTCACTCCACGCTCCGCCGTCGGGGATGCGGGCGAGGCTCACATTTTCGTCAACGCTCCCGTAGCTCCATTCATCCACCGTGAAGCCCAACGGTTCGAGCAGCCGCGCCGAGTCGCCGTCGTTGTTGAGGCCGGAATAATCAAAGGCCCGAATCTCGCCCGGTTGCAACACCGTGCCCGCCGGCAGAGTCACCGGCGCGCTGCCGCCCTCGGCGTCGTCAATCCGCCAGCCGGAGAGGTCTTTGGCCGTCGCGCCGGTGTTGATGATTTCGATGAACTCGCTCGCACCGTCGGCGGGCGCAGGCAGAAACTCGTTGAGCTTCACCGCCTCATCAATCGGCGGCGGGGTGGGCGTGGGGAGGTAGAGCGAGTTGAGGTTGCGCGGCGTGCCGCGAATGGGGTTGCCGCCGGAGTCGCGGCCAGCCTGCGCGCCGCTGTGCGTGCGCCACACCTCGCCGGTCGTGCCGGTGCGCTCCATCGAAGCGTACGCGCCCGCCTCGCCCGCCGGCCACGCGCCGCCGTCAGCGTTAGCCACGTCGATCAGCGCCCCCGACGCATCGCGCAACGCCAGTGTCTCGCCGTCGTTGCTCAGCCCGCCGGTGTAAATGACGTCGGCAGCGATGTCGGAAACGGTCGAGTCGCTGGTGCGTTCGAGCAGCGCATACCCGCCGGCGGGGAGGCTGAGTGCCGGCGGCAGGGTGAGGGCGAGGTCGCCGCCGTCGCTCAGAGTCCAGCCGGCGAGCGATACATCGGTTGCGCCCGGGTTGAATAGCTCGATCCACTCATCGCTGCTCGAAGCCGTCGTGCCCGCCCAGGCCACCTCGTTGATGAGGACGAGCAGCGTCGGCGGCTGGGTCGCGCTCGGCGTAAACGTCGGTGTCGGCGTGGCCAGCGGGTTGAAGCTGCTATTCCGCGGGAGCGGCGCGGCGATGATGAAATCCACGTTGTTGCGGTCGGTGTCGCTCAGCGGCGCGCGTTGGGCCGAGGTGGTGTTGCTGAGGTTGCCGGCCGGCGCGGCCTCGGCGCAATTGGCCGTCGTGCCGTATCCCACGAAATCAATGGTGCCCGTCAGCGGGCAGGTGCCGCTGAGCGCAGTGGTTGAATTGATCAACGCGACCTTGCCCGCCGTGGCTGCGAGGTTGATCGTGCCGGTGAGGTCGGCTGAGGGCAGCGGCAGCCCGACCGCGCCGCCCGCCTCGGCGACGAGCCAGAAGCGGCCCGCCGCTATCGTGCCGCTCAACGGTGTCACGCTCCACGCGCCGCCCGCCGCCGAAGCATACTGCACCGACCAGCCGCTCACATCCACCGGGGCCGCGCCGGCGTTGTACAGTTCGATGAAGTCGCGCTGAAACGGCGCGCCGCTGTTCCCGCCGCCGCCGTAAACCTGGCTGATGAGGATCGAGGTCGAGGCCTGTGGCATCACCCACGGAACTTCGAGCGATGGGGTCGGCGTGGCGGTGATCGGGGCGGGCGGCGGGGCGATGAAGACGATGGGTGTGAGTGAGGCCGTCGCGCTGGGGGCGGCGGTGTGGGTCGCGGTCTCCGTCGGCGGTGGAGTGGTAGTATCGGTTGGGATGGCGGTGGCCGTGTCGGTCGGCGGTTCGGGCGTGTCGGTGGGTGGCTCAGCTGTGTCGGTTGGGAGCGGCGACGGAGTCTCGGTGGGCGGCGCATCGGTCTCCGTCGGATAAGGCGGCAACTCAGTCTCGGTGGGCGCGGGCGTTTCGGGGCACGGCGGCGTTTCCTCGGGGAGGGGTGTGTCGGTGGCGGGCGGCGGCGCGACGAGGGTCAGGTCGCTCGCGCGGGCGGTGGGTGGGCTGGCGGTTGCGAGTGCGAGGCAGGCCAGGCCCAGCGCTATGCCGACGAGGAAGATATACGCGCCCCGGTGTGAACGAGTCATAGTGCCCCTATTGGTTTTCAGTTCGGACGAACAGTTG
This sequence comes from uncultured Anaerolineales bacterium, assembly GCA_964608265.1. Taxonomy (GTDB): domain Bacteria; phylum Chloroflexota; class Anaerolineae; order Anaerolineales; family UBA6663; genus JANWXR01. The sequence continues at coordinate 9,323 of CAZSNP010000052.1, read as the reverse complement.
AAGCTGACTCGTTGAACGCGGCGGCGGCGGGTTTTTGGATAGCGCGTCTCTATCCGGGCAGGTCGGCGGGTTCTGGCTGCGGGCCGCGGCTCACAAAGGTCTTGGTGCGCTTCTCGACCTCGCGCCGTTCGAGCAGCACGCGCCGCCCGCAGGTCAAACACTCAAGGCCGATATCCGCGCCGAGGCGGGTGACGCGCCACTCATACCCCCCGCAGGGGTGCGGCTTGCGCAAGCGCAGCACATCGCCGAGGCGGTACTCCACGATCGGTGTGGGCATGGGCCGATTATACGCGCTATAATCCGCCCGCCTCAGGAGGCTGAATGCGCCGCACTCAGACCAGCTCACCGCCCATCAGCTTCAATTTCATTCTGCTCGTGATCGTCGCCGCGCTGGCGGGGGCGGCGGCGTGGTTCGTCGATTCATCCCTGGCGGTCTTTTTCTTCGTCACGGCCGGCTGGCTGATCTCGCTGTGTTTGCATGAGTTCGGCCACGCCCTCGTCGCCTACCTCGGCGGTGACTACACCATGCCGGATACCGGCTACCTCACCCTCGACCCGCTGAAATACACCCACCCGCTGCTCAGCATCGTGATGCCGGTGATTTTCCTGGCGATGGGCGGCATCGGGCTGCCGGGCGGCGCGGTCTACCTGCGGCGCGACCTCATCCGCGGGTCGGGCTGGCAAAGCCTCACCTCCGCCGCCGGGCCGCTGGCCAACGCGCTGGTGCTTGTCATCCTCGTCGTCCCCTTTTGGCTCGGCCTGCCCCGGGCCGCCCAGGCCGAATTCTGGGCGGCGTGGGCGATGCTGGCTTTTCTGCAACTCACCGCGGTCTTCATCAATCTGCTGCCGTTGCCGGGCATTGATGGCTTTGGCATCCTCGAGCCGTGGCTCGACTACTCACTGACCAGCCGGCTGAACGCCATCCGCCCGTATAGCTTCTTCATTCTCTTTGCGTTGTTTTCGTTCGTCCCCTTCTTCCGCACCAGCTTCTTTTCCTTTGTATTCGAGGCGGCCAATGGGCTGCAGATTGACCCCGGCCTGGTGGGCTATGGGTTCGATCTGTTCCGCTTCTGGCAGTAAGCGCCGATGACGATCAAGATCGCACTGCTCGGCCTCGACCACCTCACCGGCTCCATCGGCCTGGGGTTGAAGGAGCGGGCCGAACTGCGGCTCATCGGCTTTGACCGCGACCCCGACCGCGCGCGCCTCGCCCAGGCGCGCGGCGTCGTGCAGCAGGCGCACTGGAATGTGATGGACGCAACCGACGGCGTTGATCTGATTTTGCTCGGCGGGCCGCTGGCCGACCAGCCGCAGTGGCTCGAGGCCGTGGCGCCCAACCTGCGCGAAGGCGCGGTGGTGGCCAGCCTCGGCCCGCTGCTCGCCGCCCCGTTGGGGTGGGCGGCGAAACACATCGCGGCGGGCCGGCACTTCGTGGCCGCGCATCCCATCCTCAACCCCGCGCTGCTGCACACCGGCGACCTCGGCCTCGATGGCGCGCACAAAGAATTGTTCACGAACGGGGTTTGGGCGTTGGCCGCGCCGCCGGAGTGCGCGCCCGAGGCATTGAAGTTGATTGGGGATCTGGCCGCGCTGCTCGGCGCGGCGCCCTACTTTGTGGATGCCGCCGAGCACGATGGGTTGATGGGCGCGGTGGAGGCGCTGCCGGCGTTGACGGCGCTGGCGCTGCTGCGGGCGGCGAACGCTTCGCCCGGCTGGCATGAGATGCGCAAGGTCGCCGACCGTGATTTCGCCACGGCGACGTTCGCGCTGGCTCACGCCGAAACGGACGCGCTATTGCTCAACCGCGAGAATGTGCTGCGCTATCTCGAGGCGGCTATCGGCGAACTGCAGTCGGCGCGGGAGGCCGTGGCGGCGGACAACCGCGCGGTGCTCGAACAACTGCTGGCCGAAGCGGCGACGCGTCGCGCGCAGTGGCAGGCCGACCGCGCGCGGGGCGAGTGGGACGCTGAGGCTCAGCCGCACGTCGAGGTGCCGACCTTTGGCGAATCGATGAGCCGGATGTTGACGGGGGGGCTGTTCAGACGGAAGAAGGACCCGTGATGCGTAAAACGTGAAACGTCAATGGTCGGGCCAGCGGCGCCGGCTGGCAATGGGCCTGTGCCTTTCAACCCCATACGTTTCACGCATTACGTTTCACGCTTACCCCCCGATCTCACTCATCACGCGGTTCATCGGGACGACGTTTTGCCCGAGCGCGTGCCCCCACGGTTTGTTCCAGACCGCCGTTTGAATCAGCGCCTTCAATTCAGCCAGCGACGCGCCGGCGCGCAGCGGCGTGAGCAAATCCACCTCGTATTCGCGCAGCAGGCACATGCGCAGCTTGCCGTCGGCGGTGAGCCGGGCGCGGGTGCACGAGGCGCAGAAGGGGATGGTGACCGAGCTGATGAAGCCGATGTCGCCCAGCGCGTCGGGCAGGCGGAACAGCCGCGCCTCGCCGTCGAGCCTGCCGTCATCCACCGGGGCCAGCGGCCCGAGTTTGGCCTCGATGCGGTCGCGCATTTCCCGCTCGGTGACGACCTGCGCCTGCTGAAAGCCGCTGACCTCGCCGAAGGGCATCATCTCGATAAACCGCATCTGCCAGTTGTGTTGGCGGGTGAGGGCCGCGAGTTCGACGACATCCTCCTCGTTGTAGCCGCGCACGATGACGGCGTTGAGCTTCATCGGGGCCAGCCCGACGCGCTCGGCCTCGGTGATGCCATCCCACACATCCTCGAGCGCACCCCACCGGGTAAGGCGTTTGAACTTCTGCGCGTCGAGCGAGTCAATCGAGACGTTGACGCGTTGCAGCCCGGCGTCCTTCAACGGCCGCGCGAGTTCCTTCAGCAGCACGCCGTTGGTCGTCATCGTCACCGAACGCACGCCGGGCGTGTGCGCAATCCCGCGCACGATCTCGACGATGTTGGCCCGCACCGTCGGCTCGCCGCCCGTTAACCGAAACTTGTGAAAGCCCATGGCTGTGAAGAGTTCCATGAGCCGCATCAATTCGCCGTCCTGCAGCAGCTCGGCGCGCGGGCGGAACTTCATGTCTTCGGGCATGCAGTACACACAGCGCAAATTGCAGCGGTCGGTCAGGCTGATGCGGAGGTAGTGGATGTCGCGTCCGAAGCGGTCGTGAGCCATCGTTATGCGATTGTAGCAAGACGGTCTGTATTTTGTCAAAAGCGCGTCTGACTTAATGGCTGCGGTCGTTGAAAGGCGCCAGCGTGGGTGCGCACAAACAGAAAAGCCGCCGGCGAAAGCGGGCGGCTGGCTGTTCACTGTTGACTGGCTACCGCCTCAGTGATTCTGCTCGAAGTTGACGAGGATGTGATTGCGGTTGCACTCCTTCGACGTCGTCAGCACGATGTTGTCGGAGAGCGCCTGCCCCGCGCCGTTGCGGAGTTGAATGCGGTAGTCGCTGCTATCCACCGGCGTGGTGCCCAGCGTAATCTCGAAGCCGCTCGCGCCGTACTTCGGCGCGCCGCCCGTAATCGAATCAGCCTGAAAGCCGTTCGGGCCGGTCACGCGCACGATCAGCCCCAGCGCACCCAGGCGGTTCAAATCGAAGACCTGGCCGGAGACGCCGAACCAGGCGCACCCGTTGGAGTTGGCGAAGTTGGGCAGGTAGGCGGGCGTGTCGGCGGTCTTGGTGTAGTTGAAGGCCGAGCGCGTCTTCGACGGCGTGGGCGTCGGGCCGGTGTTGGTCGGCGTCGGCGTGCGGGTGACCGTGGGCGTGGCGGTTTTGGTCGGCGGGTTGGGGGTGCGCGTCGGTGTTTGCGTGGCCGGGTCTGTCGGCGGCGGCGTGTTGGTGATCGTCGGCGTGTCCGTCGGCGTCCACTCGGGCGGGAGGGTGGGCAGCAACGAGCCGGGGGTGCTGGTGGCCGGGCCGGCCAGCGTCGAAACCGGCAGCAGCGCCACTTCGGTCGGCGGGCGCAACGCTGCGACGGGGTTCAATTGCGGATCGGCGAACAACACCGCATAGGCGATGCCGGTGAGGCAGGTGAGCAGCGCGAACACTGCGGCCAGCACGGTAAAGGTCGGTCCACATCCAGCGCCTGAGTTACTTCGTCGCATACGCGTCGCTCCGCTTCAGGGATTGATGAGTCGTTCGATGGTGGCCTGGGCCATGGCCTCGCTCAGCCACAACTCATAAGCACGGGTTAATAGCGTCTGCCGTGCCGCCGGGCTGAGCGCCCGCACCGGGTCTCGTTCGAGCACCCGGACGATGTAGTAGCCCAGCTCGGCCCTGATCACATCGCTGGTCTCGCCGGGCTGCAGGGCGAAGGCCGCTTGTTCCACTTCCGGCTGGGTGAGCGTGCCGCGCGCAAACCAACCGGCATCACCGCCGGCCACCCGCGTGCTCAAATCCAGCGAGTTATTCACCGCCAGCGTCCCGAAATCCGCGCCGGCGCGCAACTGGTCGAGCAGGCTGCGGGCCGTGGCCTCATCGGGCACGAGGATGACGGCGGCGCGCACATGTTCACTGGTCTCGCCGACGGAGTCGGTGACCGCGGCCGCCATCCGCGCCCGGAGCAGATCGCGCCGCAGCGCCTCGCGAAAGGAGTCGTCGGTGTAGCCGTTGGCCGCCAGCCAGCCGGTGTACGCCTCCGCGCTGCCCTGCGCGGCCTGCACGGCGTCCACTTCAGCCTGCACTTCCTCGGCCGCCACCGACAGCCCGCTGGCGACGGCGGCCTGTTCCACCACGGCCTGCTCGATGAGACTCTGCAAGACCCGTGCCGCGCAGTCGGGGAAGGCCCGGGCGGACTCGCAACGCTGCACCTCGGCTTGATAGTGGGCGAGGGTGATGGGCTGATCGTTGACCCGGGCGGCCAGCGGCTCGGGGGTGGGCGTCGGCGTGCCGGGGACGGGCGTCGCTGCGGGCGTCTCCACCGGGAGGCCGGTGGGCGCCGGTGAGGCCAGGCCCGCCGGGGTGGCCGTCGGCTCGGTTTGCCCGCACGCAGCCAGCAACAGAGCCAGCGCCAGCCAGAGTCTTAACATCGGCTGGCGATTATACACACGCGGGGGAGGGGCGCAACAAAGGTGGGGGGCGAGTGATAGGGCGCTCCGCCCCCATGCCACTCGTCACCCGTCACCTCATGGCTGGTTGACCAGCGCGAAGATCATTGGCCGGCGTTTGGTCTCGGAGTAGAAGAATTCCGCCAGGGTGGCCTCGACCCGGTCTTTGAGCGCGCCGTTGGCGTTGGCCGCCGCCTTGGCGATCTGCGTCTGCGCCGCCTCGAACATCTCGGTCTCGTCCTTCACAAACACAAAGCCCTTCGAGATGATCTCCGGTTTGCCGAGCAGTTGCCCGCCGCCGCCGACCCGCAGGTTGACGATGACGACGCCGCTCTCGGCCAACGTCTCACGCTCGCGCATCACCGCCGGGCCGATGTCGCCGACGCCGGTGCCGTCCACAAACACATAGCCGCCGGGGATGCGGTCACCGAGCGTCATCTCGTCGTTCTGAAACTCGATCACCGCGCCGTTCTCGACCACGGCCACGTTCTCGGCGGCGAGGCCGACCTCGCGGGCCAGCGCGGCGTGCTGATGGAGATGGCGCAACTCACCGTGCACCGGCACAAAGAACCTGGGCTTGACGAGGTGCATCATCAGCTTCATCTCCTCGGCGCTGGCGTGGCCGCTGACGTGCACCGAGGCGATGGGATCGTAGATGACGCGCGCGCCGCGTTGCAGCAGTTTGTTGATGGTGCGATGCACCCATTCCTCGTTGCCCGGGATGGGGTGCGAGGAGAAGATGACGGTATCACCCGGCTGCAGATCAAACTGGCGGTTGCGGCCATCGGAGAGGCGGCTGAGGATCGAGGACGGCTCGCCCTGGGTGCCGGTGGTCATGATCACGACCTTCTTCGGCGGCAGCTTCAACGCCTCATCCGTCGGCACGATCAACCCGTCGGGCACCTCGAGGTAGCCGAGCTTCTGCGCGATCTTGCTGTTCTCGACCATGCTGGTGCCGACCAGCGCCATCTTGCGCCCGTGCCGGAAGGCGGCATTCGCCACCTGCTGGATGCGCGAGATGAGCGAGGCAAAGGTGCCGATGAGGATGCGCCCGGGGGCCTCGCGGAACACCGCATCGAAGGCCGGGTCGATGACGGCCTCGGACGGCGTCCAGCCGGCGTTCTCGGCGTTGGTCGAATCCGACAGCAGCGCCAGCACGCCGCGCCCGGCGAACTCGGCCAGCTTGGCGTAATCGGTTGGCCAGCCATCCACCGGGGTGTGATCGAACTTGAAATCGCCGGTGTGCACGATCAGGCCGGCCGGCGTGGTGATGCCCAGCCCGACGCAATCGGGGATGGAGTGGCAGACGTGGAACGGCTCGACGGCGAACGGGCCGATGTTGAGGCGGTCGCCGGCGTTCATCACGTTGAGCGTCACCCGGTCGTACAGCTTCGCGTCGCGCAGTTTCACTTCGAGCAGGCCGCGGGTCAGCGGGGTAGCGTACACCGGGGCGTCGAACTCACCCATCACATGCTTGATCGCGCCGATGTGATCCTCGTGCCCGTGGGTGATGACGATGCCGCGCACCCGGTGTTTCTTGTCGAGCAACGAGCGGAAGTCGGGGATGATGTAGTCAATGCCCAGCATGTCGTTCTCCGGGAACATCAACCCGGCATCCACGATCAGGGCGTTGTTGCCGTACTCGACGTACAGCATGTTCTTGCCAATTTCGCCCAGCCCGCCGACGGGGATGAGCCTGAGCTTTTGAGACATTCGCTAACTACCTTTCAGTCGTGAATAACCCCAGGGTCACGAAGACGCTTTGGGTTTGGATGCGATCAATTCCGGCTATCCATTTTAGCTTAAGACAAAAGCCCCGCCGGGGTTGTCGCGGCGGGGCTTTTGCCGGGTGAGGCTGAACTGTTTTCAGTTGAGCCGGGTGACCTGCACGGCCTGTGGCCCGTTGTAGGCTTCTTCCACGGTGAATTCCACCTGGTCGCCCTCCAACAGGTTCTTCAGGCCGCTGCCGGTGATGGCGCTGTAGTGCACGAACACATCCTGCCCTTGCAGGCTGATGTAGCCGTAGCCCTTCGAGCCGTCGAACCAGCGCACGGTGCCCTTGACGCGTTGAGACATGAGATGATTCCCTCCGGATAAAAACTCGGCGGATTTTATCACTCAATTGCAGGGCGTCAAACTTACTCCGAACAAGCCCGTCTTCCGAGGTGCGCGCCGGTGTCGCGGCTGCAAGCCGCTGCGACGTTTATTTGACACCCCTCCCTCGCTCGGCTACCATGCCGCGTGTGACCCTCCCGTTGTTTGGCCGCAATGAGTTGGGTGAGGACGCCTGGTCTGTCAGCGACCTCAACCGCTATGTGCGCCAGCACCTCGAGTCCGACTACCGTTTACACGACGTGCGCGTGCGCGGCGAAATCTCCGGCTTCAAAGCCTACCCATCCGGCCATTGGTACTTCTCCCTCAAAGACAGCGGCGCGCAGATCAACTGCGTGATGTGGCGCAACCGGGTGACGTATCAACGCTACACCCCGCGCGACGGCGACGCGGTCGAGGTACAGGGCCGCGTCACGCTGTACGAAACGCGCGGGCAATATCAACTCGACGCAGCGGGCATTCAGCCGCAGGGTGAGGGCGCGCTGTTCGCCGAATTCACCCGGCTCAAAGCGCAACTCGAAGCCGAGGGGCTATTCGACCCGGCCCGCAAACGACCGTTGCCCGCACAGCCGCGCCGCATCGCCCTGGTCACCTCATCGGCCGGCGCCGCGCTGCGCGATATGCTCACCATCCTGCGCCGCCGGCTGCCGCTGGCCGAGGTCATCCTCGCCCCCACGCCGGTGCAGGGCCCGGAGGCGCCACCGCAGATCGTGGAGGCGTTGCGCGCCGTCACGGCCCTGCAGCCCGATGTCGTCATCGTCGGGCGCGGCGGCGGCTCGCTGGAGGATTTGTGGGCCTTCAACGATGAGCGCGTGGTGCGCGCCATCGCCCGGCTGCCGATACCGGTGGTGAGCGGGGTGGGCCACGAAACCGATTTCACCCTCGCCGACTTCGCCGCCGACGTGCGCGCGCCGACACCCTCGGCCGCCGCCGAACTGGTCAGCGCGGTTTCGATTGACGATTTGCGCGCCGGGGTGGATGCGGCCAGCGAACGGAGTGCGGCGGCGATGGGCGCCACGCTCGATGAACTCCGCGTCCGAGTGGAGCGCGCGCACTCGCAGCTTCGCGCGCTCTCGCCGGTGATTCAACTCACGCTTGCCCGCCAGCGAATGACTGAATTGAAAGGCCGGGCCACGCTCGCCATCCGGCATCAACTCGAACTGACGCACGAGCGGCACAACCGGTTGGCGCAGGCCCTCAACGCCGTCAGCCCGCTGGCCGTGCTCGGGCGCGGCTACGCCATCGTGCGCACGGCGCAGGGCGCCGTGGTGCAGCACGTGGCCGAGGCGCGCGCGGGCGAGTCGTTGACGGTGCGGGTGAGTGATGGGGAATTTGGAGTGGAGGTAGTCAGTGGAAAGTAGAAAGTAGTTGGGCTACTTTCCACTTTTTACTTTCTATCGTTGACGCGATGACGGCTAAATCGAAAACCAAACCAAAGACTGAAGTTGCCGTAGACACCCTCACCTTCGAGCAAGCCTTCGAGGAGCTTGAGTCCCTGGTGCAGCAACTCGAAGCCGGACAGTTGGCGCTGGAGGAGGCGCTGACGTTGTTCGAGCGCGGGCAGGCGCTGGCGGCGCGTTGCGGCGCTTTGCTCGATACGGCCGAGTTGAAAGTGAAGCAACTCGCCGGGGGTAAACTGTCGGATTTTGAGGCCGAAGAGTAACGCCCAGCTCTATGGAAGACTTCTTCATCCAGATCGCCGCCAACCGCCCGCTGTGGTCGGGCTTCATCGCCTGGGCGCTCGCGCAGCTCATCAAGCCGCCGGTGCGCTACCTCACCCACCGCGAGTGGGATTGGGGCTTGCTGCTCAGCGCGGGCGGCATGCCGTCCTCACACTCGGCGCTGGTGATGGGCGCGACGGTCGGCATCGGCATTCAGGAGGGCTTTTACTCCTCCATCTTCGCGCTGGCCGCCGTGCTCTCCGGCATCGTCATCTACGACGCCACCGGGGTGCGGCGCCAGGCCGGCGACCACGCCCGCATCATCAATTTGATGATTGACGAACTGTTCACCGGCCACCCGCTGGCCGAGAAAGAATTGAAAGAGCGCCTCGGCCACACCCCGCGCGAGGTGCTCGGCGGCATCGTGCTTGGCATCGTCACCGCCATCGTGTTGATGAACAACCTCGCATAAGCAACCGACTTAGCTTCTGCCGAAGTATTACTTTTCTGATTCATAGTATGCTCAGACCCAAC
>CAZSNP010000051.1:0-34855 GCA_964608265.1 uncultured Anaerolineales bacterium | reverse complement strand
ATCGTCCCCACGTTCAGGTGCGGCTTCGAGCGGTCAAACTTCTCTTTGGACATGCTGCCTCCTCTGTCAGTAAACAGTGAACCGTTATCAGTGAACAGCGCTGACTGCTCACTGTTGACTGCTGACCCGTTCTAGCGGGCAGGCTCCTTCCTGACGCCCTTCATCACTTCTTCCGCGATGTGCGCGGGCAATTGCTGATAATGATGGAATTCCATCGTATACGCGCCGCGCCCCTGGGTCTTCGAGCGCAGGTCGGTGGCGTAACCGAACATCGAGGCCAGCGGCACCATCGACCGGATGACCTGCGCGTTGGCGCGGGCTTCCATGCCCTCGATCGCGCCGCGCCGCGCCGACAGGTCGCCGAGCACATCGCCCATGTACTCCTCGGGCACGATGACCTCGACCTTCATCACCGGCTCCTGCAGCACCGGCGCGCCCTTCTGCATGCCTTCCTTGAAGGCCATCGAACCGGCGATCTTGAAAGCCATCTCGTTCGAGTCCACATCGTGCGACGAGCCGTCGAACAGCGTGACCTTCACATCCACCACCGGGTAGCCGCCGATGATACCCGACTCCGATGCCTCGCGGATGCCCTTCTCAATCGGCGAGATATATTCCTTCGGAATAGCGCCGCCGACGATCTTGTTCTCAAACACGATGCCGCTGCCCGGGTCGGCTGGCTCCAGCGCGATAACGACGTGACCGTACTGGCCGCGGCCGCCGGATTGTTTGGCGTACTTCAAATCCACCTTCGCCACCGGGCGGGTGATGGACTCTTTGTATGCCACGCGCGGGCGGCCAACGTTGGCCTGCACGCGGTACTCGCGCAGCATCCGGTCGAGCAACACCTCGAGGTGCAGTTCGCCCATGCCGGCGATGATGGTTTGTCCGGTCGCCTCGTCGGAGCGCACATGGAAGGTCGGGTCTTCTTCCGACAGTTTCCGCAGCGCCTCGCTCATCTTTTCCTGATCGGCCTGCGTCTTCGGCTCCACCGCCAGTTCGATCACCGGATCGGGGAAGCTGATGGCCTCGAGCGTGATCGGATCGTTGCTGTCCGATAGGGTCTCGCCGGTGAACGTATCCTTGAGGGCGAGCACGGCGGCGATGTCGCCCGCCTCGACCTCTTCCACGTCCTCGCGCCGGTCGGCGTACATGCGGATGACGCGGCTGATGCGCTCGCGCTTATCCTTGGTGGAGTTGAGGACGTTCGAGCCGGCCCTGAGCGTGCCCGAGTACACCCGGAAGTAGGCCAGCCGGCCGACAAACGGGTCGGCCACAATTTTGAAGACCAGCGCCGCCAGCGGGCCTTTCGGATCGGTCGTGCGCTCCAGTGGCTCATCGGTCTTCGGATGGGTGCCCTTCACCGCCGGGACGTCGAGCGGCGACGGCAGATAATCCACCACCGCATCGAGCACCGGCTGCACGCCCTTGTTCTTCAGCGCCGAGCCGCAGAACACCGGGTTACATTTGCCGTGCAAGGTGCCCTTGCGCAACGCCGCCCGCAGTTCGTCGATTGTGATCTCCTGACCTTCGAGATACTTCAGCGTCAGATCGTCGTCCAGTTCGGCGATCTTCTCGATCATGTGGGTGCGCGCCGCGGCCACAACGTCCTTCAACTCCGCCGGGACATCCTTCTTCTCAAACTTCCGGCCAGTGTCGTCCACCCAGAACCAGGCGATGTTTTCGATCAGATCGATCACGCCCTTGAAGGTGGCTTCCTCGCCGATCGGCAACTGCACGGGGATGGGGTTGGCGCCAAGGCGTTCGCGGATCGACTCGACCGAGCGCTCAAAACTGGCGCCGGTTCGATCCATCTTATTGATGAAGCAGATGCGCGGCACGCCGTAGCGGTCAGCCTGACGCCAGACCGTCTCACTCTGCGGCTCCACGCCCTGCACGGCGTCAAAGACCACCACGCCGCCGTCGAGCACGCGCAGACAGCGCTGGACTTCAACGGTGAAGTCGATGTGGCCGGGGGTATCGATCAGGTTGATCTTGTGCCCGCGCCATTCCGCCGTCACCGCCGCCGAGACGATAGTGATGCCGCGCTCCCGCTCCTGCTCCATCCAGTCGGTGACGGTCGTGCCGTCATCCACCGAGCCGATGCGGTGGGTCTTGCCAGTGTAAAAAAGAACGCGCTCGGTCGTCGTCGTCTTGCCGGCGTCAATATGGGCAATGATGCCGATATTGCGAACGCGCTCAAGGGGATATTCGCCAGCCATGGTTATCAGTCATACCGTTCCGCACGCGGCTGTTAGGCCGGCGCGCAGAAACTTCTGTGCGTCTTGCCTGACAACCGTTGCGGTTCTACAGTGCTCGTCCCAGGTTTACCATCTATAATGGGCGAAGGCCCGATTGGCCTCGGCCATCTTGTGAGTCTCTTCGCGCTTCTTGATGGCTGTGCCCGTGTTATTGGCCGCATCGAGCAATTCACCGGCCAGCTTCTCAGCCATCGATTTGCCGGACCGTGAGCGGGCCGCCTGAATGATCCAGCGCATCGCCAGGCTCACGCGCCGCTCCGGGCCGACTTCCACCGGCACCTGATATGTCGCGCCGCCCACCCGGCGCGGCTTCACTTCGATGAGCGGGCCGACGTTCTTCAGCGCCGTGTCAAACAGCTCAAGCGGCTCCTTCTTGCCGCGCTCACTGGCCAGTGTCAGCGCGTCATAGATGATGCGCAGCGCCGTGCTCTTCTTGCCATCGTGCATCATCCGATTCACAAAGGCCTGCACATTGACGCTGTTGTACTTGATGTCCGTGGGGGTGATCCGCTTGGCGGGTTGATTACGACGAGGCATGAGTCACCTATTTCTTGGCCGCGGCCCTGGCGTCTTTGGGACGCTTGTTGCCGTACTTCGAGCGGCCCTGGCGGCGCGCATCCACGCCGGTGGTATCGAGCGTGCCCCGCACGATGTGATAACGCACGCCGGGCAAGTCCTTCACTCGGCCACCGCGCACCAGAACCACCGAGTGCTCCTGCAAGGTGTGGCCTTCGCCCGGGATGTAGGCCGTCACCTCCAACCCGTTGCTCAAGCGCACACGCGCCACTTTGCGCAACGCCGAGTTGGGTTTCTTCGGCGTTTGCGTGCGCACGACCGTGCACACGCCGCGCTTGAACGGCGCGCCCTTCGGCTGTTGCACACGGCGCTGCAGATGCGTGTTCAGCGAGAACTGCAACGCCGGCGACTTGCTCTTGGTTTTCTTGCTCTTGCGTCCCTTGCGGACCAGTTGATTGATGGTAGGCACTCGACTTCTCCAAACTCGGCGACCACACCGGGCGGTCTTCACATATCAATTCCGCCCTATGGCAGTAAGTGAGGCCACCGTGACATGCGACGGTGGCCTCACCTCGCAACTTCTGATATTCATCCGCGTGTTGGCCGGAGCCGCGACGCTATGGATTAAGGCCGGCTAAACGGACTGGGAATTTACCATACGGTTTTTCAACCGTCAAGTACAAACGCGGGCAATTTGCCCGGTTTGACCGGTTGCTACTCTTCGTACAGGCTGAGTAACCCCACGCCCGCTTTCGGCGTCCGGCTCTTTTCTTCGTCCTTGCCAAACCGAATCACATCGCCCGTGTCTTGCACGGCCTCGACGACCAGGCCCAGGCTCTGGAGTTCCTTCACCAACACGCGGAACGAGGCCGGGATGCCCGGCTCCTCGATCGATTCGCCCTTGATGATGGACTCGTAGGTCTTCACCCGGCCCTGCACATCGTCCGATTTGACCGTCAACATCTCCTGCAGAGTGTGCGCCGCGCCGTAGGCTTCCAGCGCCCACACTTCCATTTCGCCGAAGCGCTGGCCGCCAAACTGCGCCTTGCCGCCGAGCGGTTGCTGCGTCACCAGCGAGTACGGCCCGGTCGAGCGCGCGTGCACCTTGTCCTCGACGAGGTGGGCGAGCTTGAGCATGTGGATGAGGCCCACGGTTACGGGTTGATCGAGCGGAATACCGGTCCTGCCATCGTGCAACGTTTGCTTGCCGAGGATGGGCAGCGGCTCGCCAAGTTCGAGCGACACCTGCTCGGCCCGGTGCCGCAAACCGGTGCCGCGCAGACTGCCCGCCGCCTGGCCCTGCAGTTCAAGCCACAGGTGCAGACAGGTATCCCGGGCCGTGTCATCCATCTGCTTGCGATCGGTCATCGATACCGGGCTGTCTTCAAAGGCCAACGCCTCTTCGGGGTCGTAGCCTTTATCGCGCAGCCATTCGCGCACCGCAGCGCGCCGAGCATACTTCTCGTTCGTGGCCAATAAATCCTGGTTATACTTCTTGCCCTTCAACCAGTGCGCCATATACAACCGGCGCACTTCGGCATCATCCTCGATGCTCTCCGGGTCGTAGTCTTGCTGGGCGATCCAGTTCCATGCGTTGGCCGTCACTTCCTTCCAGCCACGATCAATCATCCATGACCGCGCCAGTTCGGCTTCGATTTCCTCTTCACTCGCGCCATCGAAGACCGGCGTGATAGCGCGGAAGCCAAGGCGGTCCGCCGCCCAGCCCAGGTGGGTCTCGAGGATCTGGCCGATATTCATGCGCCCGGGCACGCCCAAAGGATTGAGAATAATATCAATCGGGGTGCCATCGGGCAGAAAAGGCATATCGGCGATGGGCACCACTTTCGAGATGACGCCTTTGTTGCCGTGTCGCCCGGCCATCTTGTCGCCCTCGGTGATCTTGCGCCGCTGCGCGACCGAGACGCGCACCATCTTCTCCACGCCGGCGGGCAGGTCGCGATGCTCGTCACGTGTGAACACGCGCACATCGATCACCTTGCCGCGTTCGCCGTGCGGCAACCGCAACGACGAGTCTTTCACCTCCCGCGCCTTCTCACCAAAGATCGCGCGGAGCAGCTTCTCCTCGGGCGTCAGTTCCTTCTCGCCTTTGGGCGTGATCTTGCCGACGAGGATATCGTTCGGGCCAACTTCCGCGCCGATGCGGATGATGCCGTGTTCGTCGAGGTCCTTCAGCGCTTCCTCACCAACATTCGGGATGTCGTAGGTGATCTCCTCCGGGCCGAGACGGGTATCGCGCGCTTCCACCTCATGCTTCTCGATGTGGATGGAGGTGAATTTATCTTCGCGCACCATCCGTTCCGAGATCAAGATCGCGTCTTCGTAGTTGCCGCCCTCCCATGAGAGGAAGGCCACGAGGACGTTATGCCCCAGCGCAATCTCGCCATGATCGGTAGACGAGGAGTCGGCAATGACATCACCGCGCTTGACCTTCTGGCCTTTGACCACCGCCGGGCGCTGGTCGATGCAGGTGCTCTGATTCGAGCGCTGATACTTGCGCAATCGATACGTCCGCTTCTTGTTCCCGCTCTGCACCACGATCTCTTTGCCGGTGACGGAGATGATCTCGCCGTCTTCTTCGGCGGTCAGCACCTGGCCCGAGTCGAGGGCGGCCTGCTTCTCCATCCCGGTCGACACAACCGGCACGTCGGGCCGCAACAACGGCACCGCCTGACGCTGCATGTTGGAGCCCATCAGCGCGCGGTTGGCATCGTCGTGCTCAAGGAATGGGATGAGCGCGGCGCTGATGCCGACGATTTGCCGCGGAGCCACATCCATGTAGTCAATCCGCTCGTGCGCGGCGAAGAGGAACTTGCCGGCGTGGCGGCAGGAGGGTCGGGTGCGCACGAACTCCATCGACTCGTTGAGCGGCGTGGTGGCCTGAGCAATCGTGTAGCGATCCTCAGCATCGGCGGAGAGGTAATGAATCTCCTCCGACACATACGGCACAATCGGGATTTCATCCACGAACTTACTCAACCTGCGCGCCACGTCCTTCGTGACTTCCTCGCCGGGGTTGCCGACGACCTCGCCCGTCCTGGCATCGGTGACCTCTTCGCGCAGCTTGCGCCCAATCACGCGTTTGTCGTCCGCCGGCAGGGCCTTGATGACCTTGCGGTACGGCGTCTCGATAAAGCCGAAGGCGTTGACCTTGGCATACGAGCCGAGGCGGCCGATCAGGCCGATGTTCGGGCCTTCCGGCGTCTCGATCGGGCAGATGCGGCCATAGTGTGAATGGTGAACGTCGCGCACGTCGAAGCCGGCGCGCTCGCGGCGCAGACCGCCCGGGCCGAGGGCCGACAACGTGCGTTTGTGCGTCAGCTCCGCCAGCGGGTTGGTCTGCTCCATAAATTGCGAGAGCTGGCTCGACCCGAAGAACTCGCGGATGGAGGCGACGATGGGCCGGATGTTGATGAGGGTGAGCGGCGAGACGCTATCGTTCTCGCGGATGGACATACGCTCCTTCACCACCCGCTCCATGCGACGCAGGCCCACGCGCATTTTGTTCTGGATCAGTTCACCGACCGTCTTCACGCGCCGATTGCCGAGATGGTCGATGTCATCGGTATTCTCGACCACGTTGTTGATATTGATCATGCGCTTGAGGACGTTGATCACATCCCAGGCGGTGATGGTGCGATTGCTGAGCGGCACCAACTCGGTCAGACCGAGTTTCTGATTCAGCTTGTAGCGCCCCACCCGTTCGAGGTCGTAGCGGCGCTGATCGAATAACTGTTGCGTCAGGAACTCGCGGGCGTTGTCGAGGGTGGGCGGATCGCCCGGGCGCATACGCTTGTAAAACTCGATAAGCGCCTCCTGCGCAACGGTCCGCTTCTCGCGCCCCTCGCCCCAGGTCGGTTCCTGCCGGAAGGTGGCCGGCAGGAACAACCGGTCGGGGTTGTTATCCACGTCCCTGAAGAGGTTGAGGATTTCCTCCTCGGTGCCCTCCTTAATCGGAGAGTTTGCCAGCCCGTCGCTCACTGCTGCGAACGCTCGCAGCAGGATGGTGACCGGCACGGTGCGCTTGCGGTTGAACTTCAACGTGAGGTAATCGCTCTTGCGCGTCTCGAACTCCATCCACGCGCCCCGGTCGGGGATAAGTTTCGCCATCGCCAGCCGCCGGCCCGAGGTGCGATCCTCTTCCGCCTCGAAGTAAACGCCCGGCGAGCGGATCAACTGCGACACCACGACGCGCTCAGTGCCGTTAATAATGAAGGTGCCCTTCTCCGTCATCAGCGGGAAGTCACCGAGGAAGATATCGTTCTTGATCGGGCTGGGGACTTCACTGCCCGTCAACAGTACCGACACATACAGCGGCGCCGAGTACGTCATATCTCGCTCGACGCACTCCTCCAGGCTGTATTTCGGTTCATCGAACCAGTATTTGAGATTGAAGCTGGGATCGACCCGCTTGCTGGGGAACCACAGTTGCATGCCGCCGCTGAAAGACTCAATCGGCGAAACCTCGTCAAACAGTTCGGCCAGGCCTTCTTTTCTGAACCATTCAAACGACTCAAGCTGCACTTCAATGAGTGACGGGAGCGTCAAGACATCCTTGATGCGCGAGTAGGACTTGCTGCCCAGAACATTCGACATTAGCGTTGCTCCTCAAAACAGACGGGGCGGGATGGGTACAACACAAAAGACCTGGCAAGCCGAAGGCCAGACAGGCAATTCTATCAACAAAACACATTTCGTCAAATAGTTTTAGCGAGCGTCGAAGATAGGTCTGGGCCGGCGCCTGCCACGCCCGCCCTCGGCCCCTCATCCCCGCTTCCGCCACCCCTCAAGCGCGACCGCGGCCCAGGCTATTCGATCACGATGGTTTTGGGGTCCCACTCTGGCTGGGGATACTGCAGGTCGAGACCCTTCAAAGTATCCACCAGCACGCTGGCGACGACGAGGTTGCGATACCACTTGCGGTTGGCCGGCACGATGTGCCACGGCGCGTGCGCGGTGCTGGTGCGGCCGAGGACTTCCTCATATGCCTTCATATAATCATTCCACAGTGCGCGCTCTTTCAAATCTCCGGGGTTGAACTTCCAGCGCTTGTCAGGCTCGTCGAGCCTCTCCTGCAGGCGCTCCTTTTGCTCATCCTTTCCGATGTGCAGATAAAACTTCACAATCGTCGTGCCTTCATCCGCCAGCAGCTTTTCGAAGGCGTTGATGTGATCGTAACGTTTCTGCCACACCGCTTTCGGCACGAAGTTGTGCACACGGACGATGAGGACATCCTCGTAGTGGCTGCGATTAAAGATGACGATCTCACCCCTGGCCGGCGCTTCGGCGTGCACCCGCCAAAGGTAGTCGTGATCGAGTTCGGTCGAGGTGGGGGCTTTGAAATTGGCAACACGCACGCCTTGCGGGTCCACCTGGCCAAAGACTCTGCGGATCGTGCCGTCCTTGCCGCCGGTATCCATTGCCTGCAACACAATCAACAGCCGGTGTCGGCGTTGGGCAAAGAGCTTGTCTTGCAGTCCATCCAACTCCTCGGCCAGCTCATCCACGCGCCTCTCTGCGTCTTTCTTGTCGCCGTCGAATGCGCTGTGGTCATCCGGATCGAACTGGCTGAGTTTGACCTTCGTGCCGGGTTTGAGACGATAGCGATCCATTGTGCCCTTTCCGCCAGGAACAGAGGGAGCAATCGTAACGCGTTTGGCGCAAAAGACAACCCGCGCCAACAGCCGGGCGCCTCCGGCCACGCGGCACTCAGCGCCGATTCGTTCTGAAGCGGCATAAGCGCTTCGCGCATATTCAGTTCGCTCTTAATTGAAATTCAGGAGGTCCAATGTCATGCCGAGGAGCAGAGCGACGCGGCATCTCTGGCTGGCCGCAAATCGCGCCAGGCTTGGGTAGAGACCGTGCGTTCCGCAAACGCCCGCTTCGCTCGGGGTGACACGTACCTCCTTGAAATCAATCAAGAGCGATTCAATTTGCAAGGACCGGTAGCATGACCCTTGCCCGGCCCCATCGGTTACCCCGTCGTCGGCGCTCTGCCCGATGTGTGGCAGGGCCGCTCCCTTTTTCGCCGGCCTGCCACAGTACGGACAACAGCCGCAACTATGCCAGGGAATACTCATTAATCAAGTCGCTGCTCGGCGAGGGATTGCTGACCAGCAACGGCAAAACCTGGCTGCGGCAGCGGCGCCTGATGCACCCGGCCTTTCATTTGAACAAAATCGCCGGGCAGGCGCTGAGTTTGGCCGCGGCCCCCACCTCCAGCGTGCGCCCGACGCCGGCGGCCACGCTGCGGCCTCGGCCCAG
Source organism: uncultured Anaerolineales bacterium (assembly GCA_964608265.1). Lineage (GTDB taxonomy): Bacteria > Chloroflexota > Anaerolineae > Anaerolineales > UBA6663 > JANWXR01. The sequence goes on along the minus strand of CAZSNP010000051.1, from coordinate 25,796 downwards.
GTTGTTGATGACGCTGCAGCGGCGATAGCGCGGCCTCGCCGGCGTTTTGTCTGCGCTATAATCGCGCCTCGGTGGCTCAGCGCCGCACATCGTTCCCGAGGCAAACATGGCATATCAACATATCCAGGTTCCCACCGGCGACAAGGTCGCAATCTCCGGTGGAGTGCTTTCCGTGCCGCACCACCCCATCCTGCCCTTCATCGAGGGGGACGGCACCGGGCCAGATATCTGGCGCGCGTCGGTGCGCGTGCTCGATGCGGCAGTGCAAAAAGCGTACGGTGGCCAACGCAAGATCGCGTGGATGGAGGTGTACGCGGGTGAGAAGTGCTTCAATAAATTTGGCACCTGGCTGCTGGATGAAACGGTTGAAGCCTTCAACGATTTTCTGGTGGGGATCAAAGGCCCGCTGACCACGCCCATCGGCGGCGGCATCCGCAGCCTGAACGTCGAGCTGCGGAAGAAGCTCGACCTGTACGCCTGTGTGCGCCCGGTGCGCTGGTTCAACGGCGTGCCCTCGCCGGTGAAACGCCCGCAAGATGTGGATATGGTCATCTTCCGCGAGAACACCGAAGACATATACACCGGCATCGATCTGGAGAATGGCTCGGCGGACAACGTCAGATTCAAGCAACTGCTCAAGGAAAACTTCCCCAGGGAATACGCCAAGATTCGTTTCCCCGACAGCGCCGGCCTCGGCGTGAAGCCCGTCTCACAGGAGGGCACTGAGCGGCTGGTGCGCGCCGCCGTCAACTATGCGCTGGCCAACAAACGCAAGAGCGTGACACTCGCCCACAAGGGCAACATCATGAAGTACACCGAGGGTGCGTTCCGCAATTGGGGCTACGCGCTGGCCGAGCGCGAATTCGGCGGGCAGACGTACACGTGGGAGCAGTGGGAACGCACAAAGGCAGCCAGGGGCGAGGCGGAGGCCAACGCCGAGCAGAAAGCGGCGCTGGCCAGTGGCAAACTGTTGATCAAAGATGTCATCGCCGACATCGTCTTTCAACAAACCATCACCCGCGCCACCGACTTCGACGTGATCGCGACGATGAACCTCAACGGCGATTATCTTTCGGATGCGCTGGCCGCCCAGGTCGGCGGCATCGGCATCGCGCCGGGCGGCAACATCAACTACCTCACCGGCCACGCCATCTTCGAGGCCACGCACGGCACCGCGCCCAAGTACGCCAATCAGGACAAGGTCAACCCCGGCTCGGTCATCCTCTCCGGCGAGATGATGCTGCGCTATTTGGGCTGGGTCGAAGCGGCCGACCTGATCATCAAAGGAATGGACGGCGCGATCGGTGCCAAGACCGTGACCTATGACTTCGCCCGCCTGACCGAGGGCGCGCAGGAAGTGAAGTGCAGCGAGTTCGGCGACGCGGTGATTGCGCAGATGTAACTCTCTGATTCTCGACAACAGAGAACTGGAAGCCTGGAGAAGCCTCCCTATGACCTACAAATTGGTGCTGATCCGACACGGGCAGAGCACGTGGAACCTGGAGAATCGTTTTACCGGCTGGACCGATGTGGACCTGACCGAGCAGGGCCGCGCCGAAGCGACGAGCGGCGGAAAGCTGCTCAGGGCAGAGGGCTACACGTTCGACATCGCCTACACCTCGGTGCTCAAGCGCGCCATCCGCACTCTCAACATCGTGCTGGCCGAGTTGGATTTGGAATGGCTGCCCGTCATCAAGGCCTGGCAACTCAACGAGCGGCACTACGGCGCGTTGCAGGGATTGAACAAGGCCGAGATGGCCGAGAAGTACGGCGAAGCCCAGGTGAAGATCTGGCGGCGCAGCTACGACACGCCCCCGCCCCCGCTCGAACCGGACGATGAGCGCCACCCGCGCTTCGACCGGCGCTACGCTGCGCTGACGGCGGACGAGCTGCCGCGTACCGAGTCGCTCAAAGAGACGCTGGCGCGCCTGGTGCCGTATTGGCAGAAGACCATCGCGCCGACGGTGAAGACCGGGCTGCGCGTCGTCATCGCCGCGCACGGCAACAGCATCCGCGCGCTGGTCAAGTATCTCGACAACGTCTCCGAGGCCGACATCACCGAGTTGAACATCCCCACCGGCATCCCGTTGGTGTACGAACTCGACGACGATCTCAGGCCGATCAGAAACTATTACCTCGGCGACCCGGAGGCCGTGGCCAGGGCTGCCGCCGCCGTGGCCGCACAGGGCAAGGCCAGGTAAACAGCATCTCGCGCAAAGCCGCCAGGACGCAAAAAAACCTGGCGGCTCTGCGTCTTGGCGCGCGGGTGAGCGCTGTGAAGTGGGCAACGCGCAACCGGCGTTGAAGCGGTACAATGGGTGTGGAGGTCACGACGGTATGGAAGACAGCTTGCCGCCGCGCTTGCAGGAGATCGTGGATGATTTCGCGCTGGCCGAGGGCCGGGAAAAATTAGAGATGTTGTTGCAATACGCGCAGGAGTTGCCGCCGTTGCCTGATTGGTTGAAGGAGCACCGCGAACGTATGGAGCCGGTGCCCGAATGCATGACGCCGGTCTTTGCGCACGCCGAAGCCCAGGACGGGCGAATGACCTATTACCTTGAGGTGCCCGACGAAGCGCCGACGGTGCGCGGCTATGCGGCCATCCTGTCACAGGGCCTCAACGGGGCGCGGGCGGAGGAGGTGTTGACCGTGCCGGCGACGTTTTACGAGCGGATGGGGCTGGGCGCGGTGCTCAGCGGGCAACGCCTCAACGGCATGCGGGCTATTCTCGCGCGGCTCAAAAACTATGCGCGCCAGGCCCGCGCGCCGCAATCACCGGCAGCATAAGGCCATGACAACCCCTGCGATCGACCAATTGATGATCGTCACCGTCAGCGGTGAGCAGACCACCGAGTTGGTGCAGGCGCTCAACCGCGACGGCTTTTACGTGACGGTCATTGATAGTCGTGGCGGCCTGCTCGACGAGCGGCTGTCGACGCTCCTCATCGGTCTGAGCCGGGCACGCCAGCCGCAGTTGCTCACCCGGCTGCGGACTGAGTGCCGCACGCGCCGCCGCCTTATCCCCGCTCAGCTCGAAACGCCGCTCGCTTCGGCGCAAACGCTGATGATCGAGGCCGAGACCGGCGGGGCGGTGATGTACGTGCTGGATGTCGAGAGCTTTCAACAACTGTGAGCGCGCCATGAAACTCATCCTCGCCATCATCCGCGACCGCGACGACGCTGCCGTCATCGGCAAACTGGTGGAGAAAGGGCACCGCGTGACGCGGGTGGCCAGCACCGGCGGCTTTCTGCGGCGTGGCAACGTCACGCTCCTCATCGGCACCGAAGCCGAGCAGGTGCAGCCGGTGATGGATCTTATCCGCGACTCGTGCGCCCCACCCGACTCCGGCCAGAGCCGGGCCACGGTCTTCGTCCTCAACGCCGCGCATTACGAGCAGGTGTAGTGTCATGCCGAGGCGGGAAACGACGAGGCATCTCTGACTTGTCGTTCGCAGCACGAGATTGAAGGAGAGATCCCTCGCTCGGTTCGGGGTGACGGAGACCGTGACATCAATTTGAAGACAAAAAGACCGGCACGCGCCGGTCTTTTTGTGTGACCCCGGGGGGACTCGAACCCTCAACCAATTGATTAAGAGTCAACTGCTCTGCCAGTTGAGCTACGGGGCCGGGTGGGGCAAGGCGGGATTATAGCCATTGCCTCGACTCTGTCAACGTCACACGTCCAGGTTGGTCACACTCTTGGCATGTGTCTGAATAAAGCGCCGGCGCGGATCAACCGCCTCGCCCATCAACATATCGAAAGTGCGGTCGGCCTCGGCGGCGTCCTCGATGTTCACCTGCAACAGCGTGCGATTGATCGGATTCATCGTCGTATCCCACAACTGCTCGGCGTTCATCTCGCCCAGGCCCTTGAAGCGCTGGATGGTGGCCTTCTCGCCATCCTTGCCCAACGCCTTGATGGCCTTGTCCTTCTCGGTGTCGCTGTAAACGTACTGAGCATTCTTCTTGTGCTCGATGCGATACAGCGGCGGCTGGGCGATGTACAGGTGGCCGCTCTCGATCAGCGACTGCATGTAACGGAAGAAGAACGTCAACAGCAGCGTGCGGATGTGGCTGCCGTCCACATCGGCGTCCGTCATCAGGATGATGCGGCCATAGCGCAGGCCCTCGAGCGAGAAGCCCTCGCCGATGCCGGTGCCGAGCGCCGAGATGAGGGCCTTGACTTCGTTGTTGCTCAGGATCTTGTCGAGGCGGGCGCGCTCGGTGTTGAGGATCTTGCCGCGCAACGGCAGGATGGCCTGGAAGTGGCGGTCGCGCCCCTGCTTGGCGCTGCCGCCGGCGCTGTCGCCCTCGACGATGTACAACTCGCACTTGGCCGGCTCGCGCTCGGAGCAGTCGGCGAGTTTACCGGGCAGGGTCAGGCTCTCGAGCGCACTCTTGCGGATGACGAGGTCGCGCGCTTTCTTGGCCGCCTCGCGCGCGCGGGCCGAGGTCAGACACTTCTCGATGATGGCCCTGGCCTCGCGCGGGTTCTCCTCCATGAACGCGCCGAAAGCCTCCATCGTCACCTGCTGCACCGCCGTCTGCACCTCGGGGTTCATCAGCTTGACCTTGGTCTGGCTTTCGAACTGCGGCTCGCGGTGCTTGACGCTGACGATGGCGGTCAATCCCTCGCGCGTGTCCTCGCCCGAGAAGTTCGGGTCGGAGTCTTTCAGCCCGCCGCCCTTGCGCCCGTAATCGTTGATGGCGCGCGTCAGGGCCGAGCGCAGCCCGGTCATGTGCGTGCCGCCATCCACGGTGTTGATGGTGTTGGCGAACGAGTAGACCGACTCGTTGTACGCATCCGTGTATTGCACCGCCACTTCGATCCCGATGCCATCCACTTCCTTCTCAGCATGCACGACCGGATGCAGGGCCTCGCGGTTGCGGTTGAGGAAGCGCACAAAACTCTTGATGCCGCCCTCGAAATAGAAGTTCATCTCGCGGCCATCGCGCTCGTCGAGGAAATCAATCCGCACGCCGCGCGTCACAAAGGCCATCTCGCGGAAGCGCGTCATCAATGTTTGGAAACTGTAATCCAAACCTTCGTCTTTGAAGATCGTGCGATCGAAGAGGAAGGTTTGCGTGGTGCCGGTCTCGCTGGCGGGCACCTTGCCGGCCGGCTTCACCGGGCCCTGCGGAATGCCTCGCTCGTAACGTTGCCGGTACAGCTTGCCGTCGCGCCGCACCTCGATCTCCATCCATTCGGAGAGCGCGTTCACCGCCGAGACGCCGACGCCGTGCAAACCGCCCGAGACCTTGTACCCGCCGCCGCCAAACTTGCCGCCGGCGTGCAGGATCGTCATCACCACATCGAGCGTGTCCATCGGCTTGCCCCTGGCGTCTTTCTGCGTCGGGTGCGGGCCAGTCGGGATACCGCGGCCATTGTCCGAAACCGTCACACTGCTATCGCTGTGGATGGTGATCCTGATTTCGGTGCAGAAGCCGGCCAGGGCCTCGTCGATGGAGTTATCCACCACTTCGTAGACGAGGTGATGCAGGGCCTTGATATCGGTGCCGCCGACGTACATGCCGGGGCGGCGACGCACGGCTTCGAGGCCTTCGAGCACCTGAATAGCGCTGGTATCGTATTTGAGTTGTTCGGTCATCTTAGACTCCGCGCAACAGCTGATTAGCTTCTGACTTGTTCCTTCAACGCCTGCTGGGTCTCCACCCACCAGCGGTAACGGTCCTTATAGAACACGAACGTCGCGGCGACGAGGGCGGTGGAGACCAGGGCATGCCCGGCGATGCCAAACACCATCAGCCACGAATCGCTGCTGGCCAGGTTCCACACCAGGCCGAGCACGTAATAGATCAGCGTCACCGCACCGATCAGCCCGACGGTTTGCGGCAGGCTGGCCTGCACCAGCCGCAGGCTATCCCACAACGAGCCGAAGAGGCCTCGCTGTTGCAGCAGGATGCCGTGCACGGCATAGATTGTGAACAGCAGCAGCCACAGGATGAGGCTGGTTCCCAGCACGGAGATGAGGATTTCCAGCACCGGGCTGGCGAGGCCGGCCAGCGAGGCCAGCACAACCGTCGGGCCGCCGATGACGAACACGGCGCTGGCGGCCAGCAGCGCAAACAAGATCAAGCGCAGCCAGTTGCCTCCGGCCTGCCGACCCAACTCGCCGAAGTCCAGGCGGCCATCGCGCACTTGCTGAGCGATGCCGCCGAAATACAACGTGGCGAATAATAGTCCCACCAGAGAAAACGCGCCAAAGAGCACAAGGTACAAACCCGCACTCGAGATCGGCCACACCAGCGGCTGACCCAGAGGCGTGAGCGCGCTGCCTCGCAAGGCCAGCAGGCTCGGCAGCCCCAACGGCTGAGTGCTCAATCGCGAAAACAAATTGAACAGCAGCGCGGCCTGCGCCAGCCCCTGCCGCAGGAGAGTCGCATCGGGCGTCAACCCGCCCGCGCCCAGCATCATTTCATCGAGCAGGCGCAGTGATTCGTCCACCAACGGCCGGACGCTGAGCTGCGGGCCAAGCCACAGAAACAGGTCGAGCGCCACCGGCAGCGCGACCAAACCCAGTTGGGCGTTGACGGTTTCGAAGCCGGCGGTGATCGAGGCGACGACACCAATCGGCGGGGCTGGGGCACGTCTACGGGTGAGGGGCGCAGTCACAGCCGCTCATTTTACCATGACTGCGCCTCATCACCGGCGCCAAAGCCCCTGTTTTCCTCGGGAAAACCGGGCTTTTTTGAGCGTTGTGCCGTAGGGCAATCGGCGGTTGACCCTGCCCGAGGCCGTCATTACAATCGGCACGTTTTGGGGGCAACCCAACCACAGGCAGAGAGTCTTCATGGAGCAATTCGTCATCGAGGGCGGCGTGCCACTCAACGGGACGGTGACACCCGCTGGGAACAAGAACGCCGCCCTGCCCTTGCTGGCCGCGTGTCTGCTCACACCCGAACCCGTCACCCTGCGGAATGTGCCGCGCATCCGCGACGTGGAGGCGATGCGGCAACTCATCACCGACCTGGGCGCCAACGTGGAAGAACTGGAGCCGGGTGTGTGGCGCGTGCAAACACCGGCCATCCGCAAAGCGCGGCTGGATCGTGACCTGTGCCGCCGGATCAGGGCCTCGATTCTGTTGGCCGGGCCGATGCTGGGCCGGCGCGGCGAGATTGAACTGCCGCCGCCCGGTGGCGACGTCATTGGCCGGCGTCGGGTGGATACTCACCTGCTGGCGCTCAAGGAGCTGGGCGCGTCAATCGAGTACATCGACTCGACTTTTTTGATGCGAGCCGCCCCGCTGCGCGGCAACACGTTGCTGCTGGATGAGGCCAGCGTGACCGGCACCGAAAACGCGGTGATGGCGGCGGTGTTGGCGCGCGGCACCACCACCATCCGCAACGCCGCCTCCGAGCCGCACGTGCAGGAGCTGTGTCACTGCCTCAATGCGCTCGGCGCGCGCATTGGCGGCATCGGCTCGAACACGCTCTTCATTCACGGCGTCGAGGCGCTGCACGGCGGCGAGCACACCATCGGCGCCGATTACCTCGAAGTCGTCAGCTTCATCGGCGCGGCGGCGGTGACGGGCGGCGCGATCCGCATCCGCAACGCCGGCGTCGAACACCTCGGCATGGTCGGCTGGGTCTTTGGCCGGTTGGGAGTGACATGGCAAATCGAGGGCGACGACCTGATTGTGAGCGGCGACCAATCGCTGGCCATCGAGCCCGATCACGGCGGGGCGATCCCCGAGATCAAGACCAACGTCTGGCCGGCCTTCCCCACCGACCTCACCAGCATCGCCATCACCGTGGCCACGCAGGCCGCCGGCTCGGTGCTGTTTCACGATTGGATGTACTCGGGCCGCATGTACTTCACCGACAAATTGGTGCAGATGGGCGCGCGCATCATTTTGTGCGATCCCTACCGGGTGATGGTGCAAGGCCCGACGCGGCTGCAGGCCGAGAAGCTGGAGTCGCCCGACATCCGCGCCGGTGTGTCGCTGGTGCTGGCGGCGCTGTGCGCGCAGGGCACCTCCTCCATTCGTAACATCAGCCAGATCGAACGCGGCTACGAAAGCATCGATGAAAAGCTGCGCGCGCTCGGTGCTAAAATAGAACGCATCCCGGTTTGAATTGCAATCGGCGCAGGCGTTGTCGCGACCCATCGTCACCGGCGACGCACGCCTGGCTAACCTTCAGGAGACTGTATGAGCACAAAGATCACAGCAGTCCGGGCGCGTGAGATACTGGATTCGCGCGGCAACCCGACCGTCGAGGCGGATGTGGTATTGGAGAACGGCTACGTGGGTCGCGCCGCGGTGCCGTCCGGCGCATCTACCGGCGCGCACGAGGCGCTGGAGATGCGCGACGGCGACAAGAAGCGCTATTTCGGCAAAGGCACCCTCAACGCCGTGCTGAACGTCAACGAGCGCATCGCGCCGGCGCTCGTCGGCATGGATGCAACCGACCAGGCGGCGCTGGACGCGAAGATGCTGGCGGTGGATGGCACGCCGAACAAGTCCGGCCTCGGCGCGAACGCCATCCTCGCCGTCTCGATGGCGGCGGCGCGCGCGGCGGCGGGCCGGCAACCGCTGTATCGTTACCTCGGCGGCGAGGCCGCGCATGTGCTGCCCGTGCCGATGATGAACGTCGTCAACGGCGGCGCGCACACCGGTTGGGCGACCGTGCCGATGCAGGAGTTCATGATCGCCCCGGTCGGGGCGCCGACGTTCCGCGAGGGGTTGCGCTGGGGCGTCGAGACCTACCATGCGCTCAAGAGTTTGCTGAAGGAGCGCGGGCTGGCCACCGGCCTCGGCGACGAGGGCGGCTTTGCCCCGGCCATCACCATGGTCGAGGACGTGTTGAAGCTGCTGCTGGCCGCCATCGAAAAGGCCGGTTACAAGCCCGGCGACGACATCGTGCTGACGCTCGACCCGGCGATGAGCGAGTTGTACAAAGACGACGGCAAATATCACCTCGGCAAGGATTGGGTGTTGACGTCGGCGGAGATGGTGGAACTGTGGGCCAACTGGCGCAAGTTCTATCCGATTGTGTCGATTGAGGACGGCCTGGCCGAGGATGACTGGCCGGGCTGGAAGATGCTGACGGAAACCCTCGGCGGGACGACGCAACTCGTCGGCGACGACCTGTTCGTCACCAACATCGAACGCATCCAGCGCGGCATCAACGAGGGCGTGAGCAACTCGGTGCTGATCAAGCTCAACCAGATTGGTTCGGTGACGGAGACGGTGAACGCCATCAAGCTCGCGCAGTCGGTGGGCTGGACGGCCATCAGCTCGCACCGTTCGGGCGAGACCGGCGACACGTTCATCTCCGACATGTCTGTGGCGCTCAACACCGGGCAGATCAAGACCGGCGCGCCAGCCCGCAGCGACCGGGTCGAGAAATACAATCAACTTTTGCGGATCGAACAAGAGCTTGGCAGCAGGGCCGAATACGCCGGCAAGAACGCGTTCAAGAAGTAAACGGTGGGGTAGGCTCCGCCCTCAGAAAAGAACACCGCCTCGTCGCGGTGTTTTCATTTCGTCCCCGGTGGTTGCGCTGGTCATTCTGCCGGGGGCAGGCCCACCAGCACCTCGCCGTCCTCCACCCGTACCGGATAAGCCGGAATATTGACGATGGCGGGGAAGGACAACACTTTGCCGTCGCGCACGTCGAAGCGCGCCCCGTGACGCGGGCACTCGATCTCGTGGCCGTCCAACTCGCCCTCGGCCACCGGGCCGTCGTCGTGCGAGCACACATCAGCAATCGCATACAACGTCCCGGCGATGTTGAAGACCGCAATCGGCTTGCCGTCCACTTCCAGAATCTTCCGCGCGCCGTTGGGCAACTCATCCACCGTCGCCACGGCGACGTACTCGGCGGTGTTGGGGTCAACTTTGTCGTAGAGAGTCATATGTGCCTTGTTGAAGGTCGCCGGTTGGCAGGTTGAACATTCAACCTGCACCTTGCTAACATCAGTCTTCCTCGGAATACCGCTCCCCGTGCAGCCCGTACGCCCCCGCCTTCAGCACTTTTAGTGACAGCAGCGCGCACTTCAGCCGGGCCGGCGTCAGTTCGATGCCGAGCAGATCGAGGATGTCCTCGCGGGTGAGGGCCTTCACCTCGGCCAGCGATTTGCCGACGACGGACTCGGTGAGCAGCGAGGCCGAGGCCTGCGAGATCGCGCAGCCGCGCCCGGTGAAGGCCGCCTCCTTTACGCGCTGCTCGTCATCCAGCCGCACATCAATCCGAATCTGATCGCCGCACAACGGATTGGAGTCCTCGTACGAAAAATCATTCGGCTCCAGCGTGCCGCGATGGCGCGGGTTTTTGTAGTGATCGAGGATCAACTCGCGGTAAAAGTCGTCCATGGTCGAACGGCCGGTTGCAGGTGGACTGTTGAACGCTCACCCTGCATCTTTCAACCGAAAATCCTCTTGACCTTGTAAAGCCCCTCGACAAGTTTGTCAACTTCCGCCGGAAGGGTGTACAGGTAAAAGCTGGCGCGGGCGGAGGCGGGCAGATTGAAGCGGTCGTGCAACGGCATGGCGCAGTGGTGCCCGGCGCGGATGGCGACGCCGTCGCGGTCGAGGATCTGCGCGATGTCGTGCGGGTGCACACCCTCCAGCGAGAACGACGCCACCCCGCCCTTCTGCTCGGCGGGCGGGCCATACACCTTCACGCCCGGCACTTCCTCCAGCCGTTCGAGCGCATACGCCGTGATCTCGCGTTCGTGCGCGGCGATGGTGTCCATACCAATTGACTCGAGATACTCGACTGCTGCGCCAAGGCCGACCGCCTCCGCGATGGCCGGGGTGCCGGCCTCGAACTTGTACGGCAGTTCGTTGACCTTGAACTCGCGTAGATACACCCGGCGGATCATGTCGCCGCCGCCCATGAACGGCGGCATCTCGTCGAGCAACGCCTGCCGCCCCCACAGCACGCCGGCCCCGGTCGGCCCGCACATTTTATGGCTCGAGAACGCGACGAAATCCACCCCGAGGGCCTGCACATCCACCTTGAAGTGCGGCACCGATTGCGCGCCGTCAACGAGCACCATGGCGCCGGCGGCTTTGGCTTTGGCCGCGACCTCCGCCACCGGGTTGATGGTGCCGAGCACGTTGCTCATGTGCGTGAGCGCAACCAGCTTCGGCTCGAGATGGAGCAGACCGTCATAGGCAGCGAGGTCGAGCAGGCCGCGGTCGGTGACGGGGATGAAGGCCAGCCGCGCGCCCCGCTCCGCGGCCAGCATCTGCCACGGCACCAGGTTGCTGTGGTGCTCCATCTCGGTCAGCACGATGACGTCCCCCGGAGCGATGTTGGCGCGGCCCCACGCCTGCGCCACGAGGTTGATCGCCTCGGTGGCATTGCGCGTGAAGATCACTTCCCTGCGTGAGGGGGCGTTGATGAAGCGCTGCACCCGGTCGCGCGCGCCTTCATACAACGCCGTGGCCTCCTCCGCCAGGGTATGGATGCCGCGATGCACGTTGGCGTTCGACCGCCGATAGTACGTGTCCATCGCCTCGATCACGGCCAGCGGCTTCTGCGCCGTCGCCGTCGAATCGAGGTAGACCAGCGGCACGCCGGGGCGCACCTCGCGGGCGAGGATGGGGAAGTCGGAACGGCAACCGGCGAGGGAGGGCATGGAGTTACAGGGACTCAAGGAACTGAGGGAAACGAGTTCCCTCAGTTCCCTCGGTTTCTTCAGGTCAGTTGCACCCTGGCTTTGGCATGACCGTTCTCGTATTGCTTTCTGGCGCTCTTGAGCGTGTTGAGCGCCAGCGTCGCGCACTTCATCCGCGTCGAGACCACCTCGCGCCCCAGTTCGTCCACCAGCGGATCGGGCGGCATCGCGTTGATCTCGCTCAGCGTCCGGCCGAGCACGTGTTCGGTGGTCAGCGAGGCGGCTGCCTGGCTGATCGTACACCCTTCCCCCTCGAAACTCACGCCGATCACCCGCGCCTCGGCGTCCAGTTTCAGATACAGCGTGATCACATCGCCGCAGCCCGCGTTGCCGCCGCTGATCACCAGATCGGCGTCCGCCATCGGCCCGTGATGGCGCGGGTGCTCGAAGTGATCGAGGATGAAATCAATGGATTGTTGTCGCGTAGTCATGACTAAAGACTGATAACCGGGACTCCGGTCATCAGGCAACAATTATTTCTCAATCGGCGCCCCGACCAGATTGCCCCACTCCGTCCACGAGCCATCGTAGTTGCGGACGTTGGGGTAACCGAGCAGATACGTCAGCACAAACCACGTGTGCGACGAGCGCTCGCCGATGCGGCAGTAGGCGATGATGTTCTGATCGGGCGCGAAACCATTCTCGTCCTCGTAGAGCTTCTTCAGTTCCTCCACCGACTTGAAGGTTCCGTCTTCGTTGACGGCCTTGGCCCACGGGATGCTTTTGGCGCCGGGGATGTGGCCGCCGCGCAACGCGCCCTCGTTGGGATAGGCCTCCATGTGCAACAGCTCGCCCGAGTATTCCTTCGGCGAGCGCACATCCACCAGGGGCGCAGCGGCCTGCACGTGCGACAGCACCTGGTCGCGGAAGGCGCGGATTTTGTAATCGGCGCGTTCCTGCGCCTTGTAAGCGGCCTTCGGGTAACCGGGTGTTTCCTTGCTGCCGGGCCGGCCTTCGTCAAACCACTTCTTGCGGCCGCCGTTCATGATCCTGGCGTTGGTGTGGCCAAAGAGCTGGAACACCCAGAAGGCGTAGCACGCCCACCAGTTGTTCTTGTCGCCGTAGAACACCACGGTCGTGTCGTTGCCGATGCCCTTCGCCGAAAGCAGGTGCTCGAAGCCTTCTTTGCTCAGATAGTCGCGGCGCACCTTGTCGTTGAGGTCGTTCACCCAGTCAATCATCACTGCCCCGGGGATGTGGCCCTGCTCGTACAGCAGGATGTCCTCATCCGACTCGACGATGCGAGTCTTCGGGTCGTTGAGATGGTCGGCCACCCACTGGGTGTCCACCAGAAATTCCGGGCGTGCGTAGGAAGTGTTCATGGTCTTTGCCTCTGCGTATGCGGTTGAAGTGAGGTTGGGGGCGTGCCCGCCAGGACGCCGGCACGCGGTGAACGGTTAGGGGTAGGCGAGTCACACAGCAGAAGAGCGTCAGCCTACTTCGGCTCTCCTGCGTTTGTACACATACAAGCCAACCCGCACTGCTTCGTCATGGTGTGTGCTCGTTTGCCGCTCGGCGGAGATTTGGCGACCCGTGGGTACACCAGAGTGTTCGGTCGGGGATGCGCCAACCATTGCTCGAAAACACATCCGCGTCAAACTTGACCGCCAGCATCCGGTCATCGGCGCTGATCACCACGCCGGGCAACCAATCCTGCACGATCTCGCGACCGTGCAAATGGAAGCACCGCAGCTCAACCTTTTCGCCAGCCTTCAGCTTGACGCGCGGCATTTTAGCACACGGCAACCCAATCGGAGGGTGTCGTTCTTCTCTGGCAGGCCGTACGGCGTAATTCGTATCCGACGCACAACGCAACACGGGGCACGCTGTCATCCCATCTTCGCTTCGATTGAACGCTTCAACCGCTCGCGCACGCCCTCGAAGGGGATGCGTTGCAAAATCGGATCAAAGAACCCATCCACCACCAGCCGCTCCGCTTCGCGGCGGCTCATCCCGCGCGTCATGAGGTAGAAGATGTGCTCCTCCTCCAGCCGGCCCACCGTCGCGCCGTGGGTGCAGCGCACATCGTCGGCCATGATCTCGAGGCCGGGGATGGAATCCGCGCGCGCCTGCCGGCTCAGCACCAGGTTGCGGTTGGCCTGATAACCATCGGTCTTCTGCGCCCCGGGCGCGACGTAGATCATGCCCTGCCACACCGAGCGGCTCTTGTCCTTCAGCGCGCCCTTGAACAGCAGGTCGCTGGTCGTGTTGGGCGCGTTGTGATTCTGCTGCGTGTCGTGGTCGAGGTGTTGTTCGCCATCCGAAAAGTAGTAGCCCGACATCTTGCCGACCGCGCCCGGCTCGTCGAGGTCAATCTCCGAGAAGTTCTTGGTCAGGTGCGTGCCCTGCGCCACGAAGATCCAATCCACCTTCGAGTTCTGCCCCACACGCACGCGCTCGTGGGTGAAGTTCCACACGTTCTTGCCGAGGGATTGCAGCTCAACGAAGGTGAGGTGGGCGTTCTTGCCGACCTTCACCTCGACCGTCGCGGCATGCAGGGCGGCCTGCGCGCCCTCGGGCGAGGATGTTTCGTGCACCACCGTCGCCGAGGCCCCATCGTCCACCACGACCAGCACGCGCCCGAAGTGGGACGCGCCGGTGAGCCAGGCCACGGAGTGCAGCGGCAACGCCACCTGCGCGCCCCGGGGCACGTAGACAAACAGGCCGTAGTCGGCCATCGTCTCGGCCAGCGCGGCGAACTTGCCCTCGCTGATCGGCACCACCTTGCCGAGATGCTTCTTCACCAGTTCGGGATACTTCCTCGCGGCGGTGAAGAAATCGGTGAAGATGACCTTTTGCTTTTTGATGGACGCAGCGAGCGTATACTCTGCCGTCTTGCCGCCGATCTGTACCAGTTGCCCGCCCTGCGCCCTGCCGACCAGCGGTTTGAGGAGAGACGAAGGCACGCGGGCGGCCTTCGTGCCATCGGCGTGGTGCGGCCACACGCCGTTGCCCCAATTGAATGCGCGGATATCGGTGCGCCGCCATGCCTCGTCGGTGAGCGTCGGCATCGGGATTGCGGCGTACTGCTTCAGCGCGGCCAGCCGGCGACGGGCATACCACCCGGCGTCCTGCTTGAATTTCGAGAGGGCCTGCACCTCCGCTTTCGTGATCGCCAGATCAGCGGCGACCGGCTCTTCTTTCCTGCGGCCCGTCACGATCACCGTGCGTGGGTAATGGGCGCCGTTGGTGACGGCGGGTTTGGTTACAGGGGTTTCAACGGTCGTCATGTTTAAGATGATCAACGCCCGAGGACCGGACTTCAGTCATCAGGCATGAGTTATTGGTCATTACCCGACGCTGCCTTCCATCTGCAATTGAATCAACCGGTTCATCTCCACCGCGTACTCCATCGGCAGTTCCTTCACCAGCGGCTCGATGAAACCGGAGACGACCATCGAGGTCGCATCCTCTTCGCTCAGGCCGCGGCTCATCAGATAGAAAAGTTGATCCTCGCCGACCTTGCTCACCGAGGCCTCGTGGCCGATGGTGACCTCGTCCTCGTCAATCTCGATGTACGGGTAGGTATCCGAGCGTGACTTGTCGTCGATCAACAGCGCATCGCAGACCACGTTGGACTTCGAGCTGTGGGCGCCCTTGTAGACCTTGAGCAGACCGCGATAGCTCGTGCGCCCGCCGCCCTTGCTGATGGATTTGGACGTGATCTTGCTGGAGGTATTCGACGCGCCGTGGATGATCTTGCCGCCGGTATCCTGATGCTGGCCAGGGCCGGCAAACGCCATCGACAGGATTTCGCCGCGCGCACCCTCCCCCACCAAGTAGCACGACGGGTACTTCATCGTCAGTTTCGATCCGAGATTGGCGTCCACCCACTCCATCGTCGCGCCCTCGTGCACCACCGCTCGCTGGGTCACCAGATTGTAGACGTTGGCCGACCAGTTCTGAATGGTGGAGTAGCGACAGCGCGCGTTCTTCTTGACGATGATTTCAATCACCCCCGAGTGAAACGAATCGCGCGAGTAGGTCGGCGCGGTGCAGCCTTCGACGTAATGAACCTGCGCGCCTTCATCCACGATGATAAGTGTGCGCTCGAACTGGCCGGTGCCTTCGGCGTTGAGGCGGAAGTACGCCTGCAGCGGCATCTCCACTTTCACGCCTTTGGGCACGTAGACGAACGAGCCGCCCGACCACACGGCGCTGTTGCAGGCCGCGAATTTGTTATCCGTCGCCGGGATCACCTTGCCAAAATGCTCGCGGAACAGATCCGGGTGCTGGCGCAGGCCGTCATCCGAGCTGAGAAAAATCACGCCCTGCTCTTCGAGGTGCTTTTGCACGCTGTGATAGACCATCTCCGACTCGTACTGCGCCCCCACCCCGGCCAGGAACTTGCGCTCAGCCTCGGGGATGCCCAACTTGTCGAACGTGTTCTTGATGTCGGCCGGCACGTCATCCCAGTTGGCCTCGGTTTTGTCGGACGGCCGGGTGTAATACGTGATCTCGTCGAAGTCGAGATTGATTTCACCGCCCCAGGTGGGCATGGGTTTCTTCTTGAAAATCTCCAGCGCCTTGAGCCGGAAATCCAGCATCCACTGCGGCTCGCCCTTCATCTGCGAGAGTTCGGTGATCACTTCCGCGTTCAAGCCCTTGCGTGAACGGAAGGCGTACTGCACATTGTCTTTGAACCCGTACTTGTATTCGCTCAGCCTGGCGAGCTCTTCGGTTTGAGTTGGCATCGCTCAGCTCTCCACTTGCTTGTGATACTTCTCGCGCACCCAGTCATAACCGTGCTCTTCGAGGTGGAGCGCCAGATCGGCGCCGCCCGACTCGACGATTTGACCGTTGAGCATGATGTGGACAAATTGCGGTTTGATGTAGTTGAGGATGCGCTGATAGTGCGTGATCACCAGCACGCCCAGCCTGGGGCCGGCCAGCAGATTCACCCCGGAGGCCACGATCCGCAGGGCGTCGATGTCCAAACCGGAATCGGTCTCATCCAGGATCGCAATCTCCGGCTGCAGGGTCGCCATTTGCAGAATCTCGGCCCGCTTCTTCTCGCCGCCCGAAAAGCCGTCGTTGAGATAGCGCCCGGCGAAGGTGTGATCCATGTGCAGCAAATCCATCTTCGCCTTCAGCAGCTTGCGGAACTCAGGGATGGAGATGCCTTTGTCGTCGGGGTTCTCCGCGCGGCGGCGGGCATTGATGGCGGTGCGCAAAAAGTTCGCCACGCTTACACCGGGGATGGCGACCGGATACTGAAACGCGAGGAACAAGCCGAGCCGCGACCGCTCATCCGGTTCCAGTTCCAGCAACTCGACGCCTTTGAAGATCACCTGCCCGGCGGTGACGGTGTAGTTCGGGTGGCCCATCAACGTGTAGGCGAGTGTGGACTTGCCCGTGCCGTTGGGACCCATGAGGGCGTGCACCTCGCCCTGCTTCACCGTGAGGTTCAGGCCTTTGATGATGGGCTTGTCATCTACGGACACATGCAGATTGCGGATCTCCAAAACTGAACTCATGCGGTCTCCTCTGTCCTCGGAAAGCACCCTGAGCGGAGCGGCCCTGTTCCGGCCGCGCAGTCGAAGGGGCACATAAACTTGGGTGACTTGCCCGTGATTATAGCAATGAGCCGGGCCATCCGTCAATATTTTTGATAATTATCTTTTTTATTGACGAATACTCTCAAAGTGGATAAAATCCGCATCAGGTTTGGCTTTATGCACACTACCCGCGAGAAAATCCTGCACTTCATCAAAGCGCACCGGCATGTCACCATCGCGCAACTGGCCGAGGAACTGTCGATCTCGCCAGTGTCGGTGCGGCATCATCTCTCCGCGTTGCAGGCGGAGGCGCTTGTCCACGCTGCCGAAGTGCGGCGGGGCGTGGGCCGGCCCCACCTCGAGTACCGTCTGACCGACGCGGCCAGCGAGCGCTTTCCAACGCGCTATCTCCAGTTCAGCGCGCGCCTGCTCGACGAACTCAAAGCCACCCTGCCCGCCGAGGCGATCGAGGCGATGCTGACCCGGCTGGCGGAGGGGATGGCGGCGGAGCACATGCAGCGCGCGGCGGGCAAATCACTCGAGGATAAACTGGATGCGCTGGTAGGCGTGCTGGGCGAGGAAGGCTTCCGCGCGAAGTGGAACCGGGTTGGTGAAACGATTCAGCTCACGGAGTACAATTGTCCCTATGTCCGCATCGGCCAGCGGCACCCGGAGATCTGCACGATCGACCAAACAGTGATGCGGCAGATGCTGTCGGCGGATGTGGAAAAAACGAACTGCGTGCTCGACGGTGCGGAACGGTGTGTCTTCATCATCAGGCCGCAAAGCATGGCTGCGCCCGTAAACGCCGGGTGACACAAAGGATCACGCCAATGACTCAAACCAACGCAACCAGCAAGGTCGTGTGGCAGGCCGAGACCGATACGCCTGAGAAGGCCTCGGTGGTGAAGGAAGCCCTGCGCGAGGTCATTGACCCTGAGATCGGCCTGAACATCATCGAACTCGGCCTCATCCGCGATCTGGCCTTTCAGGAGGACGGCAGCACCTGGGTGAAGATGATCCTCACCACGCCCTTCTGCCCGTATGGCCCAGCTATGCTCGAACAGACGCGCAACAAAGTCACACAAGTGACCGAGACCCCGACCAAGATCGAGATGGGGATGGAGTTGTGGGACCCATCTATGATGGAAGAAGGCGCCGGCGCTGACTGGGGACTGTTTTAGCCACGAAATAGCACGACGCTTCACGAAAGAAAAACAGGCGACCGATGGTCGCCGAGACTCTCCTACAGGAATCTCCTGAGCGCCGCTTCCCGCCTGCTTCAAACGCATAGCGATTGAACGCCTGCGGCTCCCCCGCCCCCGGCACCGCCGTATCCGCGCTCACGATCCGGCCCAGCGTTTGCGAGTAATAGCGCGCATTGAAGTACATCAACCCGGTCGCGTCCGAGTATTGGCCTGTAAAGGTGCGCTGCGTCGGCAACGTGCCCACGCTCCCCCGCACCGCGCCGTATGGATAGTACCACTGCCGCGCCACCACCGCGCCCGCTGCTCCGCACGCCGCACTCCCGCACGTCGTCACGCTCGTTAAGCCAAGATGATCGGAGTGCAAGTAGTTCAGCGTGCCGGTCGCGTCGTTCGGCGGCATCACCCGCATCGCGATCGGCCGGCGGCCTGCGGCGTTCTCTTCGCGCGCCTGTCGCACGAACTCGCTCTTGACAAAGCGGCCCGACGTATCCAGATGGCGGGCCAGATCCCGCGCGGTCCTTCGGGATACAATTGCTCACGGCACAATTCGTGGCCCGATGGACACGACGGCTGTCCCTCATGGTTAGGCTCGCCTCTGTGGCAGGAAACAGCCATACCCCATTTGGCGGCCGTCATCTTTCACAAAACTGTCCGGTACCGAGCCTCACTCGAGGAGCAACCTGGGTTAGTTAGTCCCCTGGGTGCCAGCACATCGTACTGTGATGAGACCGTTGTGGAGGATTTCTGACGGGGGTTAATAAGTTCGTTCACAATAGTCGCCATCACAGGCGGGCTGCGCTACACTTGACTGCGTGGACACCCTCGAAGGCGCCGTCGAGCGCATTACCTTTCATAACCCCGAGAACGGCTACACCGTCCTGCGGCTCGCCCCCGCCTCGGCGCGGCATGTGCTCAATTCCAAGGATGAGTTGATCACCGTCGTCGGCTACTTACCCGAAGTGCAGCCCGGCGAGCACCTCAAGCTCACCGGGGCGTGGGCCAACCACGCCGACTACGGTCGCCAGTTCCGCGCCGAGCACTGCGAGCAGACCCTGCCCGCCACCGTGGACGGTATCCGCCGCTACCTCGGCTCGGGCCTGATCAAGGGCATCGGCCCGCGCACCGCCGAGAAGATCGTCGCCGCCTTCGGGGCGGAGACGTTGTACGTCATCGACTCGCAGCCCCACCGCCTGCGCGAAGTGCCGGCCATCGGCGACAAACGCTACGAGTGGATCACGTCGGCGTGGGAGACGCAGAAGGCGATCAAGGACGTGATGGTCTTTCTGCAGGGCCACGGCGTGCGCACCGGGCTGGCGGTCAAGATCTTCAAGCAGTACGGCGATGAGTCACTCAAGGTCGTGCAGACCGAGCCGTACCGGCTGGCGCGCGATATCTGGGGTGTGGGCTTCAAGACCGCCGACAGGCTCGCCCAGGCGCTGGGCCTGCCGCTTGACTCGCCGGCGCGCCTCGAAGCCGGGGTGGTGCACACGCTCAACGAGCTGGCCGATGACGGGCATGTGTTCGCGCCGGGGCCCGAACTGCTGCGCGCGGCAACCGAGTTGTTGGGGGTGTCGGTTGAGTTGATCGCGCCCGCGCTCGAACGCTTATCGAACGATGGCCAGATTGTGCGCGAGACCTTCGCGAGTGAGTCTCAGCCGGCGGTCTATCTCACGCCCTTCCATCGCGCGGAAGTCAACGCCGCCGCGCGGCTGCGGGCACTCATGGGCGCGGACGATTTGTTCGGACAGCGCGCGTCGCACCTGAGCGATTTCGCTCAAGCCGATTGGCCGGCGCGGCTGGCGACGCTGGACTCTTCCATTGAGTTATCCGCCGAGCAGCGGGCCGCCGTGCAGACCGCGCTCACCCACAAAGTCTGCGTGCTCACCGGCGGGCCGGGCACGGGCAAGACTACGGCCCTGCGCGCGCTCATCGAACTGGCTGAGCGCGCCGGCCACTCCGTCGCGCTGGCCTCCCCCACGGGCCGCGCGGCCAAACGGCTGAGCGAAGCGACCGGCCGCCCGGCGCAGACGCTGCATCGCCTGCTTGGCTTCTCACCCGTGCAGGGCGGCTTCACCCATGATGAGCACAACCGGCTGCGCGCGCATCTCGTCGTGGTGGATGAGGTCTCGATGCTCGACCTGATCCTGTTCAATAATCTGCTCAAGGCTGTGGACCCGCGCGCGCATCTGCTGCTGGTGGGTGACGCCGACCAGTTGCCGTCGGTGGGCGCGGGCGACGTGCTGCGCGATCTGATCACCAGCGGCCAACTCCCCGTCGTCCGGCTCAATCAGATTTTCCGCCAGGCGGCGGGCAGCGCCATCATCACCAACGCCCATCGCATCCAGGCCGGCCAGATGCCGATCTTTGCCCGTGACTCAACTGATTGTTTTCTCTTCGTGGAAGATGATCCGGACGCGGCGGCGGAGCGGGTGGTGGATGTGGTCGCGCAGCGCATCCCGCGCCGATTCGGGTTGAACGCGCTGAACGACGTTCAAGTGCTGGCCCCGATGCAGCGCGGGGCAGCGGGGGTGATCACGCTCAACGCGCGCTTGCAGGCCGCGCTCAACCCGCCCGCGCCACACAAAGCTGAACGGCAGATGGGTGGCCGGGTGCTGCGGGTCGGCGACCGGCTGCTGCAGGTGCGCAACGATTATCAGAAGGAAGTGTTCAACGGCGACATCGGCCAACTGACGGATGTGGATATGGAAGGCCAGACGCTGACGGTGAGCTTCGACGGACGGCCGGTGCTTTACGACTGGGCCGACGCGGATGAGCTGCAGCACGCCTTTGCGGTCAGCATCCACAAGGCGCAGGGCTCGGAGTTCGCGTCGGTCGTGATCCCGCTGCTCACTCAGCACTACGTGATGTTGCAGCGCAACCTGCTGTACACGGCGCTGACCCGGGCGAAGCAACTGTGTGTGCTGGTCGGCAGCCGCAAAGCGATCTCGATAGCGGTGCGCAACGCCACAATCCAGCCCCGCTGGAGCGGTCTGGCGCGACGGCTGGCCAGCTGAAAGCCATGGGGCACGGCCGTGATTCCGGGTTGGGGGAAAACCCGCATGACATTCCCCCGTCGTTCCACTATAACGTTTACGACAAATAGATCACGACAGGTTGAGCGGTTGAGGGTCTGATCGTTGGGGATCATCCCATTCGAGGCAGACCCGCGTGCCGTGACCGGGCGGCGAGTCAAAGGCGAGGCGCGCGCCGATCAGCGCCGCCCGCTCCTGCATGCCGACCAGCCCATAGTGCCGGCCTTCGAGCATGGCGTTGAGATCAGGCCACACCTGCCCCGGCAGCGTTCTCGCACGCCTGCTGCACGATGCGAAAGAGATGCTCCTCCACGTGAGCGGGATAGCGCGGGCTGCTATCGCCCAACTCGACCCGGATGGAGACGGTCGGGCCGGCGCGTTCGGCCAGGTCATCGCCCCGCTGCTCCAGCGCGGTGCCCAGGCTGTAGTTGAGCATCACCGGCCGCAGGTCGGAGATCATCTGCCGCACGCGCTGGACGATGCGGGCATAGTTGCGCTCAGCAGCCGAGGGGGATTTGGCGAGCACGCCCAACTCGTTCAGGATTTCATCGTGCAGGTCGCGGGCCAATTGGGCGCGCTCGGCCTCCTGGCGGGCGATGTTGGCCTGATACAGCCCGCGCAGCTGCTCGGTTTGCAACAGGTGGGCCAGTGTGATGGCGGTCTGGTCGGCGATGGCGCGCAGGGCGGCAACATCAGGCTGAGGGAGAAAGCCTGGCAGGGAGGCCGCCGCAAGGGCTCGGCGGTCGAGGCCCATTCAACTGGGAGCGGGGCGACTGTCGAGCCCTTGCCGAGCGGGTGAAACAGGCCGATAATGGTCGTGGCGAGCGATCGGGTGCCCCCCTCACCCGGTCGTTCGCCGCTCCGCTGCGCCCGCCCAGGGAGACACGCCAACCGACTGACGCTCGATCCAGCCGAATGCAGGTCTGAACTCGTGACGGCATGCCGACTCAAGCACAGCGCGCTGTTCTCATCGCGACGTTGGGGACGAAGCCTCAGGTCGTGACAACCGCCGCCGATCTGTTGCTGGCGGCCGGGCACTCGCTGGCCGAGGTCAAGGTGTTGCACACGCTGGATCAGAAGGGTGTGCTGGCCCCGGCGCTGGAAACCTTGAGCCGGGAGTTTACGACCTACGCGGATTATCAGGCGCTGACCTTCACCTTGGTGCCGATCCGCGACATGACCGGCACCCTGCCCGATGTGGAGTCGGCGGCCGATGCCGAGGCGGTCTTCCGCGCCCTCTATCGCCGGGTGTGGCAGGAGAAACGCGCCGGCTCGGCGGTCCATCTCAGCATCGTCGGTGGGCGCAAAGTCTTCGCCGTGTATGGCATGGCCACAGCGCAGCTGTTGTTTGGGGAGGAGGACTGTCTCTGGTATGTGTCTGTTGGCGGCGAATTTCTTGCGAGTGAGGGCCTGCACCCGGCTGCGGGTGATGATGCGCATTTGATCCCTATCCCGGTGATGCGCTGGCGGACAGTCTCGCCGGTACTGACCGACCTCAGCCAGATTGACGACCCATTCAGAGCCGTGGAGCGCCAGCGCACGCTGCGCCTGCAGGAGTCGCTGGACGAGGCGCGCGCCTTCGTACTGGGCGTGCTGTCACCGGCTGAACGGCGCGTGGTGGAACCACTGGTGCGCGAGGGGCCGAGCAATACCGAGCTCGCTGTTCGGCTCTCCCTCTCGCCGCGAACTGTGGAGCGCCATCTGGGTGAGATTAGCAGCAAGGCGGCCGTTCACTGGGGCTTGCCAGATGTCAGCCGGACACAATTGGTCGCGCTGTTGAACCTGTACTACGCGCTGAAGCGCTGAAATTGGGGGGAAACACGCATGACACAGGCCGCGCCGCGCAGTACACTGGCGCGAGGCATGAGATCGCAGGAGAGGCCGAATGGAAGAACAAGTCTTGAACGCGGCGCTGGCGGGGTTACTGCATGATGTGGGGAAGTTCGCGCAGCGCACCGCGCTGGCGTCCTCGCGCATTTGGGATGAAGAAGCCAAGCGCGAGTATAAATACGAACACGCGGTCTTCAGCGGCGATTTCGTAGAGCGTTATCTGCCTACGTCCTTCAAACCTCTCTCGGCGCCTGCTTATCACCATGCGCCCAAGAGCGATTTGGATCGCTTGATCCAACGCGCCGACTCTTTGTCAGCGGGTGAGCGTGACCCAGACCGTCACAAGCACCCCAAACAACTTCGGTCAATCTTCACACGCTTGTCGCTTGGCGCCCAATCGGCCAATGTTCAACCGCGCTTTCACGCCCTCCGATCGTTACAGCTTGAAGAAGGAGTGCTCTTTCCAACCCAAACCACAGAGCAAGATGACGCGAGAGCGTACGAAAAACTTTGGATGGACTTCGCCAAAGCAGCTGACGAACTAAAACGCATACACGATCAGCAGCCCGATCTCGAAACCTATCTCGAAAGCCTGTTGGGGCTGATGCAACAGTACACATGGTGCATCCCCTCGGCCTATTACGCGGATGTACCGGATGTGAGTTTGTATGACCATAGTCGAAGCACAGCAGCCATCGCCGTATGCCTGGCTGGAAGCGGCGACAACGAGACCACTGCCTTGCTGGTTGGCGGCGACATCTCTGGCGTGCAGAAATTCATCTACACTCTTTCCTCCCGAAAAGCGGCGCAGACGTTGCGCGGGCGCTCGTTCTATCTGCAACTGCTCACCGAGGCCATTTTGCGCTATGTCCTGCGCGAATTGGGCTTGCCATACACCAACGTTATCTACTCCGGCGGCGGGCATTTTTATCTGCTGGCTCCAACCAGCGCCAAAAGTAAATTGCCTGAGATTCGGAAATATGTGACCGAGACGCTTTCGACCCATCATGGCTCGGCGTTGTATCTGGCGTTGGAGTGCGCCGAGATACCGGCCAATGGCTTTGGGATTGGCGAGCTTCCGAAACACTGGGACTCTATGCACCGGGCGGTAAACCTCGCCAAGCAAAAACGCTACACCGAATTGGGCGATGATTTTTACAGAATAGTTTTTGAGCCGCAGGCGGATGGCGGCAACCGGCAGAAGACATGTTCGGTGTGCGGCGAAGAACGCGAAGATACAGAATCATCCCCTGAACCCGATGACCCCGAATCCAAAATTTGCGGCTTGTGCAAATCCTTTTGGAAGGACATTGGCGGCAGATTGCCTCAAGCCCGTTTTGTCGCGCTGGGGCTGTGCGAGCCAAAGCCGGCCGAACAAGGCGGGGCGTTGGAAGTTCTTCGCGCTTTCGGCTTACAGGTGGCTTTTGCCCAAAATGCCAATGACCTAATCGAGTTTGGCGAGGCCATAGAGCGCGCCGTGCTGTGGGCTTTAGATGACCCAACAGACGGCTGGCCGACGGTCAAAGATGTGCCCGCCGCGCGCATGTTGCGTTACACCGTTAATCTGGTGCCACCCAAAGATTTCAATGAACTCCAGGACGATTCGCGCGGCATTGCCCGCCTTGGTGTCCTGCGCATGGACGTGGACAACCTGGGTGATCTGTTCAAGGACGGCTTTGGGCCGAAAGGAAACAGCATTGCCACGCTGGCCCGCATCTCCACTCTGAGCTTCCAGCTTTCCTTGTTCTTTGAAGGGTGGGTACGCCGCTTATGCGAGGCTTACCCCGATTTGATCTACGCTGTTTATGCCGGGGGCGATGATGTCTTCCTCATCGGCCCATGGGATAGGATGCCGCACTTATCCGCCAAGATAGCTGAAGACTTCAAGGCTTTTGCGGCTGAAAACCCGGATGTTCACCTCAGCGGCGGCATGGCATTCATTCATGGCAAGTATCCGGTGTATCAGGCTGCCGATGACGCCCATGAGACGCTTGAAAACGCAAAAAACCTGGACGGCAAAGATGCCTTTGGCTTTTTGGGGCAGGCGTGGAAGTGGAGCGAGTTTGCGAAAGTAACCGACAAGTTCAGCCAGTTGGTCAAGTTGGTTTCGCTGACCAAGGAGGGCGGCCAGGGATACTCGGAGGCGATTTTGCAACTGCTCCGTAAACTGGCAGACGACCGCAAGACCGATGCTCGCAAGCGCGTGATTTGGGGCCCGTGGATGTGGCAGATCGCTTACCATTTCTCCCGCCGTATAGATGAGGAGAAACGCAAGCATCATGCCGAGATAGTCGAAGCATTGGCTCAGATTCACCAATCCTTGAAGGACGACAATTTTGGCAACCTGCCCCAGTGGGGCGCGGCGGCCCGCTGGGCGCAATTATTCCTGCGGGAACGAGACGATGGCCGATAAGTCGCGGGGCTTTTCACCCGACATATATCGCAAATTCATCACCGAGTGGACGGAAGGGCCATTCTTGGATTTCAAGAGCCGGATGTACAGGTATGGCAAAGAGGAAGTAAAGCAATTTGAGTTCGCTAAAGACGTGATTGCCTTTGCCAACGTGGCCCGCCGCAC
>CAZSNP010000050.1:0-35106 GCA_964608265.1 uncultured Anaerolineales bacterium | reverse complement strand
AGCGAAGCGGGCGTTCGCAGAACGCACGGTCTCTACCCAAGCCTGGCGCGATTTGTGGCCAGCCAGAGATGCCTCGGCGCTCCGCGCCTCGGCATAACATCAGACCTCCTTGATTTCGATTAAGAGCGTTCCCGTTCTCCTTCCGCCGCATACGTCCCCCACTTCTGCAACTTCCCCTCGCCTCAACCTGTACTCCTTTCAAATCAACACAAAGGACAGGTTGGCATGGCAGACATCTCCGCAATCTTTGGCATTCTGCTTTTTCTCGGCTTGTGTTTTCCGGGGCTGCTCACCGCGCTATGGCTGCTGTTCCCGGCCACGGTGGAGCGCGCGCGCACACGGCTCGACCGCACGCCGTGGCAGTGCTTCTGGCTCGGCGGCGTGCTGCTGGCGCTGGTCACCATCCCAGCGACGTTGCTCATCGCCGTCGGCCTCGGCCCGACACAGTTCGCGGGCTGGAGTCTGATTGCGCTGGCGCTGATGTTCGCGACCCTGGGCGCAGCCGGGCTGGCAGCGAAGATGGGCCAGCACCTTGCGCTCCGTGACATCAGCCTTTCGACGGCGGGCGCGTTCGTGCGCGGCGCGCTGGCGCTCGAACTCGCAGCGGCCTTCCCGGTCGTCGGCTGGTTCGTCGTTGTGCCGCTGGTGGTTGTGCTCTCGCTTGGGGCCGCCGCCTTCGCCCTGCTGCATTGGATGCCCCGTCCCGCTCAGGCAACCGCCAACGGTGAACCGTTATCGGTTGCTGCGACCCGGTAACTCACTGTTGACCGCTCACTCATCACCGTTCACCGGCTACCGCCATGAACCGACGTCGCTTCCTGCAACTCGCCGGCCTCGTCGCCGCCAGCGCCGCGCTGCCAGCCTGCGCGCCGGCGTATCGCCAACTCGCGGGCGTGACGCCGGCGACGAGGGCGTGGCCGAGCGATGACGCCGCGATCTTCGCCGCGCTCAATCGCCTGACCTTTGGCCCGCGCGTCGAGGAGCGGCTGCGGGCCGCCGAGATCGGGCTGCCGGCGTGGATCGAGGAGCAGCTCGCACCGGAGGCGATTGACGACGGCGGGACGGATTTCCTGCTCAGCGGATTCCGCACATTGCGGATGCAGGCGCACGAGCTGCATGCCTGGAGCGACAAGCTCTTCGACGAAGTGGATTTGACCAGCGTGCCCGACGAGTTGCGGCGCGCGACCCTGCTCCGGCAACTCTACAGCCGCCGCCAACTGCACGAGGTGATGGTTGAGTTTTGGAGCGACCACTTCAACATCAGCACCGAGAAGGGCGATTGTTTTTATCTCAAGACTGTTGACGACCGCACGGTGATCCGCCCGCACGCGCTGGGCCGCTTCCGCGATTTGTTGTGGGCTTCGGCGCACTCGCCGGCCATGCTCGTCTACCTCGATCAACACGTCAGCGACAAAGAACGTCCCAACGAAAACTACGCCCGCGAGGTGATGGAGCTGCACACCCTGGGCGTGGAGGGCGGGTACAGCCAGCAGGATGTGATGGAACTCGCGCGTTGCTTCACCGGTTGGACGGTGAAGGAGCACTGGTGGCGCGGCGAGTTCATGTTCAATCCCGCCGCCCACGCTGACGGCCCGAAGACGGTGCTGGGGAGGGTGATCGAGCCGAACGGGCAGGCCGAGGCCGAAGGCGTGCTCGAAGCGCTGGCCGCGCATCCGAGCACCGCGCGCTTTGTCACGCGCAAACTCGCGCAGCGTTTCCTCGGGCCGGAGGCGCCGCCGGAGATCGTCGAACGCACCATCGCCGCCTTCACCCGCACCGAGGGCGACCTCCGCGCTGTGTTGCGCGTGTTGCTGCTCGACGGAGTCCTGGCAGGGCACACGCAGCCCAAGTTCAAACGTCCGATCAACTTCGTCACCTCGGCGCTGCGCCAACTCAACGCCGGCACCGACGGCGGCGCGCCGCTGCGCGACCTGCTGGCCCGCCTCGGTCAGGCGCCCTTCACCTGGCCCACGCCCGATGGCTTCCCGGACCGCGCCGAGGCCTGGCAGGGCAACCTCCTGCCGCGCTGGAAGTTCTCGCTCGCGCTGGCGCAGAACGCGATCGAGGGGACCGAGATCAACTTCGCTGAGCTACTCACGGCAGCAGGCGCGACCACGCCGGAGGCGATGACCGACCGGCTGGCCGCGCTGTTGCTCGGCGCGCCGCTGCCCGCGCGCGACCGCGAGGCACTGCTCGACGCCCTGCGCGGCGCGGGCGATGAGCTGCCCCGGGTGCTGACCGCCGGCCTCATCGCCTCGCCGGCCTTTCAATGGAGATAAAACGGGATGTGTAATACGCGATCCGTTACGGCCCATCACGTTTCACGCATCACGCATCACGGAGTCCGAAATGCCCGCCACCCTCACCCGCCGCCAGCTTCTTCAATCGGGCGCGCTGTTTGCCGGCTCACTGGCCTGGCCGGCGTGGATGCCGCGCCTGTCGCTCGCGCCGCAGAACGAAGCCCCGCGCGGCGACACGCTCGTCGTCGTCTTTCTGCGCGGCGCGGCCGATGTGCTCAACATGATCGTCCCGCACGGCGAGGCCGCGTACTATCGCGCGCGGCCCACGCTCAACATCGCCCAGCCCGACAACAGCCTCGCTCCCCAAACGGCGCGGGCGGTTGACCTCGACGGTTTCTTTGGCCTGCACCCGCAGATGGGGTCGCTGCTGCCGGCATGGCAGGCGCACCAGCTCGCCATCGTACATGCCTGCGGCGCGCCGGATGAATCGCGCAGCCACTTCAAAGCGATGGAGTTGATGGAACGCGGTGTGGAGGACGAGCGCGGCCCGGCCTCGGGATGGATCGGGCGACACCTGGCCTCGTTGAACACGGGCAACCGTTCGCCGCTGCGCGCCATCGGCCTCGGTTCGCTCACGCAACGCAGCCTGAGCGGCGCCGTCCCCGTCACCGCGCTGCAATCCATCGCCGACTTTCACCTGGGCGGGGATGCGCGCGCCGTCGAGCAGATGCGGGCCGCGCTCTCTTCACTGTACACCGGGGCGGAACCGCTCAGCGTCATCGGGCAGGAAACGCTCGACATCCTCGACACGCTCCAGGCCCTCGACCCGGCCGGCTATGTCGCGGCGCGTGATGCGCGCTATCCCGAATCGGAATTCGGGTTGGGCCTGCGCCAGATTGCGATGCTGATCAAGGCCGAGGTCGGCCTCGAGGTCGCGGCGATTGATGTCGGCGGGTGGGACACGCACTTCGCGCAGGGGGCGACCGAGGGCTGGATGCCCGGCCTGATGCGGGACCTGGCTGACGGGCTGGCCGCCTTTCACGCCGATATGATCAATCACGCCAGCAGGCTGACGGTGGTGGTGATGAGCGAATTTGGGCGGCGCTTGACGGAGAACGCCTCGCTCGGCACCGATCACGGGCACGGCAGCGCGATGATCCTAATCGGCGGCAACGTGCTCGGCGGTCGCGTGCATGGCGCGTGGCCGGGCCTGGGCGACGGTCAACTCGTCGGGCCGGGCGACCTGGCCGTCACAACCGATTATCGCGACGTGCTGGCCGAGGTGTGCCTCAAGCGGCTGAACAATCGCGCGGTCGGCGAAGTCTTCCCGAACTACACGGCCACGCTGCGCGGGATTTTGAGATGATTTGAGTTGTCTTCCCGAGCGGCGTTCGAGCGACGAACGTCCGCGAAGGGCAGCCTCACAACAAAGAATGCTGCTCAATCGCCGCGAGCGCGCGGTGGAAGCGCTCGGCGTAATGGCCCGAGACGAGGGCGTGGGGCAGATGACGGGCGCGCAACTCCTCGAGGAAGCGGCGATGAAACCAGCGCCGCCGCACACCGCCCGAATCGCGGATGTCATCGGCCACCCACGGCAGGTCAATATCGCACAACAGGAACAGATCGCTGCGGCGCTTCTCGAATTCGCGGCTCATCCAATCCGGGTAGTGCTTGAAGTACCGTTCGTTCCAGATACACGAGGTCAGCACATCGGTGTCGCACACCAGCAGGCGCGAGGCGTGCCGCATGCCCCAATCCTCGAGCGCCGACTGGCCGAGCACGATCAAATCCATATCGCGCTGATCCACGACGCTGCGCACCTGCTCGCAGTACAGCCGGCCGTACTCAGGGATCCACGTTGCCCCGAGATGGGCGGCGACCTTGAGCGAGAGGGTGCTTTTGCCGGTGCTCTCCGCGCCGATGAAGGTGACTTTGGGAATCAGGGTCTTGCGTTGTGGGGATCGGTCCAGCATGGCCGCATTATCGCAGCATCACGCTCAAACGCTATGGCCTTGAAGCGCGCGCCTGCTCATCCGCCGGACTCTCCCGCATGCTGATCCGGGTCGCGCGACGGGCGGGCAGCGAGAGTACGACGATAATGACCAGCCATGCAACCGCGCCGCTGAACGAGAGACGATAGAAAAAGGGGAAGGCGATGGCACGGCCCAACGCCTCCACGAAGAATTGCGCCCCGAACAGGCCGAGCGGCACGGCGACGATCCAACTCAACCGCCCGAGCAGCAACCCCTCGCCGGCGAAGATGAGGGCCACATCGCCGGACGACGCGCCCACCGCGCGCATCACCCCGATCTTGCGCCGCCGCTCGATGACGTAGCGTTTCAGGCGTAGCCTTTCACAGCCGGCACTGCGGGGCCGTCTCCCACATTGGGCGCGCCCGGTGAGCGGATGAATTAGGTGAGACCCGGATCAATCCCCTCATCCGCTCCCCCGAACCGCTGCCCGCTGCCCGGCCCGCTTGCATCACCCGCTCAACCATGCTACTCTCCGCCCCGCAATGCCGTTCCGCAACAATGTGACCCGCCTGCTCGACGCGCGGCACATTCCTTACGAAGTCTTTGAATTGACAAAGGAAAAGCACTCGGCCGAGGAGACTGCCGCGCTACTTGGTGTTCCGGAGACGCACGTCTTCAGGACGCTCGTCATCCTGCGCGAAACCCGGGGCAGGAAGCCGCTGTTGGTGATGGCGCCCGCCGGCCGGGAACTCGATCTCAAGGCGCTGGCGTCTTCGCTCGGCGAGAAGAAGCTGCGCATGGCCACGCAGGCCGAGGCCGAGGCGTTGACGAAGTTGCAGACCGGCGGCATCTCGGCGCTGGCCCTGTTAAACAAAGGCTTTGAAATCTGCCTCGAACAGTCGGCGCAGGCCCTGCCGTATATCCACATCAGCGCCGGCGAGCGCGGGGCCAGCCTGCGAATGCAGGTTGCCGACCTGAGGCAGGTGACGGGGGCCAGATTGGTGACGACGACTTGAGGACGCATGGCCGATATCCAGACGCTGATCAACAAACTCTATCACCCTGATGGCGCGGTGCGCGAGGCAAACGGCGCGGCGGGGCTGCGCTCGCTTGGCGGCGAATCGCTCGAGGCCCTCATCGCCGTGCTCAACCGCACCTATCCCATCCCGAACGACAAGCGCACGACCGGCCTGCTCAACCTCGGCAACGGCCCGCGCCAGCGCGAGTCTGAGGCGCGCTGTCTGGCCGCCGGCCTGCTCGGCCAGCTCGGCGATGACCGCGCCGCCGAGGCGTTGCTGGCTGCATTGACGACCGAGGATGTGCGCGTGCGTGATAGTGCGGCGCTGGCGCTCGGCCGGCGCGGCGACGCCCGGGCGTTGGAGCCCTTGATCGCTGCGCTGCAGAACCGCGACGCCGACATCCGCAGCGAAGCGGTGGGGTTGTTGGGCAAGTTGGGTGACCGCCGCGCGGTCGAGCCCCTCATCCACACGATGCAGACGGACGGCCGCTCGGCGCCGCGCTGGATGGCGATGCGCGTCCTCGGCGACCTGGGCGACGGGCGCGCGGTGCGCCCGTTGATTCAAGTGCTCGAGGGGTTGTTGACTCTTTCGCCGCTGGAGTGGGCCGCCCCGCAACCGGAGGAACATCGCGAGGAGACGTCGTCGCAGCGCGTGTGGACGACGTGCTCATTGGCCCTCGATGCGCTGAGCAAACTGAACGACCCGGCGGCGCTGCCCGTCGTCGAGCGGCTGGCCCGCGACGTTCCGGCGCACAGCATAGCGAGCAAAGCCCGGCGCTGTGCGGCCAAGTTGCGTTATGGGCATACGGAGTAAGCGACCGCTGCTAAAGCGGCTACCTCGAGCCTACCGATAGGACTCGGCTTGCAGGGTGAAGAGCCGCGCGTACGTTCCGCCAAGGGCCAGCAGGTCGGCGTGCGAGCCGCGCTCCGTGATCTGCCCCTCTTCAAGCACGTATATCTGGTCGGCCATCCGCACGGTTGAGAAGCGATGGCTGATGAGGACGGCCATGCGGTCCTCGGTCAGTTCGCGGAACTGCTGAAAGACCCGCATCTCGTTCTCGGCATCGAGCGCCGCCGTCGGCTCGTCGAGCACGATCACCTCGCAGTCACGCATAAAGGCGCGGGCCAGCGCGATCTTCTGCCACTCGCCGCCCGAGAGATCGCGCCCCTTACTCCACCACCTCCCGAGCATGGTGTCGTAGCCCTCCGGCAGCGCAGCGATGACGGGGTCCGCCCCGCTCTTCTCCGCCGCGCCCACGATGCGCGGGCGGTCGGCCAGCGCCTCGATCTGCCCGAAGCCCACGTTCTCCGCGGCGGCGAGGTGATACCGAACGAAATCCTGAAAAATCACGCCGATGCGCTGGCGCAGCTCGCGCAGGTCGTAATCGCGCAGGTCAACGCCGTCGAGCAGAATCTGCCCCTCGGTCGGGTCGTACAGGCGCGTCAGCAGTTTGATCAACGTCGTCTTGCCCGCGCCGTTGCGGCCCACCAGCGCGATCTTCTCGCCGGGCCGGATGGCGAGGTTGACGTGGCGCAGCGCGAATTGATCGTGGCCGTCGTACTTGAATGAGACATTGCGGAGCTCGATGCCCTGATGGAAGCGGCGCGGCGCGGGCCGCGGGTTGGCCGCGATCACCATCTGCGGCTGCAACTCCAAGAACGCGAACAGGTTGCTCATGAACAACCCGTTCTCGTACAGGTCGCTCAATCCATAGAAGATGGCCTCGAACATCCCCTGGCTCTGGCGCGAGATGCCGAGGTACATGAACATGTCGCCGACGGTGATGCCGCCCTCCGCAGCGCGCCACACGATCCATGCATACGCGGCGTAATACGAGAGCGTCGCCAGCAACCCCCAGCCGAGCGAGGCCAGGCTGCGTTTGCGGGCGATCGCCTGATCCTCGCGCAGAAACTTCCAGAACAGATCGGCGTAGCGGCCGAGCAACGGCTCGCCGAGGCCGAACAACTTCACCTCCTTCACCGCGTCGTAATCGGTGAGCAGGTATTCGAGATACTGCAGCCGGCGCGCTTCGGGCGCGCGCCACGAGAGCACGCGGAAGTTCAACTCGGCGTATTTGCTCTGGGCGATGAAGGCGGGGATGGTGGCGGCGAAGAGCAGCACGGCGAGCCACGGGCTGAAGAGGAACAGCAGCCCGGCGAACGACAGCAGCGTAATGGCGTTCTGCGCGAGATAGAAGCCGCCATTGACGATTTGGAGGCTGCGCCAGTCGGCTTCGCGGCGCGCGTTCTGCAGTTTGTCGTAGAACTCGGCGTTCTCGAAGTGCGTGAGATCGAGTTCGAGCGCTTTGCGGATGATGCGTGAGTTGAGGCTGAGGTTGATGCGGGCATGCAGCACGTGTTCGGCGAATGAGCGCGCCTGACCGTTGGCGGATTGCAGCACCAGCAACCCGAACTCCATGGCCAGGTAAGGCAGCGCCGCTTGCAGGCCCACCCACGCGCCGCTCTGGGTGTTGATGGCGGTGACGACGGTATCGACGATGAGTTTGCCGATCCACGCCTGGGCGGCGGGCAGGAGCGAGCCGACGAGGGTGCAGGCCAGCATGGCGGCCGCCGAGGCCGGATGCGCGCTCCACACCAGCGCAAAGGCGCGCCGCACGTTCATGGCCGAGTCGCGGATCTTGACCTGGCGTTCGGCCCACCAGGGTTTTAGTTTCTCAAAACGGTTCAACATGCGCGCGACTATAGCACAGCGCCGCGCACGTGGCCGCTAAACGAAGAGGTGGGGGAAGAGCACAACGAAGTGCCGGGCTTACCGATCTATCGCTGAACAAATGGCAAGTAGACAAAGCTGATGGGCAATAACGACCCGTACTCGTATGCGCCGATATCACAACGGGAACCGATCCAACGCAGAAACCCGCGTTGATCCATTGCCAACAAGGCGCCGTATGCATCGGTGCACCCTGCCGGGTTGCCGGCGTCAATGGCCGGGCTGCCGGGGAGGAGGGCGTGGGTGAGGGTTGGGCCACCGTTGTTTTGGAGCGATCCGATGTTGGGTGCGACTCCCACGATATTTCCCGTTGCAACCCCGGTCAACGTATATGCGTTGGGGTTTTGAATTAGATTGTAGCCAAGCGAGTTGAATACCCCGAACAAGTCGTTCGCCTGAGCGTTCACCCCCATGTTACCTGCGACAAGTGTATTCTTGAGGTCGGCGGTGCCAATAATGCTCAGGTGGCGGATTCCACCGCCATCACCAACACCATTGTTATCGCCATCGGCCCGGTTGTTGGCCACAGTGGTGTTGTAAAGATATAACAGCCCGGCATTACCGCCCGCACCTTGATAGTTATAGATTCCGCCTCCATCCAGGTACGCGGAATTACCGCTGATCGTGCTGTTGATCACATAAAGCTTGCCGCCATTGCCGTTTCTGATTCCTCCACCTCCGGAGCTAGGGAAGGTGCCCGAATTCGTATTATTTGCGATCATGCTTTCGGAGATGATCATAAAACTGGTGCCGATGCCGCTGCTGCCGTTGTCTACACCACCCCCCATGTTTCCCATAATCGAGGAGTTCGTAATGGTTATTGCTGTGGGTTGCCCGAAACTCGCGCTCCGGACTCCAGCGTCCGAGTTATTCCGAATTGACACGTTCGAGACGATTGCTTGTCCATTGAAATTATTCAGTCCGCTATCCGCATTGTTCTCAATAATTGTGTCAGTCATGACGAGCGTGCCCCAAGACACAACTCCCTTAGCATTGCCAGTCAATGATGATTGTGTAACTGTCAACGAGCCACTGTTGTAAATCCCATCGCCACAATTACCGTTGCGCGCGTTATTCATGATGACACTACCCTCGATGATCATGTGTGCTTCGTTGCGTATTGCACCGTCGCAAGCTTGCTGGCTTGTGTTGCTGAACACCGAAGTATTCCGAATGACAATCATGCCGCGGTTAGGGGAGGAAGTACGGTTTGCAATGCCACCGGTCAAAAAGCTCGTATTACTGTAGACGAGACTGTTTGTGAGAGTAATAACTCCGCCCTCATTATAGATACCGGCATCGGTTGATAATACACCACCGGTCGTACCTACCACGGTGACATGATCGAGCGAGGCAGTGGCAGCCGGGCCGTTGTAGAGACCTTGCCCGGAATAAGCCAAGCGCACATCTTGCAGAGATATGTCTCCCCGATTGCGAAGTACGGCCTGGGCATCACGTTCCAACCCAATGCCGGTCAGTGTGACTTGCGACACACCCGCATAAACTTCGACCGCTCCACGTGCGCCACCATTGGCACTGATAATGGACGACATGGAGCCAGCACCACTGATGGTCAGGGTGCTCGTGATATCCAGGCTGTCCCATTCAGGGCCGGCGGCCCCAAATATATCGCCTCGGGTAAGCGTGTATGTTTCCGCGCGCAGAATGATCATATCCGCACCGCTGCCTGCCGGGCATTCACCGGTTGCCAGACCTGAAGCCGTGTCGAGGTTCGCGGCGATGACAGCTTCGCGCAGAGAGCATAAGCCATCGTTGCCGTCGAGAACATCAAGTGTCGTAGTTACAGTGATGTTGCTTACCGCGCTCGCATTCTCAGTCGCCAGCGCGCCCACGAGTACTAATCCGATCATAGTCAAACCTACAAGGACGCCTATTCGCTTGTTCATGACGGTCTCCTTATCGCACCAACACGGGAAGAAAGACTCTCGGGAAGGCGGTTGCCCCGTACTCAAACGCGCCGATATCGCAACGCCCGCCTGCCGGGCGGATGAAACCACGTTGGTCAGTAGTCAGCAGATTGCCGAATGCGTCGGTGCAGCCAGCGGGGTTGCCGGCGTCTATAGCCGGGCTGCCGGGGAGGAGGGCGTGGGTAAGGGTTGGCCCACCATTGTTTTGAAGCTGGCCAAGCAACGGATCGGTACCGCCAGTGAGTCCACAGCTATTGTCTTGAACGAGATTGTTGCCGTCGTCAATGATTACGCCGGCAGTAATACTGCAATCAGTGCTTGTGACACTCCCGGCAATAATAGAGTTTCGCACAGTGACGGAGCCGCT
This sequence comes from uncultured Anaerolineales bacterium, assembly GCA_964608265.1. GTDB lineage: Bacteria > Chloroflexota > Anaerolineae > Anaerolineales > UBA6663 > JANWXR01. Next base: position 24,849 of record CAZSNP010000050.1, on the reverse strand, counting down.
TACGATTTGCAGCCCACCACCCATACCACTTGCAGCCGAATTCCCAGATAAGATTGAACTGGCGATGAGCAGAGTGCCGCTGTTGGCGATCCCGCCGCCGTCACTCAGCCCCGTCGCGTTGGCAGAGTTTGCGGAAATAGTGCTGTTGGTGATCGTCATCACACCCGCGTTATATATCCCTGCTCCGTGTTGACCCGACGCGCCTCCGATTAGTTGGTTTCCGAAAACGGAGGTGGTCTCAATCCACATTTGCCCTGAATTGAATATGCCCGCTCCAGCGAAAAGACTGCTGTTATTGGAGACAGTACCGTCCATGAGCCATAGTTGGCCAGCATTGCGAATTCCTCGCCCAAAAGTCGACTGCGAATTCGAAAAGGTTCCCGAGATCACATGCGCCAAGGCGTTGTCCTCGATCATCAAGTGGCCGGGTACCGTGCCGCTAAAGACCGTGTTGGTCACTGTCAACGAACCAGAGCTGACTCGGACTCCGCCACCGCCGTTGCCAGTCAGGGTCAGATTTGAGAGACCGAATGTGCCGCCCGATGAATACGTGCCAAAATTGAACCGCTCTTAATTGGTTTCAAGGAGGTATGTGTCACCCCGAGCGAGCGAGGGGTCTCTACCCAAGCCTGGCGCGATTTGCGGCCAGCCAGAGATGCCTCGTCGCTCCGCTCCTCGGCATGACATTCAACCTCCTTGATTTCAATCAAGCGCGAATTGAACAACTCAGACCCAAGCCCAAAGTTGGCATTGATTGTGAGGGACAGCGGACTCTCGCCGACAATCACGACGGAGCGTGTAATCGCAATTGGCGTCGAAACCGACACAACGTCCGTGACGGAAAACACAGTCGTGTCCGCCCCGCTCCCCGCTAGGCACTCGTTGCCGTTGAGCACATCTTGAGTTGTCGCGACGGGAATTGTGGCGCTGGCCCCGGGCCGGGCCGGCAGAAGTCAACATCAACGCGCACAGTGGCAGCAGCGCCAGCAGGCCAATCAGCAGAGAAACACGATTTTTCACGTCCCCTCCAAGTGTGAGGTTTGCAGCAATGATAGGCTACTCTGATTGAAGAAACCCGCCAACAGTACCTTGGGTCTACGCGGTGATAGAATGTTGTCACACTCAATCTCCACTCAACTCAGGAGCCAATCCCATGCTCAGCCCAGCGATGCAGGACGCCCTCAATCATCAAATCAATCTCGAGTTTTCATCGGCCTACGCCTACCTCGCCATGTCCGGCTACTTCGAGTCGGCCAACCTGACCGGCTTCGCCGGCTGGATGCGAACGCAATATCAGGAAGAGCTTCTGCACGCGCTTCGTCTGTTCGACCACATGCACGACCGCGGCGGCACGGTGAAGCTCGAGGCCATCACCGAGCCGCAGGCCAAATTCAAGACCGCGCTCGAAGCGTTCGAGGCCGCGCTCAAGCACGAGCAAAAGGTCACGAGCTCAATTCACAAGCTGTACGCGCTGGCGGCGAAGGAGGACGACTACGCCACGCAAACCATGCTGCAATGGTTCATCAACGAACAGGTTGAAGAAGAGAAGAACGTCGGGCAGGCGGTGGATTGGCTGAAGATTTCGGGCGATTCGCCGGTGGCACTGCTCATGCTCGATCAGAAGCTGGGCGGGCGCAAAGCCGAGGCCGGCGGCGCGGAGGCCGCAGCCGAAGCGGGCGCGTGACGCGAACGACGGGCGACGAAGGTCGTCCGTTTTATTTGACGGTCAGGCCGCGGGCGAAATCGAGCACCGCGCGCTCGACCTCCGCCCAGCCGGGTGACGTCGGCTCGGCCAGATCGTGGCCGGCCCGCACCTTCACGTAGGTCGTGCCGGCCGGCAGCGCGGCGACCAATCGCTGAGTGTTGGTCGGTCGCGCGACCTCATCGGTTTCCCCCTGCACGACGAGCACCGGCGCACGCACCCCGGCGGCCAGCCGATAGGCGCGGCTGGTGCGTCGCACCTCCTGCAGGAGCGTGCTCGGCACGGCGAAGTCGCGCAGCGCAGCGCGCAGGGCCGGGTCGGTGAGGTCCGCGCCGCCGATGAACCTGGTCAGCGTGTGCTGGAATCTGGGATCATCAAAGTTGGCGCGGGCGTAGGGTTTGAATGAGTATGGCAGCAGCGGGCTGATAAATGTGAGCAGCACGCGCAGCCACACCGGCTCCGTCCACATGAAGGGCGCGAGCAGGATCAGGCCCGCCGGCGCAACGCGGCTGGCCACCTCCGCCGCCAGCGCCCCACCGAAGGAATAGCCGACGAGCAGTACCGGTGCGCCGGCGCTCCCGGATTCGCGCAGTTTGTCCTCCACTGCCTCGACCCACTCGCCGTAGCGCCGCGTGCTGAGCGTGGCGATATCCGCCCCGAAGCCGGGGAGCAGCAGACCGTGCACGTTGAATCCAACGCGATGCAGCGACTCGCCGATGGCCCGCATCTCCGCCGGGGTGCCGGGGAAGCCGTGAACGAGCACAGCAGCGGGCGCATCACCGGTGGCCGCCGGAAGGTGAAAGGCCCGATGTTCTGGCCCGGCGAAGAAGCGGAGGCCGGGCAGGCGTGGTTCGCGCGGGAGGCCGAGCGCGTGCAGCGCGTCAAAGACGAGAAGGAAGCCGCCCTGCACGAGGATGCCCCATCCGTGCCCGCGCCACTCGCTCCCGAGGCCGAACGCCAGCCATAGCCCGCCGACGAGGTAGAGCACGTCGAGGCCGGCGTTGATCCACAACAACCGCCGCAGGTTGCGGGCTTCAACCTCGGCCGGGCGCGCCCGGCGCTCGGCGCTCCGCAACCCGAACCATCCGATCACCCCATCGATCACGCCCCAGACCACCGCCTGAATCCCCAACGCACGCCAGAACCAATCGCCAAAGACGATGAGACCGGCGCCGGCGGCGACGCTGATGACGCTCCACGCCAGGAGGCGGCGGGCGATGGATTGTGCGTAGGCCCAAATCATGTACGGAGTTGTATCACGCGCTGACGATGGCTACAGCATCAACCAACCGAGGGCGAGGGCGACGGCCGTCGTCGTGAGGTTGTCGACGTCGCGGAACGGCAGCGCCTCGACGAGGGTCGCCACGGATGCAATGACGGCAACGCTGAGGGCGGTGCGGGCGAGGTCGAGCGGTGGGATGAAATCGCCAAAGGCATTGAAGAGCGCGAGAGAGCCGAAGCCGAAGAGCAGACCGCCGCCGAACATGGCCAGCGAACCCGCCCAGCTTTTCTCCGGGCTGAACGGGAGTTTGGCGCGGCCAAGCCGCCGCCCAACGATGTCGGCCAGCCCGTCGCCGCCACACATCACCATCAGCGCCAAAACGCCGGCCGGCGAGTGCCGCCAGAACACGAGCGTGCAGATCACAAACACCACCCCGTAGAACAACGACCCGCGCAGAATCTCGCGCGGGTCGCCGTGGCGCGTCATCGCCTGCACGGCCGTGTCGTCGCGCATCAGCCCCAGCCCCACCGCCGCAAATTGCAGGGTGATGAGGCCCGGAACCAGCGCCGCCGCGTAACGGGCCCACGGTTCGGCGCTGAACAGATTCCAGCACAACACGAACAGCGGCCCGGTGCCGATGTGGATGATCTTGCGACTCAGCCGCTGCTCGATCAGGCCGCGATGGGCGACGAAGTCAAGCAACCGCAACCAGACCAGGCAAAGCGCAAGCGTGAGGGCGGTAGCGACGACGTCCTGCAGGATTTTGTTGGCGAACAAGGGATCGAGCCACATGCGAGGTAGAGAGTTCAGGTTTTGGATGGCAGGTCGAGGTACGAGGCGAGGAAGTCGGCGATATCCTGCGAGGCGTTGGGGCGCGCCAGGCGGCGCGCGTTGACGGCGGCGCGGCGCAACTCGCGCGAGTCGCTGCCGAGCCAGTGCCGCAGCGCGTTCACAACCAGTTCAGGCTTCGGCGCCCAGACGCCCGCTCCCTCATCCACCACATATGCCACGTTGCCCTCCTCCTGACCGGGCAAGCGGCTGTACAGGATCATCGGCAGCCCGGCGATGAAGGCTTCGGCGATGGTGCCCGGCCCGGCCTTGGTCACCAGCACATCGGCGGCGCGCATGAAGTCGGGCATGTCGCGCACAAAGCCGTACGCGTGCACAGGCAGGTTCCACTCGCCGGCCTGCAAGCGCGCGTGCAGTTTTTGATTGCGCCCGCACACCACCGCCACCTCGCACTCGAGCCGCGCGAATGACAGGGCCTGGGTGATTTCGTATAACGGCCCCACGCCTTCGCCGCCGCCGACGATCAACACCACCGGCTTCTCGGCCCCCCACCCCAGTTTCTGCCTGAGTTCCGCTTTGTCGCCGAAGGGCTGGCTGAAACGGGCCGACACCGGCATACCGATGACGCGTAGTTTGCTGGCCGGCATGCCGTAGCGTAGCCCGATTTGGCGCGCGCGCTCGGTGGCAACCACACAGGCATCCACCTCGGGCGCAAACCACGAGATGTGCCCGGTGACGGCATCGGTGACGACGGTGACAACCGGCGGGCGGGTGCGCGGATACACCATCGTCAGCCGGGCCAGGATCGGGTGCACCGAGACATACAGATCAGCCGGGTTCTCGCGCACCGCGCGCCGCATGCTGCTGCGGATGTAGGGCCACAGCAACAGCTGGGTCAACTGAAACCGGCGCAGGCCGTTCGTGACGTAATACGACAGCCCCCACTCCCATGGCCGCCGATTGCTGACCTTGGCGTACCACTCCGCCGAGCGATTGAACGGCGGCGGCGCATACTGCTTGATGGCATCGACCATCACCGGCTCGACCTGCTCGCCGTGCCTGGCCTTGAGGGCCTCGATGACGGCCTCCGCCGCGCTGCGGTGCCCACCACCCGTATCCGAAAACCAGAAGACGATTCTTTGGGACATGTTGTGATGTCGAGACCGCACCGGAATCACAAACCGCTGCGGTCGGGGGGGAGTGTAATCGCCTCGAGCGTTTCTGCCAAAAGCCCTTCGCCCACCTCTATCCCCCAGCGCACCTCGCCCACGCGCACCGGCAACGCGAACTTCAAGCGGCCACCCGCCTTCTTCTTGTCGGCGCTCATCAACGTGCGGATGGCGAGCGGGTCGAGGCCGGGCGCGGCCACCGGCAGGCCAAGGCGGGCCAGCGTGTGAGTGATGCGGGCGGACAGCCCGGCCTCAGCGATGCCCATTTGTTCGGCGATGTGCGCTTCGGCGGCCAGCCCGATGGAGACCGCCTCCCCGTGCCGGAGCCGGAAGCCGGAGGCCACCTCAACTCCGTGGCCAACGGTATGCCCGAGGTTGAGCGTCGCGCGCCGCCCGCGTTCGAACGGATCTTCGGTCACGACCCGCACCTTCACCGCGATCGCGCGCTCGAGCTGGCGCACGCCCCCAAACGTCGCGCCGGACTCCAGCTCGGCGAAGAGTTCAGCCTCGTCAATCAACGCATGCTTCACCACCTCGGCCAGACCGGCGATGCGTTCAGCCGGAGGAAGAGTGCTCAACACAAGCGGATCAGAAACCACGAGCGCGGGTGGGTGAAAAGCCCCAACGAGGTTCTTGCCCTGCGGCAAATCAACGCCGGTCTTCCCGCCGAGGCTGGCGTCCACCATCGCCAGCAGCGTTGTCGGCACGTTAACCCAGCGCACGCCGCGCATATACGTCGCCGCCGCGAAGCCGGCGATGTCCCCTATGACGCCGCCGCCCAGCGCGATGACGACCGAACCGCGATCGAGGCCGTGTTGCAGAAAGGCATCGTACAATGCGCGGACAGTGTCGAGGGTTTTGTGCGGTTCGCCAGCCGGCAGGGTGACGAGTGGCAAGTGACGGGGGAAGGACGCCGCGCCGGCGATGTTCTCATCGGTGACGATGATGGCAGGGCCGGTCAGCCCGTGTTCGGCCAGCAATTGCGGCAGGCGTTCGAGCAGGCCGTAGCCGAGCACGATATCATGGCGCAATTCGGGCGTCGTCACCGACAGGGTGCGCGGTTCCATGCAGGCGCGGAGTTCATCCGTGACTTCGGCGACGGTTTTGCGGGTGGTGTCGATTTGCTCCGCGAACGAGTCGTACAACCCGCGCCGCGCGTCGAGCAGTGCGCGCAACTTCGTCGCCGGGTCATCGCCCGCCAGCAGCGGCCGGTCGCCGGCGGATTGCATCCGCGCCAGCAACACATCGAATTCGGCGCGCAGGCAGAAGATCGGCCCGCTGCGTTCGAGGGCCTCGCGGTTCGCGGGGTCGAGCAGCGCGCCGCCGCCGGGGGTGATCACCAGCCCCTCGCGCGCCGCGAGTCCGGCAATCACTTCCGTTTCGAGGCGCCGGAACTCCGCCTCCCCACCCGTCGCAAAAATCTCCGGGATGGTGCGGCCCGCGCGCGCGACGATCACCTCGTCCACATCCACCAACGTGCGCCCGAGCCGCGCGGCCAGCGTTTTGCCAACGGTCGTCTTGCCGGAGCCGGGAGGGCCGTAAAGGGTGAGATTCACGGGGGCAGTGGTCGGTGAACGGTGAACGGTGAGCGGTGAACGGCACTCACTGTTCACTGGTCAGGGCCAGAATACGGTTGGCTCGTTCAGCATCGGCAAATCTTCCAGGCTGGCGCGTCGCAGCGACTCGAAGCGCGGCTTCATCTCCGCAATCGAATCGCCGCCCAGCTTTTCGAGCAGGGCATCGGCCAGCACAAATGCCGCCATCGCCTCGCCGATGACGCCGGCGCGCGGCACGGCGCAGAAGTCGGAGCGCTCGTACTCCATCGGCTTCGGCTCGCCGCTGGCTAGGTCAACCGAGTTGAGCGGGGTGAGCGTGGTCGAGATCGGTTTCATGTACACGCGCAGCACAACCGGCTCGCCGGTGGTGATGCCGCCTTCGAGGCCGCCGGCGCGGTTGGTGCGGCGAGCGAGTTGACGGCCGACCGTCGCCCGCCGACTGCGGTCTGTCGTCTGCCGTCCGGCGTCATCCAGCAGGATTTCATCCTGCACCTGCGTCCCCGTCCGTCGCGCATTTTCGAACGCCTCGCCGATCTCGACGCCCTTCATCGCGTGGATGCTGAGCAGTGCGCCGGCGAGGCGGCCCGAGAGGCGCCGATCCCAGTGCACATGGCTGCCGAGGCCGGGCGGCGCGCCGAGGGCCACGACTTCGAAGGCGCCGCCGAGGGTGTCCTTCGCGCGGATGATGTCCTCGACCCGGGCGCGCATCGCGTCGGAGGCTTCGCGGATCGGGCAGGCCATCTCCGAGTCCAACGCGCGTTCGATCCGCTGCTCCATCGTCAGCGCCGAGACATCCGCGCGCACGCCGCCGATCTCGATCACATAGCTCCCCACCCGGACGCCAAACTCGGCCAGCAGCTTGCGGCAGACGGCGCCGGCGGCCACGCGCGCGGTCGTTTCGCGGGCCGAGGCGCGTTCGAGGCTCATCCGCAAATCGCTGTGGCCATACTTGATCGCGCCGGTCAGGTCGGCGTGGCCGGGGCGCGGGGTCGTCATCGGCTCGACGGCGCGGCCCTTCCATTTGGCGTGATCGAGATTCTCGATCTGCACGGCAATTGGTGCGCCGATGGTGAAACCGGCCATGACGCCGCCGATGATCTGCGCGCTGTCGCGTTCAAGCTTCATGCGCGGGCTGGCGCCGGGATACGGGCGACCGGCCGCATTCAATCCCTGCCGCCGGGCGAGGTCGGGGTTGATGTCATCCGCGGCGAGTGGCAGTCCGGCGGGCATCCCCTCCAAAATCGTGATGACGGCGGGGCCGTGCGATTCACCGGCGGTGAGGAAACGGAGAGGCATGGTATGCAACGCAAGTCGTGACGCGTGAAACGTGGGGCGCAGCGCGCTCACCTTTCACGTTTCACACTTCACGCAATTTGCCCTCGGCGGCAGCCCGCATCCCGGCGCGCGGCGCGGGTTGGCCGGTCCACAATTCAAACGCCAGCGCGCCCTGCTCCACCAGCATACCGAGGCCGGTGGCGGCGCGCAACCCACGTTCGCGGGCCTGGCGCACGAGTTGAGTCTCGGCCGGGTTGTAGATCAGGTCGTATACAAACGCATCCGGCGGCAGGGGCACCGAGGCGGGCCAGGGCGACTCATTCTCGTTGGGCGACATGCCGATGGGCGTGCTGTTGAGGATGAGGGCGACGTCGTCGCTGGCCTGTATGAAACCGAGTTCGCTCCATTCGAAGAGATCAAGCTGTGGAGCCAGTGACCGAAGACGGAGTGCCTGCTCGCGCCGGCGCGCCACCACGCGCACGCGCGCGCCGGCGCTCGCGCAGGCCGCCACCGCCGCCCGCGCCGCGCCGCCCGCGCCCAGAATCAGGACGCGGGAATTGGAGATTGAGACTCGCTGCGCGTGGAGATCGGCGAGCAGGCCGGCGGCGTCGGTGTTGTGGCCCAACAGAACCTCACCCCCAGGCCCGTTCTCGCGCTTGTGGAAAGCGCGCTCGGCAGCAGAGGAGCCAGAAGGGCCAGGCTCTTTCAATATCGTGTTTACGGCGCCGATGGCCTGGGCCACGGGCGTGAGGCCATCGAGAAACAGGATGGCGGACTCTTTATGCGGCACGGTGATGTTGGCCCCGGCGTACTCGTCGCCGCGCAGCGCCGCGATGGCCTCGCCCAAACGCTCGGGCGGCACCGGCATCGCCTCGTAACGCCAATCACTCAGGCCCACCTGCGCGAGCGCGGCGCTGTGCATCGCCGGCGAGAGCGAGTGCGCGAGGGGGTAGCCGAGCAAAGCGAGATGCATACAGAGTCGGTGGGCGCGTCATTGAGTGGTTGCACTTGCCCAATCACACAACCATGGGTTCGCTCGATCCCAACTGCTCCAACACATCAAAGTAATCGGGAAATGTCTTCGATACGCAGCCGGGGTCTTCGATCACCACGCCCGGCGCGCGCAGGCCGGTGAGGGCGAACGCCATCGCCATGCGGTGGTCGTTGTAAGTTTGGATATTGGCGGGTCGCAGGTTGCGGGTTGGATAGATCTTCAGACCGTCGGGATATTCCTCGACCGTTACGCCGAGGCGCGCCAGCTCGGCGCACATCGCGGCCACGCGGTCGGTCTCCTTGGCGCGCGCCGAGGCGATGCCGCGAATCGTCGTGGGCGAATCGGCGAACGGGGCGATGGCGGCCAGCGTCTGCGCGGTGTCGGGGATGTCGCGCATATCCACCTCCACGCCGCGCAGCGTCTCAGGGCCGGTCACCGCAATCCAATCGTCGCCCTCGGCGATGAGGCAGCCCATCTGCGCCAGCACGTCGAGGAAGGCGACGTCGCCCTGCTTCGAACGGCGCGTGATGTTTTCGACCCGCACCGTGCCGCCGCAGACCGCCGGCGCGGCGAAGAAGTATGAGGCGGCGGAAGCGTCGCTCTCAATCGCATACCCCGCCCGCGCGCGATAGCGTTGCGGCGCTACGGTGAAATGTCGCAGGTCGGCATATTGAATGGGCACGCCGAAGTCGCGCATGATGGCCAGCGTCATTTCAACGTACGGCTTCGAGTTCAACTCGCCGGCCATTTCGATTTCAATCGGGCCGCGCGCGTACGGCGCCACCATGAGCAGGCCGCTGAGGAACTGGCTGCTCACGTCGCCCCTCACAGTGGCGCGGCCACCGGGCAGGCCGCGGGCCACAATCCGCACCGGCGGGCAGACCTCACCCCTCCGGCCCCCCGTTCCGGAAAGAGGGGAGGCGGTCCCGGAAATATCTGCTCCAAGTTGTCGCAGCGCATCCACCAGATCGCCGATGGGCCGCTCGCGCATGCGGGCATCGCCGTCGAGCACATACTCGCCGTGACCGAGGGTGAGCATGGCCGTGAGGAAGCGGGCGGCGGTGCCGGCGTTGCCGACGAAAAGCTCGGCCTGGGAGGCAGGGATGCGGCCGCCCAATCCACGCACCGTGAGGCGTGAGGCGTGAGGCGTGATGTCGAAGCCGAGGCGCTGCAGCGACTCGATGAAGCGCGCCGAGTCGTCGGACTCGAGGGCGTTGGTCAGCGTAGTCGCGCCCTCGGCGAGGGCGGCGATGAGGAGGGCGCGATTGGTGAGGCTCTTGGAGCCGGGGACGCGTACGGAGGCGCACAACGGCTGCGGGAGGGGGGCAACGGAATAACCGCTGGCGGCTGACTTCATTCGCGGAACAACTCCGACCGCTGCGCCTGAGCGGGGGCCAGCGCCGCGCGCACACCGTCGGCATCCCCTTGCCGTATCGCCGCTTCCAGCGACTCCAATTCGCCGCGATACAGCGCCAGCGCGTCCAGAATCTGATTGCGGTTGGTGAGCAGGATGTCCGTCATCATCGCCAAATCGCTGGCCGCCAAACGCGAAGTATCGCGAAAGCCCGACGAGGCCAGCGCCCACGCCTGCTCGTCGCCCTGCGCCATCACCGTCCGCATCAACGTTACCGCAACCGTGTAGGGCAGATGGCTGACGAGGGCGGCCAGTTTGTCGTGACGGTCCGCTGAGAGGGTCATGGCTTCGGCTCCGAGAGTGTGGATGAGTTCGTGCGCCAGGGCCAGGGCGCGCACCGAGCTGTAACCGGGCGGCACGAGCACAAAGGCTTTGTCGCGAAACAGATTTCCATCGGCGTTGGCCAAACCGCCGGTCTCTTTGCCGCACATCGGGTGCCCGCCGATCGGTTCGAAGCGAGGCGGCAGGTCGGCCATCGCCTGCAGGATGTCCTTCTTCGTCGAGCCCAGGTCGAGCACCACCGTTTCGCGCGGCGGTGTGTACAGCGAACTGAGCTGCTCGAGCTGGGCGAGGATGGCCCGCACCGGCACGGCCAGGATGAGCAGGTCACAATCCTGCGCCTCCTCGAACGAGGCAGCTTCATCAATCAGCCCGCGACTGAGCGCGGCCTCGACGGCGCGCGGATCGGTGTCCATCCCGGTCAGGCTGCGACAAGCGCCGCGCAAAGCCAGGGCCAACGAGCCGCCCATCAGCCCGAGGCCGACGATGGAGACGTCACAATTTGCCAGTCGAAAGGGCGCGGTGTGCGCGGGGTCGGGAACGACCATCCCCGAATTATATCGGCCCCGTCACGCCGGACAAATTCCCCGCTGGCCCCGCTCCCAACCCGTTCTCAAATAGACCGATCTACGGCCTCGGCGATGCGCCGCACCTCGCGCACCATCTGCGCGAACTTCTCCGGGCGCAGCGACTGCGCCCCGTCGGAGAGCGCATCTTCGGGATGCGGATGCACTTCCACGATCAACCCATCCGCCCCGGCGGCCACCGCCGCTTTCGCAATCGCGATGACGTACTCCCATTTGCCCGTGCTGTGGCTCGGGTCGAGGATGACGGGCAGATGGGTCAATTGTTTGAGCACCGGCACGGCATTGATGTCGGTGGTGTTGCGTGTGTACTTCTCAAAGGTACGGATGCCGCGTTCGCACAGGATGACGCGCTGGTTGCCCTGCGCCATGACGTACTCGGCGGACATGAGCAGTTCCTCGATGGTGGACATCATCCCGCGCTTGAGGAGCACCGGCCGGCCCGACTGCCCGACCGTGTTGAGCAGCGCGTAATTCTGCATGTTGCGCGCGCCGATCTGGATCACATCCGCGTAGCGCGCCACCAGTTTCACCTGCTCCTCCGACATGGCTTCGGTGACGATGGGCAGGCCGGTCATGTTGCGGGCCTCGGCCAGGAGCTGCAAGCCCTCTTCACCCAGGCCTTGAAAACTATACGGGGAGGTGCGCGGTTTGAACGCCCCGCCGCGCAGCGCCGTCGCGCCGGCCTCCTTCACCGCCATCGCGGTTTCGAGGATCTGCGAGCGGCCCTCCACCGAGCACGGCCCGGCGATGACGGCCAGCCGCGGCCCGCCAACCTTGATGCCGTCGAGCGGCACGAGGGTGTCGGCGGGATGCATCTCGCGCGAAGCCAGTTTGAAGGGCTTGAGGACTTGCACCGTTTTCTCCACGCCGTCGAGGGCCTCGAACTGGCCGCGATCCACCGGCCGGTCGTCGCCGATGACGCCAATGATAGTGCGTTCCTCACCCTGTGACAGGTGAACGCGGTAACCGTTCTTCTCAACTTTGTGCACGACCGAGGCGATCTGCTCCGCACTGGCGTGAGGCTGCATCACAATAATCATTGCGGATTTGTGATTGTTGATGTCTGATTGTCGAACCCGGCGGTTCACTCAGCAATCAGAAATCCGCAATCATCAATTTCGTCCAATGGCCTCCGCCACCGCGCGGCACTCGCGCACCAACTGCGCGAACTTCTCCGGCCGGAGTGATTGCGCGCCGTCCGACAGGGCCTCGGTGGGATTGGGATGGACTTCAACGATCAGGCCGTCGGCCCCGGCGGCGATGCCGGCCCGCGCCACCGCCGTCACGTATTCCCACTTGCCCGTGCCGTGGCTCGGGTCGAGGATGACGGGCAGGTGCGTGAGCGATTTGATCACGGGGATGGCGTTGATGTCGGTGGTGTTGCGCGTGTACTTCTCGAAGGTACGGATGCCGCGCTCACACAGGATGACGCGCGCATTGCCGCCGGCCAGCACATACTCGGCCGACATCAGCAATTCTTCGATGGTTGACATCATCCCGCGTTTGAGCAACACCGGGATTTCGGCCTTGCCCGCTGCGCGCAGCAGGTCGTAGTTCTGCATGTTGCGCGCACCGATCTGGATTACGTCGGCATACCGGGCGACCAGCGGCACCTGCTCCGGCGACATCGCCTCGGTGACCACGGGCAGACCCGTCGCCTCGCGCGCTTCGGCGAGATATTGCAGGCCCTCCTCGCCCAGCCCCTGAAAACTGTACGGCGAGGTGCGCGGCTTGAAGGCCCCGCCCCGCAACGCGGTCGCGCCGGCCTCCTTCACGGCCTGAGCGGCTTCGAGGATGGCGCTGCGCCCCTCCACCGAACACGGCCCGGCGATGACGCCGATCCGGCTGCCGCCGATGGGCGTGCCGTTGAGCGGCACGTGCGTGTCGGCTGGGTGCATCTCGCGCGACGCCAGCTTGAAGGGCTTGAGCACGGGCATGGTCTTCTCGACTCCATCGAGCGTTTCGAACTGGGTGCGATCCACCGGCCGGTCATCCCCGATGACGCCGATGATGGTGCGCTCTTCGCCTTTGATGAGGCTGGCGCGGTATCCCACGGCCTCGACGCGGGCGACAACGGCGGCGATCTGCGCGGCGCTGGCGTGGTGTTGCATCACAATAATCATGGCGCTCTCTCCTCGATAATCTTATCTCTAGTTTCCTCCCCCCAGCGCCGGGCGAATTTCGCGGGCATTTTCAGGCTCCGGCGCGCGGGGATGGGGGGACGGAGGGGGGTGGGGGTCGCGGTCGGGCCGCAGTTGGGCCGCCGCGCCGATGTAGATATGGCGAAGTTCTTCGGGGCGCTTTTCGGTGTTCCAGTGGATGAGCACGCGGATGCAACGCGCCAGGCTGCCGGGCACCGCGATTTCCTGCGCGCACATCAGCGCGGTATCACGCCAGCCCAACTGGCGCGCGGCCAGGGCGGGGAAGGCGGCGTCCAGATCAGGCGTGGCGGTGAAGAAGACGCTGGCCACATCCGCAAGGTCGAGGCCGTTCGAGTCCACCATCGCCGCGAGCAGTTCGGCGGTGGCGGCGAGGATGGCTTCGCGCGTATTCGCTTCGGCGACGGCGGCGCCGCGCAGACCTCGGATTGGCATGAATGCTCCTCAAACCAATGGCTGTCATTCCGAGCGAAGCGAGGAATCTCTACCTTGGCCCGGAGATTCCTCGCCGCGAAAAGCGCGGCTCGGAATGACAAAAACGAAAAACCGCGAAGCGGCTGCTTCGCGGTTCTGAGTGACTATCTATCGCTTCCCAGTTCTACTCAAACGCAAGCAACCGCTCGGGCTGGGCGGCTAAAGTAGAACCAGAAGTAGAAGCGAGACTGGGATTGCATTGGCGACACAATAGCACAGCCGCGCGGGGCGAGTCAAGCATTTTGCCTCAGCAATCTGCCCAAAAGCCGCGACTCGCTTTTGTCGGGCGCTTCATGGACACGGCGTTGACGCAGCCCATCACCCCGTGCTAAACTCGCCGCGTGTTCACTGGTCGCCGCACCGGCACTAATCGCAGATCCATCCCGTAAGGGTGTCGTCGCGGCTCGCCATTCGTCCACCATCGCCTCGGCCCACCTGCCGGGGCTTTTTTATTGGATTGTAGTGTCACCCTGAGCGCTAACGCGCTGCCTGGCCGTTACGGTCGCTTATCGCGCGAAGGGTCTCATTGAATTCCGCGAGACCCTTCGCGCGACAAGACCACACCAGATATCGGCCCGGTGTACGCGCTCAGGGTGACATCAATGGGAGTTTTCTTTCAATGCCGCCATCACCCGACTCCCCTGTCTACAACCTGCCCGCCGCCAACCTCGTGCCGGTGGGCGATTATCTCGGCCGGCTCGCCGCCATCCCGCCGTCGCGGATGTTTCTCATCAACAAGAGCCTGGCGGTGTATAAGCAGAGGTATCCCGACGGCAAGACCTTCGACGCCTCCCAGGGCGACGGCGGCGCGAGTTTGCCGGGCGTGCCGCGGGCGATTTTGGAGCGCGCGGCGCAGTTGCAGATCGAGCACGGCACCGCTTACGACATGCCCTTCGGCACGGAAGCGTATCGCCAATCGGTCGTCGAGCAATATTGGAAGTTGGAGGCCGCGACGGGATTGGGGCCGGCGAACGTAATCGGCACGCAGGGGGGCCGCGACGCGCTGGTGAAAGCGTATCAGGCGATGATGGCGCTCGGCCACGGGCGGCTGGGCGATTTGGTGATAGTGAGCCGCGTGCCGTGGATCAGCTACAACTGGGGGCCGTACGGCGTGGGCGCGAACGTGCTGCTCGCGCCGGGCCGCGCCTCCGAGGGCTGGGCGTATTCGGAGGACGCGCTGCGCGAGTGCGTGGCATTCGCCGCCCGCGACGGGCGCAAGATCGCCGGCCTCATCATCACCAACCCCGACAACCCCACCGGCCTGACCATCACGGTCGAGAAGCAGGTATCGCTGGCGAAGGCGGCGCTGGCGGCTGGCGTGGCCTTCGTGCTGTTCGATTGGATGTACCACTACGTCACCGACGAGCAGCCCATGAACCTCAACACCTTCGTCCAGCACTTCGACGCCGGGGAGCGCAGGCGGCTGATGTTCCTCGACGGCATCACCAAGTCGCTGGGCGGCAGCAACATCCGCAACTGCCATCTGATCGCGAGTGAAGACGTGGTGAAGTTCATCGTCGCCCGCGCCTCGCACGCCGTCATGCCCAGCTACTTCTCGCTGGCGGTGGCGCAGGCGGCGTACGAGCAGGGTTTCGCGCGAAGCGCAAAAGCCATCATCGAGCCGACCAACGCCAGCCGGGCGGTGCTCAGGGATTTCCTCGTTGAGCACGGCTTCCAGCACATCCTCGGCAAAGGTTATTACGCCTTCATCAACGTGGGGCAGTGGCTGGAGATCAAAGGCTGGAAGGATACCGAGCAGCTTGGCCAGTACCTCGCCGAGCAGCACGGCCTGGCCGTCGTGCCGGGCATCTACTTCTCCGAGTACGGCGCGGAGTGGATCCGCTTCTCGTACGCCACCCCGCCCGAGCGCACCCTCGGCGCGGCGCAGCGGCTGGTGGAGGGGTTGGCGGCGCTGGCAAGCCAGGACCAGGATTAGGCGAGAGATGGCAGGCGGCCTCGGGGGACTCTCTCCCTTCACGACTCGCGCTTGAGGCCCACGGGCCTGAGGCAGGTGGGATGAAACTCAAAGACACGCTCGCGCTCACCGCCTTCGGGTTGGCCGGAATCGCTGCGGCGCGCGTGTGGGGCCACTACACCCGCTACCGGCGGCGAACCACCGCGCGCTTGAACGCCGGCAGCCGTATCGCGTATACGGCGCGCGGCCCGATGGAGTACGGCCTGGTTGGCGACGGGCCGAGGGTGATGTTTGTGCACGGCGCGCTCGGCGGCTACGATCAATCGCTGGCGCTGGCGCGCATGGTGCATGGCTTCACCATTATCGCGCCGTCGCGGCCCGGCCATCTGCGCACGCCGCTCAGCACGGGCCGCTCGCCCGCCGAGCAGGCCGGCGCCTACGCGGCGCTGCTCGACGTGCTCGAAGTCGACCGCGTTGCCGTGGTAGCCGGGTCGGGCGGCGGGCCATCGGCGTTGGAATTCGTGTTGCGCTATCCGGATCGGTGCTGGGCGCTGGGGTTGGTCTCCGCCCTGTGTCTGCGGCCCCCGCCGCACACCCAGCGCCAGTATCGCTTCTGGGCCGCCATTGCGCCGTTCGACTTTCTGGTGTGGGCGCTCGATGAAATCATGGTTGAATCCCTCCTGCTTGGCAATGGCACCGCGCCCGAGGTGCGCCGCCGGCTGGAAAATGAACCGGAGACGATGGAGATTCTGAACTACGTGCTGAAGATCTACCCCACCCATTCGCGGGCCGCCGGGCTGCGCAACGACCTCGCCCACGCCAATGTCGCCCTGCCCATCCTCGACCTCGAGCGCATCACCCTGCCCAGCCTCATCATCCACGGCACGGCCGACACCGTTGTGCTCTATGAAAACGCCGTGCATGCCGCCGCCCACATCCCCGGCGCGCGGCTGGTGAGCATCGAGGGCGGCGGCCATCTGTGCGTCGCTACGCATCGCGCCGAAGCCATTCCACCGCTAACTCGGTTTCTCCACGAACACGCGCCAAAGGATCATCATGCTCATCACCTCCATTGACCACGTCCACATCACCGCCCCCACCGGCAGCGACGACAAGGTCCGCGAGTTCTATGGCGAGGTCCTCGGGCTGACGGAAATCCCGAAGCCTGCCCAACTCGAAGCGCGCGGCGGAGTGTGGTTTGATTGCGGCAATCTGCAATTGCACGTCGGAGTCGAATCCGCGCCGGGCAATGCCTACTCCAGGCGGCACGTCGCCTTCCGCGTGGCGAGCCTGGACAAGATTCGTGACGTGCTCGCCGGACACGGCATTGATGTCGAGCAGGACAGCGCGCCGCTCGAAGGTCTGCGTCGTCTTTATTGCCGTGACTCCGTGGGCAACCGGATTGAGTTTGTGGAAGTGGTGGTTGAAAAGAAAGCCGAAAGCAGCCAGTGGCTGGCAACACCACAGGTTGTGACTGAATACGCCGTCCGCAGCGGCGACATCGAGCGGGTGGCGGTGAGTGCGGATGGCAAATGGCTGGCCGCCGGCACCTCGGCCGAGGGAGGGGCCGGGGCGCCAGGCCTCACAATCTGGCGTTACGACACTTCGGCAGAACCGGAAGTCGAGATCGAACTGGCGGCCTCGCTGTGGGAGCTGGCCTTCTCGCCCACGGGCAGGGAACTCGTGGCGCTCACCGCCGATGGCAGCGTGGAGACGTGGCGCGCCGGCGACTTTGAGAGCGAGCAATACGCCGAGATGCCCGAAGGCTCTGCCGGGCTGGCGTACTCGCCGAACGGCCAACTGCTGGCCATCGGCTGCGGCAACACCGTCAAGGTCTTCCGCCCCGGCCTCGACGAACTGCACACCATCCGCCCCGGCCTGGGCGACATCGAAACACTGGCCTTCGACGCCGAGGGCACGCTGGCGGTCTCGGGCGAGGCGGCGCGCATTCAACTATGGCAGGTTCGGCCGGTGCAGCTTTCGGGCTGGGAGTTGCTCGGCCACGAGTCGCCCGTCGCGCACATGGCCTTCAATCCACATCACCCGCTGCTCGCCGCCATCACCGAGAAGGGGGCTGTGATGATGTGGAACGTGAACGACGGCCCCGAGTCCCCAATCACCCTGCCGGATGAGATCGCCGATGTGAACGCGCTGGCCTTCAGCCCGGATGGCTCGGCCCTGGCGTGTGCGGGCGAGGCGGGTCGCGTGTGGCTGTGGGATCCGCAGGCCGAGTCCGTCGTCGCGCAGTGGGACGCCGGCAGCCCGGTCGTCGCCCTCGCGTTTGCGCCCGACAGCGCACACCTGCTCACGGGCGGCGATGACGGCCGCGTGCGGGCGTGGCAAGTCAAGTGATTCTTTACCCCAGGTAGCGCAGAGCACAGAGGGTCTTTCTCTGCGCTCTCCGTGTGCTCTGGGGTGAACAATTCTGGAGCGTTCATGTCCCTCTCCCCTTCCAGGTTCGCCGAGAAATATCTGCTCGCCCGCGAGGCCGCGCTCAAAGCCAATTTCAGGAGCGGCACCTCGGGTTTTGAGCTGGAATTCAACCTGCTCGACTCCGGCTTCAAGCCGGTGCTCACCGTCGGCACCGGGCCGGATCAGCAGAGCTTCATTGATCACCTGATCGAGCACGACCTGCCCGGCTGGGTTGCCGACCGCGCGCAGCGCGAGGTCTTTCACTGGATGATCGAGTGGGCGACGCGGCCATACTACTCCGCGCTCGGCGCGGTGTATGAGGGGCGGTTGCTCGAAGCGACGTTGCTCAACGGGCTGGCCAAAGCGGGGCGCGAGTTCGGCGAGGAGCTGTTCGCCTTTCACGGCAACCTGCTCTACCCGACCAGGGTCGGGCACGACTCGATCCCGGGCGGGTGGCACCTGGCGAAGCGCCGCTATTTGCAGAAATGCGTGGATATGTACGGCGACGCGCTGGCCACCGCCGGCATCCACGCCAACCTCTCGCTGCCCGAGCCGCTGCTGAGCTGGGACTTCATGCACCTCTCGCCGGCCGAGCGTGGCGATGAGCACCTCGACGACTACAAGAATCGCGTCTACATCGAAGCCACGCGGCTGATGCGGGCCTTCGCCGCGCTCTTCATCGCCACCAGCGCCTCCACGCCGCTGCGGCCCGCATGGCGCAACGGCCGCCCCGCCGTCCTCCTCACCGACGTTGACTCGAATCGCAACTACACCTTCCCGAACCCCGAGACGCTCGACATCCCGAACCTGTATCGCACGCACGGCGATTATCTGCGCGCGTCGTACGACCTAGTGCGGCGCGGCGTGCGCTTCGGCAACAACAACTGGACTCCGGTGCGCGCGCGTTCCTTCGCCGAGCCGGTCGAGCGCCTGATCCTCACCACCAGCGAGCAGTTGCACGCCATCTATCATCGCGGGCTGTACGCCGCCGGCGAGCAGCGCGTCTCGGCGGAGGAGATGGCGCAGCAGATCGAGCGCGAGAACCTGCTGGCGCGCATCAACATCCCCATGGCGCGCGTCGAGGTGCGCACCGACGAGGGCGGCCATTCGCTCGAACTCGACCTCGCCAATCTCACGTTGAAGGAGTTGCTGCTGATACAGTGCTACGCCGACCCAGCCTTCGCCCGCGCCTTCCGCTACGATCACGAGGACCTGGCCCGCGCGCGGCGCAACGAGGCCGAGGCCGCGCACTCCGGGCTGCGGGCCGAGATCGAAAATCCGTTTACGGGAAAGCCGGTGGGGATGCGCGACTTTCTGCGTTGGACGCTGGAACAGGTACGCCCGGTCGCGGAAGCGTTGAGCCTGTGGCCGCGCCTCGACCCGCTGATGCAGATGGTGGCCGGCGCGCCGAACACGGCGGAGGTCATGCGCGACCGTGTGAGGCAGGAGATTGGAGGATCGGAGATTGTGCCGCTCGAGTTGTTGAAGGAGCTGGCGCGCGAACGGGCGGCGCAGGTGAAGGCCGATGTGGAGGTGATCGCCGCGTCGGTGGCGCAACTGGGCGAGGAGGCGGTGAAGGTGCGCGAACTGTTGCAGCGGGCGCGCGATGAGGTGCGCGGCGACCCGGCCGCGCCGATCCGTTTCCGCCCGCACGCCGGCGCGATCGTGGCACCGAGCTATCGCGACAAGACCGCCGAGGTGCTCGACCTCGCGCAGCAGCTCATCCGCATCCCCTCGGTGACGAACTGCCCGGAGGAGCGATTGGAGGAAGTGCGCCGCGCGGCCACCCTCGTCTTCGATTATCTGCGCGATGCGGGTCTGGAGGTGAAGTATTACGATCAGCAAAAGTATCCGGCCGTCTTCGCGGCCTTCCCCGGACAAGCAACTGCGCCGGTGATGCTCGGCGGCCACTTCGACGTCGTGCCGCCCGAGCCGGACGATTCACAGTTCGAGCCGCGCATCGAGGGCGATTACGTGTGGGGGCGCGGCGCGGCGGATATGAAGACCGTGGTCGCGACGTACCTCGTGTGGATGAAGGACACGGTGAAGTCAGGCGGCCCTTTCCCCGGCATCAACCTGCTGCTGGTCGGCAACGAGGAGAACGGCGAGAGCGAGCCAACCGGCACGCCGCATGCGCTGGCCGACCTCGCCGCGCAATACGGCGGCTACGGCCCGCAACTCTTCATCGCCGGCGAGCGCACCGGTGAAAAAGGCAACGAGTTGATGGGCGAAATCTGCGTCGAGAATCGCGGGGTGATGCGGTTCGAGGTGATCGCGACCGGGCAGCGCGGGCACACCGGCGTGGCCAACGCCAACGCCGACCTCGGCGAGCGGCTGTTTCAGGCGCGGGCGGGGCTAGTGGAAATCTTCAAACAGCATCTCACCCTCAACGGAGAACGCGGCTGGCAATCGCAATACCGCTTCCCCTTCTTCAGCGCCGGCGAGCCGGGCGTGTACAACGTCACCGCTGACCGCGCCGTGCTCGGCATCGAAATCCGCAGCATCCCACAAAACCGATTGAGCGTGATCGCAGACAAAGCGCGGGCCCTGTGCGCGGAGATGGGGCTGGCGATCAACATCCCGGTGCACGAGGACGGCGTGGCCTGCGACCCGAACAATCCTTACCTTCTTAAACTGATCGAAGCCGTGCGGGCGGCGTACAATCAAGAGCCGGTCATTGGCAAGAAGCTACCGGGTAGCAGCGCGCGCTTCGCGCCCGGCGGGCAGGCGGTGGTGTGGGGCCAGAGCGGCCTCAGCCCGCACGCCAGGGACGAGCGCCACTTCATCCCGAGCATTGACGGCTACTACCGGGCGCTGATGGAGTTGGGGAAACGATCCGAGTATGAATGACCACCCCAAACCATCCCCATCGTCCCGGCCTGTGCGAATGAGCGAAGACTGGCTGGCCGTCGTCATCGCTTTCGGCGTCATCGTGCTGGCGGCCATCGCGGCAGCCGGCTCGAACAGCGAATTGCAGGGTCTCTGCACGCGGGCGGCAAACCGGCGATTCGTAGGAGCGCCGAAGGTCAGTTCTTCAATGCCGCCAATCGCTCCGCTCGCTCCTTGATGCCCAACAACATCCGCCGCTCCATCACAAACGCACCCGGCTCAAGGAAGCCGCGATAGAAGACATTGTTCTGCAGCGATGGGCTGAAGTCAGCGCGGAAGCGTTCGATCAGGCGCGTGGTCTGCGGGTCCTTCGGCTCGAGGTAAAAGCCCCACGACACCGCGAGATACTCGCCCGGTCTTACGACGGGAGCGCCCTGCGATGAGGTGCGCGTATCGCCGTGCAACACCAGCCTTTGCTCCGGCTCCAGAAGCGCCACCGGCACGCCGAAGCCGGTTGCGTCGAACGGGATCACGTCACCGACTTTCAAATCCTGAAAGGCCGGCACGATCCGATCTTCGTTGTGGATGTCGAGGCCCATCAGGTTTTCGATCCACGTGTAGCTGTAGAAGCCGCCGCGCCCGCGCCCGATCTGCACCAGCCACGGCCACACCTGCGCGGCCGGCGCGTTGATCGTGACGGCGTGGGTCGAGGCGATCTGTGGATCGGCGATGAAGTCATCGCCGGGCAAGGCGCGTTTCACCTCGTCTTCGGTTGCGCCCCAGTGCAAGTGCCACGGTCGCACGACAAAGGCATACGCGGCCGCCCCGGCCGCCCCGGCAAACAGCCAGCGGGCAAGGGATGGAGTCTTCAACATGGGAACCTCCAGCGCCGCAGGGGCACGGCAGGCCGTGCCCCTGCGGTTCTGCGTTATCTCAAATCGGCCCTGTCCCCCAGAGCTGCATGCGCCGCCGCCAGCCGCGCAATCGGCACGCGGAACGGCGAGCAGCTCACATAGTCCAGCCCGATCTTGTGGCACAGCCCGATGGATTTCGGATCGCCGCCGTGCTCGCCACAGATGCCGACCTCGAGGTCGGGCCGCGTTTGACGACCGAGCGTGACGCCCATCTCCATCAGCTTGCCGACGCCATCACGGTCGATGCTTGCAAATGGGTTCTCGGGCAGGATGCCTTTCTCGAGATACTCCATCAGGAAGCCGGTCTCGGCGTCGTCGCGCGAGACGCCAAAGGTCGTCTGCGTCAGGTCGTTGGTGCCGAAGGAGAAGAACTGGGCGTACTCGGCGATGCGGTCGGCGACGAGGGCCGCGCGCGGTATCTCGATCATCGTGCCGAACTGATAGTCCACTTCAATGCCCTGTTCGTCCATCACCCGCTTTGCTTCGGCCTCGAGGATGGATTGCTCCATCTGCAACTCGGCCGAGTGCGCGGTGAGCGGGATCATGATCTTCGGGTGCACGTCAACGCCATCTTTCGCGCATTGGCAGGCCGCCTCGAAGATGGCCCGCACCTGCATCGTCACCAGCTCGGGCATGTGAATGCCGAGGCGCACCCCGCGCAAGCCGAGCATCGGGTTCTGCTCGCGCATCCCCTCCACCGCGCCGAGCATCCTGCGTTTCTCGGCCAGCGTGCTGGTGAATTCCCTGAGCTCGACCTCCACCACTCGCAGGCGATGCTCCATCGAGGACAGGCTGTCCCACTGCTCCTCGCGCGTGGGCAGCCCGCCGGGGATTTCGATCCCGGCGTTGTAACTCGTCTGGCGCACCATCTCCACGGCGTCGAGCATCTTCTGCCGCTTCGAGAGGATATCGGACAGCGCCTGCCCCTCGCGCTCGCGGGCCTGAATTTTCATCTCGAGCGCGGTCACGTCGTGCAATAACTCGTCGTGGCTCGGGAGGAACTCGTGCAGCGGCGGGTCAATCAGGCGGATGGTGACGGGCAGGCCGTCCATGGCCTTGAACAGCCCGGCGAAGTCGGCGCGCTGGAACGGGAGCAATTTGCTCAACGGTTCGGCGCGTTGTTCGGGCGTCTTAGCCAAAATCATCTGTTGCACAAACGGCAGGCGCTCGGTCTCGAAGAACATGTGCTCGGTGCGGCACAGCCCGATGCCCTCCGCCCCGTACAGCCGCGCGCGTTCCGCATCGCGCGGATAGTCGGCGTTGGCCCACACGCCCAATCGGCGGATGTCATCCGCCCACTTGAGCAGCTTCACCAGGTACGGGTCGTTGAACTCGGGCACCACGGTGCTGATCTGCCCGGCAAACACTTCGCCCGTCGTGCCGTCAATCGAAACCCAGTCGCCTTCGTTGAAGATGCGCCCGGCGGCGGTGACGAACTGCCGGTTCTCGACGCTGACTTCGAGCGTGAGCACGCCGACGACGGCCGGCTTGCCGAACTGCCGCGCCACCAGCGCCGCATGGCTCGTCCGCCCGCCGCGGCTCGTCAGGATGCCCTTCGCCGCCAGCATGCCGTGCACATCGTCCGGCTTCGTCTCGGGCCGCACCATGATGACGGCCTTCTTATCCCTGGCCCACTGCTCGGCGGTATCGGCATCGAAGGCGAGTTGGCCGACCGCCGCGCCCGGCGAGACGTTGAGGCCGGCGGCGATCAGGTCGCCGCGCGCCCTGGCCGCCTTCTTGTCGCCGGGGTCGAATTGTGGGTGGAGGAAGTAATCGACGTGATCGGGGGAGACGCGCTTCACCGCCTCGGGTCGGGTGATGAGCTTCTCATCGGCCAGGTCCACCGCGAGGCGGATGGCGGCCTGCGCGGTGCGCTTGGCGTCGCGTGTTTGCAACATCCACAGTTTGCCATGCTCGATGGTGAACTCGACGTCCTGCACATCGCGGTAGTGTTTCTCGAGCAGCCGGGCGATCCTGGCGAATTGGGCGTACGCCCTGGGCATCTTCTCCTTCATCGCGCTGATGGGCAGCGTCGGGCGGATGCCGGCGACCACATCTTCACCCTGCGCGTTGATGAGAAAATCGCCTTCGAGTTCCTTCTCGCCCGAGGAGACGTTGCGCGTCGTGGCGACGCCGGTGCCCGAGTCGTCGCCCATGTTGCCGAAGACCATGGTGACGATGTTGACGCCGGTGCCGAGGTTGTGCGGGATGCCGGCCGCCTTGCGATAGTCGTTGGCGCGTTTGCCGTTCCAGCTCTTGAACACCGCCATCGTCGCCAGCTTGAGCTGCTCGATGGGGTCGGTGGGGAAATCGCGCCCGGCCCGCGCCCTGACGATCTGGCGGAACTCGGCGGTGATGGCCTTGAGGTCCTCGGGCGGCAGGGCCGCGTCGTTCTCAACCCCCTGGCGTTTGCGATGCGTGGCCAGCACTTCCTCGAACGGCTCATCGGCGACGTTGAGCACCACCGTGCCGTACATCTGCACCAGCCGCCGGTATGCGTCGTAGACGAACCGCGCGTCGCCGGTCAGCCTGATCATGCCCTCGGCGACTTCATCGTTCAGGCCGATGTTGAGGACGGTGTCCATCATCCCCGGCATCGAGAACTTCGCCCCGGAGCGGCACGAGACGAGCAGCGGGTTCTTCGGGTCGCCGAACTTCTTCCCGGCCAGGGCCTCGATCCTCTTCAACGCGGCCAGTGCCTCCTCCCACATGCCGGGCGGGAAGGCCTCGCCGGCAGCCAGAAAGGCGTTGCAGGCTTCGGTGGTGACGGTAAAGCCGGGTGGCACCGGCAGCCCGATGCGCGTCATCTCCGCCAGGTTAGCGCCCTTGCCGCCGAGCAGCGCGCGCACCCCATCCCACGACCTGGCATACTTCTCCGCCTGATCAACCTCGCTGAACAGGTACACCCATTTGGTCTTAATCGGGCGCGCGGCCTTGCGCGCCACTATTTTCTTGGGATGCCCGTTGGTGCTGGCGGGTTTTGAGCGTAATGCAGATGTGACCATGCGGCCTCCAATTTCGAGCGAAGTTGATGGATTTTGTAAAGAGTATCGGTATGCGGGCAAAGGGGGCAGTCTCAATCGTCACGCGCAGGGAGGAGGAGTGTCACAACCTCACCCCCCGGCCCCCTCTCCTGCTCCTTCGTCGCCGGAGAGGGGG
>CAZSNP010000049.1:0-36287 GCA_964608265.1 uncultured Anaerolineales bacterium | reverse complement strand
TGGGTCTGAGCATACTATGAATCAGAAAAGTAATACTTCGGCAGAAGCTAAGTCGCCCCACCACGGAAATCGAGCCGGACTTCATCCGGCTCGCTGATTCTGCCTCGAGGTGAGGGGCGGTCTCAATCCAACCCTGGCCCGAACTGGGCCGTCAGGCTAAACTCGCATTGAAGGTCATCCGCCACATCATTCAGCGCATACGCGCTATCCCAGACACAGCCACATTCCCGGCAGCGCGCGGTCACATCCAGCCCGCCGGGGACGGCCCGCGACTGAAAGGCTGAGTTGGTCGAGCCACAACAAGGACAAAGACTAATTTCCACTTGATTTCTCCTTTCAGCGTAAGATTAGTGAGATCAGATTAATACCCAGTAAAGGCCGGCTTAAGGTATGCTCCTTCACCCTGCGATTGGCCGACGAATAGCCACCGCTTGCCTCACCTTGTTGCTGGTTGCGTGCCAGACCAACCCGGCGACGCCCTGGCTGCAGGCCGGCTCGAGCCTGGCTTTGTCGCCCGATGGTCGAACGCTGGCGGTGGCCAATCCCGATTTGCCGGTCGTAACCCTTGTGGATACCGCCTCGCTCGATGTCCGTGCCTCTTTCGAGGCCGGCACCCAACCGCGATCAGTGGCTTTCACGCCTGACGGCAGTACGTTGATCAGCGCCGCCAGCGATGGACAGGTGACGTTCGCCAATGCGACCTCCGGGCAGTTGCTCGGATCACTCAGGCTGGCTGGCCAGCCTATTTGCGTAGTGACCACGGCGCGGCGCGCCTACGTCAGCTTGTTTGCGCTGGGCCAGGTCGCCGTCATTGATCTTGCAGCACGATCGGTCGTCGAGCACATCGCGGTCGAGTCGTTTCCCGCCGGGCTGGCTGTGACGGATGAGGCCCTTTTCGTCACACACTTTTACTCGGGCCGGGTCACCCGCCTCAACCTGTCAACCTTGAGCAGCGAAGGCGCGATCACGCCCGATCGCCACGCCAATCTCTCGCTGGGCGTTGCCCTGGCCCGCGATGGCCGGACGCTCTATCTTCCCCAGACGTTATCGTTGGCCGACAACCCAAGCTTGAGCGCTCAATCAACGGTGAAGGCTGCCGTCAATGTGCTCACGACAGCAGCGCTCGCGCCGGTCGCGTCACTCGAGCTAAGCTCACACCACGGCCCCGCCAATCTGCCGCTGGCCGCCGTCGTCAGCCCCGACGCGCGCTGGCTCCTTGTAGCCAGCGCCGGCACTGATGCCATCGTCGTGCTTGATCTCCGGAGCGGGGAACCGGTGACGAACGCGGCCACGGGCGCGTATCCGAGCGGGCTGGCGCTGTCGGCGGATGGTGCGCGGCTGTTCGTCAACAACGCCCTCGACGCCATGGTGACGGTCTTCGAAGTAGGGTATCCAAACGCCGCTGAAGAAACCATGCCCCGTTTGTCCCCTGGCGCCGTAATCTCAGTGGGCACGCTGCCACTTGCGCCGGATGTGCTCCGCGGCAAACGACTCTTCAATTCGGCGCTGCCCCCAATGGGGGAGGGACGGATCGCGTGCGCGTCGTGTCACTTCGAGGGAGGGCATGATGCCCGCACCTGGCTTGGTTTCCCCGATGGCCCCCGCAACACCCCGCCGCTCTGGGCGGCGCGCCACACGGCGCCCTATCACTGGAGCGGTGACCGCCCGGCCCTGCAGGATGTCGAGCTTACGATCCGCGACATTCAACACGGGCAGGGATTCTTGAGGGGCGCGGCCCAGGCAGGTGACACAGCCGGCCGCTCGGCGGAGCTGGACGCGCTGGCCGCTTATATGGCTGCGCTCGACCCACCGCCTTCGCCATTTGCGATCGACAGCGATACCCGTCGCCGCGGCGAGATCGCCTTTTCGCGTTGGGGCTGTGCGAGTTGTCACAGCGGCGACGCATTCACCGATCGCACTCTGCACGAACTGACGACCGATCGCATCGGGGAGGCTGCCCTGCAACACAACCCGCGCGGCCTGGCCTTTGATACACCCGGGCTGCTCGGCGCGTGGGCCAGCGGCCCATACTTCCACGATGGGTCTTCAGCCACGTTGCGCGATACGCTCTTCCGCTCCGGGTTTCACGGCATGGGTTGGGCAATGGACAAACAAGAAGTGGAGGACGTGCTGGCGTTGATGCGCGCCCTTCCAATCAGGGGAGATAAATAGGGGGCAGAGCGGGTAACAAGGGAAACCCGCCTGACGGTTGTTTCCCTCCTTTCCCCCTGGCCCCTCGATTGGTGTGCTGTCACTCGAACGCCAGAATCGCTATCGCGCTCGCTACGCAAAAATGCGCCCCGGCTGGCGCACCAGCGGTGACGAATTTGAGTCCGCCGTGCGGCGACGGCTCTCGCCGACCAGCCGCGTGCTCGACCTCGGTTGCGGGCGGGGCGGGGTGATGGAACTGGTGTGGCGCGAGGTGGCGCGGCCGCTCGGCGTTGATCCGGATATTGCTTCACTACGGGAGCATCGCACGCGTCGCTCCCGTCTTCCGGCGGGAGAGGGGTTGGCGGGGAACTCGATGCCACTCGCCTGCGCCTTCTCCGAGCGCCTCCCCTTTCACGAATCGAGCTTCGACGCCGTGCTGGCCTTGTGGGTGCTGGAGCATTTGCCCGAACCGCAACGCGTCTTTCGGGAGGTGGCCCGCGTGCTTGCGCCGGGCGGCGTGTTCCTCTTTCTCACGCCGAACGCGCTGCACCCGATTGTGTGGGCGAACCGCGCGGGCCAATGGCTGCCCGCCGTGCAGCGCGCCCTCATCCCGCGCCTGTATGGCCGCGCCCAGGCAGATACCTTTCGGGTCCACTACCGCGCGAACACACCGGCCCGGTTGCGGGCACTCGCCGAGCGTTGCGGCCTGCAAGTGTCATGGCTGCGCATCATCGCCGACCCGACCTACCTGGCTTTCCACGATGCGCTGTTTCAATTGAGCGTAGTGATGGAGCGTTTGCTACCGAATGATTGGGGCGTGCATTTGCTGGGGGAACTGCGCGCACAGTGAGCGGGAACCCGAACCTCGCTCACTTCTCCATCCGCCTCAGCGCCTCGTAAACCGGAAGCGTCACCGGCGGGTCGCCGGGGAAAACGGGGCGGGTGAGCGACCACCAGTATTGCTCATTGTCCTCCGTCCAGGCCGGGTCAGCGATGAAGATCGTCACCATCAGCCCGATCCACGGCGACCAATTCCCTTTGGCGTACGCGTACATGCGCGGCAGGTAGTCGGCCCGCAACTCCTCCGAGATCGCATACCAACTGTAGGCCGATTGCTCGGCGGGCCGCGCATCCGAGGTGTAGCCCATCTCCGTGATGGCGATTTGCTTGTGCCCGTCACCGTTGCGTTCCATTATCGCCCGCACCCGCTCGACGTGGCGGAACGTCCACACGCTCGAGGCCCAGACCGGGTCGGCCTCCACCTCCTCCGGCGAGCGTTCCGGTGGGTTGCCGAAGCCGGGCGCATGCACGCCGAGCATGTCGAAGTGCCGCGCCGCGCCGGCCGCGTACATCTGCGCGTAGAACTCCCGGTCGGGCATGGCGATGGCCGGGTCGGCCTCATCGGTCGGGGCCATGCCGGCGGAGATGACGATGGCCTGCGGGTCGGCGGCTTTGATCGCTTGCGCGCACACCTTCAGCAGTTCGACGTAGCCTTTCGGGTCGGGTGGGGCGTTGCCCCATTCGCGGGCCAGGTTCGGCTCGTTCCACACTTCGTACGCGGCGATGCGGCCTGTGTAACGCGAGGCCAGCGCCCCACAATAGTTGGCGTAGTCGGCGAAGTTGGCCGGCGGCGCATCGGTGGCGAGGCTGGTCGGATCGGCTTTGGCCCAGAAGGGTGTCGAGTCCAGCCGGACGAGCATCTTCATTTGATAGCGCTCCGCCAGCGCCACGACCGTATCGGCGCGGGCCCAGTCCCAGGCGCCGCGCGCCGAACCCTCGACATCACTCCACGCGATGCGCTGCTTGATCCAGCCAAAGCCCGCCTCGCGCACCAGCCGGATGTCGTTGTCGCCCGTTTTGTTGTCGGCCGTCCACCACAGAAAGACCTGCATCCCGTACTCGGGCGAGGCCATCAGCGGGCGCACGCCGGCCGGGCGCGGCCACAGGCTCACGATGACGGCGATGGCGAGGACGACGGAAAGGGCGATGAGCCACGGGCGACGAGTCATGTTTCGGGAGCGGGTTGCGAACGAAAAAGAGAGATGGGATGTTCCGCCATCTCTCTTTTCATATCGTTGCAATGAGCGGGCGAGCTACGGCTTGGGCATCGTGCTGATGGCGTCGAAGGCCGGGCGCGGCGCACCCTGCTGGTTGAGCAGGCTGAAGATGACGTTGTCGTCCTCCGCCGGGCTGCCGCCCTTCGGCCCGTAATCGAGATTGAACAGAAAGGACATCTTGACCAATTTCGAGTCGCGCATCCAGTTGTAGGCATCGACCAGATACTGCGCCTGCAGCGGCTCGGTGATGTCGGCGGCGAAGTCGAAGTTGGGCGGATAAACGCCGTTGACGGCGGCGGCATAGCCGAACTCCGTCAGGCACATCGGCTTGCTGACGCCGGCCTCTTGCATGATCCTGGCATACGTCTCCACCTGGCTGCGCAGCGACCACGAGTAGTGCGGGCTGGCCCACGGCCCGGCGAAGAGGTATCCACCGCGCGCCGGGGGATTGTAGGCATCGGCGGTCGGGGGCAGGTTGGTGCCGTTCGAGTGCACGCCCATGCAGTCCGCATAGTTCAATCCGCCCGCGGCGATGAACTGGCGCAGATAGGCAGCATCATCCACCACCACCGGGCGCCCGCCCGCGCACGACGGCCATTCGCCGTTGCAGTTCACACCGGTCGGCGATGGCGCGCCGGCGATGATGGTGATATCCGGGTTCTTGGCGCGGATGACGTCGTGGGTGATTTGTTGCAGCCGCGCGAACTCGGCCGCGTTGACGCCGCCATCGGTGTTCCACTCGCGGTCGAGGTTGGCTTCGTTCCACACCTCGATGGCCTGAATCTTTCCGCCGTAGCGATCGATCAATTTGCCGACGAACTCGGCGTACCTGGCGTAATCGTCGGGCGGGGCCTCGCCGCCGGGCCGCACGTTGGCCCGTGTCCAATCCGGGGCGGCCACCACCGACAGCATCGGGCGCAGACCGTTGGCGCAGGCGGCGTCCATCGCGCTGTCGAGCATCGTCCAGTCAATCTGGCCGGGCTGCGGCTCCATGAAGTACCAGCGCACTTGCAGCTTGACCCACTGCAGGCCAAGCCGGTCACGGACCATCGTCATCCAGTAATTGTTATCGGAGCCGGGGGTGAGGGCGTGCACCTGGATGCCGTAGCCGAAATCGGAGGCCGGATACGGGAGCCAGTTGCAGGCCGGCCCGGCCTGCGGCGGTTGGGGCGCCACGCCTTCAGCGGTTGGGGCGGTCGTGGGGAGGACGGCGACGGCGGTGGCCGCGGTGGTCGAGATCGCGGCGCCCGGTTGCGGCGTGGCGTTGCTGCCGCTGTTCGTCGCCCAGTACAGCAGCGCGAACATGCCCAGCCCGGCCACGACCGTCAGCCCCAGCCACACACCGATGAAGAGCGAGAGATTGCTGTTGGTCGGTTTGCGATTCATGTTACTTCACCGTGACCTGAATGCCGGCGCTCAATATCTGCCAGCCGTTGCTGACCGAACTTTGGCACGCGCCCGTGTCGCCAAGGGTGCAGAAGCCGAGCACGAGCGTGTACGTGCCCGGCGTGCCGATGTTGATGTGGTCATTCCACTCGATCTCCTGGCCCGGGCCGATGGCGTCGGTGGGCTGGCTGCCCCACGAGCATTGCGCCGCGCCCACACCCGAAATTTTCGCGCCGAGGCAACGATACGGGATGCTGCTGGACGAGGTGTTGGTGACCTTGAACTCAAACCAGATATCCTGATTGACGGCGAACTCGCGCGCGGTGGTCTGCAAACGGAAGTAGTCGCCGCGCACCGCGCCGCCGCTCGGGGCGGTGGTGGCCGTCGCCGCGCCGGGGGGCGCGTTGGTCGCCGTGGGCGGCGCAGCGGTCGCGGGCGGCGGAGGGGCCTGCACCACCGGCAACGCATTCACATCGCCGTTGAAGTTGGCGACGAGGTTCGAAATCCAACCGCGCCCGCCGCCGTAGTTGATGACGTACCACGTCCCGGAGGAATCGCGCCCAACCGCCTCGGTCGTCGCGCCGACCTGCAACCCGCCGATCACGGTGTAGTTGATGCCCGGGCCGGAGCGGACGTTGGCGGGTTGAAACACGCTCAGAATTGGCCCGCTGGGGGTGGTCGGCTGCGGGGCCGCGGCCGTATCGGTCGCAGCCGGCGCGGCCACGGTGTCGGTCGGCGGCGGGGGCGGATTGGTGTTGGTCGGGGGCGCGATCGTCGCGGTGGGGATGAGGACGACGCGGGTCGGCGGCTGGGTCGCCGTGGCCTGCGCGATGGGCGCGCCGCCGTTCCCAAAGACGTTGAGCAGCGAGAAGATCAGCAGCGCCAGGCCCACCATCGCAATCACACCGATGCCGATGAGGGCGCCCAACGGTATGCCGCCGCGCGCGGGCGAGGTCTGGCCGGTATCTGGATTTTGATCAGTCATAGTCGTTCCCTAATATCGAGCGCTGGGTCACGGCATCACGGCGTCAAGCGCGGCGCAGGCCGGGCACGAGCCATCCGCTCGCACGATGGCGTAACCCGCCTGCGGATCGGCGCCATACAAGGTGAAGTCCACGTTCCAAATCGTCATCAGCCGCACCCGGCCGCTGCTGGCCGAAAGGCTGGCGGCCTCGGCCAGCCACTGCGCCTGTTGCGCCAGCGTGGTGTTCTGCGCCCAGGCAAAAAACGAAGGCAGGGGGCCGTAGCCCTCGCCGGTGAGATATCCGAGTTCGGTGAAACAGATGGGGCGCGTGCCGCCGAAGGAATTGTAATACAGGTCCACCATCGAACCGTAGTAGCGCGAGTAGAAGTTATCGCGCGGGTCGCCGCCGGTCTGCTTCGGGCTGATGATGCCCTCGTTGTAGTGTGTGCCGACGCAATCGAAATAATTGGCCGCGCCCGCGTTGGCCATCTGCCGCAGGAACTTGTCGTCGTTGACGACGCGGCCGGGGAAGGCCGCCTCGGCGCCGGTCGGCGCTGGCCCGGCGCTGATGACGAGGGTGCCGCCGTTGGCCGCCTTGATCGCGGCATACGCCCTGGCCAGCAACTGCGTGTACGTCGCGCCGTCAATCTGACCCTCGGGCCATTCGTGATCGATGTTCGGCTCGTTCCACACCTCGATCGCATCGGCGCCCTGCGCCGCCAGGCCGCCCACCCAGGCTGCGTACTCGTTCCAGTAGTTCGGGTCGGTCACGCGGGTCTTGTCACCGATGACGCTGAGCAAAACCTTGAAGCCGTTGGCCTTGGCCGCCGCGACGTAATCCCCGCCGCCGCCGCGAACCTGAAATTTCACCCACCGCATCCCGGCCTGCTTCATCAGCACGGCGTGGTTGATGCCGCCCGGAACCTGGCCGCCCAACTCGAAGCCGGTGTTGACGACCGGGGGCGGGGGGATGAAGCCGCCACCGCCCGGAGGTTGTGTAGGCTGCGGCGCGGGAGTCGCGCCCGGGCTTCCGCCGCCACCGCCACTCACCGGGCGCTGGGTTGCGGTTGCCGTCGGCGTCGGCGTTGCCGCCTCGGCCACCTTGACCGGGGCCGAGCCGAGCTGCGTATCCTGAACCTGCGCGGCGATCCGATATTCGCCGGGCTGATTCGGGATGAACTCAAACGCGCGGCCCGGTTCAGCTGTCGCTTGCGCGATCACGCCGCTCGCATCGCTTACCGTCCACAGCACATTCGCCTGCGAGGCGGTTACGGCCGCGCCGGCGCGATACTCGGCCAGCGCGTTGAGCATTGCGGCCGGTTCGCGGGCGGTGAACACCCCGTGCGCGACCACGCCGCCCAAGCGATATTGCTCGGCGAGGGTGAAGCGCTGGCGCAAGGTGAGCGGTGAGGTGAGCCACAAAAGGCCCTCGGGCGCCGTCACTTGCAATGCCGCCGCCGCCGGGTCGTACTGCATCGGATTGTTGAGTGAGGCTTGCAGCGGTTGATTGGGCAGCACCCCCTCGGCCGGGGCATCGGTGCGCACCGAGTTCCAGTCGGCGAGGTCGGCCCCGGGCAACAGGGCCAGCCCGTTTGGCCCGCCGCTCACCGGCAGGGCCGAGGTGACCAGGCGCAACTTGCTGCGTTCGATCTGGCCGGTGGCCCAATTCAGCGCCCGCGCGGCGGCGCCGTTGCCCAGCGCCTGCGGGTCGAGCGGCAGGCGCGCCAGCACCCCATCGCTGTTCGCGCCAAGCGCGGCCCAATCGTAAGCCGTGTCTGTGGAAGCGGAATCCGGCAAGTCAAGATACACCAGCAATGCGCGATTGCGCGCGCGCAGTTGCGTGTGCAGTTCGGTGATGAAGGCGACGAAGGCGTCCCTATCCGCCGGCGCGAGGCGGGCGTAATCCAGCGCCAGGCCGGCGAAGTTGCCGGAGGCCGCGAAGTCGGCGAGCGCTTGCGCATGGGTGGCTCGTATTCCCTCGGCGAGGACCGCGCCGACCTGCCGCAGGTCCGCCGTGATCACAACGTACTGCGGATCACTCACGCCGCCCGGCAGGTTCGGCAACACCCCGCCGAGCGAGCCATCGGCCTGCGCCTGCACGCCGCCGAGCAGCACGGCGTTGCCGGTTGTGGCGGTGTTCACCGACCACACTTCCTGCGGGTCGAAGCGCAACATGGCCGAGGGTGCGGCGGGCGCCGTTTGGAACAGGGCGACGGCGGCAGGCAGCGCCCTGACCGTGGCCACGCGCTGCCCGCTGCGCGCCTCCGAGGCCAGAAAGCGCCACGCCGTCCCATCCCAGGCATACATATCCAACGCATTTGATTCAATGCCAGCCGGTGTGATGAGGGACAGGAAGAGTTGCCCGGGTGAGTCGCCCTGCGAGGCGAGGGTGAAGAGATGGCTGACCAGCGTGGCGGAGGCGGGCCGCGCGTCGAGGGCCGCTTTGGCCGCGCCGGTGCCGGGGGCGTCGGGCGAATGGGCCGTCAGCTGCACGCTGAACGTGCCCGCGGCGAGCGTGGCCGGATTGGCGCTCAACGTCAACCCCTCGGGCAATTGGGCAATGGGGCGCTCGGCGCTGAGCGGCGTGAACGTGCCGACCGGGCTGCACGCGCTGAGCAACAGGGTGACGGCCAGCAGCGCCGGCAAGCCACGTTGAAGGGCCAGAGGGACTCGCTTCATAGACAACACTTTCCATCGCTCGCCGCAACCGAGCGCAACAGGCGAATTGGCGGATAGCTCGAAAAACTGTGCGCCGCAACAAAAAGGGCGGCTCAGAGGCCGCCCCCACGGGAGCACAGCGGCGGGAAATATATCAGCCAACGTCTTGCGGGGCAAGCGCGCGGCAGAAACATAACGGCGCTACGGCGTCGGTGATGGTTCGGGCGTCGGCGTCGCCTGCGCGCACAATCCCTGCTGCGCCGCCAGTGCTTCGGCCACGGTTGCGTCCTCGCTGACCTGCAGCGCCAGAGCATATTGTTCCGCCGCACCGCACGCATCGCCGCCCAAGGCTAGTTGCTGGGCATAATTCACGCGGGCCTCATAAACCAGCGGTGTCGTGTCTTTGAAGTTTGGGGCGAGGATATACAACTGGCCGAGGATGTCGGCGGCCACGGCCCAGTTCACGCCCCAGTAGCTTTTGCCGGCCAGGTACAACCGCGCCCACGCGCGAAAGCTCCGGGCGGTCTCATCCAGCGGGCTGAAGGCGGCGGCCTGGTCGAGGTCGAAGATGCCGGCCTCCATCGCCTCACCGTTGATGCGGGCGATGCCGCGCTCGCGCAACGCCGTGAACAGCAGCGCATCGGAGCGGACGATTTCGTATTGGGGGTCAACGGCGTGCAACAACGCAATCTGCGCGATGACGCCGCTCCAGTCTTTGACAGCGGCATACTGCTCGGCCAGGGCCAACATCTCAGCCGGATTCTCCCCCCGGGCCGTCACGACCGGCGCGGCGGTGGGGGCCAACGCGGTCGGCGGCGCGTCGAGCGCGGCCTGGGCCTGCAAAAGCCGCTCAGCCGCGCCGGGGAATTGCGCGTCGCGTTCGAGCACATAGCGGAAACGATCGATGGCCACGCTGTAGCGCTTGGCTTCCAGATCGGCGATGCCGAGTTGGAACTGGTGTTGCAGCTCTGCGGATTGGGTGGCCCGCGCTTGCTGGTCGCGTTGATCGAGCCCGGCGGCGTAACCAACCCAGGCCGCGATGCCGAGCGCGGCGATCAACACGGCCGCAAACGACA
Organism: uncultured Anaerolineales bacterium; assembly: GCA_964608265.1. Taxonomy (GTDB): domain Bacteria; phylum Chloroflexota; class Anaerolineae; order Anaerolineales; family UBA6663; genus JANWXR01. Next base: position 25,995 of record CAZSNP010000049.1, on the reverse strand, counting down.
ACCCCAGCAGGGTGGCGAGGCGGGCAGGCCGCGCGCGGCGGAGGGTTGCGCTGGCCGGCGGGGTGAGGGAGTCTTCGGAGGACGACATGCTGATGTTAGAAGTGACGGCCGCATTATAGCGCCGACCAGATTAGGTGACTCACGCCAATGGAGTCCTCAGCCGCTGATTGACCTACGCCTGGCCTACTTTTCTTGACGCTCGATTCGCGCCGGTGTTATGATGCTATGGTTCTCGATTGTTGTTGGATGTCAAGCTGAAATGTACCTGAAAGGACGATCCGTCCCTCTGCGGCGTTCCCGCCGACGCTCGCCGTGGGCCATCATCCTGCTGCTGCTCCTCATCATCGCAGCCCTGTTGATGTTGGGCCTGCAGATGCAGGGCCGCCTGCCCGTGCGCGATCCGTTCCTGCCGACCGCCACACCGACCCGCAGCCCGGTCTCGTGGGCCGAGGAAGCCAAGACCCAGTTCAGCTTCGGCAAGTTCGATCGGGCGATTGAGGCCTACCGGCAGGCGCTCGTCGTCGATCAGAGGAACGTTGGCTACTGGGTTGGGCTGGCGCGCGTGCAGATCTTTGCGGGGAGGTACGCCGACGCCATTGAGTCCGCCGAATCGGCGCTGGTCTCGGCGCCCGACAGTGCCCGGGCCAGGGCCGTGTATGCCTGGGCGCTGTGGTACGAGGATCGCGTGGATGAAGCGCAGGCCGCAGCGGTTCAGGCCATCGCTATTGATGCGAACTACGCTCCGGCGCGCGCCTATTATTCCTTCATCCTCAACAGCACCTTCAACCTCGATCAGGGATTTGGCGAAGCGCAAAAGGCACTGGAACTCGATCCGACTCTGATCGAGTCACATCTGGCTTTGGGCTTTTCCAACGAGGTGGTGGGCAACTACGACGGCGCGATCGACCGCTATCAGGACGCGCTGGCCATCAACCCCAACATCATTGAGACCTACCGCAAGATCGCCTTCAACTATCGCGCCAAGGCTCAACGCGCGAGCACCAAACTCGAGTCGGATACGCTGATGGAGCAGGCGCTGATCTACTTCGGCAAGGCGCTGTCGCTCGACCCGAACAACGTGCTGCCGTATCTCGACCTGAGCCGCACCAACATCCAGATCGACCGGCTCGGGGTCGCGCAGCAATATCTCAATCAGGCGCTCGACCTCGAACCCGACAACCCGCTCATTCACGGCCGGCTCGGCCTGCTCTACTTCAAGCGCCGGAATTACGAGAGCGCCGAGCCGTCGCTGCGCCTGGCGATTGAGGGTGGGCCGTACGAATATACCGTCGGCCTGACGCAAACGCTCAGGGTCAACGTCGCGCCGCTGCCGCTCGCCGATGGCTCGACGCTCGAGTTCTATTACACCTACGGCAACCTGCTGGCCTTCCTCGGCCGGTGCGCGCCGGACGAGGCGCCGTTGTATCTGCAAAAGGCGCTGGACTACGAGCCGGACAACGAGACGGTGATTGCGAGTTACGAGGAAAGCGTCAATGGCATCTGCCGCCGGGTGCTGGCGGGCGAGCAGCCGTCCGGGGGCGCCGGCACGCCGACCCCAACCCCGTAGCCCCGAGCTCGGCCCGGCTGTGTTACCATTCAACCACAAACCAATCGGAGGAACCGCATGCCCTACGTCGAACGTGACCGTGAAATCAGGAAACGCCGCAACAAGGCCAGGAAGGTGAAGAGCCTCAAACTGCGGCTGATCGCCGAGCGCGACTCGAAGACGCGCACCCGCCTTCTGGCCAAGCTGAAGAAGATCAGCCCGAATTCGCCCGTCCCCGAGAAGTAGCAAGTGGCAAGTGACAAGTAGCAAGTGAGCCGGGTTTTGTAATGCCCGGCTCTTTTTTGTTTGCTCCGAATTTCACGAATGAGGCGAGGTGATCTGTGGTTTTCGTGAAATTCGTGCAATTCGCGGCTGTTTTTTTACCGCATCAATGTTGACGCAATCAATCCGGCTGCGAAGAGCAGCGCGTACAACAACTCGAGTTGCCCGGTGCCGGCGAGCACGCCGTTGAGCGGCCGGCCCTCGAGGGCGAAGACCAGCCGCGCCAGCAGCACCGCGCGCGGCAGCGAGATCAGGGTGAGCAGCACGCCCGCCGGCGCGACGCCCGCCAGCCATATCCCCACCGGAATCGCATACGCCACCGCGATGAGCAGCGCGTACTCGATCTGCGCGCCGCGCCGACCCAATCGCACCGCCAGCGTGTGCTTGCCCGCCGCGCGGTCGGTCTCGATATCGCGCAGATTGTTGACGACGATGATGGCCGTCGCCAGCAGGCCGATGGGCACTGCCGCCCACCACGCCAGCGCCGAGACTGGCGAAGCGCATAGCGCTTCGCTTAAGCCAACACCACCGCCGGTTACGGCGCAGGTATTGGCCGCTTGAACGTAATACGTCCCGCACACGGCGGCCAATCCGAAGAAGATAAAGACGAAGACCTCGCCCAGCCCGTTGTAGCCGAGCGGGAACGGCCCGCCGGTGTAGGCGAGGGCGGCGAGGATGGAGGCCAGGCCGATGGCGACGATGGGCCAGCCGCCGACCCGGGCGAGGTACAGCCCGATGAGCGCGGCTAGGCCGAACGTCACCCACATGCCGGTGAAGACCTGCCCCGGCGTGAGCAGCCCCTGGGCCGTCACGCGCGCCGGGCCGAGGCGGTCCTTCGTATCCGCGCCCTTTTGAAAATCGAAAACGTCGTTGGCGAGGTTGGCCCCGATTTGCAGCAGCAGCGCGCCGAGCAGCGCCGCCAGCGCCGGCCCCCACGCGAAACCGCCCACGTGCCACGCCGCCGCCGACCCGACGATGACGGGCGCCGCCGCCGCCGCCAGCGTGCGTGGTCGCGCGGCCATCAGCCAGATTCGCAGCGGGGTGGGGCGAGGGGCGGTCGTGTGCATGCGGGGAAGTATATCAACGGATGTGCTGGCAGCGGATGTGTTGGCAACGGATCAACGGATGAGGCGGGCGTGTAAGGTTGCGCTCGTAATGGCTCGTACGAAAGCAGTTGGTAACAGCAGGAGATGGGGACAGGGGCGAGGTCACGAAGGCAACGTAAACCAGAACCGCGTCCCCTTCCCCCCCTCACCCGCCACACCGATCTGCCCGGCGTGCGCCTCGACGATGCCCTTGGCAATCGCCAGGCCGAGGCCCGCGCCGCCGGTGGCGCGGTTGCGGCTCTTCTCGCCGCGATAGAACCGGTCGAAGATATACGGGGCATCGTCGGCCGGGATGCCCTCGCCAGTGTCGCGCACCTCCACGCGAACGGCGTGCGCGGTGCGGGTGACGTTGACCGACACGGCCCCGCCGGCCGGTGTGTGTTGCAGCGCGTTGCGCACCAGGTTATTCAGCACCCGCCCGATGCGCTGCGTGTCCATCGTCACCGGGTCGATGTCCGCGGCCACCGTCCCCGTCAGGGTCACGCCCTCCCGCGCGGCCAGCTCCGAGAACGACTCGAGCGTGTCGGAGATCAGATCGTTGAGCGAGGCCCGCGTCACATCCAGTTGCAGCCCGCCCGCGTCGAGCTGCGCCATCTGAAACAAATCGTCAATCAGCGCCGAGAGCGCCTGGATGTCGCGTTGCGCGGTGCGCAGGTAACGCTGCTGCGTGGCGGCATCGTCCACCACGCCATCGGCCAGCGCCTCCACCATCGCGCGCACCGAGGCCAGCGGGGTTTGCAGGTCGTGACTCACCCAGGCGATGAGATCGCGCCGCAGCGCCTCGAGTTCGCGCTGTTTGCGGGCCGTCGTTTCGAGTTGGGCCGCCATACCGTTGAAGGTGCGGGCCAGCGCCGCCATCTCATCGCGGCCATGCACCGGCGCGCGCGCGCTCAACCTGCCGGCCGCCAGCGCCTCAGCCGCGAGGCACACCTGCGTGATGCGGTCGGTGAGGGCCTCCGAGAAAAAGTAGCCAAAGGCGATGGCGATGCCGCCCGCGAACAGCAACAGGATGGTGGCCAGCGCGAGGTCGTGCGCGTCGGCGAACATCAGCCGCGCCGTCAGCCAGACGTTGACAAAGGTGAGCAGCGCCGACAGCGCGCAACTGCCGAGGATGCTCCAGCGCAAGCGCGGCGACTGCGCGATGAGGCCCGAGCGGTATGCGCCGTAGCCCGCGGCCACCGAGACGATGGCCGTCACCGAAAGGAAGGCGGCCATCAACCCCAGCTCGCTCATCGGCGGCTGCATGACGAGCGTAAAGATCAGCAGCGCCAGCGCCACCGTGGCGAAAACGCTGAGGATGAATCGAAGCGGCAGGCTCCAGCGCGATTCGGTTTTGAGGGCAGTGTTCATGGGCGGATATGAAACGTAACACGTGAAACGTGATGCTGGGCAGGCCACGCTCGCCTCCATGGCCCGTGCCGCAGCCGGCAACGAATCACGTATCACGTTTCATGGGGGAATCCAATCACGCTTCAAATTTGTAGCCGACTCCCCACACGGTGACGATGTGCTCCGGCTGAGACGGGTCGGCCTCGATTTTTTCGCGCAGGCGGCGGATGTGGACGGTGACGGTGCCGGGGTCGATGTACTCCGCCATCCCCCACACCCGTTCGAGCAACTGATCGCGCGTGAAAACCTGGCGGGGATGCCGCGCCAGCAGCCACAGCAGATCGAATTCCTTCACCGTCAACGATTTCTCTGCGCCATGAATGGTGACGAGGCGCGTGCTCGGGTCAATGTGGATTGAGTCAAACGCCAGCGCCTGCTCGCGCGCTGTGGCCGGGTCCTTGCGGCTGCGGCGGAGCACGGCCCGCACGCGGCTCACCAGTTCCTGCGGGGAGAACGGCTTCACCACGTAATCATCGGCGCCCAATTCCAGCCCGGCGATCCGTTCGCTCTCCTCGCGGCGCGCGGTGAGCATGATGATGGGCGTGTCGCCGCGCGCCCGCAAGCGGCGGGTGATCTCGAACCCGTCCACCTTCGGCAGCATCAAATCGAGCACGACCAGGTCGGCCGGCTCGCGCTCGAGCCAGTCGAGGGCGGCCTTGCCGTCGGCGGCGGTGGCCACCTCGAAGCCAGCCCGCTTGAGGTACAGGCTGACCACCTCGCGCAGGCTTGGCTCGTCCTCCACCACCAGTATCGTCGTCTCACTCATGTGTTCCATTGTCGTGGATGCCGGTTACAGAACCCTTACGGCCTCTCGCTTCAGGATGACGGTCGCCCGGCGCCTCAGGCTGGTCGTAATCTTTTCGCAAGCCGCTGAGGGTATTGTATGCGTAATAGTGAGCGTGGAAAGGAGTCTGAACCATGATGTACCGTTGGTGGGGCGGGGTGGTGATGCTGGCATTGGCAGCCTGCGGGCTGGCGGCGCCGGAGGCCGCCAGCGCCCCGGTAAGCGACTCTGCGGAGGTCCCTTTGAGGAACTTTGGCCCAGCACCCGAACTGACGAACGAAACCTGGCTCAACACCGACACGCCGTTGCGGCTTGCCGACCTGCGCGGCAAGGTGGTGCTGGTGGATATGTGGACGTTCGGCTGAATCAACTGCCGCAACGTAATTCCTTCGTTGAAGGAATGGCACGCCGCTTACGCCGACCAGGGCCTCGTCATCATCGGTAACCATTTTCCCGAGTTCAGCTATGAGGAGAACCTCGACAACCTGAAGGACGCGGTGCAGCGGCTGGAGATTCCGTACGCGGTGGCGCAGGACAACGATGGCGCGACGTGGAAGGCCTACCGCACGCGCTACTGGCCGTCGCTGTTCCTGATTGATAAACACGGCGACATCCGTTACACGCACATCGGCGAGGGACAGTATGCCCGGACCGAGGCCGCCATCCGCACGCTGCTCGCCGAACCTTATCCGTGACTTACCTGACTCGCGCGTCGATTGCGGATAAAATTGCCGCAGCAAATTGCGCCGATTTCGCGAATGCGTTTGCCGATCACTCGCGTAATTTGATGCACAGGATTGCGACATGAAAATACCTTCGTCTGAGATCACCCCCGAGCACGTATATCTCGCTCGGCCCCGCAACACCGGCCTGTCACGCCGGCGGTTTCTTCAATATACCGCCACGCTGGCCGGTTCAGCGTTGCTGGCGGCCTGCGCGCCAGGGGCCGCTGGCACACCGCAGCCCGCGAACAACGCCGCCGCCGGCGGGTTGGCGGATGAACTCGGCGACCCGGCCACCTCCTTCGACGCCATCACCAACTACAACAACTTCTACGAGTTCTCGACCGACAAACAGGCGGTGGCCGCGCTGGCCGTGAACTTCGACAAAGATCCGTGGACGGTGGAGGTCGGCGGGCTGGTCAACAAGCCGCAGACCTTCGGCCTGGAAGACATTCTCAAGTCGTATGCGAGCGAAGAGCGCATCTACCGCCTGCGTTGTGTCGAGGGGTGGAGCATGGTCATCCCGTGGCAGGGCTTTTCGCTGGCCGACCTGTTCAAAGCCGTTGAGCCGACCTCGGATGCGAAGTACGTCAAATTCACCACCCTGCTCGACCGGTTGCAAATGCCCGGCCTGAACCAGGGCTTCTACCCCTGGCCGTACACCGAGGGCCTCACCCTGGATGAGGCGATGAACCCACTGGCGACGCTGGCTACCGGTCTGTACGGCAAGCCGCTGCCGCCACAGAACGGCGCGCCGATCCGCCTGGTCGTGCCGTGGAAGTACGGCTTCAAGAGCATCAAGTCCATCGTCAAGATCGAGTTGACCGACACGCAGCCCGCCACGCTGTGGAACACGCTCGCGCCGTACGAGTACGGCTTCTACTCCAACGTCAACCCCGAGGTCGATCACCCGCGCTGGAGCCAGGCTACCGAGCGCCGCATCGGCGAGCTGGGCCGGCGCAAAACCCTCAAGTTCAACGGCTACGACCAGCAGGTCGCGGCGTTGTACGAGGGGATTGATCTGGCCGTCAACTATTGAGCCGGGGTGCGGATTGTGAAGGAGCAATCCGCGCCAGCGTTTGTGTCATCTCGCAAGCCCACCCTCAACTGGCCGTTGCTCGCCACCCACCTCGCCGGTTGGATCCCGGCGCTCAACATCGCCTGGGCGGCGTGGCAGGGCAGGTTGTCAATCAATCCGATTCAGGACTTGACGTTTGGCACCGGCCTGCCCGCGCTGATCTTCCTCGTCGCCACGCTGGCCGTCACCCCCGCCATCACCCTCACCGGCTGGAACTGGCTGGCGCCGATCCGCCGCTGGCTGGGTTTGTATTCGTTCTTCTACGCGACCACTCACTTCCTCATATTTGCAGTGGTAGATTACGGCCTCGATCTCGCTTTGATCGGCGAGGCCATCGTTGAGAAGCGTTACGTGCTCGCGGGCGCAGCGGCCCTCCTCATCATGCTCCCGCTGGCCTTGACCTCGACCAGGGGCTGGCAGAAACGCCTGGGCCGTTACTGGAAGTTTTTACACCGCGCCGTGTATGCCGCCGGATTGCTGGCGGTGCTGCATTTCGTCTGGCTCGTCAAGGCCGATATTCGCGAGCCGCTGCTGTATGGCGCGGCCGTCGTCGGGCTGCTGTTGCTGCGCGTACCCGCCGTGCGTCGTCGCCTCAGCGGGTGGCGGCGCGGCTGGCAGGCGCGGGGCCGGGCCACTCCCTTTCCCCCTAAACCGGTCGCCGAGGACTAACGCGCGCACCATCCCCGAAAATTCGGATGCTCGCGCCGCGGCCAGCGGGTACAATGCAGCCCGCTATGGAACCATCGGCTGTTGAAGTCGCGCCGCCCGACGATGGCGGCGGGCTGGCGCGCAGCGCCTCGCTCATCGCCCTCGGCAACATCGCCAGCCGGGGCCTGGGCTTCCTGCGCGAGGTGGTCAAAGCCCGGCTCTTCGGCACCGGGCCGGCGGTGGATGCCCTCAACCTCGCCATCACCATCCCACTGCAAATCTACGATCTCGTGACCGGCGGGCTGATCAACTCGGCGCTGGTGCCGGCCTTCAGCGCGTACGCGGCGGAGGAACGCCGCCATGAGTTGTGGCGGCTGGCAAGCGTGCTGCTCACCCTCGCCGCGCTGCTGCTCTCCGCCATCGTGCTCGCGCTCGTCCTCTTCGCGCCGCAGGTCGTGGGCGTGTTTGTGTGGATTGATGCCCTGACCAAAGGTCAGGCGCTGACCGGCGGGCAGGCGCAGCCCGAAGCGGCGGCGCTGGCGGCGCGACTGTTGCGCGTGACGCTGCCGGCGGTGGCCTGCCTCAGCCTGAGCGGCATCCTCACCGCGCTGCTGTACTCGCTCAAGCGCTTCCGCCTGCCGGCCTTCACCGCCGCCGTCTTCAACCTCAGCATGGTCGTCGTGTCCGTGCTGCTCGCCGCGCAGTTTGGCGTTACGGCGATGGCGCTCGGCCTGCTCCTCGGCGCGGCGTTGCAAGTGCTGCTGCAATTGCCCGACCTGGGGGACGGGCTGGCCCGGTTGCGGCCCGCGCTCGACTTCGCGCATCCCGGCCTGCGCCGGATATTCAGGGCCTATGTGCCCATCCTCGGCAGCCTCGTCATCGCGCAGGCCTCGGTGTGGTTTGGGTTGAGCGTGGCGTTCGGGTTTCCGAACGGGCTGAGCTGGATGGGTTATGCAACCAACCTGTATCAATTCCCGCTCGGCCTCGTGGGGGTGGCGGTCTCCTCGGCGATTTTGCCGACGTTGGCCGCGCAGGCCGCCGGCCACCTCGCCGGCGACTACAAAGCCACGCTGGTGCGCGGCCTCAGCCTCGTGCTCGGCCTGATGGTTCCGGCGGCGGTGGGGATGTTTATCCTCGCCGAGCCGCTGGCGGCCCTGGCCTTCGAGGGCGGGCGCTTCACCGCGCAGGATACGGTGATGACGGCGCAAGTGCTGCGCTGGTTTTTGTTCGGGCTGAGTTTCGCCGCCGTTGATCTGCTGTTGATCAACGCCTTCTACGCGCAGCATGATACGTGGACGCCGTCGCTGGTGGGTGTGCTGAGCGTGGTGGTGTATGTCGCCGCCGTGCTCATCATGCGTGCGCCGCTCGGCCTGTTGAGTTTGATGCTGGCCGACTCGCTCAAACAGATCACGCACGCGGTGGTCACGGGCGCGTTGCTCTCGCGCCGCATCGGCGGCTTTGGGCGCACCGGGCTGTGGCCAACGTTGGGTAAGATCGTGTTGGCCGCTGCGTTGATGGGGGCCGGCGTCGCGGGCGCACTGTCGCTCACCCGGTTGCTTCCGTTGCCGGCGGGCGCCGCGGCCTCCGTCGCACAACTTCTCCTCCCCGGCGTCATCGGCCTCGGCGTCTACTTTTTCATCGCCGCGCGCTTGCGCATTACGGCCGTGATGTTGGCGATTGAGATGATCCGAAAAAAGCTTCGGCTATAATCGCAACTGAAAGTGGAAAGTAGAAAGTGACTTTCCACTTTCTACTCTCTATCCATGTCTGAGAAACCGTCCCTGCCTCCCGACCTCTATACCGAGGAGTATTTCCTGCACGCCTGCGAGGGCTACGCGGAGTTCACCGAGACACAGGGCGAGCGCCTGTCGCGACGCCTGGCGGAGGCCTTCGCCGTGGCCTCGGTGCAGCCGGGGATGCGGGTGCTCGATTTGGGTTGCGGGCGCGGCGAGATTGTGCGCCACTGTGCGCGCCTCGGCGCGGAGGCGTTTGGGGTGGATTACGCGCCGGTGGCGTTGAAGCTCGCGCGTGAACTGCTGGCCGCCGACGGGGAGGCGAAGGGCAGGACGGGATTAGGTCGCTCGGACGCCAAGCAATTACCATTCCCCAATAATCATTTTGACCGCGTGTTGATCTTCGATGTGGTCGAGCACCTATTCCCATGGGAGCTTGATCTGTGTTTGACCGAGGTGCGTCGCGCCCTGAGATCGGGCGGGGCCGTCATCATCCACACCGCGCCGAACGCCTGGTACGACCGGTATGCCTATCCGCTGGTGCGCGCCGTGCGCGGGCTGATGGGGCAGGGTGAGCGGTATCCGAAGAACCCGCGCCTGCTCAACGTGGCCGCCAACGCCGAGGTGCATGTGAACGAGCAAAGCCAATTCAGCCTGGCCGGCACGCTGCGCCGCAACGGTTTCCGCAATGTCAAGGCCTGGCTCGACTCGCCGCCGCAGAACCGCAGCGAGAACGCCGTCTTTGCCGCCGCGCGCCGGGTGCTGTTCGGCGCGCCGCCCTTCCGCTATTTCTTCGAGAGAGAAGTTTTCGCCGTCGGAACAAAGTAGTTTCCGGTGGGCAGGCTGAACGTTCAACCTTCAACCTGCTAACGTCAGTGGAGCCAACATGGAATACCGCCGCCTTGGGCCGACCGGCCTGCAAGTTTCTGAAATCTGCCTCGGCACCATGCAGTTCAGGTGGACGACCGACGAGGCCACCTCGTACGCCGTGCTCGATGCCTTCGCCGAGGCGGGCGGCAATTTCATTGACACCGCCGATGTGTACTCGCGCTGGGCCGAAGGGCTGAAGGGTGGCGAGGCCGAGACCGTCATCGGCAATTGGATGCAGCGCAAAAACAACCGCCGTCACATCGTGCTGGCGACCAAGGTGCGCGGACGGATGTGGGACGGGCCGAACGGCGACGGGTTGAGCCGTGCCCACATCATTCAAGCGTGCGAGGACTCGCTGCGCCGTTTGCAGACCGATTACATCGACCTCTACCAAACCCACTCGCCCGACGACAACACGCCGATTGAGGAGACGTTGCGGGCGCTGGATGATTTGATCCGCGCGGGCAAGGTGCGTTACCTCGGCTGCTCGAATTACAACGGCTGGCAACTGGTTGAGGCCGCGCTCACCGCACGGCACGCCGGGCTGGCTGAGTTCGTGACCGTTCAGCCGCACTGGTCGCTGGTGGAGCGCGAGAACTTCGAGCGCAATGTATATCCGGTGGTGCAGAAGCACGGTCTCGGCATCATCCCGTACAGCCCGCTCGGGCGCGGCTTCCTCACCGGCAAGTATCGTCGCGGCCAGCCGCTGCCCGAGAGCAAGCGCGCCCAGGGTGTGAGCGCACTGCTCACCGATCGCAACTTCGCCCTGCTCGACAGACTCGAGGCGCTGGGCCGCCAGCGGGGCAAGACGCCGGGACAGATGGCGCTCGGCTGGCTGCTGAGCAAGCCGAACATGACCGCGCCCATCATCGGCGCGAACACGCCCGCGCAACTGGCCGACTCGCTTGGGGCCGTAGGCCTGCGCCTGAGCGACGATGAAATCGCCGCGCTGGACGAGTTGAGCGCGTGGGAGACCAGGTAAAGACTTTCGCCACAGAGACACGGAGACACAGAGTTAATCCCCTCTCTGTGTCTCCGTGTCTCTGTGGCATGAGCGGTTGGCAATGAGACTCCTCCTCCTCGGCGGTACGGTCTTCCTCGGGCGGCACATCGTCGAAGCCGCGTTGCGGCGTGGGCACACGGTCACGCTGTTCAATCGCGGCCAACACAACCCCGAGCTGTTCCCGCACCTCGAAAAGCTGCGCGGTGATCGGCGGGCCGAGGGCGGCCTCGACGCGCTGAAGGGGCGCGCGTGGGATGTGGTGATTGATACGTGCGGCTATATCCCGCGCGAGGTGCGCGCCTCGGCGGGACTGCTGGCCGGCGCGGTCGAGCGCTACCTCTTCATCTCCACCGAGTCGGTCTACGCCGACTTCCGCACGGCGGGTATTGACGAGTCGTATCCCACCGGCACGCTGGCCGACGAGTCGGTCGAGGAGGTGACGGGCGAGACCTATGGCCCGCTCAAGGCGCTGTGCGAGCGTGTTGTCGAGCGGGCGATGCCCGCTCGATCAACCCTCATCCTCCGCCCCGGCCTCATCGTCGGCCCGCATGACCCCACCGACCGGTTCACGTACTGGCCCGCCCGCGTTGCCCGAGGCGGCGAGGTGCTCGCGCCCGCGCGCCCCGACTATCCCATGCAATTCATCGACGTGCGCGACTTGGCGGATTGGACGGTGGCGATGGTCGAGCAACATGCGACCGGCATTTTCAACGCGGATGGTTTGCCCAATACCCTGACGCTTGGCGCGCTGCTGGAAACCAGCCGCGCACAATCCACAAGTGAGGCGTCGGTCACGTGGGCGCCGGAGTCGTTCTTACTTGAACACAAAGTTGCGCCGTGGAGCGAGCTGCCGTTGTGGATTCCGGAGGGAGATGGCGACGCGGAAGGCTTCGCGACGATCAGCGTGCACAAGGCGCTCGCCGCCGGCCTCAGCCTCCGCCCGCTCGCCGACACGGTGCGCGACACGCTGGCCTGGGTCGCCACACGTTCGGCTGATCACCAGTGGCGCGCCGGCCTCACCCCCGAACGCGAGGCCGAACTGCTGCGGTTGTGGCGCGGCTGAATGAAACCCTTCGTCACCCTCGGCGACCTCATCGCCGACTTCTACCTCGGGGTTGAGGCGCTGCCGATTGAAGCCGGGCAGCACCAAACGGTTTCACACTTTGAGGTTGGCCCCGGCGGCGCGGGCAATGCGCTGGTCGCCGCCGCGCGGCTCGGTCTGCCCACCGCCGCGCTCGGCAGCCTCGGCGAGGATTGGGTCGGCGAGCGCGTGCTCCATCACCTGCGCGCCGAAGGTGTGGATGTGAGGCAGGTGCTGGCCATGAACGACGCCCCCACGGCCACGGCGGTCGTGGTGCGGGCCGAGCGCGGCGGGCATGTCTTCCTCGGGCGCTACGGCACCCATGGGCCGAAATCCCTGCCGGCCCGTTGGACTCAGGTGCTGCAATCGGCCGGCGCGGTGCTGGTGAGCGGGTGGTCGTTCTTCCACGACGAGCCCGCCGTCATCCGCTCCGGCGCGGAGATGGCGGCGCTGGCCGGGGTGGCAGTGTTATTTGATCCCGGCCCGCGTGTCGCGGCGATCGAGGGTGAGTGGTTGCAGGCCCTGCTGCGCTGCGCGCAGGTGGTGTTGCTGACGGAGGAAGAGTCGGACCGCGTCGGTATTCAAAACCGACGCGGTCTCACGACTATCATCAAACGCGGCGCGCAGGGATGCACGATCGTTACCGAGGGCGCGAAGGTTGAGTGCCCCGGTTACCCGGTGGATGTGCGCGATGTGGCGGCGGCGGGCGATTGTTTTGCGGCGGCGGTGGGGTGGGGGATGGTGCGCGGCCTGCCGTGGGGCGTGATCGGCGCGGTGGCGAACGCAGCCGGTGCGGCCAAGGTGCAGAAGCCGGGCACCGCGCTGGCCGCCCCCACGCGCGCGGAAGTGGCCGCGGTGCTCAATCGCTACCGGCCTGAATTGGCGGCACTGCTCTAACGCCCCGACGCGAAGGTGCGATGCATGCACAGCATGCCGCGCAATGAAAAGCTGCTCCCTGCGTCCCTGCTTCTTTGCGCCTTTGCGCTGGAACACCTCAGCGTTGAAACAACGGAATCTGTTGCCCAAGCCCGCGCTGCAGCGCGAGTTCGTACACGCGCGCGGCGGTGGCGATATCCCACACCGACAGCCCCTGCGACTCGAACAGCGTAATTTCCTCACGCGACTCGCGGCCCGGCGCTTTGCCGCCCACGATGTCGGCGAACTCCAGCACGTTTTCCCACTTGAGTATGCCCTCAGCCACCGCCGCCGCCAGGTCGCCGCATTCCATCTGCGCCTGCTCGACCGAGTCGGCGGCGATGCGGGCGCAGCGCGCAATGGTTGCGCCATCAATCTCGCGCCGCCGGAGGTGATTGCTGCCCGCCGCGTTCAGGTGGGTGCCCGCTGCCAGCCAACTTCCGTCAAAGACGGGCGTCGTGGCCGTCGTCATCGTGGCCACCACATCCGCCGGCTCAATCGCAGCGCGCGGATCGTCCACGGCCATGATGCTGGCCCGTACGTGCGGCTGCATCGCGCTTACGAACTCGGCGCGGTTCTCGGGCTTGCGGCTGAAGACCAGCACGCGCTCGATGGGCCGCACCGCGCAGATCGCCAGCAGCTGCGTGCGCGCCTGCCCGCCCGTGCCGATCAACCCCAGCACACGCGCGTCATCCCGCGCCATATACTTCGTCGCCACGCCGCTGGCCGCGCCGGTGCGCAACTGCCCGAGATAGTCGCCCTCGATCAGCGCGAGCAGCTTCGCGGTCCTGGCGTCGTACAGCGGGATGAGGAAGTTGGTCGGGCCGGGGCCGGTGGGGTAGATCTTCATCCCGAATACGTTTTGCGTCGGGATGAGGCTGGCCATGTAGTGCAACATCCCGCCGTTGAGCCGCAATCGCCGGCGCGGATGGTTGACCGCGCCCTCGACCGCCAGCGCGCGAAAGGCGGCCTCCACGCAGTCCAGCGCGATGTTCATCGTGAGCAACTGCTCAACGTCGTGTTCGGTCAGAAGAAGTGTCATGGTCTGCGCCAATCACTTGCCACTTGCTACCTGCAATTTGCGACTATCTATCGCCGCCCTCATCCGCTCCAGCCCTTCCATCAACGTCGCGCGCGGGCAGCCGAAGTTGAGACGCACGAAGCCCTCCCCGCCGGGGCCGAACATCGCGCCATCGGCCAAAGCCACCTTGGCCGCCTCGAGGAAGAACTTGAACGGGGAGGGTTGCAGGTTGAGGTCGCGGCAGTCAAGCCAGCCGAGGTAGGTGGCGTCGGGGAGGGTGGTGCGCACGCCGGGCAGCTGGCCGCGGACGAACTCCACCAGCGCGTCGCGGTTCGCCGTGAGGTAGGCGCGCAGCCCGGCCAGCCATTCGTCGCCGTGCTGGAAAGCGGCCTTCGCGGCGGCGATGCCGAAACTGTTGCTGTGCAGGATTTGCTCCTCACACACTTTTTTGTAACGCGCGCGCAGTTCGGGGTTGGGGATGATGGCGAAGCTGCAAAACAGCCCGGCGAGGTTGAATGTCTTGCTCGGCGCGACGAGCGTGATCGTCTGCTGCTCGACCTCGGGCGAGATCATCGCCGTCGGCACATGCCCCGCGCCGCGGAGCAGCAACTCGCTGTGGATTTCGTCGGAGCAGATGGTGACGTTGTGGCGCAAACAGATCTCGGCCATCCGCGCCAACTCGTCACGGGTGAAGACCTGCCCCGTCGGGTTGTGCGGGTGGCAGAGGAGAAACAACCGGGTTGCGGGCGTGATGGCGGCCTCGAAAGCGCCGAAGTCAATCGAGTAGCGCAACTCGTGGCCGTGTGCATGCTCAAGCAGCGGCGCGTATTGTCGCTGCGCGCCGACTCGTTCATGCACTTGCAGAAACGGAAAGTAAACGGGTGGCTGCATAAGCAGCGCCTCACCCGGCTCGCAGACCGCGCGCGCCGCGACGTTGAATCCCGAGACGACCCCCGGCGTGACCAGCACCATCTCCGGCGTCGTCTTCCAGCCATACAGTTTCTCCATCCGCTCGCACACAAAGCCGAACCACTCGGGCGGCGGGAACTCGTAACCGAAGACGCCGTGGTCCACTATCTCGCGCAGCCGCGCCAGCACCGGCTCGGGCGCGCGGAAGTCCATATCCGCCACCCACATCGGCAGCACGTCGGGCGGATACCACTTCCATTTGCTGCTGTCGGTGTTGCGGCGGTCAATCATCTCATCGAAGTTATAGGGCATTGGGGGTCGTGAAGCGTAACTCGTGAAACGTGATCGCAGGCTCGCGCCCTTCACGTTTCACGCATCACGTTGCACGTTGTCAAACGGGCCAGATTTCCAGCGCGGCCTCGGCCAGCACCCGCAGCTTGCGGGATTGGGCCTCCGGCGTGATGGCGTTGCCGCCGATGGAGGTGGCGAAGCCGCACTGCGGGCTGAGGGCGAGCCGGTCGAGCGGCACGAAGCGGGCGGCGGCGTTGATCCGCGCCTTGAGAAAGTCCACCGTCTCGACGCGCGGGGTCTTCGTCGTCACCAGCCCGAGCACCACGATCTTGTCGTCCGGAACCAGCCCCAACGGGTCGAAGCTGCCCGAGCGTTCGTCGTCGTACTCCAGCATCAACCGGTGCGCGCGGATGTTTTGAAAGATCGGCCTGGCGATCAAATCGTATCCGCCCTCCACCAGCCAGCGGCTGTGCTGATTGCCACGACACAGGTGAAAGCCGAAGGTGACGCCGGGCCAATGTCCGATGACGGCATTATCCATCTCGATGCCTTGCCGCAGCCAGTTCTCCAGACTCCATCCCCGGCTCTCGTAAAACGCCCGCGTCTTCGGGTCAATGAGCAGCGGATAATGCGGAGCGTCGAGCTGGATATACGTCGCGCCGAGGCGCACCAATTCGGCCACCTCGTCACGCAGGATGTCCACCACATCGGCCAGGAAGCTGTCGAGACTGGGATAAGCGCCCGACGATTTTTCGGGCGACCACAGGTTGGCGTACAGGCTCGGGCTGGTGAGGGTGATCTTTGGGATTCGGCTGGTGCGGCGGCGCAGGTAGACGAACTCCTCGGCGGAGAGGTGGCGCTTGCGGCGCAGTCGGCCCACCACGCCCAACTCCTTTGGGCGCGGCATGCTCCGGTCGCCGAGGCGCGCGTCGCCCTTCCAATCGCCCCACAGAAAGGCGTCAATATCCCATGCGCCGACGCCGTCAACCGACTCGAGCAACTGGCTTTGAAAAGACAAGCGCCGCTGCTCGCCGTCGGTCACCACCGCCAGCCCGGCCTCCTCCTGAATCCGGATCGCCTCATCCACCGCCCGGTCCTCAATCACCTTGAATTCCGCGGGCGGGAGCCTTCCGGCGGCGAGGTCGTCGCGCGCGGCGATCAGGTCGGGCGGGCGGAGCAGCGAGCCGACGACGTCGGTGCGGGCGGTGATCATGGCCGGCGCGCGGCGGCGGGCTGTGTCGGGGTGGGTGGGCAAGGCAACGTATCCGCGTTCAGTTTGACTTCATCGTGCCGGCCTCAATTCTAAACGCTTCCAGCTTGTCCCAATCAATCGTCACCCCAAGCCCCGGCGCATCCGGCAGATCAATGTAACCCGGCCCCGAGGGGAGGAGCGGGGCGGGGAGGATGAAGTCGCGGCGCTCGGGAGTCCAGTGGGGCGGGTCGTAGGGGAATTCGACGAACGGCGCGGTGGAGAGCGCCGCGCATACATGCAGATTGGCGAGCAGCACCAGCCCGTCGCCCCAGGTGTGCGGGGTGTAGATGCAACTTGCGGCCTGAACCTCGCCGGCCAGTTGCCGCGCGCGCAACACGCCGGTGCACCAAACGACATCCGGCTGATAGACATCGAACGAGCCATGTTTGAGATAACGCCGCAGGTCGGCGTACTCGCGGTTGCCCTCGCCGCCGGCAATCCGCAGCTTCGCGCGCCTCCGCAACTCCGCGAGGCCTTCGTAATCATGCCGGTGCAGCGGCTCTTCGAGCCAGAACACGCCGAGGTCGGCCAGCGCCTCGGCGGCCCACAGCGCGGTTTTGAAGTCCCACGGCGCGGCGGCATCCCACGGCATCTGCCAGCCCTGGTTGGCGTCCACGAGGATGTGCATGTCCGGGCCGATGGCCTCGCGCGCGGCGGCGACCACGGCGATGTCCTGGCGGATGTCGGCGTCGTGAAATCGAATCTTGAGCGCGGGGTAACCGAGGGCCTTGAGCTGCTTCGCCGACTCAGCGCGTTCGGCGGCGGGTTTGCGTTCGCCGCACGAGGCATACAGCGGCACGCGGCTCGTGCGCCCGCCCAGCAGCTTCCACACCGGCTGCCCGGCGACCTGGCCCATCAAATCCCACAGGGCCACTTCGAGCGGCCAGCAGCGGCCGTAATGAAATTGCAGGTTGTCGAGGAGGCGCACGTGCCGCTCGATGGCGAACGGGTCGTGGCCGATGAAGAGGTGCTCGTGCCCGGCGAAGCCGAGCATGGCATCGCCCGAGCCGACGCCTTCGTAGTCGCCGGCCCGCACGCGCACGATGGTGTTGGTGAACGTCCGGCGCGGGTTCGGGTCCCACGACGCATGAAACGGCGGGTCGAGAGCGATACGGTAATGGCGGATTTCGATTGTCTCTATTTTCATCGGCTCAAGTTAACCGCGAAGACGCGAAGAACGCAAAGGAGTTTTTTCATGCCTTTCTTCGCGCGCTTTGCGTCTTCGCGGTTCAGATATCTATCGCGTCTTTTCCGGCAATTGGTCGAGGTTAAGCTCGCGCAAACACTCCGCGCTTGGCACACCGCTGTCCGCATCCCACTTCATCAACTCGTAGTAGCGGCGTTTGGCCCAGTCGAATGCCTCTTGAGTGATCTCGATCCCCTTGAGCGGCCCGCTCGCGAACGCCTTCATCACGCGCCTGGGGAGTTTGTCATCGGCGGCGCTGAAGCCCTCGCGCAGGTTGAACAAGCGCGCGAGCGTCTGCGCGCGCGCGCCGACATTGAGGATATCGCTCACGCTGAACTCGCGGCCGGTGACGCCGGAGAGCGCCGCGGCCAGATGCTCGTAGCGATACGGGTAAAAGTGACAGTTGACGGCGCAATCCTGAAAGTGCATCCAGTTCACTTCCACGTGAAAGGCCCGCAGCTTGTCCTCGCCCAAATCGCTCGGTCTCTGCGGGCCGATCTTATTTGCGAGCACCGAGTTCACGCGAGTGAGGCCCTCGCCCTCCGAGGCGATGTCGGTGTCGTGCATGTTCATCATGTGGTCGGCCCCGACGGGGGCAACGGCATACCCGACGCCGAGCGCCTTCTTCAATCGCGGCTCGTGCATCGGCAGTTCCTGCTTCTTCACGGTCAGGTTGAACTCCGTGGTCGCCGGCCCGAAGCGCTCGGCCATGCGCGCCACGCCCTCGGCCAGGGCCGCGCCGAAGCCCTCGCGCCGGGCGAGCAGCTCGACCGACTTCACCAGCAGCGCGCCGTCGCCCCAGCGATAAGCGAGGTCGCCAGTGTCCTGCATGGTGATGATGCCGCGCTCGAACGCCTCCATCGCAAACGCAATCGAGCAGCCGGTCGAGATCACGTCGAGGCCGTGGGCGTTGCACAACTCGGCGGCCTTGCACACGGCGAGGTTGTCGCTCACGCGGCACATCGCGCCGAGCGCGGCCATGCCCTCATACTCCGGCCCGCCGTATTCGGGATTGAGTTTCTGATACGGGTTGTCGCCCTCGTGCTCGAACACCTGCTTGCAGGTGATGGGGCAGGCCTGGCAGGTGTCGCGTTCTTTGAGGAACAGCGCGTAGTTGCGCTCGCCGCTCAGGCTGGCGCGCTCGTCCCACAGCGGCAGGGTGAAGTTCTGCGTCGGCAAGGCCCCGTTGTGCCCCCACCACGCCAGCGAATCCTGCGTCCCGCGCCCCGGCGAGGTCGCCCAGGCCGCGAGCGTTTTGTAGTTCTCGCCCAGCCATTTCGAAACCTGGGTGACGCGCGGGCGCGCGGCGACCGGGACGTTGGTGCTGCCGCGCACGGCGACGGCTTTGAGGTTCTTCGACCCCATCACCGCGCCCATCCCGTTGCGGCCCGCCGCGCGGTTGATGTCGTGCATCACCGCCGCGTACAGCACCCGGTTCTCGCCCGCCGGCCCGATCTGTGCCACGCGAATGCGCTCGTCGCCGAGCTCCTTCCGCAACGCCACCTGCGCCGGCCAGGTCTCTTTTCCCCACAAGTGATCAGCGGGGCGTATCTCAACCTGTTGATCTTTGATCCACAAGTAAACGGGCCTCGCCGCGCGACCCCGAATCACCAGCGCGTCGTAGCCGGTGCGCTTGAACTCGTGCCCCCACCAGCCGCCCGCTTCACTGGAGCCAATGGCTCCGGTGAGCGGCGATTTGCTGCCGACGCCGTGCCGCCCCGCGCCCGGAAGATTCGTGCCTTGCATGATTCCGGGCGCGAAGATGAGGAGATTATCCGGGCTGAACGGGTCAGTGCGTGGCGCGAGGTCGCGCAGCAGCAGGTACGCAACCAGCGCCCGCCCGCCGACGAGCAGCGTGTACAACTCATCCGGCGGGGTCTCGATGCGGATTTCGTTTGTGGTCAGATCAACGTGAAGGACTTTGCCGTGTATGCCGCCGAGCATGGGTTCTCCGCAAAGGGGGGATTGATAGTGAGCACGTGGGGACTATGGATAACCGCCCGCTGCCATTACCTCGCGCGGCAGCAGGATATTGAACTCGCGCCGCAACTGCGCGTCCACCTCGGCGGGGATGATGGCCGGGAAGCTGGTCGTCAGGATGTCGCGCGCCTGCCGCCGGGCGCGCTCGCGCATATCCAATCCGCCCGCCTCCTCCCAGTTCTGGCGCGTCGCACGGTCGGCGGTGTGCGGGTAGTGATACTCGGTGCTCATCAATTGCAGCGTCTGCGGGTGGCCGAGGTAGTGGCCGGGACCATCGGTGCAGACTTCGTGGATGACATCGAGCGACAGGCTTGCCTCGGTGAAATCCAGCCCGCGCACCAGCCGCATCACCTGCCCGTTGATGTCGTCATCAATCACATATTGCTCATACGCCACCGAGAGCATGGATTCGAGCATGCCGGCGGCGTGATGGTTGTACTCCGCCCCGGCCAGTGCCGTGACCGCCGTTGAAAGACCTTTCTCGAAACCGGCCTGCGCGTCGGGGAGCTTGCTGTCGGTCAGGGCGCAGGTGTTGTAGATCGGCAGGCCGTAGAACTGCGCCATCTGCGCCGAGGCCGCGTTCATCAGCGCCAGCTCCGCGCCGCCGCCCGACATCGAGCCGGTGCGCAGATCGGAGACCAGCGGCATGCCGCCGTACAGCACCGGATGGCCGGGCCGCAGCAGCGAGACGTACACCACGCCGGCCAACTCCTCCGCCGTCACCTGCACCAGCGTGCCGATGAGCGAGGCGGGCGAGGTCGCCCCGGCCTGCGGCGCGGAGACGAGCGACACCGGGATGCCGGCCCGCACCGCTGCCGTCAGCGTCTCGGTGGTTTCAACCGCGAAGCGCAGCGGGCTGATCATCCAACACAGGTTGAACGAAAAGAAGGGGCGCTCCAGGAAACGCTCTTCGCTCCCGGCGATGAGCGCGCCCATCCTCTTCAGCTCGGCCACCTTGGCGGGGAAATAACAGCCGCCCATCACGTGCTTGTTCGTCGCGCTCAGGCAGGCGTAAAAGGTGTTGACGTCAATGTCGTCGTTGCGCACATCGCGGGCCACGACGGCGCGCAGGTAAAAGTGGATGTTGTCGAGCCTTTCCACCAGCCGGCCGATGTCGTACAAGTCGCGCAGGCGCGTCTCGCGGGCACGGCCCGTCTCCAGATCGAGGATGTAGACTGCCGCGCCGCCCGTGCCGAGGTGCACGTGCCGGCTCAGCAGGTGCAGATCGGTGCGCCCGTCCTTGCTGTACAGCACCACGTGCCGGTTGGCTGACTTGAGCGCCGCCTCGATCAGCGCGCGCGGGATGAAGACGCGCTCACGCGTGCGATCGACCGTCGCGCCCGCGCGTTCCAGAATCTGCCGGCACTCGGACTCGACCACCTCGACGCCGGTGTGCTCGAGCACGGACAGGGCCGCCTCGTGGACGCGCTGCACCTGGGCGTCGGTCAGCGGGCGATACAGTCCACCCTCCAGACCGGGGGGCGGGGCGGAGAGCTTGCGCGGGGCGCGCTCGCGTTTGCGGGCTTCACGAGTGATCATATAAAGCGTGTGTCAAGCGTCACGTACCATGTGTCAAGTCAGAGGCCACGTGACACTTGGCACTTGACCCGTGACACTATGAAATGGAGCCGATGCCATACGCTCCGTGCAGCACCTTGCCCTCGGCGAAGCGGCCCGGCGAGTACGGCTCAATCGAAACGCGCACCGGTAGCCCGAGCACCGTCTGCGCCAGCGCCTCGCCGACGGTCGGCGCCATCTTGAACCCATGCCCGCTAAAACCGGTCGCGACGAACACGCCGTCATACCCCGGCACCGCGCCGATGATGGGGTTCCAATCGGGCGTGATGTCGTACGGCCCCGTCCAGCCGGCGGTGAAGCGCGCGTCGGCGAAGGCCGGCATGCGCCGCGCCATCAATCTGCCGATGCGTTCGACGTGATCCATGCCCACCTGATCGTCGCGCAACGTGTCGGCGTCCTCGATCGGGTCGCCGTGGTCGCCGGTGCCGATCAGCACCACGCCGCCGGTCTCCGGTCGGAAGTAGATTTTGTCCGGCGTGGTCAGATCCTTCACCGTTGGCCAGTTGAGGTCGTATGGCTGGTTGATCTTGAGCGTGATGACCTTGTGCCGGCTGATCTCGTACGGGAAGGTCACGCCGATCATCCTGCCCAAATCGTTCGTCCACGGCCCGCCGATGAGGAGGAGCGTCTCCGCCTCCCACTCACCTTTCGGCGTGGTCACGACTTTCTTTGACCCGTTCAAGCGGATGTGAGTGACGGGCGTATCGGTGTGGACTTTGACGCCTAGTTCCTTTGCGCGATTGACGTACGAGTGGGTGGTGAGATGCGGGTCGCAGTAGCCGGCGCGCGTGTCGTAGCCGATGACGCCGACGTTCTCGAAACTGAGCAGCGGGTGGATCTTGAGCGCCTCGGCCTCGGTGAGCGTGGCGGTATCAATGCCGTGCGCGTTCTGCCGGAGGAAGACGGACTGCATCGGCGCGCGGTGCTGCTCCGGCCCGAGGATGAGGTAGCCGCTGCGATGGAAGCCCGCGTCGGCCTCGCCGCCCACCACGGCGTTGAAGTGCTCGAAGATCTTCAGGCTCTCGACGGCATGGATGAGGTTCGGCTCGATCGAATAGTGTGTGCGGCAGATGGCGCACGATTTGGCCGTGCCGCCCGAACACACCTGCTTGCGCTCGAACAGCACGATGTTCCGGCCGCCCTGGTCGGCGAGGTTGAAGGCGGTGCTGCATCCAATCACACCCCCGCCGATGATGATGATGTCTGCGGTGTTGGTCATTGGTCATCCTTGAGTTCTCGCCACGAATTGACACGAATGGCCACGAAGGTTGTTTTCGTGAAATTCGCGCCAATTCGTGGCAAAGTGACTTCACGCTTTGACGCGCGCGCCATCCGGGTCGAACAGCGGCTCGGCGGCGACGGTGGCCGGCAGCCGTTCGCCGAAGTATTCGATGTGCAGCTTCTGGCCGGGCCGGGCGTGCTCGGCGGGCAGGTAGGCGTAGGCGATGTGCTGGCCAAGGCTGTAGCCGGTGTTGGCCGATGAGACCTGCCCCACGACGTCCCCGTTCTCGTATATCGGCTCGCGGCCCATCACCACCTCGCCGGGGCGGTCGAGGGTGAGGCAAGTGAGCCGGTGCGCGGGGGGCCTATCTTTCAAAGGCTCGAGCGCGGCGCGGCCGATAAAATCCTTCTTCCATCGCAGCAGCCCGCCCATCCCCGCCTCCAGCGGAGTCCAGTTCGCATCCATATCGAAGCCGAGGCGGCGGTAGCCCTTCTCGATGCGCAGGCTGTCGAGCGCCGCGCTGCCCGCCGCGATCAAGCCGTGTGTGCGGCCCGCCTCCCACAGCGCATCCCAAACGTGCACGGCGAACTCCACCGGCGCGTAAATCTCCCAGCCCAACTCGCCGACGTAGCTCACGCGCATCGCGTAACACGGCGCTGAACCGGCCACGATCTCGCGCGCGGTGTAATACGGGAAGGCGCCGTTCGAAACATCGTCTTCGGTGACGGCGGAGAGAATCGTCCGCGCCTTCGGCCCCCACAGGCCGATAGCGCCGTATGCCGAACTCATGTCGGTAATGCGGGCATTCAAGCCGCGCGCCGCGGCCTGCCGTCGCAGCCAAGCCAGATCGCGCGGGCCGTTTGCCGCCCCGCTCAGTATCCGAAAACGATCCGCGCCCAGCCGCGCCACGGTCATGTCGCTGCGCATCCCGCCGTTGAAATCCAGCATCAACGTGTACACGACTTTGTTGACCGGCACATCCATGTTGTTGGTGAAGACCCACTGCATCAGCGCCAGCGCCTCCGGCCCTTCGACTTCGATCTTGGTGAAGGTGCTCATGTCGAAGAGCGCTGCGGCCTTACGGGTGCGGAGATGTTCGACTGCCTGCGTCGGCGACCAGTATCGCGCGGCCCATCCGTCGCGCGCGGGAACGTCCGGCTCCTCGAGGCCGGCGTTTGACTCGCACCACGCTGCGCGCTCCCAGCCGCCCATCTCGATGAAGACGGCGCGTTGCGCCGCGTAGCGATCGTAGAACGGCGTGCGCCGCAGGTTGCGCGGCTGCGCCATCGGCTCGGCGGGGTGGGGGATGGTGTGGACGTTGCGGTAGCTCTCGTCGCCGCGCACGCGGATGTACTTGGGCGTGAGCGCGTGCCGGTGGAAGCGGCTGATGTCGGCCTCGCGCACATCAAGCGACGGCGCGCCGTGAGTCATCCACTCGGCCAGCGCCTTGCCGACGCCGCCCGCATGGGTGATCCACACCGCCTCGGCCAGCCACAGGCCTTCCACTTCGGGATGCTGGCCGAGCAGCGGGTTGCCATCCGGCGTGAACGAGAACATGCCGTTGAACGCCTCGACGATGGGCTGGCCGCGCACCATCGGGAAGACCTCGGCCACTTGCTCGAACGGCGCGGCGAAGTGTTCGGGCGTGAACGGATTCCGGGAGGGTTCATCGTGCGGGCCACGGCGCGGGCGGATGTGCTCGGGCGCGACGGGCAGCGGCACGTGATTGTAGTTGCCGATCCCGAACAGCGGGCCGAACTGGCGGCAGTACATCAGGTGGTCGTGCACGCGCACGATCGGCATCGAGATCTCCTGCCCGGTGGCGGCGAGTTCGGGGATGGGGCCGACCTTCACGTACTGATGCTCCATCGGCATGAGCGGCACGGTGATGCCAACCATCTTGCCGATGAGGGGCCCCCAGATTCCGGCGCACAGCAACACCATCTCGGCCTCGATGCGGCCGTTGTGCGTGATCACCGCCCTCACTCTGCGCCCATCGCGCTCGATGCCGGTGACGGCAGTGTGCCCGTGGAAAGCCGCCGCCCCGGAGGCCATCGCTGCGCGCGCCATCGCCTCCGCCGCGACCACCGGCGCGCCGATGCCGGCGCCGTGCGTGAATAATCCACCGATGACGGTCTTCTCGTCCATGACCGGGATCAACTGCTTGCATTCGGCGGGCGTCAGCAGGTGGCATTCCACGCCAAAGGCTCTGCCCCAGCCGAGGCGGCGTTTGAGTTCGGCCCAGCGTTCGGGGGAGCGCGCCAGTTCGACGCTGCCGAGCAGGTTCGCGCCTTTGCGCCCGTCCACTTCGAGCGAGGCGTACAGCGGCAGGCCATACTTGGCGAACTCCGTCATCATCCGCGAGCCGGTGATGAGGGTGAGGCCGCCGGGCGCGTGGCTCGTCGAGCCGCCGGTGTGGAAGAGCGGCCCGGCCTCGAGCACAACCATATCGCGCCAGCCGAGTTGGGCGAGGTGATACGCGGCGCTGCACCCGGCGATGCCGGCGCCGATGATGACGAGGCGGGCTTTAGGTTGCATGCGGGTGTTTACGATTACGGCCCGCCCTCACCCCCGGCCCCTCTCCCAGCGAGAGAGGGGCCGGGGGTGAGGGCGAACTCTGATCCATCATTATTTCGACCAACACGCTGCGAATTGGGCACAGGATAGCCGAGCAGCGAGGGCGATGCTAGGGATTGAGGCACAGGGTTTGGGACGGGCAGGCTGTGCCGAGGGTACAAGAGCTTAATCTTGAAACGCCCGAAAGCGGTAGGAAGTCAACTCCATATGCAGTCGTTCATACTTGCTTTGGAGAACAT
Source organism: uncultured Anaerolineales bacterium (assembly GCA_964608265.1). Lineage (GTDB taxonomy): Bacteria > Chloroflexota > Anaerolineae > Anaerolineales > UBA6663 > JANWXR01. Next base: position 583 of record CAZSNP010000049.1, on the reverse strand, counting down.
AGTCGTTTCTCAATTCGAGCAGATATTCTTCCGTGGCTCGTCTCAAATCGGAGATGAGGTACGTAAGGCCTATCCTCAATTTCCTCGCGTTGTGCGAATCGACCAAAGTGTAATGTTGTTCTCGGGGAAGATGGTCAGCCCAATGAAGGAGCCAGCTATATTTCACCTCGGTGCTCACTTCAGTGAGATACCGAGGCTCACTTGTGTGCATTAGTCTGTGCCGCCACATATGCAAGGCGACACTGTTAGCCTCATGATTTGGAGACAGGTATTTGTCCATAAAGCCGATCATGCGGGACGTTTGTCCACGTGATGTGGCGCCACCACTCCAATAGGAGGACAGTAAGTCAATCCGTGCAAAAATCGTCATCATGTAACCATACAGCGTTGTCGAGAATCTCTTTGTCTCTGTGTCCCATAAGGGCAATACCAATGTCGAATACACCCGATCTACTTCACCTTCAAGGGTATCGATAAACTCGAGGTGTTCTTTTTGTGTATCATCAAGCCTCAACACTTGATCTCCTTTCAAAACACAATCACCCCGCGCGCGGTCTCGCCGCTGAGCATGTCGGCGTAGGCT
>CAZSNP010000048.1:0-38364 GCA_964608265.1 uncultured Anaerolineales bacterium | reverse complement strand
TCGAGGTCGAGCGTGAGCGCGCCGACGGGGGGCTGCCAGCCGGGACGGTTGACGATGCCGATGAGCCGCGCCCCGTCGAGGTTGTCGAGTGACCACTCACCCTCCGAGGGGACAATCACAATCACGTACCGCTGCCCGCGCCACGCAAAGCTCACGCGGCGCGCCGCTGCTTCAATCCCGGTCGCCCGCAGCTCGCGGCGCAAGCCGATCTCCACAAAATCGCGCAGGATGTGCTCGACGGCCAAATCCAGCCGCTTGGGCGTCATCTTGCGTTGCAGCCTTTCCATCGGCGCGACGACCCTGGCCGGGTTGCCCTCGACCACCGAGCCGGGGGGGATGCTGCCACTGACGACGCTCATCGAATTCACAAAGCTGTTGTCGCCGATCTCGGCGCCCGGCTGCAGGAAGACACCCGCCGCGCACCACACCTTGTCGCCGACCGTGACGCCGGCGAGTTTCACCCAATAGCCCTCGGTGTAGGGGAGGAATGAGCCGTGCGTGTAAACCATGCTGCGCGCGCCCAGCGCCGAGCCGCGCCCGATGCGGATGTCCTCCTCGCAGTTGAGCATTGACTGTGGGCCGATGTAGCTGCCCTCGCCCACGTGCAGCCCGCCTGCGCCATACCCGAGGGTGAACGAGCTGATCTCGGCGTACGCGCCCAACGACACCTCGCCGTCCACGCGAAGGAGGGTGAGCGGGCGAATGACGCTGTGCGCGCCCATCTCGATGCGCTGGCCGCTGACCGCGCTGAACCAGCCGATGTGGGCGCGCGAATGGATGCGCGCGCCGGCGAAGGTGCGCAGCAGCCAGGCTTTGAGAAACGGCGGGCTGAGGAAGACCAGACCGAAGAGAATGGCGTTCACGTACAAAGTCTCGCGTCAAGACGCGAAGCCGCTGAGTGTTCTCTGCGCGCTTCGCGTGCCCGGCGAGAGATAGATTAGAGGTAGCGCAACAGGCTGTTCGGGTTGCTGCGGCGCAGGCGGTTGTAATGATACGCGAGGGGGAAGAGCAGCGCGAGGCCGGCCAGCCAGACCCCGTAGCTGACGGCGATGCGCGGCAGCGACCAGTCGAATTGTTTGGCCACGTAGCTCAGCAGTCCGTAGATGACGATGTGCGCGACAAAAGCAAACAGCGAGACCTGCCCCAGATTGATGAGCCAGATGAAAGGCCGCCCGTTCAGCCGGTCGCCGAGCGCGACGAAGCCGGCCATGATGAGGGCGCTGATGCCGAGATAAAAACACAGGTACGTGAGGGCGAGCGGGGTCTTGCTCATGATGAAGAAAAAGACCAGCGGATCATCGGGGCCGCGCGGCGTGAGGTCGCCGAAACCGCCCCACAGCCGCAGCCCGAACCACAGCGCAAACAACCCGGCGCTGATGGCCAGCCACGCCCGCGGCTGCCGCAGCACCGGCGATGACACGTATTGCCCGAGGATGAAGCCCAGGCCGGCCACCGGGAACCAGCCGAACAGCGCGAATTCGAGGTTGGGCCGGAACTGTGTGCTGTATCCAAAAAGCAGCGTCGTGACCGGGTTGAGCGTGTTGCTGAAGTTGGCGGCGACATACGGCAGAAAGGCCTGATAGCCCAGCAGCAGCACGACAATCAGCCCGATGAAGACGCGCAGCGGCAGCCGGCGCGCCACGCTGAGGATGGCCATACCGATAGCGATGCTCAGCAACACATGCGTGTAGTGCACCTGCGGTGCGGGCACATCCCAAAACCACTCGCTGATCGTGAGGTCGAGGGTGAGCAGCACACCGGCGCGGATGAGGAGATAGCGCGTGATCTCCCACTCCGAGGCGCCCTGCTTGCGGCGGCCCGCGGCCAGCAGCGCCACGCTCACGCCGAAGAGCAGCCAGAACGTCGGCGTGTTCATGTTGGCGATGAGGCCCGAAGCCCAGTGCGGCCACGATTGCAGGTTGATTGGCTGGCCGCCGTACGTCTCGGCCTGCAGCGGCCCGCCAACGAAGAAGGCCGTATGGCGCAAAAACATGAAGCACAACGCCAGCCCGCGCAAAGCATCGATTCCGGTCAGCCGGTTCTTCGATTTGACCGGCTTGCCCAGTTCACCCACCGCGGGTTTGCCGTTTGCGCTCACTGCCACAGTAACATCTTTGATCATGCCATCGCTCCTCAAGCTACCAGCGTTGGTGCCGAATTCGGCACCTCCAGGCCCTGGCTTGACCGGCGCAGCGCCGCCGCCCGCGCGCGCCAGTGCTCGGCGACTTCGGCGGGTGTGGCGCACCAGAAGTCGCCCCGGTCGCGGATGTATTCCCACGCCCAACGATATGTGTTGAGCCAGCCCGGGAACAGCTCAGCGTCGAAAACGTAATCGTGAATATCAACGACAAACAGACCCTCGTTGGCCGCCGCGCGAGCGATCAGCGCGCGCAGCCGTTCCAACCGGTCGCCGGGGTTGAAGGCACGCAAATTGAAGAGTTGATCGTCCATCCACGCGGTGGGGAGCTGCACGGTTTGGATCTCGCGCCGCAGCCGGGGGTGCCAGGGAAAATACGGCTCACTCAGACCGCGCCGCCAGCCAAGGTGATTGTTGTTGAATAGCGAGGCGTCATAGCGCAACCCGATACGCTCGTGCAACCAGAGCGTATCCTCGGGTTGGCGTGGATCGAGGTGCCAATAGTGGTGGCGGTTGCCGGCGATGGGTTGGCCGGCGATCGCCTCCACCAGCCGCTTCTCGGCGCCGAACTGCTCCTCGCTCTCGTGGGCGCGATAGCTGGCGTGCAGCCCCACCTCCCAACCGGCCTCCAGCAGCCTCGGCAGCAACTCCCGATATTGCGGCTGGGTGAGGTCGTAGAATGAGTCCGGCGTACCGAGAGCGTACTCCCACAGCGAACCACAGCGCGCCACAAAGTAAAAGGCCGAGCGGATGCCGAGCGAACGCTCCAGCTCGACCCACGATTGAAAGTGCCAGTGCGTGCGCTGGCCGGAGGCCACCTCCATGGCCGGGCGCAGGCTGCCCGTGCCGAGCCGGCGTACGACCCGCACCGGCTCAAGCCAGCGCACGACTTCGGGATAGTCCACATCGTGGCTGGCGGCGGCGGCGGCGCGCTTGCCCTCCGGCCAGCGAGGGATGGGCGGCGGGCAGCCCAACTCCAGCAACGTCGCCTTCAACCACAGCGCAATCTGCGAGCCGAGCGCCTGATCGAAAACCTGCTCATCGTGCAGCGGGCTGCCGCGAAAATCCACAAAGCCGTGCTTATCCTGCGGCCAGGCCTTCTCCTCGAACCCGGCGGCAAGCCAGTACACGGCAAAGGCGAGGTCGCGCCAGCATTCCACCCGCGCGGAGGAGCGGTGGACAACTGCGGCGGGTTCGGCTTCGCCTGCGAACAGCGGGTAGGTCAGAGGCTGTGAGCGGGCCGCGCGGCTGAAGCGCAGGGCCGCGCCCGCTTCCCACTGAGCAAGATCGGTTCGCATCACCAGGCGCGCCTGTGGCGCTCGTTCCGGGTGAGCGGTGTAGGCGAGGTCGCACGGATCGGAGAGGGGGGTGTCAATCCACGCCCAGCCGAGGCTGGTGAGTACCGTGCGCCAGGTCCAGTGAATCTCAGGGCCGAAAGGATGGAGTTCAGGGTCAATGGCGATGCGGATGGTGTTCATGCCGGGCGGGCCCGCCGTTCCCCTCAACGTGCGGTCGAGGATGGGTCGCGGGGACGAGTGTAGCAGCAAATCCGGCCGCTTGTCTTAATCGCAGCTAACAATTCAGCGATCAAGGCGTAGTCTTTAGTACTAGCGGCAGATACACCCGCACGGTGTTGACATTGACGCTGGCGGAACTCGGCGTTGAGCCGCCATCGCCATCCGTCACCCGAACGGGCACAGTGAACAGGCCCGTCTGGGTGAATACGCAAACCCCAGCCGAACTGGCCTGCGGGCCAGTTTCGAACAAGCCGTCGTTGTTGCAATCGAAAGCGTATTGCAGCGGGTCATTGATGCCCGCTGGATCGGAGGCGATGACCGTCAGCGTCACCGGCTCGTTGACTACGCGAGGCGAACTGACCAGCACGCCGTGGACGATGGGTGCGAGGTTGTTGACTGTGACCAGGGTGGTAGCGGTGGCCGAGCCGCCGTCGCCATCGGTCACGCGCACGCCGACGACGCGCCCGCCATCATCGCCAAAGGTGCAACTGGCCGAGTTGCCGGCCTGCGGCCCAATCTCGTATACGCCGTTGTCATTGCAGTCGAACTCGTACTGCAGCGGGTCGGCGGCCCCAGCCACATCCGTCGCGGTGACAACGATGGAAACCGAGCCGCCCTCGGGCAGCGGGCCGCCGTTGGTCACGTTGGTGATCGAAGGCGAGAGGTTGTTCACGGTCACGGAGGTGCCGCCGACCGCCACGCCCGTATCGTCATCGCTCACCCGCACGCCGACGGTGAACACGCCGTTGTCGGCGAAGTTGCACAGCCGGCTCGAAGTGGTTTGCGTGTAATCATACGTGCCGTCGTTGTTGCAATCGAACTCGTATTGCAGCGGGTCGTTGCTCCCCGCCGGATCGCTGGCGCTGATAGTGATCAGGGCCGAGCCGCCCTCGTTGATCGGCCCACTGTTCGTGACCGAGTTGACCTGGGGCGGCGCGTTGGTGATCGTCACCGCGCGCGTGCCGGTCACCACCCCGCCATCGCCGTCGCTCACCCGCACCGGCACCGGGTATGCGCCCTGCTCGAAAAACACGCAGCCCGCCGCATTCGTCGCCTGCGAGATTTCGTAGTCGCCGCTGTTGTCACAGTCGAATTCGAACAGCAACGGGTCCGCCGCGCCCGCCGGGTCGCTGGCGTTGAGGGTGATGGTGAGCACACTGCCCTCGGGGCGCGGGCCGTTGTCGGTGATCGAGTTGAGACTGGGCGCGACGTTGCTCACCGTCACGGTCGTGCTGTCGGCATCGCTGCCGCCATCGCCATCGGTCACCCGCACATTGACCGTGCGCGAAGGGTTGTCAATCATCGTGCATTGAGCCGCGTTGCCTGCCTGCGGCCCGATGTCGTAGCTGCCGTTGTCGTCGCAATCGAATTCGTATTGCAGCGGGTCGGCGGCCACATCTGAGGCCGCGACGGTGATGGTGGCCGCACTCCCCTCGGCCACCGGCCCGGAGTTGGTCACGTTACTTATGGCCGGAGCGACATTATTCACCGTGACGGTGGTAGTGACGCTAGTAGCTTGTTGCGCGCCGGCATCTTCTCGCGCCCGAAAGCCGACGACAAACGCGCCGTTATCCGGCCACGTGTTGCTGACCGAGGCGCCGAAGGTTTCAAATGAGCCGTTGTTGTCCAGATCCCATGCAAAGCTGACTGCGCCGCCATTCGGGTCTGCGCCCGAGCCGTTGAGGTTGAGCAGCGCGCCCTCGTTCGCAGTGTACGGGCCGGTAGTGAACGCGGTCGGCGGCAGGTCGGGGATGATGACCGAGGCCGATCCGGTGAGCGGACCAGCCACGGTGTTGAGTGTGGCAGAGATGGTGTTGTTGAACGTGCCGGGCGTCAGCTGCGCCGTGAAGGTCAGCCTGGTGGTGTCTGCCAGAGCCGATCCGCCGCCGTTGACGAGCGCCAGCGTGTATGTCAAACCGGTGAGCGGCTGGTTGTTCACATCGTACGCCTGCGGAGTAAAGACCTGCGTGGCGCCGGGGTTGACGGTGGCCGGATTGGGGGAGAGGCGCACCTCGGTGGGGCCGTAGTGACGGAGGACGACTTCGTGCAGCTCGGGTGAGCGCAGCGGGCTGGCCGTGGTGAGGCTGGCCTCGTATTGCAGGTAGCGCCCGCTCGGGCTGACGATCGTCGCGCCACTCACAGCCTGCCATGCCGACCAGTTCATGGCGTCGAGCGAAGTGCGCGTGCGGAAAGCGACGCCGGTGCCGGTGGGCAGCACGGTGGTGGAGGTGAGGCTCGCCCAGTTGACGATGCCGCCCGCGTCGAGCGCGCACGACACCAGCGTGCCGCTGGCCGGGTAAACGCCCGCGCGCACCCAATCCACCAGCATTTCACTCAACGGGCCGGAGGTTGTCGGGTTATGGCTGTAGAGCCAGACCCACGAGGTGAGCACGTTGGTGCTGGTGATGGTGGCATTAAGGTTGTCGTCGACGTAGTAACGTGTTTCAGTAGTATCCCACTCCAGGCGCAGGCGATGATACTGCAGCAGATCAGGGTCCGGAATGTTGATGTCGGTGGGAGACGGGGGATTGCCATCGCGCAATCGCACGCGGAGGTCGTTGACCGCCGCCGGCGGGTCGTACAACCCAAAAAAAACGCGGCTGGCAGTATCGTTAGTGAATGGAGAAAAGGGCCGGTTCTCGCGCGCAAAACCCAGGTCAGAGTTCGTGGCCGACAGGGAAGCGCTGGTGCGCAGGAGCGCATTCACCTCAAAGAAGCGACCGCTCTGCGTGTTGTCGGTGAAGGCCATTTGCGAGCGCAGAAAGTTGCCGTTCAACCGCAACTCGCCGGCGACAATGGTCGGGCTAAGTGTACCGCCCTGCTCCACGACCGTGCCGGTGAGCCAAGCGCTTTCGTTGATGGCAGGGCCATCGAAATAGTCCTCGATGGTCGGCTGCAATCGCGCTTCGCCACCGCTAAAGCTGAGGATGGTGAGATTGGCGCGGGTCGTGCAGCCGGAGGTGAAATCGGCAGTGGTGGTGTGGGTGATGATGCCGGTCGGGCCGCCGGTGGCGGAGGCGCGCGCCAGTTGGTCGAGCGAGACCACATCAAGCGTCAGTCGCCCAATGAGCAGCAACACCCCGGCGCCCACCACAGCGCCGCCCAGCGCCAGCAGGCGCGTCGCCCGATTGAAAGCGTTTCCGATCCGTGCTCGCGTCATTAGCGTCCTTCAGTAAACCGCCCCGCCCCGGTTCCCGGTGTAGTGACGTTAAGGCAAGGGTTCGGCAGCCTCAATGGTTTATATGTCCTACGGTGAAATCAATGGGCCGGACAACAACGGGCCCGGTTGCCGCCCCCGACGGCGCCGCCCCGGAGGTGCGCCGTTGGCTGTCTGGCGCACCATCCGGGGCGGCGCATTGCGCTAGCGCACGACCAGGGGCAGGAACACCCTCAGTCGAATCGCGATGAGCGTTGAGCCGACGACTGCGCCGCCATCGCCGTCGGTGACGCGCACCGGCACGGTATAGTCGCCGACGCCGGTGAAAGTGCAGCTGGCTGTGTTGTTTGCCTGCGAGATCTCGTATGTGCCGTTGTTGTCGCAATCAAACTGATACTGCAACGGGTCGTTTGCGCCGGCCGGATCGGTGGCGGTGACCGTGACAGTGACCGGTTGATTGGGCTGGCCAACGCCGCCGTTCGTCACCTGTGTGATAGTCGGCGCGACGTTGTTCACCGTCACTGTCGTCGTCGTGGTTGCGGTTAGCCCGGTGGCGTCGGTCGCCCGCAGGTTGAGGGTGTATTGGCCGTTATCAAAGAAGGTCGTGCTCGGCGTCGTGCCGGCGGTCTCGAACGAGCCGTTGTTGTCGAGGTCCCACGCAAAAGTCACCGCCGTGCCATTGGGGTCGGCGCCGCCGGCGGTGAGCGTGATCACCGCGCCCTCGTTGACGGCATACGGGCCGTTGGCGTTGGCGCTCGGCGGCAGGTCGCGCACAGTGACGCTCGCCGTGCCGAAGATCGGGCCGCCGGTGGTTTGCACGGTGGCCGAGATGGTGTTGGTGAAGGTGCCGGCAGCCAGTTGCGCCGTAAACAGCCCGCTGCTATTGATCACACCGCCGCCGTTCATCACCTGCCAGCCGTAGTTCAAACTGCTCACCGGGTTGTTGTTGGCATCGTAAGCTTGCGCAGTGAACTGCTGTGTTGCACCGGGGTCGAGCGTGACGTTGCCGACCTGCACCGTGCTCGGGCCGAAATAGTTGACGACGACTTGCGAGACTTCGGGGGAGCGCGCCGTAGTGCTGGTCGTGAACAACACGCGATACTGAAAATAGCGGCCGCTTGGGCTGTTGATCTGCGTGCCGGTGAGGGGCTGCCATGCGCTCCAGGCCGAGCCGGTCACCGAGGTGCGGGTTTCAATCGCCAGCGCGGTGTTCTCCGGTTGTGTGGTCGCAGAGACCAGCGTCGTCCAGTTGACCACTCCGCCGGCATCGCGCACGTTCGACACGTACTCACCGCTGGATGTGTAGTAGCCGGCGCGCACCCAGTCCACATACGACTGGCTGAAGCCGTTGGCTGTATTCTCAAATGCATCCAGCCACACCCAGGATGTCAGAGCCGCAGTGCTGCCGATGGTGCCGGTGAACGTATCATCAATGTAAAATTGCGCTTCGTTCGGATACCACTCGATGAGAAAGGTATGGAACAGGGCAAGGTCGGGGTTGACGATGTTGGACTCGCCCGCCAGCGCCGCGCCATCACGTCCGCGAATGACCAGATCATCCGGCGAGGCATCAACCACAAAGACGCGTGACTGAGAATCGGGCGTGGTCGCACCGGGCGCGGCCTCCTGGGCATAGCCCAGCAGCGAAAACGGCGCGGACGGCAGGCCTTCGCGCAGACGAGCACGCGCCTCAAGGAAGCGCCCACTGCCCACTCCACCGGTGAAGGCGGACTGCGAGCGCAGGTAACTCCCGTTCAACACAACTTCCCCGGCCCCGTTGATCGTTGGCGTGATGCCCGTGTTGAGGCCGGAAGTCGTCGTGCCGCTCAACCACACGGCTGTGCTGATCGTCGAACCAGCCTGGAAGTAGTCCTCGATCGTCGCGCGCAATCGCAACTCGCCGCCGTTGGCGTTGGCCACGCTGGTGCCGGTGAGTGCCGCGCCGGTGGTGAAGTCGCTGACGGTCGTGTCGGTGAACGTGCCCGAAACGCCCGCATTGGCGATGGCGCGTGGGGCGCTGACCAGAGCCATCGCCTCCAACCCGGCCAGGGTCAACCACACAGCGGCCAGCGCGCTGAGCGCCGCGCCCAGCAGCCCGCCTCCCCGCACTAATCGTTGCGCCCGTGAATGTTCAGTTGTCACAGTCGTATCCCGTTTCATGTCGCGCCTCCGGGCCGCACCGAACGGCGTTCACCCACCCATATGCGAACCCAGAATTCGAGGGTAAGGGAGTGTAGAGCGAGGAACAATGGCTGATAAGTCCTAAGCCCGCGGCAACGCAAGCGTGCGCCGCAAGGCATGGACGCTCAAACCATACAGCGCCAACGTTGGCAGCACTATCACGGGCCATTCGGCTGTGAGATCGCCGCCAAGCCAAAGCCGGCCCGCAAGCTGCACAAAGCCGAGCAGGACGAACGGGATCATCACACTACTGGCAACCAGCCGGAGGCGCTGCACCGGCGAAACAGACAGGGTAGGCCAGATCACGATGAGAATGGTCGCCTCCCACAACTGATCTAGCGAAAGTAATGCAAATAGATGCAGGGCCAGCGCCGCCCCAATCGCCGCGCGCACATCCATCGCCGTGAGCGTGCGTGCCCACGACCACAGGACCATCGCGAGCGGGAGCAAGGTGGCCAGTCGTAACGCATTCACTGCCGGCTGTATCCACCATTGCAGCCCGAAACACCGAGTGAGCAGCGCGCGCCACGAGTTGTTGTATGCGAGCTGATACGGCACCCACGGGAATCGGTCGGGAATGGTGCCGAGGAAGGTGAGATAGTCCAGGTACATATCCGTACCCCTCTCAACCCCGAGGCTGGCAATGGTGAGCGCCACAGTGAGGGCGTACCCGGCCAGCGCCGCCGTGCCGATCGCGAAGAAGAACCGCCAACGCCCCAGCAGGAGCGGAATGAGCAGGGGGAAGAGATAGTGCGGCTTGGCCTGTGCGATGAGGACGGCGAGCAGCACGCTCAGCCACAGCCGGCCGCGCAACACCGCCCACGCCAAAGCGCCAGTGAGCGCCAACAACAGCGTGTAGATATTGAGATAGGTCTGGTCGGCGAACCACTGGCTATACACCAGCCAGGCCGGGGCCAGCACAGTCATAGCCTCGGCCGCCTCGGGCCATCGGGCCGCACGGAAGACGGCGCGCCAAAGCCACCACGCCACCGGCAACAACAAGACGATTGCGCCGAGGTAGAACTCAGCAAGCGCACGGAAGGGCAGCGCCGCTTCTCCGTCGCGGAACAGCGGCGTGAGCAGCAGCGCGACGAACGGGCTGTAGTGATAGACCGCCGTCGTCCCCCACGGCCCAGCCGGATACGGGCTGCGGCCCTCGGCCACATCCAGCCCGGCGCGCAGATAGACGGCGAGATCGTTGCCCACGCCGATAAACTCAGGCGGCAGGCCAAAGGCCGGCGCAGCACCCAATCCCCTCGCGTTGAACCCCACCAGCATCAGGCTCCCCCCAATCGCCAATGCCCACCATAGCCCACGTCGCCGCAGGTCGGCCAGCATGTTATGGCGCGGCGGTCAGCGGCGCATCGGAGGGCAGCCATTGCGGCGTGGGCGCCTCGCCGCCGACCCGCAACTCGCCGGGGCTGCCGCCGCCCGGCGACGAATCGCCAATCGTCGCGCCCACCCCCTCATCGAAGTGATAGAGGGCGGCGGTGTCGGCATCGGAGGTGAAGGGCGCGGTCGGCCGGGGGAAGTCTCCGGTGTAGCGGATGATGCGCGAGAGGCGCACCTCGTCAATCCAGCCGCGATAGGAGGGAAAGGCCGTGTTGTCATAGTCATGCTTCTCTGCACCGATGACGAGGTATGGGTCATTCGGGAACTGCGTTGCCCGCCCGACGCGATAGCTCAGGTCGCCGGTTGGGCCATCCCCCTCCCCGTCAAGCTTGCCATCTACGAAGATACGTAGTTGACCGCTGGCCCCGCTGCGCGTGACGGCGATGTGATGCCACTCATCATCGGCCACCTCGGTGACGCCGCAGAGGGTGTTGCCCTGCCCGCGTACGTTCGTGCCGAAGGCGATCCGCCCGGCGCTGAGCGATAGGCCATAGTCGCCATGGTCGCCCTCGTTGAACACATCGCGGTCGAACATGATGTTGCCGGTGATCCAGCCGTCGTTGCTGTTGCAGTTCGCGCCCGGCGAGGTGTTGTCACCCGGCGCGGCCCGCATCCAAAACTCGAGCGTAAAGTCTGCATCCACGTTAGCGGCCACCTGCGGTTCGAGTTTGATCTTGACGCGATCGACATCGCCGCGCCCGGTGCCGGAGAACTTGAGGGCGAAGCCGGCGGCGGGGAGGCGGAAGACGGTTGCCGTCGGCCCCGCAGTGGGTGCGAGGGTGAGCGGCTCAGCGGTGGGCGGCGCAGCGGTGGCGGGCAGCGGCTCGGTCGGCGACGTTGCTGCGATTTGGGCCGTCGCAACCGGTTCGGTCGCGACCTGGGCGGTCGGTAGTTGCGTGGCCGGCGGTGCGGGCGTCGGAGCGCAGGCCGCAAGGAGAAGGGCAGGAATCAACAGGACGAGACCGGCGCGGCCGTCGAGCTTACGCATATGTGACCTCACAATGGTGTGTGTCCGAAGCGATCACGATAGAAACATACTCCAGCCCCCCGACGCGGCGCGTACCCGTGGATGCTACGCGCTGCCCATCCACCCGGCACTCGACGAGGGCGCGCGCGTTGTGGTGCGCGGGCAGCAGTACGGCCAGCGACACGCCCTCCGCGCGCGGGGCATTGAGGGCAAAGGTCAGTCGTTGAGCATCTGCATCCCATCGCAGTTCATCCAACGTGGCGGCATCGCGCGCCTCGATGAAGGCCAGCCACTCCGCCGCCGAGTAAACGGGGATGCCGTTATCCGCCGCGTACTGCAGCGTCGCATCCATGAAACGGCCAAAGCGCTCGGCCCACTCGCCGCCCGCCGCAAACGGGTCAATGTGGAATTGCGCGCAGACCGCCGCCGAGCCATGCTCGCCGCGCGCGCGTTCGAGCACGCCGCGCGCCGCCTCGATGGCCCCCTCCACCGTGAGCTGCGGATACCCCCCGCCCCACTCCATCGGCAGCAAGTGTTCATCCACAATCTGCGTCACCTGTTGATGCAGCGCAATTACCTGTCCGGCCTCATCCACAAAACGCGCGGGCAGGCCGCTGCCGGTGAACTGGCCGTAAGCCCACGCGCCATCGTCTTTCTCGAAGGCGTAGCCGTATTGGTAGTAATCAACGTTGAGGCGCATACCGTGCGCGGCCTGCGTGAGCGCGGTCTGCACCCAGCCCGTCCACAGAATGCGGTGCGTGCGCACCGTCGGCGAGACCGGCCCGTAGCCGAAGCCGGTGAAGTTCTCCCAATACTTCGCCCAGCCCGCCTCGAGTCCCTCCTCCACGTACGGGTGCAGGCCAAACTCGTGCCCGCGCGCCAGCCACGCGGCCACGTGCTTCGGCGTGGGCAGATCGGTGGGGCGTGCCAGCGCGCCGCCGATGAGGGGGAGGTCGGTCGCCAGGCCGCGCGCACGGCGAGACATGCGCCGCAGGTCGTCGGTGGTGGGCGGCGTGTAGTACACGCTCATCCGCCCGCCGAAGCCCTCCACCCGCGCCAGCACCGACTCAATCGCCGACACTGGATTCTGATGCGAGTCGCCGGTGGCAATCAGCATCGCCTCGGCTGCGCCGGGGAAATACCACAGACGCGGCAACGGCAGCACATCGGCCAGCATGCCGGTGATGAGGCGGCTGAGCAAACGCAACTGCTCGTCGGCCTGCGGAATCTCGATGCGGTCGAGGTCCATCCAGCCTTTGAACATATCCTGGGCGCGGATGTTGCCATCGCGGCTGGCGCGGGCCACGTTGGCCCAGGCCGGGTTGCCCTGCCGCGTGAGCGCCACGCTCTGCGCGAGGTCGAACGCCCACAGCGCCGCCTGCCCCGCGCCGTTGCGGTGCAGCGTCACCGCCGGCAGGTCGCCGACCGAGTCACGCGTCGCCAGCCACGCCACCGCCTCCGCGCCATCGAGCCGGTAGTGATCGGCGAGGCCGTGATATTGCAGCCGTTCGCCGACCATGGCATTGCTCAGGGCGTGATTGGGATCGAGGGCGAGGTAGCCTTCGGAGGATTCGCCGGACACGCGCTGCACGCCGCACAGCGCGGCGAGCGGGGCCGCGGGCCGCAGGGCGACCAGCCGCCCTCCCCCGCGCACATACGCCGACAACGACTCAACCTGCACGGGTTCGAGATCAGCCTGCGCCAGCAAGACGAGCGAGAAGCGATTGAGCAAATCGGCGTTGGCTTCGGCGGGCGAGGCGAGAGCAAAAGCATTCAGCCCCTCGACGGCGAGCAGTTCGGCGAGGTAATGGCCGAACGAATTCGGCGCGGCGAGGATGAGGATGGGCCGCACCGCCGAGGGTGTGATGTTCGGGCGCGTGAAGTACGGCGAGAGCGTGGACGGCTGTTCACCATCGGCCAGCCGCCACAGCGCCGCGCCCCCGGCGACCGACGGCACGAGCACGGCAGCGCCCGCAACCCCGGCCCACTTCAGAAAGCTGCGGCGTGTGAGGGTGGGCCGTGACATGACGGGGCCAGGCCCCAGGGGCCTGGGATTGGGAGATCGGGTCACGGGAACGGCGTATCGGTGACGTACACCGGGCCGGAGGCGCCGGAGCCGCCGTACTTGCACGCGCCATTGCTCGGCCCGCCGCCGGCGCCGGAGCTATCGGCCACCGTGCCCGTGCACGCGCCCGCCGGCCCGGCATCGAAGTGATAGAGCGCCATTGTGTTGCCATCGGGCGTGAACGGCGCGCTGGGGCGGGTGAAGTTGCTGGTGTAGCGGCGGATGTTGGAGATGCGCAACTCGTCGAAATAGCCGTTGTACGAGGGGAAACCGGAGCCGGCGTCGTGCTTCTCCGCGCCGATGACGAGATAGGGATCGCTATTGGGCCAGGCGGTGCTGCGGCCATCATTGTAGCTCACGTTGCCGCTCGGCCCGCTGTTGGTGGAGGCGTCGAGCGTGCCATCAACATAGATTTGCAGCGTGCCCCCGCTGCGGGTGACGGCGATGTGATGCCACGTGTTGTCGGCAACGACGGTGTTGCCGCACAGCGTCGTGCCGCTGCCGCCGACGCTCACCCCAAAGGCGATGCCGTCATCGGCCAGCACCACGCCGTAATCGCCGAAATCCCCGGCCCCGTACACGTCACGATCCAGGATGCCGTTTCCCGTGATCCACCCCGACTCCGCGCCACAGTTGGCGTAGCCGTTGTTGTTGGCCGCGCCGGCCTTCATCCAAAACTCAAGCGTGAACGCGCCGCTGCCGATGTCGGCGGGCACGGCGGGCGCGTCAATTTTGACCTTCACCCGGTCAATGTCATTCGTGCCGTGCCCGTAAAAGCGCAGGGCGAAGCCGCTGCCGGGCGGTGAGGTGGCTGTGGGCGGGGGCGTGGGGCCGGAATAATCCTTGAGCACCACCGGCAGGTAAATGGGGCCGCCCGATTGCGCCACCGCCGCCACGGCCAAACCAATCAGGCCGAGACACGCCAGCGCAAGCGCGTAACTGGATTTCAGTTTCATTGGGGATTTCCTCCTCGAGCGAGGAGTATAGCGTACGCCGCTTCGACGCCGGTTGAATTAACGATGAGCAACATAAGCCCAAGGGTCCGGGGTGAGGGGCTATCGAATGATGAGCGGCAGATATACCAGCTTGTTGCTGCTCGCCAGGGTGGGTGTCGCCGTGGCGGTCGGTGTTGCGGTGGCAGTGGCAGTGGAGGTTGGTGTCGCCGTCGCAGTGGCAGTGGCGGTTGGTGTGTTCGTCGGTGTGGCCGTGTTGGTCGGGGTCGCCGTGTTGGTCGGCGTGTTCGTGGGCGTATCCGTGGCCGTGGCTGTGGCGGTCGCCGTGGCTGTCGGTGTGTTGGTCGGTGTGGGGGTGGGCGCGGCGCAACCGCCGCTGTAGCACACGGTCACCGAACGGATCTCGGGCGAACGCAGGCCGCTGCCCGTCGAAAGCTCGGCGCGATATTGCAGATACCGGCCCGCCGGGCTGGTGATCACCTCCCCGCTCACCGGGCTCGACCAGCTCGACCAGCTCACGCCATTGTTCGAAGTGCGCGTGCGGAACGTGACCGTTGTTCCGCTCGGCAGGTCGGTGACCCCCGAGAGCACCTCCCACGCCACGGATGTCCCGGCGTCGAGCGCGCACGAATCGAAGGCGCCGCTGAGGGCGTACTCGCCCGCGCGCACCCAATCGACGCGCATCGGGCTGGGGAAGTAGGGGGCGAAAGCACTTGGCTCCTGGTGATAGAGAAAGGCGTAGGTATCGAGCGTGGCGCTGCCGCCGGAAAACTCCTCCTGCAACACCTCGTCCACGTAAAAGCGCGTGGCAGCGGCCTCCCATTCAATGCGGAAGGTGTGATACTGTGTGAGGTCGAGCGTGGGGATATCGACATCCACCGTCGGCCCCAGGCCGTCGCGCCCGCGCACAAAAGTCGTGTTTGGGTTGGCGACATTTGGACCGCGGGTGACAAACAGCCGCAGCGCCGTCGAGGCGTTTTCGCCGCCCGGCGGCGGCACGGCGCGATAGAAGCCGAGGTCGGGCCAGCCGGCCGCGCCGCTGTGGATGCGTTGCTGCGCGCGGGTCTCAAAGACGCGCGGCACGACAGGTTGCAGATTGGCCTGTGAGCGGAGGTAATTCGCGTCGAGGGTGAGCACCCCGCCCGAGACGGTGGGCGAAACGGGATAGTCGACGCGCACCGTGCCCGAGAGCCAGAGCGTTTCGTTCACGCTGCCGCCGTTGAAGTAATCCTCGACCGTCGCGGCCAGCCGCACCTCGCCGCCGCCGGCGTCGCTCACGACCGTGTTGTCGAGCGTGGCGCAGTTGCCGGTATCGAAATCAGCCGCCGACGTGTGCGTGATGGTTCCGCCGGTCTGCGCGCGGGCCGGCGCGCTGAGCGACCACCCGGCCAGCGCGAGCAGCCCAAGACCAACCGCCGTGGCCAGTCGAATTAAAAAATGTTGGCGGGAGAGCATCCCGCCAACATTACTGGGTTAGCGTGCGACCCACACTGGGTCATCGGTACCGGCGGAGCTGCCGGCCCCCAGCGTGCCGTTGTTCCCGGTCGCCGAGGCATCGGAAGCGAGTTGCCCGCTGCCCTCGTTGAAGCGCCACAGCCCGAGTGTGTTTGCATCCACCGCAAAGGTCGTGGGCGGCGTGAAGGCGGCGGTGTAGCGCACCGCGTTCGAGAGGCGGATGTCGTCGAGCTGGCCGGCGAAGTACGTGTATCCGGGCAGCCCGCCGAAGCGCAGCCACGGGCCCTGTGTCAGCGTGCCAACGGATTGCGCGGTGGCCGGCTGGCCGTTCACGTACACCTGCGCCGTGCCGGCGCTGTACGTCGCAGCGATGTGCGTCCACTGCCCGGCGGCAAGTTGGGTGGGATGCTGCACCGATTGCCAGCCGAGGTTGGTGGAGAGCCACAGGGTCGCGCGGCCGCCGTTCAGTTCAAGCGACCAGCCGTTGTTGTCGTCGGCCCCGGCGATGAGGATGCCGTTGGCGTTGGCGGCCTCGGGCCGCACCCAGACTTCGATCGTCAGCGGGCCGGTGCCGGTCGCCGGCCCGAGGGTGACGAGGTCGTTCGCGCCATCGAATTGCAGCGCGAAGTTGCCCGCCGCCGGTGTGTTTGTCGGTGTGGCTGTGGGCGGCAGCGGCGTGTTGGTGGGGGTAAACGTCGCGGTCGCCGTTGGCGGCAACGGGGTATCGGTCGGCGTGGCGGTGGGCGGAACCGGAGTGCTGCTTGGCGTGTTCGACGCCGTGGCGGTGGGGCCAACGGGCGTGTTGGTGGGGGTGCTCGACGGCGTCGCGGTCGGCGGCACAGGGGTGGACGTCGGCGTCGCCGTGGCCGTCGGCGTCCACGTGGCGGTGGGCGTGTTTGTGCGGGTCGGCGTGGGGGTCGAGGTCGCGGTCGCCGCGGCGGTAAAGGTGGGCGTGGGCGTCGGCGAACCGTCGGGGCCGATATAGGTGTTGCGACGCGACTCGAAGGCGTCGAAGAACGTGACGCCGCGCGTGCCGGTGTCAATGTTCGCCACCGCGCCCAGCCGCACGCGGTCGAGGCGGCGCGTGTCGTTATCCACGGTCGCGAAGGCCGCCTGCTGCACGCCATCCACCCAAAAGTTGAGGACGCCGTTGTTCGCGCCGGCGGCTGTGGCCGCGCGCCATTCGAACTCCACAATGTGAGCGGCGTCGCTGATGGTGACCCAGCTGCTGGTCGTGAAAGTGCTGGCGTCGTTGCGGATGGCGGCCCGCAGCGCATACGCGCCGCTCACACGCCCGAACTCCAGCCGCATCACGACGGTGTTCGAAGCGTCCAATCCGTAGAAAATGTAGTGCGCGTCCGAGGCCCCCATTGGAATGCTGTTCGGATCGAAGTAGAACCGGGCGCGATAACGCGTTTCCGCGCTGGGCGTTTCATCCACCACGTAGATGGCGTTGTTGTCGTTGATGTTCGCCCGCAGGCCCTGCCCGCCGACGAGCGCCGCGGTGCTCGCCACGCTCAGGCTGCCCGCATCAGTCACCGACGACGACCACGCCGCCAGCGTGCCGGATTCAAATCCGTCGGCGAAGATGAAGTCGGGCAGCGGAGTTGCGGTAAAGGTCGCCGTCGGCGGTGCGGGCGTGTTCGTCCGTGTGCTGGTCGGGGTGGAGGTCGCCGTCGGCGGTGCGGGCGTGTTGGTGGGTGTGTTCGTCGCCGTGTTAGTCGGCGTCGGCGAGGGGCCGGCCGTGGGCGTGTTGGTCGGGCCGGAGGCGGCGTAATTGACCGTCACCTGCTGCGCCTCGGGGGATTGCAGCGAGTTGGTGGTGGAGAGTGATAGGCGATACTGCAGGTAGCGCCCGTCGGGGCTGAGGATGGTGTTTCCGCTCGCGGCCTGCCACGCCGACCAGTTCACGCCATCCACCGAGGTGCGCGTGCTCAGGGCGAGGCTGGTCCCCGCCGGGGTGAGCGACGTGAGGGCGAGCGTGGTCCAATCCACCGTCTGCCCGGCGTCGAGCGCGCACGAGTCATACGTGCCGCCGGCCGCATACGCGCCGGCCCGCACCCAATCCACCCGCATCGGCGCGACGTTGTAAACGGTCGAGGGGGTCTGGTGGTACAGCATCGCCCACACATCCAGCGTGTTCACGCCGGGGATGGTGGTGCGCTCGGTGCCGTCCACGAAGAAACGCGTCGTGGTTGCGTCCCACTCGAGGCGATAGGTGTGATACTGCGTCAGGTTCACACCGGCGATGTCGTTTTGATACAGCGGTTGATTTTCATTCCCGTCGCGGCCCCAGGCCTGGAGTTGATTGGTGTCGGTGGCGAGGAAGATGCGGACGGCGTTGGTGTTCGGATATGTGCCGTTGTACGACAGCGGGGGCAGATCGCGATAAAAGCCCAGGTCGGGCCAGCCGGCGGGGTTGCCGTTGGTGCGGATGAGGGCGCGCGTCTCGAAGAAGCGCGGGCGTGTGCTGATAAAGTTGATCTGCGAACGCAGCCAGGCCGCGTCGAGGGTCAGCTCGCCGCCGGAGACGCTGGGCGGCACGGTGTACCAATCGTACACGGTACCCGTGAGCCAACGCGAGGTGTTAACGGTGCTGCCGGAGAAATAATCTTCGAGGGTGGCCGCGAGCCGCACTTCGCCGCCGTTGGCATCGCTCACCTGCGTGCCGGCGAATGCGGCGCAGCCGGCGCCGAAATCGCCGGAGGTGGTATGCGTGAAGCTGCCGGTCTGCGCATGCGCGGCGCGCGTGGGGGCCAGCGCCGTGAGGCTCAGGGCCAGCGCCAGAACGAATTGACCGAGGCGAACCGCGCTGTGAGAGTGACGAGACAAAGTCATGTTGGCCTTCGCTGAGTGGTCGGGCTACGGAAGCCCCACTGTGCCGTATTCCAAAACTTCGCTCGTGCTGAAAGTCTGGAGGTAAAGCGTCGCCGGGAGGTTCCGGGCGATGCCGGGTTCTTGAACTGAAAAACGCAACTCTTTCGCGCCGGGTGCGATGGCCGAGCTCGCGCTCAAGAGCAACGCTCCCCGCGCCACGCCGCGCGCCTCGGCATCGGTGACGGCTGATCGTTCCCAGGTCCATCCAACCTCGCGACCGAAACCACCGGACGATTCGGGCTGGGCCGCCCACCCCTCCGGCAACGTTACAAGCACGCTGCCACCAGCGGGGATGGGTTGTGCGGTCTCGAACGACACCGTCACGGTCTGCTCCGCGCGCTTGGCGTTCAGCGCAACGAGCGGCGTGCCGGGCGTCATCTCGGCCACGGCAAGGCGGCGCGCGTTCGGGCGCGAGCTGACGGTGTACCACATTCGATAGCTCACACCCTCTTTCAACACCCGCGCCACCCACACATCGTCGGGCACGGCGGCATACGGGTCGTCGGCCCCGCTGAAGGCCGCAGCCAATGGAGCGGGCCGCCACCAGCGCACCCCATCCGCTGAAGCTGCATATCCCAGCGAGAACAGCCCATCGTTCCCCCAGGCCTCGTACCACATCCGAAAGAGCGCGCCGTCTTTAAGCACGAAGGGCACGCCAACCGAACGGGTGTTGTATGAACGCAGCCAGCCCGCCGTGAGCACCGCTTCATCTTCCGAATCGCCGGGCACGCGCGTCCACTTCAATCCGTCGGCCGAGACAGCATGCCCGATACCAAAACGATAGTCGGGCGAGGTGCGCAACCCCTCAAACCACAGGCGGTAACAGTCGCCGCCTTCGGACACTCCCATACACGGGGCGCGATCTTTGAGCACGCTCAGCGACGGCAACTCATCCCGGTCGAACACGCCTTCGCGCCCCGACTTCGGCAGCACCGGCCTGGTCGTTTCACGTGTCCAGTTGAGGCCATCAATCGAACGGGCCACCCCAATGCCGTTGGGCTGATGCTCCGCATTCAGGCCGGCATACCACATTCGAAAAACATCCCCTTCCTTCAGCACGGAGGGCATGGTAACGCCGCCGCCATCAAATGCCTCGGCCGCGCCCGCGCCAAGCACACTGCCGCCGGGCAATGGGCCTGGCACGCGCTGCCAGCTCAGCCCGTCAGCGGATACAGCATATCCAATTTGGCGGACCTCGCCCACCGTACCCACGTACCACATACGATAGCACGTTGCGCCGATCGGCACACCGGGACACGGGGCGCTTTCGGTTGTGCGATCTTTCAGAATGCTGGGGCCATAGACCTGTTCGGCGTCGAAGGCTGTCCCCTCGCCCCCGCAGCCATTACCTGGAACGGTGAAGACGGCGCCATCGGCGCATGGGCCGGGCAC
The DNA here is from genome assembly GCA_964608265.1 of uncultured Anaerolineales bacterium. Lineage (GTDB taxonomy): Bacteria > Chloroflexota > Anaerolineae > Anaerolineales > UBA6663 > JANWXR01. Next base: position 18,271 of record CAZSNP010000048.1, on the reverse strand, counting down.
GTAGGCCCACCCTTGCGGTCTCGAGAGCGTGCGATACAGGTTGAGGGCCAGCCCGGCCAGAACGGTGGCGGTGGTCAGCGCAGCCAAACCGATCCAAAAACGATACCGGCGCATCACGGGCGCCTACCCGGCCGGTTCGCGCTTCCGCATGCGTTTGTAGCGCGCGTTGAACTGCTCGGCGTCCACGATCTCAATCTTGGCCGGGATTTTGAAGGTCGGCAGCTGCTCGCGGCAAAAGGCGCGGACGCGTTTCTTGAACTCGTTGGCGTCTTCGGGTTTGAAGAGATTGAAGCGCGCAGTGACGATGTTTCCGGTGATGGGGTGTTTCTCGCCGGCCACGGTCACATCGCGCACGTTGTCCATCTGCAGCAGCACGCTCTCGACTTCGGCCGGGTACACCTTCTGCCCGCCGACGTTGATGATCTCGCTCTGCCGGCCCAGGATGCGGACGTACTCGCCGTCCACCTCGACCATGTCGCCGGTGTTCATCCAGCCCTCGGCGTCGAAGGGGCTGGGTGCGTTGAGGTAGCCCAGCATCGCGCTTTTGGCTCGCACCCACAGAATGCCATCCACGATCCTGGTCTCGAATCCCTCGCCCCCGACCTTGACCCACAGTGAGCGATTGTCGCGCGACTTCGAGCGCAGGATGCCGAGTTCGGAGAGGCCGTAGGTTTGTTGCAGCTTGACGCTCGGAAACAGTTCAGCGATGCGCGTGAGCGTGCTCTCGGGCATCACTTCGGTGCCGTAGGTGATGAGCTTGAGCGACGACAGATCGTGCCGCATGTACGCTTCCGAGATGAGCAGCAGGTTGAGGAAGGTCGGCGAGGTGGGCAGCATCTCCACGTGATACCGCTCAACCGCCGCGCACACCACTTCGGGGTCGCGGGCTGCCACCGACACGATTGTGCCGCCATTCGAGACGGTGTACAGCAGCGTGTTGATGCCGCCGATGTGGTCGAGCAGCAAAAAGGTCAGCGTCGTCATGCGCTGGCGCTGCACTTTGAACTTCTCGAGCAGCGCGGTGAAGTTGTGCAGCGCGGCCTTGCTCTTTCCGGTGGAACCGGAGGAGAAGAGGACGAGCCCCGGCTCGCCCGCGGCCCGCAGTTGCGTCGTGAGCGGGTTGGCGACGGTCACCGCGCGGGTTTCCCAACTCCAGCCGTCCTGCCCATCAAAGCTGATGACGACCTCGACCTCGGCGATGTCCATGAACTCGGCGCGATGCGTTTCGGCGGCGGCGGTCAACGGCACCACAATCGCGCCGCGATGGATGAGGGCCAGCAGCAGCGCGCAGGCCTGCGGGGTGTAGTCGCCGCACAGCGCCACCACGGTGCCGGGCCGCAGAGCCTGCCCGGAGCGTGCGAACGAGTTCGCCGGCGAAGGGTCGCGGTCGGCGAAGATGCGCTCCCAGCGCGCGACGCCATCGAGCAATTCGCCGTAGGTGATTTTCTGATCCGCCCACACCAGCGCCGCATCGCCGCGCCACTGGCCCATGCGCTCGAATAGCCACTCAATGCCCATGTAACCCTCCCAAAACAATGACCTGCCCGGTGATGAAATCACTCTCGGGCCGAATGAAGAAATCAATGACGTTGGCCACGTCCTCGAACCGCCCCAGCCGTTTGATTGGCTGCTGTCGCAGGATAAGGTCGAGCTTGTCCTTCGGCACGCCGCGGATCAGATCCGTGTCGATGGGCGTAGGGGCGACGACGTTGCAGGTGATGCCAAACTCGGCCAGCTCGCGCGCCAGCACCTGCGTGTACACCGTTACCGCGCTTTTGCTGGCGGCGTAAATCGCCTCGCCCTCGAGCCGCAGCGGCACGGCCACGGTGCTGAAATTGACGATGCGGCCGAACTTGTGTTTGCGCATGAGCTTGGCGGCCTCGCGGCACACGAGGAAGGTGCCGGTGAAGTTGGTGGCCATCAGCTTTTCCACGGTGCTGAGGGGCGTGAGGAGGCTGTGATTGAGCGAGGCCACCCCGGCGTTGTTGATGAGGATATCGAGCCGGCCATGCCGCTTCTGGATCGAGGCCAGCATCGTTTTGACGGCGGCCTCATCGGTCACGTCGAGCAGGTGGTGGGTGTAGCCGGCGGCGCTCCATTCGGGCGCGCCGCGGCTGCATCCCTCCACAATCATGCCCTGCTGCAGGAAGTGTTCGGCGAGGTAACGCCCGATGCCCTTCCGCGAACCGGTCACCAGGACGACGCGCTTGTCCATGGGAACGCTCAGGCTTGAATCTGTTGCAGGACGTAATCCGTCAGCGAGCGCACCGAGCGGAAGGGGCTGTTCTTCTGCGACATGGCCCGCTCATCAGCCAGCACGACCGTGATGTCATGCTCGTCGGCCAGACGTTGCTCGATTTCGAGGATGGCGGTGACCAGGCCCATCGAGTCGAGCACGGCCGATTGGCCGATGAGAAAGGTGTCTTCGGTGACCTCGGTGGTGGGCGGCTCGGTGGCCATGGCCAGAGCCTCGCGGACGCCGGCCATGACGATCTCCGCCACAGCGGCGCGATGGGGTTTGCTTTGTCGGCTGAGTTCAGACATCAATCGTTCCTTGTGGTGCAGTGCGGTTGGATTATAGGGGCTTCCCAGCGACTCCCCGCTAGTACCTTCCGCCCACGACACAGCGCAACGGCGTGCGCCGGCAACACGGCTGGCCCAAAGGTGCTAACCGAAACCCGCGGAGTTATCAAGCTGCGTGTTCTTGTGTGGTGAGCCTCGCCTTACGTCATGACGTCGCCCAACACAATCGCGCGCGAATACTCCGCAACGCGCTGGCGCCCTTCTGTCGTCCAGTGCAGGTGGCGGGGAAAGTACGGACACTCATCCATTTCTCGCAACACCGGGCGCAAAACGTAAAAGGGAACTTCGACCTCAGGCGCTGAGGCAATTCAAGGCCATAGCGGGTGCTATCCGGTACGATCAACCGTGCGGGAATTAGCGCGGTTGCCCTTTCCATTTACGCTGGCGTCCTGAGCGGAGCGGCGCGGTCGAAGGACAGCGTACACCAAACAGGAATTCGCCCCAGGCCAGGCCTTGCGGCGCGCACTCCTGCACCGGCGCCGGCACGAGGAGGATGAGGAGATGAGCCTCGTGTTGTTGCGCGACTGATTGCAGACGCTGCAACAGACTCCAACGCAATGGATACACGAGATAGAGCTGCGGCAACAGGGTGAAGTACCGCCATGCCGGTGAGAAGTAACAGAGCAACACCGGCGTGACGCGCACCCCCGGCAGGCTGAGGTAAAACCCGACTCAGAGGGATTGAAGCCGCGCCCGGCTCGCGCCGCAACAAGCCCCACGTCAACCCGAAGCCGCCCACGATGAGAGACAACCGCACGCCCACATCGCCGAACCAGCCGGCGTACGGCATTGCCCGGGCACGGATACCCAAAGACGCGCTCGACAACGTGGTTGAGGCAGATATCGGCCAGCGCGAGGCCATTCATCCCATCCGCTCACGCGCGGGTTGCGGGGTGATGGCGGCCCTGATCGTGTTCCGGCGCGCGCGCCAACGCCGGCCCCAGGCCCACACCAGCGCGCCCATCCCCGCCACGGCGGCTGAGCCGAGACCAAGCGTTAGCCGGCGATTGGCGCGCGCCCAACTCATCGCCGGTCGGGCCGTGCAGCGCGCCGGCGTGAGGAAATCACTGACGATCTGTTTAGCCCCGTCTGCGCTGCTCAGTGGGAGGGTGCGAACCGACTGGATTTGCGACGTGCCAACCGCGTCAGCCCGCGCCCAGGCGGCCAACCGCACGAAATAAGCCCGGCCGGGCTGCAGGCCGTCAATGCCGATCTGTCCCGATCGAGACAGGGGTGGCGGTACATTGGCGACCTCGTTGACAAACTCAGCCGAGTCGCCGAGCCAGGCCTGAACGTGCACCTCGCGGTCCGCCTCCCAACGCACGCTGAAGCCGGTATCGGTCGGGTCGAGGCCGGCGATCACGATCGCGGGCGCGTCGCTCGCTGCGGGGGTCGGAGTGGCGCGCTCCGACGCGGTGGGCAGATCGGCATCGAGGCGCAGGGCCTCATCCGGCGTTGCTGGGAGCAGGCCCATATCCGCCAGCACGTTGCACGTAATCTGTTGCACGCGCCGATCAGGCTCGCGCAGCGCCAGCGCCCACGACCATTGCAGGGTGCCGGTCGCAAACACGTGCGCGCCGCTCGGCGCAATGGAGCGCGCGGTGTGCGCCTGAGCGCCCCGGGTGAGGCGCTTCTTAGAATCCCCGTCGTCGGTGAGCAATGCGCCGTAGACCGGCGAGGCCGCCAGCACCGTCACCGACTCCGGCGCGGGCGCGGCATCCCACTCCCAGCCCACCAGTTCGCGGCCCACATCCACAAACGTCCCATCCGGCAGCTCCTGCAGGCCGGTGTAGCGGAAGGCCCGGTCGCGCGCGCGGTCGGCGTCGAAGCGCAGGGGGAAGAACGCGCTGTCGTTGTCGCCGATGTACTGCACGCCGAGCAGCGCAGCCTCGGGGTCGTTTGCGCCCAGCGCGTCGCGCCACGTTCCGGTGGGTTCCCCGCTCGGATCGGGCGGGCCGCCTTCCGTGTTCTTGTAGCACACGATCGTGCGGTCGGGCTGCCCGGACACCGGGTCGGGCTCGAGGCGGATGCGCCAGTATGAGCAGTTCGCGCCGGAGATGAACAGGTGCACCCCGGCCTCGCGCGCCGCCGTCACCGCCGCGCGCATTGATTGCGACCAGTATTCGTCGTGGCCCATCGAAACGAATGCGCGATGAGCGAGCAGGCGATTGTGCGCGCCCGGCTGTCCCCAACCGTGCACATCCAGGTTGGTGCAATACGATAGATCGTAACCCTGTGCTTCGAGCCAATACAGCAAGGGGAAGTCCACCCGCAGCAATTGGCTCTGGTCTTCGAGCGGGGCGTTGTACGGCCGATTGAGCGAGACCTTGACTGCGCGCGGCGCGCCGCTGACCGTCACGCACTCATCGCTGATGTGACTGTACAGCGACTTGCCTCCGTAGTTGTTATAGGCGTGATAGGTGGTGACGGATTGCTGGCACAACAGCTCGGCGGCGCGGCTTTCGTCGCGCACGGCAAACACAATCGCGCCCTCACCGCCGGTATCGCGCCGGGTGAGCTTGGCGAGGTAGATCCCACTCATCCACTCCGCCGGGATGACGAGCGAGTGCGAGACGGACCAGTTCGCGCAGCTTGCCAGGCCGGTGCCGGGATCGCGCCACGGCTCGGGCTGCAGGGTGCCCGGCAGGCCGTTGAACTCCGCGACCCGCCGCCCGCCGGCGCCGCCGTAATAGCCGAGGCGATAGAGGTGCAGATCGAAGACGGCGGCCGAGGTATCCACATGAAAATCCAGCCGCTCGCCCGCGCTGACACTGGTGGCCGAGGCATAGCCGAGGATGTCGTATTGGTAACGCGTAGGCCGCCAATCGGCGTGGCCGGGCTGTTGGTTTTCGACGACGATGAGGTTGCTGCGGTCCGTGGCACGCGGGCGAAAGAGTGTACCGGGCAGGCCGACGGTCTGCGATGCCGCCTCGGCGCGGGTTGCCGGCGCCCCCAGCGGCGGCACGACTGCGCCGCCGGCCAGCCACAATCCACTCTGAAGAAAACGGCGGCGCGTGATCCGAGACACGGTTACCGATTGGCGATGTACAGAGTGTAGCCTTCGATGGCATACACCGGTGCGTAGCGGGCCGCGAGTTTCGCGGCGGGATAGGCATCCACCCAGCGGCCAAAGGGGCCGACAAGGACGTAGTCGGGCGAGTCGCTCTCGAAATCGTAGAACTCAGAGACAGGCGCGCCGCCGGCCCAGATATGATTGACCGCTTTGGGCAGGGCCGCTTGCGGGGGATAGGCGTAGTCGTGGTCGGTGAGAAACCCGACCTCCTCCTCCCATGTGGCGATGCGGGCCGTAACGGTCACATGGCTCCTGAGATAGGCCGCCATCGTCAACGGGGCGTCGAAGGGTGGCCACACGATTTGTTCGACGGTGCGCAACAAGGGCAATGCGATGAGGGCCAGCAACGCTGCTGCCCACACCGCCTGCCAGCGCGGCGCCCGCCAGTCGAGCACCTCGCGGTTGAGGCGGGTGGCCCGCAGCGAAGCGAGCATGGCCCCGACCTCAAAACGAAAGCCGCCGGACAGAGCGTGAAAGACGCGCGCGACGAACAGGCTGCCGAGAGCCAGCGCGGGGAAGGCGTAGCGTAGCCACCCGATCGAGGCGGTGATGTACCACACCAGGTTGACGACGATAGCGGCGAGTAGGGTGGCCCATTGATGCCCGGCACGATCGCGCGAACGCGCCAGGTACAGCCCATACCCCAGTGCAGGCAGCAACAGCCCGAAATAGACTTTCGGTGTGACCAGCTCAAGCAAACTGCCGGTCATGCGTTCAGGCGCGAAGAGCAGCGCCGCGCCGGCCATCGCCTCGCGATACCAGCGCCAGTTCTCGCCGGCGGTGGCCGGACCCAGGTAGAGGATGAGATAGGCCTGCCATGCGCCGAAGCACATCGCCGCCATCACACCGGGGGCAAGCAATACCCGCCACGGCGCAGAGCGGTAATAGAAGTTGGATACGAAGGCGAACAGCAGCGCCGGCGCCAGCACGATGAAGTATTGGCTCTTGGTCACCATCGCTGCGCCGAGCAACAGCCCGGCGGTAGCCAGCCGTCGCCAGCTGCTCCGTTCCCACCCGGTGAACCACAGCCACAGCCCCCACGCCATGAACAACAGGCCGGGCACCTCACCCAACACCTGTCGCCCATATTCGAGCAGCGCCAACCCGCGCGTGGCGATGAGCAGAGCCGTGGCCACCCACGCAAACCGCCAGCCATACAACTGGTGCGCAAGGCCGAAGAACACCAGGCTGGCGGCAATCAAATACAGCGCCATCACCACCCGCGCCTGCAGCAACCCGATCCCAAACAGTTTGAACACGGCGGCGATGGGGAGCAACACCGTCGGGCCGACGCCTACCGTCGGGCCAAAATAGCGAAATCCATCGTGGCTGAAGTCGGCGTACACGCCGTAGCGCACCAGCGTTTTCGGAACATGCAGGTGCGAGCCTTCATCGAACCACGTCAGCGGGTAATCACGGAGATTGATGAAGGCCAGGGCACATACTATCAACAGGCCAATGCCGGTGCCGACGACACGGGCCGGAAGACCAGGCGGGTATGAGGCGGAAAGTGGAAGCGAAAGAGAGCCAGGTCGCGGCGTGGGGATAGACATTGGGCGTATTGAAGACCAACTTCCTCGCTGGTTTGGTCTGGCCCATGATAGGGGCTGGCCCGAGGCGGGCCGAATAGGAAATAGTTGTCAACCGGCGTTGGCGATAGTTGGCGCGCGGTTGGCCGAATCAAAAAACGGGGCAGACTGATCCGTCTGCCCCATCGAGCGAACACGATGTGAGTGGGCGACACGCTACGGCACAAAGCCCGCCGCCCACGTTGGGTCGGCGCTATCGGCGCCGGCCGCCGAGCCCAGGGTGGCGGTATTGCCCGAAGCGGAAGCATCAGCGGCCGTCTGGCCGGCGCCCTCATTGAAGCGCCACAGCCCGAGTGTGTTCGCATCCGGCGCGAACGACGCTGTGGGGCGAGTGAAGTTGCCGGTATAGCGCGCGACATTCGAGATCCGCACTTCGTCCAGCCGGCCATTGAAGTATTGGTATCCCGTCAAGCCGCCGATCCGCAGTTGAGGGCCCTGGGTCAATGTGCCGACGCTCGCCGATCCGGAGGCCACGCCATTCACGAAGACCTGAGCGCTCCCCGAGGCATACGTGCCGGCCACGTGATACCACGTGTTCGCCGCCAGCGGCGTGATGTGTTGCACGCTGCGCCAGCCTTGATTGGTGGAGAGCCACAGCGTCAACCGCCCACCGTTCAGTTCGAGCGACCAGCCCGCCGAATCATTCGCGCCGATAACGAGCAGGCCGTCGTCGTTGTTGACGCTCGGGCGCACCCAGGCCTCCACGGTGAGCAGGCCGGTGCCGGGCACGGCGTTCGCACGAATGTAGTCGTTGCTGCCGTCGAACTGGAGTGAGTAGTTGGCGGTGCTCGTCGTCGGCGTCGGCGGCACGAGTGTGTTGGTTGCCGTGGGCGGGATGGGTGTATTGGTGGCGGTATTCGTCGCCGTTGGTGGCACGGGTGTGTTGGAAGGGGTGAAGGTCGCCGTCGGTGGCAGCGGCGTGTTCGAAGGCGTAAACGTCGCCGTGGGCGGCACCGGAGTATTCGTCGCTGTGATTGTCGCCGTCGGCCCGACCGGCGTGCTGGTCGCGGTGGGCGGCACTGGAGTATTCGTCGGCGTGTTTGTCGCCGTCGGCGGCACCGGAGTGTTGGTCGCCGTTGGCGCTGCCCCGCTGCGCACGATCCAGACCGGATCAGCGCTATCGGGGCCGGCCGCCGTGCCGAGCGTGGCCGTGTTGGCCGCGCTGGAAACATCCGCCGTCGTCTGCCCGACACCCTCGTCGAAGTGCCACAGCCCGAGCGTGTTGGCGTCCGGCGTGTACCGATCTGCCGGGGCAAAGTTGCCGGTGTAGCGTACGATATTGGAGAGGCGCACCTCATCCAGCCCGCCATTGAGGAATTCGTAGTTGGCAAAACCACCCATACGCAGCGACGGGCCCTGCGTAAGCGTGCCCGCAGACGCGGCCGCGGAGGCCGCGCCGTTCACAAAGAGCCGCATCGAACCAGACCCATAGGTCGCGGCGATGTGCGACCACTGCCCGACCGGCGGCGCGGTGGGGTGTTGCGTGAATTGCCAGCCCTGATTGGTCGAGAGCCACACCGTCGCCAGACCGTTGTTGAGTTCGAGCGACCAGCCGGTCGTTTCATCTCCCCCGATGAGGACGATGGCGTTATCGTTAGCCACGCCCGGCCGCACCCAGGCCTCGATCGTCAGCGGGCCTGTGCCCGGCACCTGATTGGCGGCGAGCAAATCGTTCGCGCCATCGAACGACAGGGCGTAGTTCGCAGGCGAGGGGGTGGCGGTGAACGTGGAGGTGGGCGTGGGCGTCTCGCTGCCGTTCGGCGTGGTGGTCGGAGTCGCGGTGTTGGTCCGCGTCGGCGTGAGGCTCGGCGTCCATGTCGCTCCGCCGGGGAGGGCGGTGATGGCGATCGAATCAATCTGCGGCGAGCTGGCGCTGTTGCCGGTGCTGAGGTTGATACGGTACTGCAGATAGCGGCCGGCGGGGCTGGTGATAGTGAAGCTGGTGGCGCTGCTCGCCGCGCTCCACGCCGACCAGTTCACCGCATCGTTGGAGGTGCGCGTCTCGACCGTCGCGCCCGTTTGCGCGGGTACGTTGCCAATCCAACTGAGGTTCTGCCAGGTGGACAGTACGCCTGCATCAACCGTGCAGCCGACAAACGTGCCGCTGGCCGGATATTGGTTCCAGCGCACCCAATCGGCGATGAAACGCCGCCCGATGCCCTGCGTGAGTACCCAGAAGGCCATGGGGTTGGTGACAATGGGGCCCGGCTGGTTGTGCGTGATGCGCAGCGTGCCGTCGATATAGTAATTGACCTGCGTCGGCGAAACGGTGATGCGGAAATGATGGAACTGCGTCAGATCAACGCCGGGGATCAGCGTCCGCTGCAACTCGCTGATCGGCGTGCCGGCCTGCCAGTCGTTGGCGTACAGGTCGTTGTTCGACCCGGTGATGTAGAGCGCCATGGGCGGGGTGGGCACGGCAAAAACATCACTCAAGCCCCAATCGGCCACACCGCTCAGGCCATCGGGTGCCCACCATAGCCGGGCCTCATAGTCCTGGTTTTGCGCGGTGCTGCTGTAGTTGGAGACGATGGCGCTGGAGTTTACGGTGAGCAGACCGCCCGAAACGGCCGGCGGCGTGTTGGCGCCGCTATAGGTCTCAGTGCGCCAGCGCGTCGTGTTGACCGTGGTGCCGTCGAAATAATCCTCGACGACGGCGGCCAGTCGCACCTCACCACCATTGACGTTGGCGACCGAGGTATTGGTCAGCGCGCTGCACCCGCTGAAGTCAGCCACGGTGGTGTCGGTGAAGGTCTGCTGCGACTGCGCCCTCGCCGTGCTCAGCACCCCCGGTCCGAGCAGCGTACCCAGCAGCGCCACAGCCAGCCCGCTGCCGACCAGTGCGGCCCAGCGCAATACCGGTTTGGATGATGTGGAATAACGAGCCATCAAACAGCCTCCCCGCCCGCTGAACAGCGGGCTGTTGACAACTTCTGCGTTGTGCGACGCCGTCGGCTCGTGCAGGAACGGCGTCGGTCAGGCGGCGGGCGCCGGTTCCGCCTGGTCGGTCACCGGGGCCGCCTGCCCGGCAGCGGATAGCACTTGCGTCATCGCCGCGCGCGCGTGGCGCGTCACACTCTCGCCGTTGGTCAGCGCGGGGTAAATCTGCGCTGTCGTGGCGAGGAACAACCCGTTGACCGGGGTCTTGATCTCCGGGATCAGGTGCGTCTCATTCAGTTTGTGCAGTGGCTCCACGTAGCGTTCGCGATGCACGAGGAAATAGCGCACCCAGCGCTCGTCGAACTCGGGGAACATCACCTTGAGGTTTTTGAGCCAGATGGCTTTGACCTCATCATCGGGCTTCGCAAACCACTCGCTGCCCGGCGCGGTGTACTTGGGGATGTAGACAAGGTGATGCCCGCCCGCGTATTGCGGATCAATGTAACTTGTCGTTTCGATGACGCCGGTGAAGGGCACGCGGCCATCGGTGATGTTGAGCGTCCAAAAGCCGCTGAGCGGGCGGTCGAGCACGAGCAGCGGGCAGACACAGCCGAGGTACTCCGTTTGCAGAAGAAAACTCCGATAATCGGCCGGCGCGCCGGGGATCAGTTTCTCGAAGAGCGGCGCCTGCATCGTGCTGACAACGGCATCAAAGCCGCGAAACTCACTCCCCAGCCGCAGGCCGCGCGCCACAGGCGCGTTGGAGAACCGCCCCGCGATTCTCTCAGCGGCGTGCACGCCGCCGCGCGCCGCCCCATCCTCAATCACAATCTCCTGCACCGGCCGTTTGAGGTGGATGATCCCGCCCGCCGCCTCGATGCGCGCCGCCATCGCCCTCATCAGCGTCGCATACCCGCCGATGAGGTGGCCCGACATCTCTTTCTGGTTCACACCCTTGCGGGTGGATTTGGTGCGCACGAGCCGCGACCACATGTACGTGGCCGGCGTGTCGTTGAAGGCGCCATCGAATTTGGCGCGCAGCATCGGGCCCCAGATGTCGTTGTAGGTGCGCTCGCCGCTGACGCGCTTGAGCCACGCCTCCACGGGGATGCTTTCGAGTTCGCGCCAATCCTTCCACAGCCCGGCGTACACGACGGTGAGGCCGAGCCGGAAGCGATCAATCAAGCTGAGCGGCTTGAACTGCAAAAACTCCACGATGTTGTTCATCGTGTACAACCCGCCCTGATGGTAGAAGGCAGTGCGCGTGACGTTGAAGCGCAACTGATCGGCGATGCCCAACTCGTTGCACAACTCCATCAAGTGCGCATCGCTCGAAAGGATGGCGTGATAGAACCGATCCACCGCCGCGCCGTCGGGCAGAATGATGGGCCCGGCCAGCCCGCCGAGCACCGGGGAGGCCTCGAAGATTTCGACTTTGACGCCGCGCCGGGAAAGCAGGTAGCCCAGCGTGATGCCCATAATCCCGCCACCGACGATACCGACGTTCATGCGTGCTCCATATTCCTCAACCCGTCGTGGACTTGACCGGTTCAGCTCACACACTCACTGCTTCCCTGGCCGAGGCGCGCCGCGTTCGACCGAAGGCAATGGGCACCTCGCTCAGCGCGCGGGCGATCTTCTGCCCGGCGGCGCCGTCGCCGAAGATCGGCGGCTGCGCGGCGGGCGGCACGAAGGTGCGCCACAACTCGGCGATGCGGTCGGGGTCGTTGCCCGTCAGCACGTTCCAGCCCGCCTCCACCGTCTCGGTCCACTCGGTCTCATCGCGCAGCGTCAGACACGGCTTGCCGAAGAAGTAGGCCTCGCGCTGCACGCCGCCGGAATCCGTCGCGATGAGGCGCGCGTTCTCCTCCAGCACCATCATATCGAAGTAGCCCATCGGCTCGACCAGCAATACATGCGGCCTGAACTCGGCGTTGGCTTTTTGCAGCGCGCTGCGCGTGCGTGGATGCACGGGGAAGACGACGGTCTCAGGCGCGCGGTTGAGGGCGAGGACGATGTTGCGCAGCCGGGCCGGGTCATCGGTGTTGGCGGCGCGATGCACGGTGACGAGGGCGTAGCTGCCCGGCCGCAGCTCGAGCCGCTGCAACACATCCGAATTGCGGCGCGCGATCGGCCGGTTGTACAGGTTGGCGTCGAGCATCACATCGCCCGCCCACATCACACCCTCCACGATGCCCTCGGCGGCGAGGTGGCGCACAGCGGTTTGGCTGACGCAGAAAAAATAATCGGAGATCGAATCGGTAACGACGCGGTTAATCTCTTCGGGCATGCGGCGGTCGAAACTGCGCTCGCCGGCCTCGACGTGGGCGATGGGGATGTGCAGCTTGGCAGCGGCTAATGCGCCCGCGAGGGTCGAGTTGGTGTCACCGCGCACGATGACGAGATCGGGTTTCTCTTTCAGCAGCACCTCTTCCATCCGCGCCAGCATCTCGCCCGTCTGCCTGCCCTGCGCGCCCGAGCCGACCTCGAGGTTGTAATCCGGCGCGGGGATGCCGAGTTCGTCGAAGAACGTCTGCGACATTTTGTAGTCGTAGTGCTGGCCGGTGTGCAGCAATAGTTCAATATGCCGCTCACGTAAAGCGCGACTCACCGGCGCCGCCTGGATAAACTCGGGGCGCGCCCCGACGACGGAGAGTATCTTCATGGGTGGTATGAATTACGCAATTCGGTTTTACTTGCCGCTCTGTGAAATCAGAATCACGCCGGTCATGATGACGGCCGAGCCGGCGATGCGCCAGATGTCCACCTTTTCGCCAAACAACAACCAGCCGCCGATGATCATCGCGATATAGCTCAAGCTCGCAAACGGGTAAGCAAAACTCAGGTCAACGCGTGAGAGCGCAGCCAGCCAGAAGACGGTGCCGCACACATAAATGAACAGCCCGATGATGACATAGGGGTTCGTGCCGATCTTCCACAGCACATTGAAAATCTGATCGGCGCTGATGGTGAGCGCGCCAACGGTGGACATGCCCTTCTTCAGCAGCAATTGGCCGGCGGCGCTGCCGACGACAGCAACCAGGATATAGGCAATAGCGACGTTCATTTTGGTCTTTCCTTGAGTGGCAACCGATTTCGTGGCTTGCATGATGGTCCTCGTTAGGCCTCCTGGCTCACCAGTGATTTGAGTCGCAGCCGGCTGAGCAGGATGTGCCACTGAAAGCCGAGGTGCGCGCGAATGGTGCGGGCGATCTTGGCTTTGGAGGCCCCGGCTACCCGCGAGTACAACACGGCTGGGTACTCCGCCACCTTGTAGCCGGAGAGCATGGCCTTGACCATCAACTCCGTGCCGCACAGGTAACCGTTCGACTCAAAGCTGATGCGCTCGATCACTTCGCGGCGGTAAGCGCGAAACAGACAGGTCCAGGTGCGGATGCGCCAATCTACCAGCAACCGATACAGCGCCGACGCGCCCTGGCTCAAGAACAGCCGGTAAGCCGAAACGCCGACGACCTGGCCCTGGGGGTGATAGGGTGAGGCCGTGACGATATCCACTTCGGGCGTGAGGTATTGAAGGAGCGCGGGGATGGTGTCGAATTTATACGTCCCGTCGGCATCCGTGCTGACGATGACGTGGCCGCGCGCGGCGGCATAACCGGTGCGAAGGGCCGCGCCCAGCCCGCGATTGACGGGATGTTTTTCGATGCGCACCGTCACCCCGGCCGGGGCGCGCCCGCCGCCAAAGGCTTCGTTCAACGCCGCCAGCGTCCCGTCGGTGCTGCCGTCGTCAATGAAAATGACCTCAACGGTTTGGGTGCGCGCGAGTTCGGCGGCCACCGGCATCAGCTCGGCGGCCAGTTTAGGCACGTTGTCCTCTTCATTCATGCAAGGGATGATGATGGATAAATCCATAAAGGAGTCCTCAGGCGAAATGGGATGAACACGCGGGGAACGCGCACTCACGAATGATGTCCGTTTGGCGGCGCGGCCACTGCCGGCTGCATCTGCGACAAGATTTGTTGCTGGATGCGCCCGGCCAGCGCCAGTGCCCTCAGACCGTCGCGCGCGGTGACCAGCGGGGTTTTGTTATCGGCCACACATTCCACGAAGTGCTGGAGTTCGAGGAACATCGGCTCGAAGATCGGCACTTGAATGCGCTCGACGACGCTCTCCTGCCGGTACTTCACGCCCCGGCTCGGCTGGCTCAAATACTCGCCGATCGTCTCGCGATAAACATACATGCTCTTATTGAGCAGATCACACTCCACAAAGGCCTGGCGCGCCGTCACATCAATCGAGCGCACCTTGTGCTCGGTGATGCGCGAGGCCGTCAGGGTGACAATCGGTCCGCCCTCAAAACCCAGGTTGACGACAGCGTGATCAATGGTGTCGCTCAGCAGGCTCAAGCCCTGGGCCTCCACCCGCGCCGGCTCGGCGCCAATCAAATCCAGTACCAGGTTAGCGTCGTGGATCATCAGATCAAGCACCACGTCCACATCGGTGTTGCTGCCGGCAAAGGCGCTGAGGCGGCGGAAGTTGACGGCCAACGGAGTCAGATCTTCGAGCACGTTCTTCAATTCCATGTAGGCGGCATTGAAGCGCTCGATGTGGCCGACCATCGTCACCAGGCCGGAGGCCTCGGCGGCCTCGGTCAGGCGGCGGGCTTCATCGAGCGTGGCCGCGATCGGTTTTTCGATGAGGATGTGAACACCCTTGTGTAATGACCGCATCGCCAAATCAAAATGCAGAGGCGTGGGCGTAACAACACTGACTGCATCGACCTGCGCGAGAAGGTCATCGGCCTGCTCGTAGTAGGGCACCTCGTATTGCGCAGCGATCTGCCGGCCGAGTTGCGGGTTTGCATCACATACCCCGACCAACTGCGCCCGGCGGAGGTTGGCATACACCCGGCAATGCCGCTGGCCCATACGCCCCACACCGATGACGCCGACTTTGACTTGCTCCATTTGGAACTCCCAACCCAGAGGAAACGCGCGGTGTTTCCAAGCGAGATGCAGTCACGATAACATCGCTCGCAAACGGATGCCAGCCTGACCTAGGGACTATCAACCATCAAAACCAAGTGGTTCAGGGGAGCCTTTCCAGCGGGTCACTTGTGTACGGCAGACCCAGTTCGGCCAGACGGCGGGCCATTTGCGCGGCGTGCTCTCCGCGGTCGGGGCGGCCAACAGTCGGCCACCATTGTGCGTACAGTTCCATTTCGTACTGAGCCTCGGGGATGGTACGCAACAGTTCCACCCCGTCATCTATCCGGCCCAGCCACGTATAGCTGTAGCCGAGGTTCTTGGCCATTCCGCGTGGGATGTCGCTCGGCAAGCGCGGCATTTGAAAGTATCCAACGGCCTTTTCCACATCATCCTGCCTCAGCCAGATCAACCCCAGCCGGTAACGCGCCGTACGATTTTGCGGGTCGAGGCTCAACGCCTGCTCCAGCAGTGCGCGCGCCGGGATGAGTTGCCCCACGCCCTGATCATCCTGCCAGTTCCGCTCGGGCCAGCCGCGCAGTTCGAGCCGCGCCATCTCCACCGCACCCGCGTTCGCCAACGCCGCAGCGCGCCAGGTGGGGATCACGGCGACAGCGAGGCCGGCCAGCGCGAGGGCGGCCGTTTGTACGAGAAGCCATCGTCTTTGGGAGGCGGGCTGCGGCGCGAGCCACAGGCCGAGGCCCGGCAACACGAAGAGCCACGGCGTGCCCGCGCCGCTGTACAACGCATCATCCACCAGCGAGTGCAACAGCACCGCCGCCCACGCCGCCAACATCGCCCCTCGTAAGTTCCCGGCCTCGGCTGTGAACAATCGCCACAGGCTGCCGAGCACGATGGCGACCAACGCCAACGCCCCGAACACGCCCTGCTCGAACAGCACATCGAGCGGCAGGTTGTGCGCGTACTCGAATAGTTTGTAAGGGATGACGAGTTCGTAACGCGCGTAGTGACCGGCGAAGGAGTCGAGGCCGCCGCCGGTCAGCGGATAATCGCTCGTGAGCGAGGCGGCCTCGGCCCACAGCGCCACGCGGCTGTAGCCGCTCTGCAATCCGGGCAGCCGGTTCGCCAGCCCGAGCAGCCCGCCCGGGTACACGAGCACGATCACGATCAGCGCCGCGCCGATCAACGCCATCGCTCCGCCGAACAGCCTCTCGGCCCCGCGATGGAGGCGCGGCGCGAGCCACACGCAGGCCGCCCACAGCCCCCACAACGCCAGCCCGGCGGCCAGCGCCAGCCACGCCGCGCGCGAGCTGGTCAACAGCAAGCCACACGCCGAGACCGTGCCTGTCACCACCGCCCATCCCAGCTCGAAGCGCGAGCCGGTGCGCCAGGCCCGCAGCGCCGTCGCCAGATGAAACGGCAACAACATCGCCAATACGCCGCCGAACACGTTGGTGTTGACCGGCGCGAGTCCGAGTTCGGGACGCACAGCCAGCCACGCCTCGCCGACTCTGCGGAGGAGGCCGAAGTCCGACGGCTGCACGTTGAAATCGAAAGCCAGCAGAAAGTGAACTGTCACCCACGCGCCGAGCGCGCACAATCCCAGCGTGACTCGATTGAGATTCTCATGCGGTTGCAGCGCGAGGGCGTATAAGACCAGCACCGCGCTTGCCAGCGTCCAGAACTTCGTCCAGGCCGAAGCCGGGTCATACGCCGCCCACACGCCGAGGGCGGCGGTCAAGAGGAAGAGGCAGAGAAAAAGATCAAACGAGGTGCGTGGAAATGGAAGGCGCCCGGCCAGCGGGCGCAGCGCAAATGGGAGGAAGCTGAGGGCGATGAGCCAGCCGCCGAATTGCGGGAGGAGTGAGATGAGCAACGCGCCGGCGACGACCCAGATCAGCGCCGCCAGCGCGAAGTTGCGGCTTGCAACGTACGAAGCCATGTGAACGAATGACCGGCGCGGCCGTGCGTTCCGCTGGAAAGCCGGAACCCGCGCCGGTCTGTGGAGATCAGTGCGCGGCTTCGCTCGTTGACCAGCGCAGGTGCTGCATGCCCACGTCGAGCGCGGTCTTCAACGTCGAGGCGTCGGAGAGCAGCATCTTGAGGTAGGTCATGATCGGGCCGGGGCGGAAGGCCCACTCGCGGAAGGCCCGCTTCTGCCAGTACAGCAGCCGCTCGGCGGGCAAGCCGGGATAATCGAGCACCGTGCCCTTGTCCATATCCACCTGCTCCCAGCGCGTGCCGTGGCGGAACCAGTTGTTCTTCACCACCTCGAAGAAGAACGGCGTGCCCGGATACGGCGCGGCCACGTGGAAGAGGGCGATATCGAGCGGCAGCTTCTTCGCGAAATCAATCGTCTGCCGGATAGTGGCCTCGGTCTCGGTGGGCAGGCCGATGATGAAGTAACCCCAGTTCATGATGCCGGCGGCCTTGGCCCACGTCAGCGCGCGCTGCGCTTTGTCGGGATAGGCGCCCTTGCGCGCGTGCTTGAGCACCTGCTCGCTGCCGCTTTCGATGCCCCACGAGATGAGGGTGCAACCGGCCTTGCCCATCTGCAGCAACATCTCCTCATCCACGTAATCCACGCGGCTGTTGCTCGTCCACGTCACGCCCACCTTCTCGTCAATCAGCAGCTTGCACATCTCCATCACCTGATCGCGGCTGACGGTGAACAGGTCGGCGTACATATGGATGTGTTTGATGCCCAGGCTCTTGAGATACTTGATCTCATCCACCAGCAAACGCGGCGAGCGCAGGCGGACGCTGTATTGATAGCTGACGTGCTTGATGCAGTAGATGCAGCCCGCCGTGCAGCCGCGGCTGGTCACGATGAAGGTGAACGGGCCGTTGATCAGCGGCATGCGGTACTTCATCAGCGGCAGATGCTCATGCAGCGGCATCGGCAAGTCGTCGAGGCTCTTGATGAACGGGCGGGTGGCGTTGACCACCGGCTCACCCTCGGCGTTGCGCCAGGCCATGCCCTTGATGCCGCTCAAATCCACACGGCCATCAATCGTCAGCGAAGGGCGATAGGTCGGGTCGTGCTCGGCGAAGACACGGGTCATGTGCTCATCGCGTTGATCGAACTTGTTCTCGAAGTGGTCGAGCAAATCGCGGATGGTGAGGTCCGGCTCGCCGACGAGGACGAAGTCGAGCGCCGGGTACGGGTTGAGCGTCTCGCGCGGCATCGGGGTGACATGCGTGCCGAAGGCGATGGTCTTCGCGCCGCGCGCCTTGGC
>CAZSNP010000047.1:3216-38492 GCA_964608265.1 uncultured Anaerolineales bacterium | reverse complement strand
GTTGGACTGAAATCAGCAACGCAACCGCCACGAATGGGCAAATGCGTTTCACGAACCCGGTGCATACGGGCACAGCGGGTTGTAGCATACGTTGGCGACCTCTCAGCAGCTTGCAGCGAGGCGTCTATCAGGTGTGGGTGCAAGTGCCTTCCGTCGGCTCATGGACAGCCAGTCAGTATGCAGATGGAGCCTTTTACGAGATCAGGCATCATCTCGAGAGCCAACCCGGTGTTAGCACGCACGAACGCGTTATTATGAGTCAGCGTGAAGTTATTGAAAGTGGAAGCTGGCTCAACCGACAGATCTATCTTGGCTCATACTTCTTTGCTGGCCTTGGCGCTGATGAGTATGTTCTTCTCAGCAACCTGGTTACCGGCACTGCACCAGGCGACGCACGACTCGTCGCTGACAGCATTATCCTTGCATTGGACCGCGGCGTTGCCACTCCGACCTCAACCCGCACATCAACCCGCACCCCAACAGCGACTGCGACGCTCTATTTGCCCCACAAGCGCTACGTGCCTTTGATTTTGAACAACTGTTGCGGCACGACTGGAGGACAGGGCTACCCACCTCCCGGAGCCAGAGGAGTTCCGACTGAGGTGCTTCCGCCGCCACCAAGCGCCACTCTCGGCGCATATCCTGGCCTCGTGACCGATACCGCAACTCCGACGCCGACAGTCTCCACCACTCCGACACCATCACCCTCCCGCACAGTGACGAGCACGCGCACACCGCGATTGACCCGCACGCCGCGGCCATGAACGCCACGAGGTCCACACCGGCTTTGCTCCCGTGTGGGCTTTGCTCGTCAACTCACAGAATTCGCGCCGCTGTCTTCAAATCAAATCACATATTGCGTTCGATGAACACGCCCACCAGCTCGCTCAGCGTTTGCCGGTGCTCGTTGTCGGTCGCAACGGCGACGTTGATGTTCCACATGCTTTGTGATCGCAATGCAACCGGGTACAATTGGCTGACGTATGGCGGAAATAAAGTCCATCACCAACTATCCCTCACCGAACATGCCCGAGACGAGATGGCGCGCCGACAAATCACCGAGGAAGATCTTGCCAGCGTGCTGACCAATCCATAGCAAACGGAAACCGTCCGCGAAGGCCGTCGAGTTTATCAGTCGCGATTGCCATCGGGCGCACCACCCGCAACATATCTGCTGCGAGTCCTTGTGGACATTGACCGCACGCCTCCCGAAGTTGTCACAGTGTATCGAACCAGCAAGGTCGCCAAGTATTGGAGAGCCGAAACATGAAAGTGATTTATGACCGCGAGACGGATACGCTCACAATCATCTTTGCCGATACGCCCGTGGCGGAATGTGATGAAGATAAGCCGGGGGTGATTCTGGACTATGATGCTGCCGGCAACCTGGTTTCGTTGGAAATCCTCGACGCTTCACGCCGGGTCACTGGACCGAACCGGATCGAGTATCAGGTCGCTCCGACGCCCGTATAAACGCCAGGCATTCCGTCAGGTTGCAAAATCAGCCCAGCCCTCGCGAGATTGACTCGTGAGGGCTGGTTGTATTTCAGCACACGAACGATTGGATAGATATCACCCCGAGCGAAGCGAGGGCTTTACTTCAATCGAACGCAGCGTTCGGCTAGCCGGAGACGCCGCGATGCTTTGCATCGTCGGTCGCTTCGCTCCTCGGCCTGACATGTCCAATGCGTGTCGGCTAGACGATGCGCTAAAGTTCACGCACCACGAACACCTTCACCAGCTCGCTCAGCGTTTGCCGGTGCTCGTTGTCGGGGGCGAAGGCCAGCGCGGCTTGCGCCCGATCAATGTAGGTGCGCGCCTCGTCGAGCGCGGCCTCGATGGCGCCGGAGCCGCGCACCGCCTCCACCACCCGCGCCACCACGGCGGCGTCGCCGGCGTGGCCGTTGAGCAGTTGGGCGAAGTCGGGGTCGTTCGGATTCTGGTCGAGGTAGCACAGCGCCGGCAGCGTAATGAGGCCCTGGCGCAAATCGCTGCCCGCCGGCTTGCCGAGGTGAGTCTCGTCGGAGGTGAAGTCGAGCACGTCGTCGGCGATCTGAAAAGCCATGCCGGCCTCGCGCCCGAACGTCCGCATCGCGCTCACGGCAGCATCATCGGCCCCGGCCAGCAGCGCCGGAGCCTCGGCGGCCACGGCAAAGAGCGAGGCCGTCTTGCCATAGATGCGCTGGAAGTAGCCCTCGCGCGAGGCGGTGCCGCGCCCATTGAACATTTGCGTGAGCTCGCCGTTGACGATGATCATCAATGTACGGGCGAAGGCCTTCATCACCGGAACGCTCTCGGCCTCGGCGGCCAGCTCGGCGGCGCGGCCAAACAAAAAGTCACCGGCCAATACGGTCGCAGCCGGAGTCCAGTGCGCGTTGAGGGTGGGGATGCCGCGCCGCAGCAGCGAGCCATCCACCAGATCGTCGTGCACGAGCGAGGCGGTGTGCAGCATCTCGATGGCGGCGGCCAGCGACACCGCGCGCTCGCGCGGCGCATCGAATAATCGGGCGCTGAGCAACGCCAGCGCGGGCCGTAACCGCTTGCCGCCCGCCGCCAGCAAATGGTCGAGGGCAAAGCCGATGGCCGGGTGATGGCTCACCGTCACTGCGCGCATCCGCCCTTCCACCGCGCGCAGTTCGGGCTGGACGGTAGCGATAAGTTCGGTGATCGAGCGATTCTTCACCGCGAGCATATTCGTCATCCTAATTCCACAACTCTCAGCCGAAGAGACGGGCCGCATTCCGCGTGGTGTGAGCAGCCACTGTCTCGAAATCCTGCGCCTTTGTCCTGGCTAGGGCCTCCGCGACCAGACGCACGTACGCCGGTTCGTTGCGTTGGCCCCGGTGCGGGTGAGGCGTGAGATACGGCGCATCCGTTTCAATCAATATCTGTTCGAGTGGCAACCCGGCGAACAACGCTCGCAGCGCCTCGCTTTTTTTATACGTCAGCGGCCCGTCCACCCCGAGGTAATAACCGCGGGCAACCGCCTCAGCGGCCATCGCCCGATCACCCGAGAAGGCGTGCAGCACCGCCCCGGCCAGCGGCGGGGTCGCGCGCAGCGCCTCCATCACCGCCGCGTGCGCGTCACGATCATGCACGATGACGGGCTTGCCGACCTCGTTTGCCAATTCGATCTGCTGGCGAAAAACACGGGCCTGCGTCGCCGCGTCGAATTTGTTCCGGAAGAAGTCTATCCCAACTTCACCTATTCCGACAACCTTGGGGTGCTCGGCCAACATACGAAATTCGGATAGCGACTCTGGCGAAAACTTATCGGCGGCATTGGGATGCACGCCGATGGCGGCGAAGACCGCCGGATGCTTTTCAGCCAGGGCGACCGCGCGCCGGCTGGTGGCCGGATCGATGCCAGGCACCACGATGCGGCTGACTCCGGCGGCCAGCGCGCGCTCGATCACCGCCTCGCGGTCAGAGTCGAACGCCTCGAAGTCGAGGTGGCAATGGGTGTCGGTCAGCAAAATGCAGACAGCAGAAAAGCAGACGGCCATAGGCAGAAGGCGGAAGGCAGACTGCCTACTGCATTCTGCTTACCGCTTTGTGGCCTTTCAACGCAACCCGGCCAGCTTCAGCCCGTCGTCGAGCACCGGCCTGACGCGCGCGGCGTCGAGCACTTCGCAGTACACGCGGATGATGGGCTCGGTGCCCGAGAAGCGCACCAGCATCCACCCGCCGCCGTTTTCAAACACGAACTTGAAGCCGTCGGTGGTGTCGATGCCCTCGACCTTCAGCCCGCCGAGGGTGATGCCCGCTTTGGCCGCGGCGACCTTCTGGCGCACGCTGTCGCGCTGCTCGGTGGGGAAGAGCGTATCCACGCGGTCGTAGTGGTGCGCGCCGACTTTGTCGTACAGCGCCTGCAACAACTGCGAGGGCTTCCTGCCCGTCTTCACCATGAAATCGAGGAAGAGCAGATTGCCGAGGATGCCATCGCGCTCGGGCACGTTGCCCTTGAAGGCGTAGCCGCCGCTCTCCTCGCCGCCGATCATGGCGTCGGTCTCGACCATCTTCGGCGCGACGTATTTGAAGCCGACGCCGGTTTCGTGCACGGGAACGCCGTAGGCCCTGCCCAACTTGTCCAGCATTGCGCCGGCGCTGAGCGTCTTCACAATCGGCCCGCGCTGGCCGCGGACTTCGAGCAGATAAAAGGCGAGCAGAGCGAAGACCTGTAATTGATTCAAAAAGCGCCCGTTCTCGTCGCCGATGCCCATACGGTCGGCGTCGCCGTCGGTGATGAGCAGCACATCGGCGCCGCGCTCGACGGTCGTGCGCAGGCCCACATCCACATTGGGCTGAATGGGCTCGGGGCGGCGCATCTCGGGGAAGGACGGGTTGCGGGTGTTGTGGATCTCCTCGACGACGGTCTTGCCGCCCGCGAGCAGCCGCGGGAACCATCCGCCGCCGTTGCCCCACATCGCATCCACCAACACCTTGAAGCCCGCCTGTTTGATGCCCTCCACATCCACCAGCTTGTGCAGGTTGGCGATGTAGGCGACCGAGGCATCGAACTTGCGGACGAGGCCTTGCGCCTCGGCCTGCGCGTAGGGCATGGTCTTCACGGCTTCCGAGCCGGGGATGAGGGACTCGATCTGCTTGAGGCCCGCGGGGTCAATCGCCCCGCCGTTCGGGTCGCGGACTTTGAAGCCGTTGTCGCTGGGCGGGTTGTGCGAGGCGGTGATGTTGATGGCGCCGACCGCTTTCTTGTCAACCACGGCATACGCAATCACCGGCGTGGGCGTCGGGCCATCGGTCAGCCACACTTTAAGGCCGTTGCCCGCCAGCACCTCGGCGGCGGCGGCGGCGAAGCTCTCCGAGCCGAAGCGCTTGTCGTGACCGATGACGACCTCGCGCCCGGCCCAGCCCCTGCCGAGCAAATACAGCGCAAAGCCCTGCGCGCAGCGGCGCACATTCGCAAAGGTATAGTCCTCGGCGATGACGCCGCGCCAGCCGTCGGTGCCGAATTTGATTTGGATTTCCTGGAGCATGGAGTCCTCACACAAAGGATTGTCATGCCGAGCGGAGCGAGGCATCCCTACCCAACATCGAACGCAGCATACGATTCGGGTAGAGACCCCTCGCTGTGCTCGGGGTGACATCCATCCTGATCTACACTTCCCGGCCATTCTTCAGCGCGTCGAGGTCGGCATCCACCATCATCTCGACGAGCTGCTTGAAATTCACCTGCGGCTCCCAGCCCAGCACGCGGCCGGCCTTCTCGGGGTTGCCGATCAACAAATCGACTTCTGCCGGGCGATAGAACTTCGGGTCCTGCACGACGAAGTCGCCGTAATCCAGCCCGACGTGGGCAAAGGCCACCTCGCACAACTCGCGCACCGAATGCGTCTCGCCGGTCGCAATCACGTAATCGTCGGGCGTGGCTTGTTGCAGCATCAGCCACATCGCGCGCACGTAATCGCCGGCGTAGCCCCAGTCGCGCTGGGCCTCGAGGTTGCCGAGCCGCAATTCCTTGGCGGCGCCCAGCTTGATCTTGGCGACGGCGTGCGTGACTTTGTGGGTGACGAATTCGAGGCCGCGCCGCGGCGACTCATGGTTGAACAATATGCCCGAGCACGCGAACATGTCGTAGCTTTCGCGATAGTTCACCGTGATCCAATGCCCGTAGACTTTGGCCACCCCGTACGGGCTGCGCGGGTAGAAGGGTGTGCGCTCGGTCTGCGGCACCTCCATCACCTTGCCGAACATCTCGCTGCTCGAGGCCTGATAAAACTTGATCTTCGGGTTAACCATCCGCACGGCTTCGAGGATGCGAGTCACGCCGAGGGCGGTGAACTCGCCGGTGAGGGTCGGCTGCTTCCACGAAGTGGGCACGAATGATTGCGCGGCCAGGTTGTAGACCTCGTCCGGCTGAAACTCGCCCAGCAGGTCGGTCAGCGAGGTCTGATCGAGCAAATCGCCCTGGGCGATTTCAATTTGATTCTGGATGTGGCGGATGCGGTCGAAGTTGATCGTGCTGGTGCGGCGCACCATGCCGACGACGCGGTAGCCTTTCTCGAGCAAAAACTCGGCCAGATACGAGCCGTCCTGTCCGGTGATCCCGGTGATGAGGGCAGTGGGCATAGCAACGATCTCTCTTTCAATTCACGCGCCGGGTGTGGCGTTCGTAATCCAACAAATCGCTCAGGCTGCGCTCAAAGGGCACCTGCGGCGCCCAACCGGTGAGCGCTTGAAACTTCCGCGCGTCGCAGACGACATCCGGGTTGTCGGAGGGCCGCAGCCGCGCCGGGTCGGTCTCCACGCTGATCGAACAGCGGGCCAGGCCGAGCAACGTATCCAATAACTCCTGAATGCTGCGCGAACGGCCCGAGCCGAGGTTGTAGACCTCGCCCGGTGCGCCGTGTTCGAGGGCCAGGGCATATGCCCGCACCATATCGCGCACATCGGTGAAATCGCGGCGGGCGGCCAGGTTGCCGACCTTCATCACCGGCGGCTGCGACCCGGCTTCGATCGCGGCGATCTGCGAGGCGAAGGCCGGGGCCACAAAGCGCGCGCTCTGGCGCGGCCCGATGTGATTGAACGGGCGCACCCGGATGATGGGCAACTGCCGGCTGAGAAAGTATTGCAGGCCCAGCATATCCTGCCCGATCTTGCTCACGCTGTACGGGCTGTCGGGCCGAAAGGGTTGGTGTTCGTTCAAGGGCAGGTCTTCCGGCCGGACGAGACCGTACTCCTCCATCGAGCCGGCGATCAGGATGCGCGGCGTGAGCTTCTCCGCCAGCACGGCCTCGAGCAAATTGAGTTGTGTGCGCAGATTGCTTTCGAGCGTCTCCCACGGGCGGGCCCAGCTCTCACCGACCGAGGCCTGCGCCGCGAGGTGATAAATCTGGTCGGGGCGCACCCGTTGAATCAGCCGCCGGATGGCCTCGCCATCGCGCAGGTCAACGACAACATGATGCAATCCGGCGGGATAGCCCCACGGCGTGCCCAGCCCACGATCGCAGCCCCAAATCTCGAGGCGAGGTGTGCCCTGAGCGACCAAATAATCGGCCAGATGGCTGCCCGCAAAGCCACTGGCGCCGGTGATCAAAACGCGCAAACATCACTCCGAGTCTGCCGAAGGTATCGAGCGCGCATTATACCGTGAATGAACCGAACGTCCGCCGGTACGGAGGTCAGTGTGCACGCGCGAGTTGTCAGCGACAGCCGCATCCTGAGCGGGTCGCAACGGAAAAGCGTTGCGCGCGGGCCGCTTTCGTCCGCGCAGTCGAAGCAGCGGCTGACAGCCTTGGCGGACACACCGGATGTCATTCAGGCTTGCGCCGGAGACATTTTTTTGACAGTGCCTCCGCAGGCGGTTATAATCGCGCTGCCCAAATTAGTTTGGAGGAATTGTGCGGTGACTGAAATGCAAGCTCCTGAAACCGGCGGGGCGCAGCCGACTGCGCCTGCTCGTCTGGATGAACTTAAAGCCAAGATGCGGCTCGACGGGACGGTGAAGAGGGTCGAGTTATACGGCGCGTTTGTGGATGTCGGCGTGGGGCGCGACGGCCTGGTGCACATCTCACAACTGCGCCCGGAAAGGGTGAACAACGTCGCGGATGTGGTCAGGGAAGGGGAGACCGTCACCGTCTGGGTAAAGCGCGTCGACGCCGCAAATGGCCGGCTCGACCTGACCATGATCCAGCCGCTGGCCGTTGATTGGATCGAGCTCAAACGCGGCCAGGTCTACACCGGCAAGGTGACCAAGGTCGAGAAGTTCGGCGCATTTGTCGATATCGGCGCGGAGCGGCCCGGGCTGGTGCACGTAAGCGAGATGGCGACCTATCGCGTTGAGGACCCGGCAGATTTGGTGAAGGCCGGGGGCGAAGTGCGGGTGCAGGTGCTGGGGGTGGATGCGAAGAAGAAACAGATCAAGCTCAGCATGAAGGCGATTGAGATGGCTGAGATGGAGCAGGAAGAAGACGCCGGCGAGCCGGAAGAGGAACTGACCGCGATGCAACTGGCGTTCAAACGCGCGCAGTCTGGCCGGCAACAGGCCGTGGGTAAATCCGGGCAGAAATCTCAGGCCAACCGCCAGGCACAGGAAGATTTGCTCAGCCGCACCCTCTCCAGCCGCCGCAAGTAACCGGCGGCAGGCCGCCAAAAAGAAAAGCGGGCCTCGGCGGCCCGCTTTTTTGATTCCCGAGGTGACGTTCCCTATTTGTAATCGTCATCATCGTCATCGTCGTCCCAGGCGTCATCTTCTTCCTCTTCTTCGTACAGGTCTTCGTCTTCTTCGTCCTCGAGTTCGTCCAATTCCTCTTCTTCCCACTCCTCATTACTCGACGCCTCGGCGTCGTCGCGCTGATAGGTCAGGCAGCCACTATCGGCATCCAGCTCAATGGCAGCAGCGCCGCAGTATCCCTCCTCGAGGAATACACAGTCTTCATAGTGACAACGAATTCGCGGCATGCGAGTGATCCTCCAGCACTCCAACGAGACGGGTTGCTCTCAAACCGGTGCGATGGGCCGATGCAGGCCCTCAGGCCGCTAGTAAGATAGTGCGATTTGGAGGCCGTTGTCAATAGTGGGATTCTCAGAACGCATCGAGCAACCACACCGGCGCTGTCTGTCCGCTGGCCACTTCGGTCACGCCCTCAGGGATAACGAGCAGGCCGTCGGCTTTGACGAGTGAGGTGATGATGTTCGACCCCTGATGCCCGGTGCTGTGCGCGAGGTACCCGCCAGCGTGCGGCTCAAGGCGCACCCGCAGGTAGGTCTCCCGACCATCGGAGTGCATCGGCTCAGCCAGGGTCGCCGGCACGACGAGGCGGTCGAAGCGCCGGTGCCCGGCCAGCTTCAGCAGCACGGGCCGCACAAAGACCTCCATCCCCACCAGCGAGGACACGGGATTGCCCGGCAGCCCGATGAAGGGGAGTCCGCCCACCCGCCCGAAAGCCAGCGGCTTGCCGGGGCGCATCTTCACCCGCCAAAACGTCAGCGCGCCATCGGCCTCGACCGCCTCCTTCACGAAGTCATACGCCCCGACCGAAACGCCCGCCGACGACACGATCAAATCCGCGCCAAGCTCGCGCGCCTGCTGAAGTTTCGCCCGCACCTCTTCGAGCCGGTCACGCGCCAGGCCGAGGCGGGCGACGCGCCCGCCGTATTGCTCGATGGCGGCTGCGAGCGAATAGCTGTTGGTGTCGCGAATCTGGCCGGGGCCCGGGGTTGCCTCCACCGGCACCAACTCATCGCCGGTGGAGAGCAACGCGATGAGGGGTTGGCGATGTACCCGTACCCGCGCGTGGCCGAGCGCGGCCAGCACACCGATGGCCGCCGGCCGCAGCAACGTCCCAGCCTCGAGCACCACCTGTCCCACGGCCACATCCTGCCCGACCGGTCGAATGTTCGCGCCGTGCGCCGGGGCCTTGAGGATGCGGATGGCTGACGGCGCGGCGGCCGAGCCCCGCGCCTCGTCGGTCTCCTCGACCGGCACAACGGCGTCGGCGCCTTCGGGCAGCGGCGCGCCGGTCATGATCCGCATCGCGGTGCCGCGGGGCAGCGCGGGCGGGATGGCCGAGCCGGCGGGGATGTCGCCGCTCACCGGCAGCACGATCGAATGCGTGGGCGCAGCGGCCTGCGTCTCGGCGACACGCACGGCGTAGCCATCCATCGACGAGTTGGCGAACGGCGGCAGATTCTCCCTCGACTGAATCCCTTCGGCCAGCACTCGCCCGCGGGCAGCCCCGAGCGCGACCCATTCGGTGCCGAGGGGCTCAAAGTGTTCGAGGATTTTGGCGCGGGCTTCGGCGACGGTGAGCATGGTGGTTTGAATGATCAGTGATCAGCCAGGAAGACTGATGACGGATGACGGGAGATTACGCCGCCTTCGGGCGGTAGGCCTCGATGACGTTGGCGAGTTGCTCGACCCGCGCCAGCACGCGCGGCAGGGTGGCGATGTCACTCAAATCCATGGTCAGATCTATCGTCGCAATCGTGCCCTTGCTCTGCGAGCGGATGGACGACATGTTGATGCGTTCATTCGTCATCACCGTGGCGATGTCCTGCATCAACCCCGGCCGATCATAGGCCGTGATGCGCACCGCCACCGGATAGGTGCGCTGCGCCTGACCCCACGACACTTTGAGTTTGCGCTCCGGTTCGCGGGTGTTGAGCATGTTCGGGCAATCTTCGCGGTGGATGGTGACGCCGCGCCCGCGCGTGATGTAGCCGATGATGGGGTCGCCGGGCACCGGGTTGCAGCACGTCGCCAGCCGCGTGAGCATACCGTGGGTGCCGAGCACGGCGATCTCGTCCGCCGGCGACTCGCGGCGCGGCTGCAGCGCGGTCGGCAGCAGCGGCAACTGCTCCTCAGGCCGGCTTTCCTGCTCCAGCACCACCGAGGCGATGTGTTTGCCGTGCACATCCCCGGTGCCGAGCGCGTACATCAGATCGTCGGGCCTGGCGTAGCCCAGCTTGCGCGCCAGCGTCTCCTGGTTGAACTCCGACGCGCCAAGCCGCTTGAGTTCCTTTTCGAGCAGCGCCCGTCCCTGCGCCACGATCGTGTCGCGCTCCTGGCGGCGGAAGAAGAGTTTGATCTTCTGCTGGGCGCTGGCCGACTTGACGAGGTTGAGGTCGGGGTTGAGCCAATCGCGCGATGGGCCGCCCTGCTTGGCGGTGAGGATTTCCACCTGATCGCCCGTCTTCAGCCGATAGTCGAGCGACACCAGCCGCCCGTTGACGCGCGCCCCGCGACAGCGATGGCCGATGGCGGTGTGGACGTGATAGGCGAAGTCAATCGGCGTTGAGCCGGCGGGCAGGTCGAAGATGTCGCCGCGCGGCGTGAAGCAATACACGCGCTCGGGGAAGACATCGCGCTTCATCGCATCCACAAACTCGGTGGCGTCCGAGACCTCCTGGCGCCACTCCATCATCCTGCGAATCCACTGGATGTGTTTTTCGTAGGCCTCGTCGCGCCGGGCGCCCTCTTTGTAGCGCCAGTGCGCGGCGATGCCGTACTCGGAGTGCTCGTGCATCTCGGGCGTGCGGATCTGCACCTCGAGCGGGCGGCCATCGGTGTACAGCACGCTGGTGTGCAGCGATTGATAGTTGTTGTCTTTGGGCGTGGCGATGTAGTCGTCGAACTCGCCGGGGATGGGGCTCCACAGGCTGTGGATGACGCCGAGCGCGTGATAGCACGTCGGCTTGTCTTTCACCAGCACCCGCACCGCCCGCCAGTCGTAGATGTCGTTGAACGCCACCCCCTTGCGCTCCATCTTGCGATAGATCGAGTAGATGTGCTTGGGCCGGCCGCTGACCTCGCCGTCGATATGATTTTCCTTCAGCGCCGCCCGCAACTCGCCGACGATCTGGCGGATGGTTTTGTCCCGGTCGGCTTCCTGCTCCACCAATTGCGACGCGATCTCGCGGAATTTCTCCGGGGCGGAGTAGCGGAATGACAGATCCTCCAGCTCGGATTTGAGTTTCCAGATGCCCAGGCGGTTGGCCAGCGGCGCGAAGATCTCGAGCGTCTCGCGCGCGATGCGCTGCTGCTTGTCCGGCGGCTTGTGGTTGAGCGTGCGCATGTTGTGCAGCCGGTCGGCGAGCTTGATGATGACGACGCGGATATCGTCGCTCATCGCCAGAAACGTCTTGCGCAGGCTCTCGACGTTGCGGTCAATCGGCTGGTTGCCGTCTTTGGAGACGCGCGGCAACTGCGCCAGCTTGGTTACCCCGTCCACAAGCCTGGCCACCTCGTCGCCGAAGTTGCGGCGGATCTCATCGAGGGTGAGCGCGGTGTCCTCGACCGTGTCGTGCAGCAACCCGGCGATGATGACGGACAGCGGCATCCGCAGGTCGGCGAGGATCATCGCCACGGCCAGGCAATGCGTGATGTACGGCTCGCCCGAGGCGCGCAACTGCCCGGCGTGGGCGCGTTCCGCCATGGCGTACCCTTTTTCAAGTTGCTCTTTTTCCTGAAGCGAAAGGTTGGGCGGCAGCAGTTCCAACAGGTCGGATAACTTCATCTTGAGCCAAGTATAATTTCGCGTATCGCAGAGGACAAGGGAAGCGCCGTGCTCCGTCCGTGCGCGGGTTTCGGGCTTCGGTAAAAGCACCAGGTCACACCACTGGGAAAAGTGCTTTCACAGCCGTGCAAGTTTCTACAATGCTATAGCTCCGCGACAGGAGTCGGTGTTACACTGCTCCCGTTCATCGGTACGCCCTGACACCTCAATAGCGGGTATTCATTCGCGCGAACCGCGTTGGCTTCGGGCTTTATCAATTCTTGATGAACCCTCCTTACAATGGGGCACACACCGGCAAGGATCACAATTGATGAACACAAGCCCTGTTTAGGCCGCTATGGCCCGGTCACGCCAACCGGCGGCTGATCGAGGGCGGGTTGGATGATCGGGGCTGATGGCAACGCCAAACCCGAGGCATGCCCGGAACTAATTCATCGTCTTCTGACCTCGTCTCGATTTCTCTTCATCTCGACAAAGGAGCAGCACCCATGCAGTTTTTCCTCAGCCTCCCCTGGTACTGGCAACTGGTGGCCGGCCTCCTCCTCGGCTGGCTCATCGAGTGGATCATTGACTGGTGGTATTGGCGGCGACAGGGCGGCGAGTGGCGGGCCAAATTCGCCGAGGCTGACTCGGCGCGCGCGCGGCTGCAGATGCAGTTCGACGGCGCCCAGGCCGATCTCGACCCGCTCAAAGGCGAACTGGCCAAACTGCGGGCGCAATTCGACGCCGGCGAGCAGCGCGCGGCCGCGCTCAGCGCCGACCTCACCGCCTGCAGGGACGCCCGCCTCAAACTCGAAACGGATTTGGAGGCAGCCAACGATGCCCGCACCCGCCTCGACGTGGAGGCCGGCAAGCTCCGCGCGCAACTCGGCGAGCACGAGGCCCGCATCGGGTCGCTGACCGCCGACCTCAACGCCGCCGGTGATGTGCGCGGCAAACTCCAGGCCGACCTCGATGGCCTGCGCGCGCGATTCTCCGCCAGCGAAGGCGAGCACACCAGCCTGCTCGACAAGATCAAAGCCGAACTGGCCGAGAAGCTCGGCCTGCTGGCGGGCGCGACCGCGCTGACGACGCAACTGCGCGGGGAGGTGGAGGCCAACCTCAAACGCGCCGAGGCGGCTGAGGCTGAATTGACGGGTCTGCGCGGGCAGCTCAGCGAACGCAGCACCCGCTTCGACTCCGACCTCGGCGCGCTGACGCTGCGGGCCGATGGGGCCGAAGCGGAACTGGCTAAGTTGCGCGCCGACCTGCAAGCCAATCAGGATTACGGCGCCGACCTCGAACGCAACCTGGCCAAGCTCAAAGCCGACGTCACCGAGAAGGCCGGGCTGCTGGCCGGGTCCGAGACGCTGACCCAACAGTTGCGGGGCGAGCTCGAGCTGCACCGCTCGCGGGCCGACAACGCCGAGGCGGAGGCGGCCAGACTCCGGGCGCAGCTCTCGGCCAGCGCCGGCGGCGCCGAGGTTGAACTCGGTTCGTTGCGCGCCCAACTCGCCGAGAAGCTCAGCCTGCTCGCCGCCGCCGAGGCGATGGCGGGCAGCCTGCGCGGCGAGGTGACGGCGCAGCAAAGCCGCGCCGCCAGCCTCGAAACCGAACTGGGCGCGCTGCGCGGGTCCGCCTCCGCCTCGGTCGAGGCCGGCGACCTGCGGCTGCAACTGGCTGAGAGCCGCCACGCCCACAACGGCGCGCTGGCCGAGGTCGCCAGTCTGCGCGCGCAGTTGCTCGATTGCCGCCGCCACGGCGACGAGCTCGAGGCGGAATTGAACGACCTGGCCCTCGAAGCCCAATCCGCCGCGGCCACGCGCTCGTTCGGTGTGGAGGTGATGGGGGCCGCGCCGGCTTCACCCGGCGCTGCGGAGTTCGACGACTTCGAACCGATCAACGGCATCGGCCCGGTGTTCGAGCGCCGGCTGCACGACGCCGGCATCACGACCTACGGGCAGCTCGCCGACACGCCCGCCGAGCGCATCATCGCCATCGTCAAGGCCAAAGCCTGGCAGGCGGTGGATGCCGAGTTCTGGCGCCGCCAGGCCCGCGACTTCGCCGAGGCCAAACGCTCCGGCTCGTTGCAGACGGCGCGCAGGGGCGATGACCTCAAGCTCATCAACGGCATCGGCCCGGTGTTCGAGCGCCGCCTCAACGCAGCCGGCATCTACACCTTCGCCGAGCTGGCCGACACCGCCGATGATCGCCTCATCGCCATCGTCAAGGCCAAGAGCTGGCAGGCGGTGGATGCCGGGTTCTGGCGCCGCCAGGCCCGCGACTTCGCGGCCCGGAAGTAAGCGGGTGGGCAAAGCAGCGGAGGCGACTTCCACTCTCCGTGTCCGTCCCACCCTCATCGAGGAGATCGAGTCTCATGACTATGACGGTTGATCCCGAACGCGCGCGGCCCTACGATCGCTTCAAGCTGATCGTGGCCGTCATCCTGGCCGCGCTGCTCATCATTTTCTGTTTGCTGGCGCAATCCGCCGCGCAGGTGGCCGGTTCACCGACGGCGACGGCCGCGCCCGCGCCGGCCACGGCCGCACCCCGGCCGACCGAGCCACCGCCGGTCGGCCTGGCCGCGCCCACCGTGAACGCGGCGGTGAACGCTGGCGCGGTGACGCTCACCGGAACCGGCACGCCGAACAGCACGGTGCAGATCGTCGTAGACGGTCAGGTTGCCGGAACCGCCAGGGTGGATGGCAATGGCCAGTGGCGTTTCGACGCTGATCTCGCGCCGGGCGATCACGACATCGTCGCCAACGCGCTCGATGCAGGCGGCATCGTTGCCGCCTCGGCCGCGCCGCTGAAGGTGGCCGTGCCGCTGCCCCTCGTCGCGCCTTCCCTCGACGCGCTCGCCTCCGGCCTCGCCCCGGGCAAAATCCCGCTGAGCGGAACGGGCTCGCCGAACAGCACGGTGCAGGTTGTGATTGACGGCCAGCTCGCCGGCACGGCAACGGTGGGG
The DNA here is from genome assembly GCA_964608265.1 of uncultured Anaerolineales bacterium. Lineage (GTDB taxonomy): Bacteria > Chloroflexota > Anaerolineae > Anaerolineales > UBA6663 > JANWXR01. The sequence continues at coordinate 23,567 of CAZSNP010000047.1, read as the reverse complement.
GCCGATGGCAAGTGGACGTTCGAGGCCGACCTGGCGGCGGGCGAGCACAATATCGAAGCGAAGGCGCTGGATGCCGCCGGCGCGGTGGCCGCCGCGGCTGCCCCGGTGAACGTCCGCCTTGCGGAGGCGGCTCAACTGGCCGCGCCCGTGCTCGACCTCCCGGCCACGCCCCTGACGGTGGGCACGCAAACGCTGACGGGCGCCGGCACACCCGGCTCGAACGTGACGTACACCATCACCGGCACGACGGGCGGCGGGGGTGGATTGCTCGATCCGGTGGGCGCCGATGGGCGCTGGTCATTCGACTTTGACTTCACCGCCGCCGGCGATTACGTGGTTGCGCTGGCGGCCTCGAGCGCCGACGGAAGCCAGACGCTCGCCGCCGAGCCGGTGACGTTGACGATTGGCGCAGCGACGGTGCAGGCCCCGACCATCACCGCGCCCGCCGAGGGCGGCACTGTGACCGATGACGCCCTCACCGTGCGCGGCACGGGCACGCCCGGCTCGACGGTGCAGGTGCTGGTGGATGGTCAGGCTGTGGGCACGGCCACCGTCGGCGCGAACGGCGAATGGGAACTGGCCACGGGCCTCACGCCGGGCAAGCACGTCATCGCCGCTCAGTCGGTGGAGGCAACGGGCAAGTCACTGGCCGCGAGCGCGCCGGTGAACGTCGAGCGCAAAGCCGGGGCTGGCGGCGGTATCCCGATCAAGGACATCTGCGACTTCAGCGACCCGACGGTTTACGGCGAGGACATGGGCACGTACTGGCTGGTGGATCGCTGCGACACGATGTCGTACATCGCGCGACAGACCAACATCCCGCTGGCCGCCCTCATCGCCGCCAACCCGCAAGTCAAGAATCCCGATTTGATTTACCCGCAGCAGCAGATCGTGTTGCCGGGGAGATGACTTCACCCCCCGCCCCCACTCCATCGCGCACAAGCGCGCGATGGAGTGGGGGAGCACCATTGGTAATCCCCTCCGCGGTCAGGGCGTGTGCAAAGTCCAAACGATGCCGACATTTCGCCCTCACCCCTGCCCTCTCCCGCTGGGAGAGGGAGTGGATCGCACCGGTGGAACGCCACTCCCAATTGTCAGGGCCGGCTCCCCTTCTCCCAGCGGGAGAAGGGGCCGGGGGATGAGGGCGGACTAGGCGGCTTTGCACACACCCTGCCTCCGCGGCGACTTCCGCTGGCCTGAAAATTGCATAGCCCGTTGTCATGTTGACTGGAAAGGGCTGGTTCATCTGGCAACTTGCGCGCTGTGAGGGCGGCGACCCGCAGGCCATCGCCGTCAAGGCCAAAGAGGCGGGATGCACGCACGTCCTCCTCAAGGTCGCCGAGCGCAACTTCGCCTTCGGTTTCGATCAATTCAAACGCGACCTGGTTCCGCCGGTCGCGGCGGCGCTGCGGGCGCAGGGCATCGAGGCCTGGGGCTGGCATTACGTGTACGGCGATCAGCCGCTGAAGGAGGCGGAGGTGGCCGTGAGCCGCACGCGCGAGCTCGGGCTGGCTGGGTATGTGATCAACGCCGAGATCGAATACAAGCATCCGGCGAAATTCGCCGCGGCGCGCCAATACATGCGCGCGCTGCGCCAGGGCCTGCCCGACACCCCCATCGCGCTGTCGTCCTTTCGCTATCCCTCGCTGCACCAGCAATTGCCGTGGCAGGTTTTTCTGGAGGGCTGCGATTACGCGATGCCGCAGGTGTACTGGGAACGGGCGACCAACGCCGCGCAACAACTCGAACGGAGCGTCGCGGAGTTCAGCGATCCGAAGCTCGTCGGCGCGCTGCGGCCCGTCATCCCGACCGGCTCGGCCTATGGGGCCGGCAACTGGCGCGCGCGGCCCGGCGAGATCGAGGCCTTCCTCAGCAAAGCGGTTGAGTTGAAGCTGTCGGGGGCCAATCTGTATTCGTGGGATTACGCCGCCCAGCCCGCTCACCGCGAATTGTGGGAGGCGGCGGCGCGTTTTGCCTGGCCCGAACCGCAGGCCGAGGACATCGTGGCGCGCTGGCTCACTGCCCTCAACTCAGGCAACGTCGAGCAATTGCTCGCGCTCTATCAGCCGGATGCCGCGCACGTCACCGCGCGCCATCTCGTGCAGGGTCACGCGGCGCTGCGGGCGTGGTACGGCGAATTGCTGCAAGGGCGACTACGGCGCGCCGCTTTCTCGCTCACCGAGGCGCGGTCCATCGACAACTTCCGCCGCGCGACGTGGACGGCGACGACGGCGGACGGCGCGACCGTCAGCGGCGAGGACTCGTTCGGCCTGCTCGACGGCCGCATTCAGTATCACTTCACGACCTTCGCAGCATAATTCGGCCCGACGTTGGTTTCCAAACAGCGAGGCGCGCAACCGGCCGGTTGCGCGCCTCGTGTTCGACGGGCCAATGTGAGTGTGTGTCGGTTACGAGTTGCCGCCGGTGCTCGGGGCCGGCGTGGGGTTGAACCGCGGGCCGCCGAAACCACCGCGACCGCCGCCGAAACCACGCGGGCCAAAACCAAAGCCGGGGCCGCTATCGCTGCCCGGGCCCCAGAAGCCGGCGTCGAGGCCCTCGAGCAGCCAGTCGGCCTTGGCCTGAGTGATAGTGCCATCCGTCACGGCCTGCTCGATGGCGGTGCGGGTCTCGGCCCGGCAAGCGGCGTTCACCGCATCCTGCACGGCCTGCAGTTCCACGCCCGCCGCTTCCGCCAGGCTGGAGAGCGTTGCCCCGCCCCACAACTGCGTCTGCAATTCTTCGGTCGTCATGTTCAGGGCTTCGGCGGCGGCGTCCAGCCCGGCCGTGCCGCAGAAGCCCGCGCCGCCGCGCCCGCCGCCGCGATGTTCGAGGGCGGAGGCAGCGGTCGTGCCGCTGGCCGCCTCGCTCGTCTGCGTGTACACCAGGGCGCCGAGGCCGAGCAGCGCGGCCAGCCCGGCCAGCGCCACGATCCCAACGACCTTGCCGGTGAGTCTTCCAAGTGTTGCCATGTTTACCTCGCTGTGTGTGTCTGTCTGGCTCCGTCACGCTCAAGGTAGGGCAGAGTTATTCAGAATTCGCACAGGGCAAATAAGCATCGCCTGAGAAGGTCAGCCGCGCCTACAGCGCCAGCACGAAATTGAATTGCGCGGTCTTGCCGTCGGCGGCCTCTTGCACCGCCATCAACAGTTCGCTGCTGAAGATGCCGTCGCGGGCGTTGTCCGGCTCGCCGGGGAAGTAGAGCTGAGTGGTGAGCACCGGGTTGTTCGGGGCCTGCACCTTGACGTGGATGTGGCGAGTGCGGCCCGGATAGACTCCGGGCACGATGGTCTCGAGCGTGTAGCGCCCCTGCTCGTCGGTGAATTGGTGCCCGCGCAGTTTGTAGCCGGCGTTGTCGTACTCGCCGGCAGCGTTGCAATGCCAGAAGTCAATCAGCGCGCGCGCGACCGGCTGGCAGGCGGTGCCGAGGACGTAACCGGTCACGACGAGTCTGGTCCCGGTGATTCCGGCCTCGAGGAAGGAAGTGCGCTCGGGCGTGTTCGGGGTGTAATACGGCCCCTCGGTCTGCGCGGGCGTCGGCTCGTCGTCATCATCCCCGCACTGGGGCGTGGGCCGCAGACTCTGTGCCACGGTCGTCGGCGCGGCGGCGGCCGGCGCGCTGATGGCCGCCGATGCAGGCGCGGCTGTGGCCGGCGGCTCGACCGGGGCAGCCGGTTGCGCCGTCGCCGGGGCTTGGGTGGGTGTGAGCGCCGGTGCGCCGCAGGCAGCCAACACAAGCGGCAAACACATCTGCAAAAAGGCGCGGCGGCTGATTTGGTTCATTGAGTTTTCTCCTCGCTGCGCCAGGCTTGCCAGCCCGGTCGCAGCCTCGTCATCACAATGGAAAATCCCATCACCCCGGCGAAGATGACACCGAAAGTGACGATGTTCTTGACGAGGCCGCCGAGGCCGAGTAACGCACCGCTGTGCTCGCCTTCGGGGCTGCCACGGAACTCGCCGCCTTCGCCCTCGAAGGGTCGCTGGCCATCGCCAATGTCAGCCCTGAACCCGGGCTGGTTGCCATCGCGCCCGCCGGGCAACAACTCAGGCGCGCCGTTGCTCTGCATCACCAGCCACAAGGCGGCGCTCACCAGCAGCGCCGCCGCCACAATCACCACTGCTCGAGCCAGCAGCCTCATCGCTTCACCTCGGGGCGCGCCGTTATCACCACCGGGGCCGGGTGGGTGGCCGGCCCGCGGCCCAACGTTTGCAAGGGTTGTATCACGTATCGGCGCAACGCATTGAGGATCCATTTCCAGTGGATGGCGACATGCAGCCCGGCGAGGTAAACGATCAAGTCAGCGGCCAGGCGGTGCAGTTGTTCCCACGCCCGGCTCGTTTCCAGCACGAGGCCAAACAACGGCAGGGCTTCACGCGAGATCAGGATGCCGGTGAAGACCACGCCGACGAAGTTGATGAACAGCGCGGTGTTCAAGATGAAGTTCAACCGCGCGGCCCACGACGTGCCGCCCAGAAAACGCCGCAGCACGCCGACGATCCATTGCCAGTGCAAGAGCAGGTGCACCAGCACGCCGCCGGCCAGCGACAGGCTCAGCCATTCGTGGATGGCCAGGCCGGTGAACTGAGGTGCAAGCGCGAGCAGGATAGCGGCCAGGAGTGCCACGTCAATCCACAGATTCACTTTTGTGGGGGAGGATGGTTTGGAAGGCAAAGCGTTCATTGTATCACTCACTTGAGAAGTACTGGTTGTGGTCTATCTATAGCCACGGCCGGTTCAGAGCTGATTTAGGGATTGTGAGTGTTTGTGGTGAAGCCCGTCGCGCCCGCACAAAACAACAGCGCCCTCTTCAACTGAAGACGGCGCTGTTTCCATCAGCTTTGGGTTTGTCCGCCTTACGCCGCGATCCCCACGGTGAGCGCGGCGGTGTAGCCGTTCGTGACATCACCCGCCATCGTCGCCAGTTGCAGGCTCGCGCCATCGCTGAAGATGTTGTCCGTGGCCAGCGTGATCCCCATAAGGTTGCGCGCGCTGGCGGCATAGCCGTCCACGGCATACGCGGCCTGGCAGGATTCTTCAACCAACGCCATCTGCGAAGTGTGGATGACATTGCTCGACCCGGTGGCCTTCTCCAGCGAGGGATAGACCTCGAAGTGAACGTGCGGCCACCGGCCCGAATAGCACCCGGGGAAAATGGAGGTGAAGGTGAGCTTGCCCTCGCTGTCGGCCACCTGCACCCCGCGCAGATAGTCCTCGGCCGTGACCGCCGAGCTGTACATCGAATAATCGCCGTCGCGGTTGCAGTGCCAGGCATACACGGCATAGCCGGCCAGCGGCGCACAGTCCGCATTCGTGTTGACCAGAGTCATTGCGATGGTAAACGGAATACCGGGCGCGGTGTTCCGGGTGCCGAGGCTGGTGCGCAGGTCGCTCCGCACGATGCCGGAGAGGGCCAGCGCGTTGAGCGATTGATTGGACGCGTTTGACCCATCCGCCGGATACGGGCCGGCCGTTTCGCTGGGGATGACGCTCACGCAGCCGGTTGATGAAGATGAGCCGGTCGAGCTGCCTGAGTTTGAAGTGCTCGGCGCGACGCAACTGGCCAGCAGTGCGCTGATGCCGAGCAGCCCCAATTTCAACACACGCCGGCGCGAGAGTGGCGATTGCTTGACCATCGCCAGGTCGGCTTGTAAGCCCAAATCGAAGAGATCTCGATTGTCCATAGTTACCTCCGAAAGAGCGGATGATTGCAGGAATTGCACAACCCAGCCAGAAGCAACCACGGATTTCACCGACTACACGGAACGATGAACCCGAAATCCGTGCAATCGGCGCCATCCGTGGTTTCGAATGCTGATTACGCCTCGGCCACGAATTTGATTTCGAGCGTGACCTCTTCACCCACATTGGCGACGTTGGGCACCGAGGGGATGGTCAGGTTGAAATCGCTGCGCTTGACGGTGGCGGTGGCCGTGCCCGTGAGCCGCGTGGCCGACTCGCCGGTGGCCGTCACTTCGAACACCACCGGCTGCGTCACATCGCGAATGGTGAGGTCGCCGGCGATTTGAAACGACAGCGTCTGTCCGGTCTGGGCTGCACCGCTCAGGCCGATGATCGATGTAGGTGTGAAGGTGATCAGCTCATACTGATCGGTGTTCAGGATGAAGCGGCGGAGGGCGTTGTTGCGGCGGTCGTTGTCGGTGGCGAGGGTGCGCGCGTTGACCTGAATGACCCCCACCATCGACTGGCTCAGGTCTTGCAGGTTGAGCGCAATCTCGCCCGCCACCTGATCGGTGACGCCGACCACCGTCGTCGGTTGCCCGGCCAGCTCCTCGTAAATTGAAAAGCTTGCCTGTGATTGATCCAACACAATTTGAAAGACGGCTGCTTCAGCGCCCGCAGTGGATGATGAGCTGCTGACCGCGGTGCTCGCCTCGGTTGGCGCTGCGGTATAGGCCACAACCGGCGCCGCCGTGAGCGGCCCGCTGGCCGCCTCCGTCTCGCCCAGCACGGCGTTGAACACCCACAGCCCGCCTCCGATGACGGCGACGGCCAGCGCGGCCAGTCCGATGAAAATGAAGTTTCTGTTTTTCATGTTGGTTCTGCTCGTTTTGAAATCGGCGCCAGTCTAGGAACGAATTGTTCAGAAGCAGTTCAGAATGCGCTGCTCGCGGAAGTTCTCATCAACCATTTATGGCTGTCCATCTCTCGGCGGGAAAGCGTATACGGATTGGACGGATTTCACGGGAATGCCGATATCGCTTCGAGTAGTCCGTGCTCATTCGTGTACAAGAATTCCCATTCAACCCGGAAGGCGCCATTTATTCGTAGCGCAACGCCTCCACTGGCTCGAGCGAGGCGGCGCGCGTGGCGGGATAAATGCCAAAGAACAGCCCGACCGCAATCGAGAAGCCGGTCGCCAGCAGCACTGCGTCCAACCCCACCGTCGGCGTGATGGCCGTGCCGCCCAACTGCACACCACCGATCAGCCGCGCGATCAGCCAGCCCAGCGCGACGCCGATCAGGCCACCCGTGAGGCTGAGGGCCGCCGACTCGATGAGAAATTGATACAGGATGTCGCCGCGCCGCGCGCCGACCGCTTTGCGGATGCCGATCTCGCGGGTGCGCTCCGTGACCGACACCAGCATGATGTTCATGATGCCGATGCCGCCGACGACGAGCGAGATGCCGGCGATGCCGCCGAGGAAGATCGTGAGCGTGTTCGTCACCGACGTGATGGCGCTGAGTTGATCTTGCTGATTCTGCACGGTGAAGTCATCGCTGCCCTCCACTGTGCCGTGCCGCTCGCGGAGGATCTCGGTGATGCCGGTGATAGCCGTAGTCACCTGATCGGCGGAGGTGACCTGCACGTTGATGACTTGAATGACGTTCGCCCCGCGGAAGTTGCCGCCCGGTCCGGTGAGGCGCGTCTGCGCGGTGGTGAGCGGGACGATGACCATGTCGTCCTGGCTGCCAAAGCCGCTGCCACCTTTGCTCGTCAGCACGCCGATGACGCGATACGGCTGGCCATTCATCCGCACCGTCTGCCCCACCACCCCGCCCGATCCGCCGAATAAGGTATCGGCGACGGCGCTGCCCAGCACGACGACCGACGAGCGCGCGATCACGTTCGCCTCGGTGATGAACTCACCATCGGCGAGGGTGAGGTTGCGGATGGTGAGATAGTCGGGCGTAGTGCCGACGACACTGGTGTTGGTGTTGCTGCCGAGATACGTGACCTGCGCGCGCCCGCCGATCTGCGGCGCGACGGCGACCACGCCCTCCGCCTGCAGCAGCGCCTCGGCATCCGCCTGCGTCAGCGTTGCCGCCGAGCCGGCCGCCTGCACCACGCCTCCCTGCTGCGTGCTGCCCGGCCGCACGAAGACGAGGTTCGAGCCGGTGCTTTCGATTTGCGCGGTGATGGAGGCCTGCGCGCCGCGCCCGATGGAGACCAGCGCGATGACGGCCGCCACGCCGATGACGATGCCGAGCACGGTGAGCGCCGAGCGCAGTTTGTTCGCCGTGAGTGAGGTGAGGGCTGTGCGTACGCCTTGCCAGGGATTCATGCCAGCTCCTTTGCCAACTGCGCGGCCACCACTTGCGGCTGACGCCTCGCCTCGACGCGCCCATCGCGCAGGCGGATGATGCGCTGCGTTTGCGCTGCGATGGACGGGTCGTGGGTGACGATGATGAGCGTGATGCCGCGCTCGATGTTCAGGTTGAGCAACAGTTGCATGATCTCAGCGCCGGAGTGCGAATCGAGGTTGCCGGTCGGCTCATCGGCGAGGAGGATGGCCGGGGCGTTGACCAGCGCCCGCGCGATGGCCACGCGCTGTTGCTGCCCGCCCGAGAGTTCGGTGGGCCGGTGGTTCATCCGGTCGGCCAGCCCGACCGCGACCAGCGTCGCCTCCGCGCGTTCGCGCCGGCCTTTCTCCACGCCCGCATACAGCAGCGGCAGCTCGACGTTACGCCGGGCGTTCATCCGCGATAGCAGGTTGAAGCTCTGAAACACAAAACCGATTTTGCGGTTGCGGATGGCGGCGAGTTGATCGTCGTTCAACGCCTCGACCGCCACGCCGTCGAGGCGATAGTGGCCGGCGGTGGGCTTGTCGAGGCAGCCGATGATGTTCATCAGCGTGCTCTTGCCCGAGCCGGATGGCCCCATGATGGCGACCACTTCACCGCGCTGGATGGTGAGCGAGACTCCATCCAGCGCCGCCACCTCGACCGTGCCCAGCCGATACAACTTGGAGAGAGAGTCAATTTTAATGACGGCATCTTCGATGCTTGGGTCCAACATTGCCACCTCGCTACGGAGCGGGCGCGGCGGAAAGTTGAACGGTGCTGGCGGTGACATTGCCGCTGGCATCCGTCTCGCCGCGGATCACGACCTGCGCGCCGACCACCAAATCATCCCGCGTGCCCTCCACCGATTTCTGCACCACCGTTGCCTCGGTCAGCGTCACGGTCACAACGCTCTGCGGAGTGCTGATGGTGAGCGTGTCACCGTCAATGGTTTTGATCTGGCCGGCAGTGCCGCGACCGGGGCCGCCGGCTGCGCCCGCCGGCGCATTGCCACCCGGGAAAGCGGCGCCGGTTGGCGCTGTGCCGCCACGGTCGGCGAAGAACTGGTTGCGGACGTTGGCCGCCTGCGCCGTTTGGTACTGCATTCCACCATAAAACGACCCGGCGGCGACGGCGAGCAGCAGGAGCAGCGCGCCAAGAGTGATGAGGAACTTTTTGATCACGATGATGTCTCCATATTGAACTTGAGTTGCGCGATTGTTCAATAGAGCAACCACGGATTACACAGATTTCACTGAGTTGTGCTCATCAATCCGTGCAAATGGTGAAATCCGTAGTTCGCCAAAAAGGCCTACAACATGAGTGTGCTTACGGTCTCACGACCGCCGGCCCGCCGCCGAGGAAGCCGAATAAGCCTCCTCCGCTGTTCTGGGTCGTCGTCGTGGTCGAGCTGCGGGTGACCACGGTGTCGCCTTCCTTCAGCGAACCCTCCACCACTTCGGTGTAGCTATCGTTGCTCAACCCCAGCGTCACCGGCACAGAGAACTGCTGGCCCTCGAACATCACAGTGACCGAACGCTGCCCATTGCTCACGCGGATGGCGCGATTGGGCACGAGCAACACATCGGCGCGCTCCTCGGTGATGATGGAGACCGCCGCCGACATGCCCGGCTTGAGCGCCGGGTCGGGGTTGGGGATGATGACGGTCACCGGGAAGGTGACGACGCCCTGCGACGATGTGCCGACCGTGGTCACCGCGGCCACTGTGCCCTCAAACGTCATGCTGGGCGCGGCGTCGGCGGTGAGCGTCACCTTCTGCCCCACAACCACGCTGTTCACATCCACCTCCGAAACGCTGACCTGCAATTCGAGCGTGCTGAGGTCGGCCAGCACGATGGCGGTTTCGTTGTTCGTCACACTATCGCCGACGCGATTGGAGAGGCGGATGACGGTGCCGCTGAACGGGGCGACCAACTGCGTGACGTTCACGGCCTCCTCCGCCGCCGCGAGTTTTGCTTTGGCGGCCGCAATCGCCTGCGTATCTGGCCCGGCCTGCAATTCGGCCAGGGTGTCCTGCGCGGCGGCGAGGTTAGCGTTGGCCAGGTCAAGCTGTGCCTGCGCCTTCGTCACATCCGCTGAGTCGGGGCCGGCCTGTGCCGCTGCCAGGTTGGCCTGAGCGGTCGTCAATGCCTCCTGCGCCTCACGGATGGCAACGGCGTCACCCTGCCGGGCCATATCCATTTGCAATTGAATGGCCGTGAGGTGATTGACGGCGGAGTCGTAGACCTCCTGCGCACGGGCCAGCCGCGCGGGGTCGCACCCGCCGCAGCCTGCCTCCGCCGACTGCACGCGGCCGAGCGCCTCGTACGCGCTATCCACCGCCTTCTTGGCGTTGTTGAGTGAAGTCGCCAGCCCATCGCCGATGTCGGTGATGGTGGATTGCGCTTGCGCCTGCTCGAGCGCGGTTTGTGCGTCGGCCAGCGCCTGCTGGTAGTAGGCGACGTTGGGATTGGAAACGCTCTGCAGATTTTTCTCGGCGCTGGTCAGCGCGGCCTGCGCCTCAACCACGGCCACTTGCGCCTGAGCGATTGCCTGCGCGGTCGGGCCGGCTTCGGCCACGGCGAGGGCCTCCTGCGCGGCGAGCAAATCGGCCTGGGCCTGGAACACCGCCGCCGAGAGGCTGTCGGCGTCAAGTTCCATCAACACCTCCCCCGCCTGCACGACCTGGCCGACCTCGACGTTGATGGCGCCGACGATGCCGGCCGTCTCCCAACTGAGCGTCGCGGACTGCGGCGAGGCCACGGTGCCGGCCGCGCTCACGCTCGCCACCAGCGTACCGCGCTCGACCTGAGCGGTCTGTGCACTGCCGGCGGTGCTGGCGGTCGTTCCGCTGAAGAGCGGCAAAACAATATAGGCCGCGACGGCCAGCGCGGCGACAACGATGAAGCTGATAATGAGAATGCGCTTGTTCACTGAACTCCTCCTCCGGCCACGCTGGCCGGACAATGGCAATCGTGCGGGGGAAATGCGCTAACGCGCACTGGCTGCACGCCAATCCGCTTCAGCGGGCTTCCGGACGTTGGCTGCGCAGCCGCCAGGCCACGACGCCCACCAGCGCGATCAGCGCGACGAGGTAGGCGCTGAGCCCGCCGGCCTGGCTGCTGATCACGTTACTTAGCGCCGCCCACTGATCGACAAAGACGTAGCCCAACCCGCCGAAGGCAATCACCCACAGACTCTCACCCAGCACCACCGGCGCAATAAATCGCCACGCGCTGTAGCGGGTGCTGCCGGCGATGAGGTTGACCGGCAGGGCCAACGGCGTCAGCGCAAAGCGCGAGAGGAAGATCGCCAGCCCGCCCCAGCGCCGGAACGCGCCACGGGCGCGCTGCCACGCCGGCGCGGTCTGCACCCGGCCCGCGAGCAACCGGCTGCCCGAACGCCCCAGCCAATAACTGGCCGCGTCGCCGAGGCTGGCGCCGGCAGCGGCCAAAGCCACCGCCGCCGCCCAATCGAGCGTGCCCTGGCGCGCCAGCGCACCGGCCGCCACCAGCAACATCGTGGCCGGCAGCGGCAGGCCGACCGCGCTCAGCAACGTCGTCGCGCCCAGCACCCACGCGCCGTAGTTTTGCAATCCCAACAACAGCCAATCACTCAATTCGTTCACACAGCCCATGCTAACGGCGGCCGGTTCAGGATTGATTTAGAAACTGCGTGTGATTGTGGAATCCGCATCGCACCGCCTGAACCAAATCTGAATCAGTCGCCGCTAGGGTGGGAGCGGATTACAATATGATCATGCCGAAGAAAATCCTCGTGGTGGATGACAAAGCCAATGTCCGCGACCTGCTGCGCGAGTATATGAGCCGGCAGGGCTTCGCCGTCGTCACCGCCGTCAACGGCCGCGAGGCCATCTACGCCGCGCGTCACGAACAGCCCGATGTGATCCTGCTCGACATCATGATGCCGGAGATGGACGGCTACGAGTTTCTGCGCCAGTATCGCCGCGAGCGCAGCGTTCCCGTCATCGTGCTCACGGCCAGGGATGAAGAGTCCGACGCGGTCCTGGGATTGGAGTTGGGCGCCGATGACTACGTCCTCAAGCCGTTTCGGATGCAGGAACTGGCGGCGCGGGTGCGGGCGGTGCTGCGCCGGGCCGAGCCGCCCGACCCGACTCGCGCGCCGTTGCGCGTCGGCGAGCTGGTGCTCGACGACGGGGCCCACATCGTCACCGTGCGCGGCGCCGCTGTCACCCTCACCCCGACCGAGTTCAACCTGTTGCGCGCGTTGATGACGTCGGCGGGGCAGACGCTGACGCGGCAGCAACTGGCCGACCGGCTCTCCGAAGAGGGTTACGGCGGGCTGGATCGCACCCTCAACGTCCACATCCGCAACCTGCGCACCAAGATCGAAGCCGACCCCGACCAACCCAAATACATCGAGACCGTCTTCGGCGTGGGCTATCGCCTCGCGAAACCGGAATGATGATGCCGCGCTCGTTGACGTGGAAGTTGACGCTGGCCTTTCTGCTGGTGGCCCTGACCGTCGCGCTGCTCGTCGCGGCCTTCATCCGGCTGGCCAGCGGCGATCAGCTCGATCAACTCATCATCGAGCAGCGCCGCAGCGAATTCGTCACGCAGGTGACGAACTTCTATCAGGCCAACGGCTCCTGGGCCGGCGTGGACGCGTTCATGCGACAGTATCATGGGGGGCCGCCGACGGGGGCAGGCGTGAACTTCGACCCCGGGGATGGGCGGCGGCCCGGGCCGCGCCTCGACCGGCGCAATCTCTTCGGCCTCGCCGATGCGCAGGGCCGCCTCCTCATCGCGCTGCCGCCCGACCTGGGCGCCGGCGCACAGGCCACGCCTGCCCGGTTGGCGCAGGGCGTGCCCGTCACCGTTGATGGCGTCGTGGTCGGCACCGTGCTGACGGCGCCGGGCCGGCCCGGGTTGAATCCCGAGGAGATAGCTTTTCTGCAACGCGTCAACGTTGCGTTGCTGCTGGCCAGCGCGGGCGCCCTGGTCGTCGCGCTGGTGGTCGGCGTGTGGCTGGCGCGCACCCTCACCCGCCCGCTGCGGGCGCTCACCGAGGCCGCCCATCGCATGGCCGGCGGCGCGCTCGAACAGGCCGTGCCGGTCAAGTCGCAGGATGAGATCGGCGAACTGGCGACGGCCTTCAATCAGATGAGCCGCGAGGTGGCGCGCGCCAACAACGCTCGCAAACAGATGACGGCGGATGTGGCCCACGAACTCCGCACGCCGCTCACCGTCATCGCCGGCCACGTCGAGGCGATGCGCGACGGGGTGCTGCCCGTCACGCCCGAGCGACTCACCGTCATCTATACCGAGATCGAGCATCTGCAACACCTCGTCGGCGACCTGCGCACGCTGTCACAGGCGGATGCGGGGGAACTCAAGCTCAATCCGCAACCGCTGTCAGCGGTGGAACTGCTCGAACAGGTGCGGGCGACGTTTGAGCATCCGGCCACGCAACGCGGCGTCACCCTGCAGCTCGACGTGCAAGACCGGCTGCCCGCGATCCATGCGGATGAAATCCGGCTCATGCAGGTGTTGAGCAACCTGCTCGCCAACGCGCTGCGCTACACGCCGGCGGGCGGGCGCATCACCCTGACGGCTGCCGCCGCAGGTGATGGGGTCACGCTCAGCGTGCAGGATACCGGGCCGGGCATCGCGCCCGACGATCTGCCGCACATCTTCGACCGCTTCTATCGCGCCGACAAGGCCCGCTCCGACGGCGAGGGTGAGTCGGGCCTCGGGCTGGCCATCGCCAGGGCGGTGGTCGAGGCGCACGGCGGGCGCATCTGGGCCGAGAGCGAACCCGGCCACGGCGCGCGCATCCACATCGCACTCCCCGCCCACAATAGACCCTGAGGGTCTGCTTGACGACTCGGGCCGGCCGCGGCTACAATCGCGGCAGTTTCATATAGTGAACAACGCCTTCACAATATGGCCCCCCGCGTCTCCCCTTACCCCGGCGCGCAGGCTGTGAGCCGCGCGGTGGCGGTGCTCAAGGCCTTCACCGACGGCCAGCCGAAGATGACGCTGGCCGACATCACCCGCGCCACCCGGCTGAACAAGGCCACGGCCTACCGCTTGCTGGCCGCGTTGGAGAAGGAGGGGCTGATTGCGCGCGACGGCGGCGAGGCCTATCGCCTCGGGCCGGAGGCGATTGCACTCGGGGGCCGCGCGCTGCGGGCCAACGATCTGCGCTCAGCGGCACGCGCGGAGCTGGAGGCGCTGGCGCACGCCACGCGTGAGACGGCCACGCTCGAAACCCTCGTCGGGCGCGACATGCTGATCGTGGATGAGGTCATCAGCCCCAACCTCGTCGGCGGCACGCCCTTCGTCGGCACGCGCTGGCCCGCGCATGCCACCTCCACCGGCAAAGCGCTGCTGGCCCACCTCCCCACCGCCGAACTCAATTCATTCCTGCGCCGCGCGTTGCCGCGCATCACGGCCCACACCCTCCACACCGCCGAACGGCTGCGGCGCGAACTGGGCCGCGTGCGCGCAGCCGGGTTTGCCACCGTGCGCGAGGAGCTGGAGGTCGGCTACGCGGCCGCAGGCGCGGCGATCTTCAATCACGATGGGCGCGTGGTCGGCGCGTTGAGCGTGGGCGGGCCGGCGGCGCGGCTCACCGAGGCGCGGCTAGCCGAGGTCGGGCCGCGGGTCGCCGAAGCCGCCGAGCGCGTCTCCATTCAGTTGGGTCATCGTCAACATCGAGGAAAGTGAATCACCCCATGTCCACCTACAGCCTGACACAACTTCTTCAACAGCAAGAGTCAACCGGCAAACTCTATCTCGAGTTTCTGCGCCGGCCGAGCATGAGCCTGGGCGTGTATGCGCTGCCGGCCGGCACGGTGGACCCGCAGGAGCCGCACAGCGAGGATGAGGTGTATTTCGTCCACAGCGGCCGCGCGCAGATCCGCATCAACGAGGAGGATTTCGACGTGCAGCCCGGCTCGATCGTCTTCGTCGCCAAGCAGGTGCCGCATCGTTTCCACTCCATCACCGAGGAGTTGAAGGTGCTGGTGTTCTTCGCGCCCGCCGAAGCCTGACAACTGATAGCCAATAACCGGTTGCGCGTTATGGGTTATTGACCGATATGCTCAAAGGCACACCTTTTCACCCTCGCACCTCCGCACTGAATGAGACGTATGCCTGGCGGCGCTGGTCCGGTTTCCTGGCCGCCGGGTCGTACGAGTTGACGCACGAGCGCGAGTATTGGGCCGTGCGCAACTCGGCGGCGCTGTTCGACGTGTCGCCGCTGTACAAATATCACCTCAGCGGGCCGGACGCGGCGACGCTGCTCAACCGCGTGGTGACGCGCGACATCGGCAAGCTCGCCATTGGGCAGGTGTTTTACACGCCGTGGTGCGACGAGCACGGCAAGGTCATTGACGACGGAACCGTAGCGCGGCTCGACGCGCAGCGCTTTCGGCTGACCTCGGCCGAGCCGAGCTACCGCTGGCTGAAGATGAACGCCGTCGGCCTGGCTGTGCAAATTGACGATGTCTCCGACCACATCGGCGCGCTGGCTCTGCAAGGCCCCAAGTCGCGGCTCATCCTCGACACAATAACCAATCCTCCAATAACCAATCTCCGTTACTTCCGCCTCGCTCATGCTCAAGTTGCCGGCCTGCCCGTCACCGTCTCGCGCACTGGCTACACCGGCGACCTCGGCTACGAGTTGTGGTGCGAGGCGAAGGATGCGGTGGCGCTGTGGGATGTGTTGATGCAGGCCGGGCACGATTACGCCCTCACCCCGGCGGGCATCCTCGCGCTGGATATCGTGCGGGTGGAGGCCGGGCTGCTGCTGCTCGACGTGGATTACACCTCCGCGCACAAGGCGGCCATCGAGGCGCAGAAGTCCTCGCCGTTCGAACTCAACCTGGGTTGGGCGGTGAGTCTCGACAAGCCGAACTTCGTGGGCAAGAAGGCGCTGCGCGCGGAGAAGGCGCGCGGCCCGGCGTGGCAGTTCGTGGGGCTGGAGATCGAGTGGCCGTCGCTCGAACGGCTCTTCCTCGACGAGGGCTTGCCGCCGCAACTGCCCAACGTCACCGTGCGCGCCAGCGTGCCCGTCTCCTCGATGGGCCGGCAGGTCGGTTATGCCAGCAGCAGCACGTGGTCGCCGCTGCTCAAGAAATACCTCGCCCTCGCGCACGTCGAGGCCGCGCACGCCAAACCCGGCAACATATTGATGTACGAGATGATGGTGCAGCACAAGCACCGCTATACCCCGGCGCGGGTGGTGGCGTTGCCGTTTTTCGATCCGGAGCGGAAGCGGGCGTGATGCGTGACACGTGAAACGTACTCGGCATCGCCAGGTTCACGTTTCACGCATCACGTTTCACGGGCCTCAATGGCAGCACAAACTTACGATGCCATCGTCATCGGCGGTGGGCACAACGGGTTGATTCATGCCGCGTATCTCGCGAAGGCCGGCAAGAAAGTCGTCGTGCTCGAAAAGCGCCACCTGGTCGGCGGGGCGGCGGTGACCGAGGAGATTTACCCCGGCTTCAAGTTCACCGAGTTCTCGTACGTCGTCAGCCTGCTGCGGCCCGAGGTCATCCGCGACCTGCAACTGCCGAAGCATGGCCTCACCATCCTGCCGCTGCCCAGCACCTTCACCCCCCTGCCCAACGGCGACTACTTCGCCGCGTGGGACGACCACGACAAGACCCGGCGCGAAATCTACCGCCACTCGCCGAAGGACGCCGACGCCTACGACGAATACAGCCGGCAGATGGCGCGCATGGCGATGGCCGTCAAACCCATCCTCAGCATGATCCCGCCCGACCCGACCACGTTCAATCCCAAAGACCTGTTTGGGCTGGCGAAGCTCGGCGGGCATGCGGCCGGCCTGAGCGAGAAGGATTTCTACAACCTCGCCAAGCTGATGACGATGAGCGCCGCCGACCTGCTGGACGAGTGGTTCGAGACCGACGCGCTCAAAGGCACCAAGTCGGCCAGCGGCATCATCGGCACCTTCCTCGGCCCGCGCTCGCCGGGCACCGCGTACGTGCTGCTCCATCACTACATGGGCGAGATTGATGGCGCGTTCCGCGCATGGGGCTTCGCCAAGGGCGGCACGGGCGGCATCAGCAACTCGATTGCCAGCGCGGCGCGCGCGCTCGGCGCGGAGATCCGGCTCAACGCGCCGGTCGCACAGATCATCGTGAAGGGCGGGCGCGCGGTCGGCGTGGCGCTCGAAAGCGGCGAGGAGATTTACGCGAAGTACCTCAGCTCCAGCCTCGACCCCAAGCGCACGTTTCTGAAATTGATGGATACGAAGTTGTTGCCGAGTGATTTTGTGGAGGCGATCCGGCGCTACAAGATCCGCGGCTCGTCGGGGAAAGTGAATCTCGCGCTCAGCGGCCTGCCGAGCTTCACCGCCCTCCCCGGCGAGGGTGCGTTGCATCGCGGCGCCATCTCCATCAGCCCGAGCATTGACTACATCGAGCGCGCCTACGACGATGCGAAGTACGGCCACTTCTCGCGCCAGCCGTACATTGACTGCATCCTCCCTTCGATGATTGACCCCGACATGGCCCCGCCCGGCCAGCATGTGATGAGCTGCTTCGTGCAGTACGCGCCGTTCGCGCACGAGGGCGGCTGGGATGACGCCAGGCGCGAGGCCTTCGGCAACGCGGTCGTGAATACCATCTCCGAATTCGCGCCCAATCTCAAATCGCTCATCCTCCACCGGCAAGTGCTCGTGCCGCCGGATATCGAGCGCATCACCGGGCTGACCGAGGGCAACATCTTCGCCGGCGAGCTGGCGCTGCATCAACTCTTCTTCCTGCGCCCCGCGCCGGGTTTCACGAACTATCGCACGCCCATCGCCAACTTCTGGCAATGCGGCTCGGGCACGCACCCCGGCGGGGGCATCATGGGCGCGAGCGGCCGGCTGGCTGCCCTTGAACTATTGAAGGATTGGAAATGATGTAATTGGATATTGGTAATGACCAATATCCAATCGCTCTTGATTGATTACAAGGAGGTACGTGTCACCCCGAGCGAAGCGAGGGGTCTCCACTCAAGCGTGGCGCGATTTGCGGCCAGCCAGAGATGCCTCGTCGCTCCGCTCCTCGGCATGACATTCGACCTCCTTGATTTCAATTAAGAGCGTATCCAATTACCCCTCACTATGAGAATCATTTACGACACAGTAGTTGTTGGCGCAGGGCACAACGGCCTGACCACGGCAGCGTATTTGGCGAAGGCCGGGCAACGCGTGCTGGTGCTGGAGCGGCGCGCGCTGGTCGGCGGCTCGCTGGTCACCGAGGCGGTCTGGCCCGGCTTCCGCGTGGACACGGTGCAGCATCGCGGCGAATTGCGGACCGAAGTGGTGCGCGAACTCGACCTCATGCAGCACGGCCTCGCCCCGGCGCGCGTGGGCGGCGTGTTCGCGCCGCAGCCCGACGGCGGCCATCGTTCCGATGGCGTGGCCCTGCACCTCACGCCCGACCTGGCGGCGAGCATCCAATCCATTGCGAAGTTCTCGAAAGCCGATGCGGGCAAGTGGCCGGCCTTCGTCGCGTTCATGTCGCAGGTCGCGGGTTTCCTCCACGACGTGTACGCGCAAACCTTCCCGCGCGTGCCAAAAGTGGACCCGGCGGAGGCCCCGGTGCTGGCGCAACTCGGGCTCAAGCTGCGCGGGCTGGGCAAAAAGGAGATGATGGAGGCGCTGCGCGTGCTGCCGATGTCGTTGACCGAACTGCTCGACGAGTGGTTCGAGAGCGACGCGCTCAAGGGCGCGGTCGGCGCGCGGGGCGTGCACGGATTGATGCAGGGCAGCATGGGCGCCGGCACGGCGTTTCTGCTGCTGCACCATTGGGCCAACAGCAACGGTTTTTTTCAATCCACCGTGCCGGGCGGCGTCGGGCAGATCACGCAGGCGCTGGCCCGCGCGGCGCAAGCCTTCGGCGCGGAGATCCGCACCAGCGCCGAGGTCGCGCAGATTTGTGTGAACGATGGCCGCGTGTCGGGCGTGCGGCTTACAAGTGGCGAAGAGATCAACGCGCGCCGCGTGGTCTCGGCCCTCGACCCGCGCCGCACCTTCCTCGGCCTGGTCGGCCCGCTGCAGCTTGATCCCGAATTCGTGTGGGCGGCCCAGAACATCAAGCTGCGCGGCTGCGTGGCGAAGATCAACCTGGCGTTGAGCGGCCTGCCGGAATTCCGCGGCGCGGAGGGTCGCGCGCTGAACGGCACCATCGTTATCTCCCCCAGCCTCCCGTACCTCGAGCGCGCGTACGATGCGGCCAAGTACGGCGGCCTTTCGCCGCAGCCATATCTCGAAGTCACCCTCCCCTCCATCACCGACCCGAGCCTCGCACCGGAGGGTCAGCAGGTGATGAGCGTGCATGTGCAGTACGCGCCGTACCATTTGCGCGGGGCCACGTGGGAGAGCAAGCGGGATGAATTGCGCGACCTGGTGATTGGGCGATTGAGTGATTACGCACCCAATCTCAAATCACTTATAACCAATTACCAAATCATCACGCCGCTCGATCTGGAACGCGACTACGGCCTCACCGAGGGCAACCTCTTCCACGGCGAGATGATGCTTGATCAGATTCTGTTCATGCGGCCCATCTCCGGGTGGGCGCAGTACAAAACGCCGATCGAGAACCTGTGGCTGTGCGGCCCGGGCACGCATCCCGGCGGCGGGGTGAGCGGCGGCAGCGGGCGCAACGCGGCGCGGCAGATTCTAAAAACGCTGAGGGGGTGACTGGGTAAAGGGGCGAATTTGTGACACGGTGAATGGGAGAGATAAATGCCGAAAAAGATAACCACGCACCGGGAGCTCGACGTTTACGCGAAGGCGTTTGACGCCGCGATGCAGGTATTCGAATTGTCGCGTACCTTTCCGAAAGAAGAGACCTACTCGCTCACCGATCAGATCCGCCGCTCCTCTCGCTCGGTCTGCGCCAATCTCGCCGAAGCCTGGCGCAAGCGGCGATACGAAGCGGCATTCATCAGCAAACTTTCGGATGTTGAAGCCGAAGCCGCTGAGACACAGGTGTGGTTGGAGTTTGCGGTGAAGTGCAAGTATCTGGAACGCGACACAGCAGCTCGTCTTTACAAGACTTACGACGAAGTTCTGCGCACCGTTGTCGGCATGATCACGCATCCCGAAACCTGGGTCTTGAATGCACGCCGGTGACTATGTGTCACCCGCTCACCAGGTCACCTCTTCACCAAGTCACCGAGTCATGAGGCCCACCCTCCGTGTCGTCCCCGACGAACTCATCACCCAAATCCTCGCCGAGGCCAAGCGCATCCTGGCGGAGATCGGCATCGACGTGCGCGGAGGACGGATGCGCGAGTTGCTGCTCGAACACGGC
>CAZSNP010000047.1:0-3116 GCA_964608265.1 uncultured Anaerolineales bacterium | reverse complement strand
GTGCGGCTGTGTGACGGGCTGGAGCACATCGCCTACCTCGCCACCGCCTTCAGCACCAACGACATCGAGCCGCAGGTGAGCGATGCGTGGCGGCTGTATTTGTGTTTGATCAACTCACTCAAGCCCGTGGTCAGCGGCGCGTTCACCGAGCACGGCACGCCGCGCATGGCTGAGATGATGGCGCTCTTCCGGGCGGATCGCGCAGACTTGCGTGCGCGGCCCCTGTCCATCTTCACCATCACCGCCACCGGCTTCTATCGCTACAGCGAGGACTCGTGCCAGAACCTGATGGATTGCGTCGAGTGGGGTATCCCGGTGGAGATCGTGCCGGTGACGTTGATGGGGCTGATCGCGCCGGTGACGCTGGTGGGCGCGACTGTGATGCATGTAGCCGATGTGCTGGCCGGGCTGACGATGGCGCAGCTCGTGCGGCCCGGCCACCCGGTGCTCTTCGGCGGCGCGCCGGCGGCCTTTCACATGAAGACAGCCCAATCGCCGATGGCGGCGGTCGAGTCGCTTTATCTGGACACCGCCTACGTCGCCGTCGCCAAACGCCTCGGCCTGCCGACGCAGAGCTACATGGCGCTGAGCGAGGGCAAGTTCATTGACGCGCAGGCCGGGGCCGAGACCTTTGGCAGCGCGCTGCTCGCCGCGCTCGCCGGCGTCAACTCGGTCAGCGGGCCGGGCATGCTCGACTACGTCCTCACCTTCAGCCTCGAAAAGCTCGTGCTCGACAACGAGTTGTGCGGGCAGGCCCTGCACTTCGTGCGCGACTATGAAGTAAAAGAAGATTTGCCGACGGTGGATTTAGTGCGGCAGTTGCTCAACGAAAAACATCTGTTGACGAGCGAGCACACGCTGAAGTATTGGCCGCGCGAGCTATACCTGCCCGGCCCCGTCTTCGACCGGATGAACCGCGAGCAGTGGGCGAAGGAGGGCGGGCGCGATTTGGGGCAACGGATGAAAGCCGAGGTGGAGGCGCGGCTGGCGGCTTTTGTCTCGCCCGAAACCGACCCGCGCGTGGACGCCGAACTGCTCAGGATCATCCGCTCGGGGATGAGCGACCCCAACGCCGCGCTGCCCGAGGTGTTGCCGCCGGTCAAGAAGCAAGCCGCGGCTCCGGTGGAAGACCGCCGCGCGGCGAGGCGACGCGTGCGTGAAAAGTAAAAGCGAAGTTCGCAAGATGCACGGCCATAGCCATGTATGGGTGCATTCCAGATTTTTGTCGCTCTTCGACTTCGCGCCGCCAAACTGGCGGCGCTCCGCTCAGGGTGCGGCCTGCCAAAAATAGGAATGCACCCGCCATGTATTTCGCGCTTGACCCCTGACGGTACAGGAGTAATATTCTTGTGCCTGGACAACGCTTAACAATAGTATGGTTGTTCGTGTTTACGCCTCCGAGGTGACGCATGGTTTCCTTCCTCCAGGTGGCTTTGCAATCAACCCTAATCGGTATCCTAGGTATATCCGGGTTCGCAAAATTAGCCGACCCCTCGGTTGCAACCCGCTTCATCAACATAGTCGCACCTGGGTATCGACATCACTCGCGGATAGTTGTGATCATTCTATCCCTTGTGGAGATTGCATTAGCTGGAGCGCTTTGGTTAAGCCCCTTTATTGCCTCATGTGCAGCGTTCTTAATATTCTTCTTCTTCACCACATTGCTGTTGTGGGCAATATACAGAAAAGTGAGCGTCAGATGCGGTTGCTTTGGATCACTGGAACGCGCATCTCTGTCACAGAGCGTTCAGCGCAATCTGATCTGGGGCGGGTCCACTCTGGCATTCGCGGTAACACAAACATCATATGCTTTTGACCCGTTTGTCGAAAGCGCTGTCCTTGCCAGCGCACTCTTGGCAAGTTGCTATCAATTAATCGGCATAGTGGCGCATACCCGTAGTTCGTCGCCTTCGTTGCTACCACGCCGCGCTTTCCTCAAAGTTTTCGCCGGATCACTAGCAGCACTTACATGGGCGGCAATTCGCCCAAGTCTCACCGATGCGGCTGGATGCTGCAAATGTGAATATCAGCATCACTACGATCCGCCCTGGCGGTGTTGTTTTGTTCCCCCGGTAGCCACATTACACTATCACCACTACTGGAAACGGTGTTATAACACCTGCAGTGGCGCGAGAGGGAGTTGGCACAAAATCACACCAGACAATTGTGAGTGTGATTGCGGCGCTTGTTCAGATAGCACCTGGGTTCAAGATGAATGCTGCTATCAATGGGAATGCGGCTGCTGTGGCCCATCATGCCCGTGCTGAACATGATCCGTTTGTCCGACATTCGCCTCCGAAAACTCTTGTCACTTGTGGCTGTTATTGCTCTGTTTGCCTGTGCGCCAGCTTCCGTGACTGAAATCGGGGCCGATGCCGAAGCAAACACGAATGTTTCAGCCACGCCTGTATCGCCAGCGGGCATTTCACCCGGGCCCACGGCAGGAGGCATCATGGCAACTCAAATCTTGTACTATGAGTACGAGTATTTTCAAATGGAGGGCATTCCGCCCTACCCTAGTCCATACGTAGCAATGGATATTAGGGACAGGCATTGGGTTGATATGAACGACCCACTCAGGTCTCGTTACGAAGTGGCTTTCCGTACTCGCGAACCCAATCCAAAAGAGGGAATCGAACGCGTTGTAATCGGAACAGGGGCGGGGGGAGTGAGGGAAGACTGTCAAACTTATGATGGGAAGACCGAATGTACGCAAACCCCAATCGCCGCTACTCTTGACTACAGTTCCTGGTTAAGCGCGACAACCGCATTGGGCCGCACATGGCTTGCCGGCAAAGACAACCCGGAGGCGATACACGGACAGGCATATGTGGGAATACAAACGGACGATGTCTGGGGTACCGTGCATGTCTTCCAAAAGGAAGGGACGCTGGAGGCAAGCGACCTCTATCCGAAGTACCCAATGGTCGAAACGATGAAGTTTGATGCAGACCTTTTCAGAGCGGTTGCCTGGGAGAGGACAGTCATGAATGGCGACGAGAGAATAGCCCATGCATGGTCCCGGCTGGTTGCCTGGAAAGTTATGGACGTCTCCGAATCGCCTTCGGATTTATTCGCTTTGCGCTCAAAGTGACTGATTTACAAACTGATATTCA
>CAZSNP010000046.1:0-39258 GCA_964608265.1 uncultured Anaerolineales bacterium | reverse complement strand
CTCAGCTTGAGGCTGAAAATGGGCTGTGCCGCCCGGCCGACTCGTTGATGCAGCGGCATGGCACACGCCTCGGGTGTTATGATGGCGCCCCGTGGGCCGAGGCTACCCTGACGCCGCATCGTCTGCGTCCGTGTTGATCCACCTCGAACGTGAGGTCGTGATCGGTGGTCGAGAATCCGGGCAAAACCCCGGCCAACCGGCCCTTACCTAACTAACCCTCCAAAACGCCAACATAGATTCGCTGGACTCGCCGCCATAATCGGGCTATGGCGAACACGGTATCAGTATCGGTTACGCAGGGCCCCGCGCGTATTCTCATTGTTGACGATCACCCCAACACGGCCTCGATGCTGGCTCGGGCGCTGAAAAACTTCAACCGGCCGGTGGAGGTGCTGACCGCCCGCAGCGGGCCGGAGGCGCTCGAGGTCTTCGGCCAGGGTCGCGTCGAAGTCCTCATCACCGATTTCATGATGCCGGGCATGAACGGCCTCGAACTCATCGAGAAAGTTCAGCGCGGTCGCGGCGAGCCATCCCACATCATCCTCGTCACCGCCTACGACAGCCCCGGCCTGGCCACCACCGCCCGTCGCCTCAAGGTCAATCACTACCTCATCAAGCCGGTGCAGCCGGATAAGATCCGCGACATCGTCGGCAAGGCGCTCGACAACCTCTCCCCGGTGAAAACCGACGCCATCGCCGAACTGCCGGCCGCCTCCACCTTCCGCATCCTCATCGCCGACGATCAATCCGACAACATCCACTTGCTGGCCACCCGCTTGCGCAGCGAAGGCTATGCCTTCGTCACCGCCACCGACGGCGAAGAGACGCTGGTCAAGCTGCGCGCCGAGCTGCCCGACCTGGTGCTGCTCGATGTGAACATGCCGAAGAAGAGCGGCTTCGAGGTGCTGGCCGAGATGCGGGCCGACCCGAAGATCGCCCACATCCCCGTCATCGTGCTCACGGCGGCGCGCACCGCCATCCGCGATGTGCGCGAGGGCCTCGGCCTCGGCGCCGACGATTACATCACCAAACCGTTCGACTGGCGCGAGCTGGCGGCGCGGGTGCGCTCGAAGCTGCGCGTGAAACATGCCGAGGATATGCTGCGCAAGCGCAACCAGGAACTCAGCCTGCTGCCCGAGATCGGGCAAGACCTGAGCGCGCGCACGGATGTCGAAGACCTGTCCGGCGTCATCCTCAAACGCGCGGTCGAGGCGCTGACTGCCGCCCAGGGCAGCCTCATCATCTTCAACATTGATAATCAGCTTTTCCACAAAACGCACACGCTGCGGGCGTTTGCCGATTGGCGCTGGGAGGAGGCCCTGAGCTGGCTGGTGACGCGCGGGCCGGTGGCGCAGGTGGTGAGCAGCGCGCAAGGCTTGTTGCTCGCTGAGGCCGAGAGCGTGGCCGGTTGGCCCGGCACCGAGGCTGCGCCGTGCCCGGTGCGCTCGGCGTTGTGCGTGCCGTTGCTCAGCCGGCGCGGCGTCATCGGGGCGCTGACGCTCGTGCACGAGCAGTCGGCCTACTTCAACGCCGATCATCTCGGCCTGCTGCAGGCCATCGCCAGCCAGGCCGCCATCGCCATCGAGAACGCACAGTTGTACGCCGTCGAGCACAAACGCGTCAACGAGCTGGTGGCTCTCAATCAACTTGCCCACGACCTCGGCGCTTTCACGCGCTCGGTCGAATTGCTCGATCAGTTGCCCGGCCTCATCCGCCAGGCGCTCGAATATCCGACGGTGGCGCTGTGGCTGATTCAGGAGGGCGTGCCGATTCAAAAGGCGACGGGCGAACTGAACAGCAGCCGGAACGGGTTGACGCTGCGCAGCCGGGCCGGGGGCGAGAGCGCGCCGCGTCTGTCGATCATGTCCATCGGCCCGCAACGGGTGGCGACGCTGGGCCAGCCGGTCTTCCTCTCGGGCAGCGTCGAGGAGCGCACCGGGGCGCGCGTCGGCACCGGCCCGCTCCCGACCCACTCGGCGGTCGCCGTGCCGTTGCAGATCGACGGTCGGACCGGCGGGGTGCTCTCCATCCACAGCAAACGCCCGAACGCATTTCAGGAGAGTGACCGCGTGTTGCTCGAAATGCTGGCCGCGCAGATCGCCTCCGCGCTCGAACGGGTGCGGCTGTTCGAGACGATGGAACAGGAGAAGACCCGCCTGGCGGCGGTGTTGCGCTCGGCGGCGGATGCGATTGTGATGCTGGATGCCGATGGCCGTGTCCAACTGATCAACCCGGCCGGCACCCGGCTGTTCACGGATGTGGAAACCCGGCTCGGCCAGCCGTTGCCGATGGGCTGGGGGTATGATGAACTGAGCCAGTTGCTTACCCGCTCGCGCGAAAACGCGAACGCCGGCCTAACCGTCCACCAGATTGACTGGCCGGACAAGCGCGTATTTAATGTGATGGTCACCCCGCTGGAGAACGGCGGCCAGGTCGCGGTCCTGCATGACGTGACGCATTTCAAGGACCTCGACCGGGTGAAGAACGAGTTCCTGGCAACGGCCTCGCACGACCTGAAAAACCCGCTGACGGCCATCATCGGCTACAGCGACTTGTTGCAGCGCGTCGGCAGCCTGGCCCCGCGCCAGGTAGAATTCCTCAACCGCATCAAGCTCTCCTCCGAGCAGATGTTGGAGCTGGTGCAGGATTTACTCGAACTCGCCCGCATTGACATGGGCGTGGACCTCAAATTGGAGTTGGTGGATTTGCGGGAGGTCGCCGCGACGGTGTGCGACGAGTTCCGCTCGCAGACGCAGTTCAAGCAGCAAACGCTGACGGTGGATACCGGCCCGGCCACCATCCCGGCGCGCGTCGACGTCAATCGCGTGAAACAGGTGCTGCGGAATCTGCTGGGCAACGCGGTCAAATACACGCCCAGTGGCGGGCGGGTGGCGCTGAGCGCCGAGATTTACGAACGCAGCGCGCGGTTGCGCGTCCGCGATACGGGCCTCGGCATCCCCGAGGCCGACCTGCCGTTCATCTTCGACAAGTTCTATCGGGTGAACGCGGAAGATCGCAAGGAGATCGAGGGCAGTGGCCTTGGTCTTGCAATTGTCAAGGCCATTGCCGAGCAGCACGGCGGCCAGGTGGCCGTGGAAAGCGGCCTGGGCAAAGGCACGACCTTCACGCTCAGCCTGCCGCTGGCGGTCGGTGTCGGGCCGGTGGAACGGCAGGTCCCGATTGCCTAAGGCAACTTGCTCGTCCGTATACGGCTCCTTCGACGTGCTTCGCTCGCGAAGCCACGCGCGGCAAAAGCAGCCGCGCTCCGCTCAGGATGCCTTGCGCAAGTGGAAGAGCGAACTGCGATAAGTAGGTCATGACGGAATCCGCACTGACTCCCCAAACCGACCTCAAGCCTGCCACGCAGGTGCGCACGCGGACGGCCATGTGGTTGAACCTCCTGATGATGATGGCAGCCTTCAGCTATGGCGCGTATTCCGGCTATGTGGCCGTGAGCACTCAGGTTTGGCAGTATGGCGTCATCACCGGAGTGATGGGCGCCCTGGCGCTTTCGGCGGCTGCCGGCGCCTGGCTGAGTTGGCGGGGAAAGCCCGCGACCGGCACGCTCATCACGGTCGCCGTTATGGCACTGGCGATCCTGACAAACTCCGCTTTGTTGATCGGCCTCGGGCCGGTCTTCTTTGCGATGGCGGTCTTCCTCACCGCGACGTTTATCGCTCCCCTTCCACCCACACAGGCAACCCAACGGGTGAGCGTGCTGGGTTTGATCGTCGGTGTGGTCGCTTTGCTACTGGACGTTTTCGGGTCACGAGGCTATCGCACCGAAGAGCCGGTCCTGCAACTCCTGGCGCCCATCATCGGCGGCGCGTTGGCGCTAGCCTCGGCCGTGGTTGTTGGGCGTCAGTTTCGCAATTACGCGCTGCGCACCAAGCTCATTATCACCATCATTGGAACCGCGGCGCTCGCCATCACGGCTGTCACCTTCATCTCCGATCGCTTCGCCCGAACTGCTTTCGTAGACGACGTTGGCTCCAACCTGCAACGCGTGGCCGACCTACAAGCGCTGGCTGTCAATGGGCTGCTGTCCGAACAGCTCTCGCGCTTGCGGGCCATGAGCCTGAGCGAGGTCATCCGCACCCGGGTCGCCGCCGAAAACCTGGACTACGTCAACCTCAGCGAGGCCGAGATCAGGAACCTCTTGTCTTCGGCCGATCAGGTCTGGATCGCGGAGCCGTCGTCCAACTCGTTGCTCTCCGGCGTCGTCAACGACCGCGCCGCCGAGGAACTGCGCAAGTTCACGCGCATGTTCCCCGATCACACCCAGGTCTTTGTCACCGACAAATACGGCGGTCAAATCGCCGCGACCGACCGGCTGGCGCACTATGACTTGAGCCAGGAGCCCTGGTGGCAGGCCGCCTTCAACCGAGGCATCGGCGCCGACCACATCAGCCAGCCGGAGTTTGATGAGCAGGGCAAGCTCCTCGGCCTGCGCGTACTCGTGCCGCTGTACACCGTTGGGCAACAAGACTTCATGGGCGTGCTCGGCGCGCTGTATTCGCTGGACGGCCTCGAAACTGTCCTCAATCGCGGGCGGATCGGGGAGACCGGACATGCACATGTCAGTCTGCCAAATGGCTCCGAAATCCATTTGGTCACTCGACCGGAACTCGGTCTTCAGGTGGCTGCGGCGCGCCTGGACATTGACGAGCTATTGCGCCCCGGTTCGCCATATCGAGAAGTCCGGCTGAGGACGGGCGCGGTGCACATCGCCAGCCAGGCCCTGGTGACGAGCGAGGGAGCGAGTAGCGACGCCATCACGAGTTTGGGTTGGCGGGTGGTGGCCCACCACGAGCGGAGCGAAGCTCTGCAACCGATTGAGGCCCGCGGGCGCGTGACGCTGCTGCTTGGATCAGTGGCGGCGCTCGCGGCGGGGATTTTCGCCTTTTGGCTGGCTCGCCTGCTCACCGCCCCGATTACGCAACTCACGGCCACAGCGGCCCGGGTCTCGGGCGGCGACCTGACGGCGCAGGCCCCGGTCGAGGCCAACGATGAGATCGGCGCGCTGGCGACGACGTTCAACGTGATGACGACGCAATTGCGCGAGTCGCTCGAAGGCCTGGAGCAGCGCGTCGCCGAGCGCACCAAGGCCCTGCGCACCACCATCGAGGTCAGCCGCCGCATCTCCACCTCGATGGATCGCGGCACCCTCGCCACGCAGGTCGTCGAGCAATTGCAATCCGCCTTTGGCTACTATCATGCGCACATCTATTTCTTTGATGAAGCCAGACAAAACCTGGTGATGGCCGGCGGCACCGGCGACGCGGGCCGCCTGTTGCTGGAGCGCGGTCACCGCCTGCCGAAGGGACGCGGCCTGGTGGGCCGGGCCGCCGAGCGCAACGAGGTCGTGCTGGTGCCCGACACGCTGCGCGATGCGCAATGGCTCCCCAACCCGCTGCTGCCCGAGACCAGGGCCGAGGTGGCGGTGCCCATCGCCGTCGGCGCGCAGGTCTTCGGCGTGTTGGATGTGCAGCAAAACGTCGTCAATGGCCTGGCGCAGGAGGACGCCGACCTGCTGCAATCGCTGGCCTATCAGGTCGCCATCGCCCTGCAGAACGCGCAATCGTTCGAGCGCGCCCGCGAGCAGGCGGCGCTCGAAGCGCAGGTGAACGCCATCGGCCAGAAGATCCAGGGCGCCACCTCGGTGGAGGGCGCGCTGCAAATCGCGGCCCGCGAGTTGGGCCGCGCGTTGGGCGGGGCGCGCACGCGCGTGCGTCTGAAAACGGATGAAGGCAATGGCAACGGGCATGCCACAACCGAGCGAGGCGATTGAGCTATGTGGGAATTTCTCGATCAACTCATCCACTCGCAACACCCCGACGCCATCCTGCCGCACCGGCACGATCCGTGGCTCGTGACCTTCTCCATCGTCATCGCCATCCTGGCCTCGTACGTCGCGCTGGATCTGGCCGGGCGGGTGACGGCGAGCCGCGGCCGGGCGCGGCTCGGCTGGCTCGCGCTCGGCGCCGTGGCCATGGGCAGCGGCATCTGGGCCATGCACTTCGTGGCCATGTTGGGCTTTCAGGTGGCCGATCTGCCCACGACGTACGACTTGCTCCTCGTCATAGTCTCGCTGCTGGCGGCGGTGGTCGCTTCGGGGATCGCGTTCACGCTGACGAGTCGCGAGCAAGTGAGAGGCTGGCAACTCAGCCTCGGCGCCCTGCTGATGGGCGCGGCCATCGTCGGCATGCACTACATCGGCATGGCCGCCATCCGCCTCCCGGCCATCATCCATTACGAAACGGTGCCGTTTGCGATCTCGGTCGTCATCGCCGTCACGGCCTCGCTGGCAGCGCTGTGGTTGCAACTCCGCTTGCGCGCGGCGACCGAGTGGCGCGGCCTGCTGCTGAAACTCAGCGCGGCAGTGGTGATGGGCTTTGCCATCGCCGCGATGCACTACACCGGGATGTGGGCGGCGGTCTTCCATCCCGCGCCGGAACTCCCGGCCAACCCGCCCGGCTCCATCGCCATCTCGCTGCTGGGCGGCGCGGCCATCGGCGGCATTGCGGTGCTGCTGCTCAGCGTGGTGCTGTTGCTGTCCTACCTCGACCAATCACTGGCGCGCCTGAGCTACCCGCAGAAGTTCAGCCTCATCAGCCTGCTCTTCATCCTGCCGCTGGCCGGCTTTGCGCCCATCGTCTCCGATCAGTTGACGCGCCTCAACCAATACGGCTATCTCGAGTTGTATGGCACGCTTTATCTGCGCCCGCTTTACGGGTTGCTGCAAAGCGTCCACGCCCACGAGCGCGCGGTGGATGAGTACCTCGCGGGTGATTTGAGTGTCGAGGCGCTCATCAACGCGCAGGCCGAGGTGCTCGCGCGCTTCCGCGACCTCGAAGCCGTGGACGCCCAGTACGGCCCGCAACTCGCCACCGGTGATCGCGTCGCACAGCTCCGCACCTATTGGGAGATCGTGCAAACCGGCCCAACCCGCTTCGACGCGTCTGAGAGCTACGCCTATCATCATCAGCTGGCCGGCGATATTCGCGACCTCATGACCTACGTTGGCGACACCTCCTTTCTCATCCTCGATCCGGACCTGGATACGTTCTATCTCATGCACCCGGTGTTGATTGATGTGCCGGACATGGAGTCGCAGCTGCACGAGGTTCGCATCATCGGTCTGCGCGTGGCGGCCCGTGGTTCCATCACGATTGACGATCAATTCGCGTTGCTGGCGTTGAGCGAGCAATTGCGCACCAACCTCGAAGAGATCGAGGCCGGCTTGCAGACGACGTATGCCAGCGACGCCAGCGGCGGGCGATACCGCGCGCTGGTGCGCCAGCCGGAACGCGACCACGTGACCGCCGTCGCCAACTTCACGCGGTTGATCAATACGGAACTCATCAACACCCCGGTCGTCGCCCTCGACCCCGAGACGTTCGCGCAGGCCTCGGCCGCCGTGACGGCGCGGCAAACGGGCTTCTTCAACACGGCTTCGCGCGCCCTCGAGTCGGGCGTGCAAGCCCGCATCAACCGCCTGACGACCGAGCTGGTCGGCGCGGCGATCTTCGCCCTGCTGACGGCCGGCGCGGCCTTCACCATCGGGTTGCTCCTCATGCGGGCCATCAGCCGCCCGCTGACTCAGTTGGCCGAAGCGACGCAACGGCTGGCTGCCGGCGATATGAGCGCGCGCGTCGCGTACACCGGCGCCGACGAGGTCGGCCAGGTCGGCCTCTCGTTCAACTCCATGACCGAGCAATTGCGCTTCAGCCAGGAACAACTGGCGGCCCGCAACCGGGCCCTGGCCACCAACCTGGAAGTCAGCCGGCGCCTCTCCACCGTGCTCGACCCGCGGCAACTGGTCAGCGAGGTCGTGCAACAACTGCAATCGGCCTTCGGCTACTATCACGCGCACATCTATCTGTGGGATGAGGAGCGGCAGAATCTGGTGATGGCGGGCGGCACCGGCGAGGCCGGACGTTTGCTGCTGGCGCGCGGCCACAAATTGCCGCGCGGGCGCGGGCTGGTGGGCCGCGCCGCCGAGAGCAACCAGACCGTGCTTGTGCCCGACACCGCCGCCGACCCGAATTGGTTGCCCAACCCGCTGCTGCCCGAGACGCGCGCCGAGGTGGCGGTGCCCATCGCCATTGGCGACCGGGTGCTGGGCGTGCTCGACGTGCAACAGAATCGGGTGGGCGGCCTGACGACGGCCGACGCCGAATTGGTGCAATCGCTGGCCAACCAGGTTGCCATCGCCCTGCAAAACGCCCAATCGTTTGAGCGCACGCGACGCCAGGCCGAGCGGCAGAAGACGTTGAACGCCATCAGCCGCAAGATACAGAGCGCGCCCTCGGTCGAGGCCGTGCTCGAGACGGCGGCGCGTGAATTGGGCCTGGCCCTCAACGCCGCGCGCGCCCGCGCCGAACTCGAAGTCCGCGGCGGGCGCGTGGCGCCGCCCACCAACGGCGAGCCGCACGGCAACGGCCACGGGGAGGAGAAATCGGCATGATGTCCGATACCCGAAACCAATCCTGGGCATGGTTACGGGGCGGCGCGGGCATCGTCGCTGTGCTCTGCCTCGTTTACCTCACGATCTATGCAAGTTGGCTCTGGCTGCACTGGGGCGGTGCGGAGAATCAGCAACTGATCGGCGATGCGGTCCACATCCCCGCCAGCCTGTTGGCTGCCGCGACCTCGCTGTGGGCGGCGAGCCTGCGCTCTCTCGCCAGCCGCGTGCGTTGGGCATGGCTCTTCCTCGGCCTGAGTTCACTGCTCAACGCCGCCGGCGACATCGCTTATTTGATCCTCGGCGCGCTGGGGATGGAGCAGTACCCATCGCTGGCTGACGTCTTCTACACGGTCTTTTACGTATTTGTCTTCGCCGGGCTCGTCATCATGCCCGGTGCGCCCCTCAAGCGGGGCCAGCGCGGCACGCTGTTTTTGGATCTCAGCATCACGGTTGGGGCGACCTTGTTGCTCATGTTGTACACCATGGTGTTGCCTAATCTGGCCGCCTCAGAGAGTGACTTCTACAGCCAGTTGCTGGCCATTGTCTATCCAGTCGGCGATGTCGTCGCCATCGCCGGTATTTTCAGTATCCTGTACCGCCGTCCGGAGACCAACACCCGTGCGGCGCTTTGGTTCTATCTCGCCGGCATTCTCTGTTTCATTGTGGCCGATATCGCCTATGTGACCTTGAGCTTGAGCGGCCAGTATCAATCCGGCACGTGGCCGGATGTTCTGTACCTGCTCACCTACATCCTGGTGACGTTTGCTGCCCTGCGCCAGGCCTATCCGGGTTATGCCGCGCCGGCGTGGGGCGGGGAGGACAGGCTGCTCCGCGGTCTGGCGGTGACCCTGCCCCTGCTGGCCTTGTTGCTCGGCTACGGCTTCATCGGGTACATCACGCTGGGCGGCCAACAATGGGACTTGACCCTCATCATCGCGACGGTAGCCGTCACGCTCCTCGTTGTCCTGAGGCTCAGCCTGCTGCTTCGTCGTCGCAGCGACAAGGTCGCCTCCGAATTCACCCTCGGCCAACGTCTGGCGTATCTTTCCTTTCCGCAAAAGTTCGTCCTCATCAGCCTGTTGTTTGCGTTGCCGCTGGTTGTGGTGACCGGGCTGTTCTACTACGAACAGAAGGATCGCATTGATAAGTACGGCACCGCGGAGTTATACGGCACTCGCTACCTGCGGCCGTTGCAGAGCCTGCTGCAGGCCGTGCAGGAACACGCCCGGCTCGACCGGGCCTACCGGCAAGATGACGCCACCCGCACCCAACTGACCTCCGCTCGCGAGCGCATCGAACAGCACCTGCAGGAGCTGGAGGCGGCGCAGGCCCAGTATGGCCAGGCGCTCAAGGTCACGACGCAGGTAGCCGAGATGCGCCGCCAATGGGAGAAGATCAAAACGCAATCCGACGCGTTGACCCTCTCGCAAAGCGCCGACGAGCATCAACTCCTGGCAGCGGCCGCCACCAACCTCATCCGGTTCGTCGGCGACTCGTCATTCCTGATCCTCGATCCCGATCTGGATACGTATTACATGATGGATGCGGTGGTGCTCAAGCTGCCCGAGAGCCAAACGTTGTTTGCGCAAGTGCGCGACCTCGGGTTGCGCGCCATCGCCAGCGAGGCAACACTCAGCCCGCCGGATCAGGCTCAGCTTCTCACCACCAGCACCTTGTTGCGCGCCAATTTGAATGCCCTCGACAAGAACATCGCCATCGGCCTGGCGAATAACGCCAGCGGCGAAATGCGGCCATTGGTCGAACGACCGTTGCGCCAATACGTGGCAGCCGTTACCGAGTTGCTTGCCACCCTGGATGCGCACCTGATGGGCGGCGTCGAGATCACGCCTCAAAACTTTGCCGGCCTGGCCGAGCAGGTGCAGGCCGTGAAATCCGAGTTTTATGATGCGGCCTCACAGGCGTTGGAGTTGGGCGTTCAGAACCGCATCAATCGCCTGTCACAACGACAGACCACCTTGACGGTCTTCTCGATTATCACCAGCCTGGTGGCCTTCATCCTCGGCCTGGCGGTCGCGCGCGCCATCAGCCGCCCGTTGCAACAGCTCAACTACGCGACGCGCCAGTTGGCCGCCGGCGACATGACCGCCCGGGTCAACGTCACCAGCCGGGATGAGGTCGGCCAGGTGGGTAGCGCCTTCAACGACATGGCCCGCGAGTTGCAGGCCAACCGTCAATCGCTCGAAGCCCGCACCCGCGACCTCGCGCTCACCGCCGACATCAGCCGCGCGCTCTCGCAGCAGCGCAACCTGCAACAACTGCTCACCCAGGCCGCCGAGTTGATCCGCTCCCGGTTCGAGTTGTACTACGCCCAGATCTATCTGCTGGATGAGGGCGGGCAGCGACTGGTGCTGCGCGCCGGCACCGGCGAGGCGGGCCGCGAGTTGCTCAACCGTAACCACTCCTTGCCCGTCGATGTCAATTCCCTAAACGGCGCCGCCGCCGTCGAGCGGCGCGAGGTGCTGGTGGCCGACACCGCCGCCAATCCTGCCTTCCGCCCGAACCCGCTGTTGCCCAACACCAGGGCCGAACTCTCGATCCCGCTGCTCATCGGCGACCGGTTGTTGGGTGTGCTCGACCTGCAGGCCGACCGGCACGGCGTGTTGACGCGCAGCAACGCCGGCGCCTTCGACTCGCTCACCGGCCAGTTGGCCATCGCCATCGAAAACGCGCAGCTCTTCGAGCGGGCCGAGCGGGCGCGCCGCGAGTTGGAAGCGCAGGCCCGCCGCCTCACCCGTTCCGGCTGGGAGGATTACCTCGACGCGGTGCATCAACCCGAACGCGTCGAGTACACCTATGCCGCCGGCGTTACGCCGCCTGAAAACGCGCCCGTGCTCTCCGCGCCGATCGAGGTGGTGGGTGAGAACATCGGCGACTTGCGCGTGGAGGCTGAGGCGGCGCGGGTGTGGGCGACGGAGGATGAAGAGCTTATCGAGGCCGTGGCCCGACAGGTGGCCGAACAGATCGAAAACCTGCGGCTGCTGGCTCAGGCCGATCAGTACCGCGCCGAGGCCGAGCAGGCGGTGCGTCGCATGACGCGCGAGGGCTGGTCGGACTTCGCCGGGCGCGAGAGCGCGCCGCCCATCTTCCTCTACGATGCCGAGACCGTGGCGCCCGTCGCCGCGACGGCCACGCTGGCCTCGGCCGTGACGCAACCGCTCACCGTGCGCGGCGAACCCATCGGGGAGATTGCGGTGGAGGCCGACGCGGCCGCCCTCACCCCCGAGCAGCAGCGCCTGATTGTGACCGTCGCCGAGCAGTTGAGCGCGCACGTCGAGAACCTGCGCCTGCTGGATGCCAACCAGATCGCGCTGGCGGAAACCGAGACGCTGTACAACCTGAATGCTCAGCTCGCGTCGGCTTCGACGCTGGAGGAGATTCTGCGTGCCACCGCCAGGCCGGGGATGGACGCTGGCGCAAGTGATGCGCGCCTCTTCCTGGTGGAGTCGAATGCCGGCGGCGAACCGTTGGTGGCGACGCTGGCAGCGACGTGGCAGCGCGAGGGCCGGCCGCTGATGCCGGTCGGCACGCGCTTCACCATCGCCGACTATTCCTTTACGCGGCTGTGGGTCAGCGACCAGCACCATCCGTTGTTCATCGGCAATGCGCAGACGGAGGCGCGGCTCGACGACGCCGCTCGCTCGGTCTTTGTGCAGACCCGGGCAATGGCCACCGTCATCATCCCGCTCGTCCTGGGCGGCCGGTGGCTTGGCGTGGTGCTCATCAGCTGGGACAAGCCGCGCAGCTTCGCCGAGGCCGAAGAACGCCTCTATCGCGTGCTGGCCGGCCAGGCGTCGGTGGTGATCAACAACCGGCTGTTGTTCGACGACGCTCAGCGCCGGGCGCGCCGCGAGGCCATCATCAACTCCATTACCCAACGCATCCAGGGCACGGTTTCCATCGAAAGCGCGCTGCAAACGGCGGTGCAGGAGATCGGCGTGGCGCTCAAGGCGCAGCAGACGCGCGTCGAGTTCGGGCCGGCGGGCAACGGCGACAACGGCCACGCGAAAGCCGGCAACGGCCAGCCGGGGAGGCCGGCATGACCTCGCCCGCCCCAACCACCCCGGCGCAACTGCCCAGCGCGGCCATGCTGTCGCGCTTCTTCGAGTTGGCGCTCGATCTGGTCTGCGTCGTCAACGCCGCCGGCGCGTTCACACAAGTCAATCCGGCTTTCCGCCGCACGCTCGGCTGGGCCCGCAGCGAACTCATCGGCCGCGCCTTCCTCGACTTCGTGCATCCGGACGATGTTGCGGCGACCCGCGCCGCGCTGACCGAACTGGCGCAAAGTCAGAGCAAGGGCAGCGTCGAGCATCGCTTCCTCACCAGGGACGGCGCGTACAAACGCTTCCATTGGCAGGCCCAGGCGGAGGCGAACGGGATCGTGTATGCCGTCGGGCGCGAGGCGACAGCCGCGCCGGCGCCGCCGCCGTATGCGAATGGCCACACCAACGGCCACGCCAACGGCGCCGGGGAATTGCGTTCGAGCGACTCGGGCATCCGCCATCGCACCGAGCTGGCCCTGCGCGAAAAGGACGAACGGCTGCGCGCGCTGTCGGAGGCCACGCTCGAAGGGCTGGTCTTTCACGAGCAGGGCGTCATCCTCGAGATCAACGTTGCCGCGCTCAACATGATCGGCGCGTTGTACGACGAGGTGATCGGCCGCAATATCCTCGACTTCGTGCCAGCGGAGATGCACGCGCTGGCTCTCGAAAAGATGCGCCAGCCAGGCAAGGTCGATCCGTACGAGATCGAGCTGCTGCGCCGCGATGGACGGAGGCTGCCCGTCGAAGTCGCGGTGCGCGAGTTCTATTTGCAGGGCCGCCCGGTGCGCGTCATCGCGCTGCGCGACATCACCCGCCGCAAACAGGTTGAAAAGGAACTGCTGACCTTCCGCTTTGCGCTGGAGCAGGCGACCGACGCCATCTTCATGACCGACATCCAGGGTGTCATCACCTATGCCAATCCGGCATTCGAAAAGACATACGGCTTCACCCGGGACGAAACCCTGGGGCGCACGCCTCGCATCCTCAAGTCCGGTGTCATCCCACCCGAAGGGTATGCGCAATTCTGGAACACGCTCCTGAGTGGTCAGGTCGTCGCGGGCGAGATCACCAACAAGGCCAAAGACGGCCGGCTGATCTCAGTCGAAGGCGTGAACAACCCGATTGTGGATGCCGGCAACCACATCATCGGTTTCATGGCCGTGCATCGTGATGTCAGCGCCAGCAAACGCGCCGAACAGGCGATGGCCCGCCGCGCCGAGGAACTGGCCGCCTTCAACCGCATCGTGCAGGTGGCGGCGTCGTCCACCGATCTCCGTCACATCCTGCGCACGACGGCCCGCGAGGTGCTGCAACTCATCAACTTACGCAACTGCGGCATCGGTGTGTTCGACGATGAACGCGCCAGGCTCATCATCATCGCCGACGCCAGCGCCCACGCTGACGACCCGAGCGCCGAGGGGGTTACCATCCCGGTCGCCGGCAACGCCTCGACCGAGCGCGTGCTGGCGACCAAACGCTCGCTGGTGATAAATAACGCGCAGACCGACCCGCTGACCGCGCCCATCCACGACCTGATGCGGGCCCGCCGGACCACCGGCCTGATGATCGTGCCGCTGCTCCGGCGCGGCGAGATCATCGGCACGGTCGGCTGCGACATCACCGACCCGCAGCGCACCTTCACGGCGGATGAGGTGGCGCTGGTCGAGAGCGTGGCCGGCCAGTTGGCTGGGGCGATTGACAACCTGCGGCTCTTCGAAGAGGCTCAGCGGCGCGCCGAGGAACTGGCAACGGTGGTGCAGGTGAGTTCGGCGGCCAGCGGCACGCTCAACCCGCAGGAGCTCTTGCAGACCACGGTCGACCTGACCAAGCAGAACTTCCGCCTCTACCACGCGCACATCTACGTGATGAACGATCCGAAAGACGCGCTGGTGCTGGCCGCCGGCGCCGGTGACGTGGGCCGCCAGATGGTGGAACAGGGCTGGCGCATCCGCGTCGACCGCGAGCAATCGCTGGTGGCGCGCGCTGCCCGCACGCGGCAGCCCGTCGTCATCAACAACGTCCGCGCCGACGCCGGCTGGCTGCCGAACAAGCTGCTGCCCGACACGCAGGCCGAGATGGCCCTGCCCCTCATCGCCGGCGGCGAGGTGCTGGGCGTGCTCGACGTGCAGGCCGACACGGTCAATCGCTTTGCGGACAGCGACGTCAAGATCATGAGCACGCTGGCCGCGCAGATCGCCACCGCGCTGCAAAACGCGCGGCTCTTCCAGCAAACCGAAAAAGTGGTCGGCGAACTCAACGCTCTCACCCAGCGCCTCACCCGCGACGGCTGGCAGGAATACGTCGGCCAGCACCACCTCGATCGGCAGGCGTATGTGTACGATCTATCGCAAGTGCGCGCGACGACCAGCCCCAACGGTGATGTCGCCCCACTCGAAGCGACTGGGCTGAACTACCCGCTGAAGGTGGCGGGTCAGACTATCGGTCAACTCGCGGTGGCCGAGACCGCGCTGCCTGAGGCCGAGGCGGAGGAGATCATGACCGCTGTTGCCGACCGGCTCAGCGCCCACCTCGAAAACCTGCGGCTGAGCGAACAAACCCGATCGGCGCTGGCCCAGACCGCAGAGCAAGCCAGCGAGTTGAGCGCGTTGTTCGCCGCGATGCCCGACGTGGTGCTGGTCTACGACCGCGATGGGCGCTATCTCCGCGTGGCGCCGACCAACCCCAAGTTGTTGTACCGTCCGCGCGAGGATATGCTGGGCAAGACCGTGTACGAGGTGTTGCCCGCCGAACAGGCGCGGACCTTTCACGGCTACATCCAGCAGGTGTTGGCGACCCGCCGGACGCTCGACGTGGAATACCAGCTGCCGATCGACGGTGAGGTCATCTACTTCTCCGCTACGCTGGCGCCATTGACCGACAACACCGTCTTCTGGATCGCGCGCGACATCACCGAGCGCAAGCGCGCCGAAGACGCCTCGGATAAACGCGCCCGCGAACTCGCCACGGTGGCACAAGTGAGCACCGTCGCCTCGACCCTGCTCGAGCGGCAACAGTTGCTCAATGAGGTCGTCCACCTCACGCAACAACGCTTCGGCCTGTACCACGCCAACATCTATTTGTTCGACGACGTCGGGCAAACGCTCAACCTGCACGCCGCCTCCGGCCGGGTCGGGCAGCAAATGGTGGATGAGGGCCGCTCGATTCCGTTGTTGCTCGAACACTCAATCGTCGCGCGCGCCGCGCGGGAGAGGCAGGCGGTGGTCGTCAACGACGTGCGGGCCTGGCAGAGTTTCCTGCCCCACCCGCTGCTGCCCAATACGCGCGCCGAGATGGCCGTGCCGATGCTCGTCGGCGACCGCTTGCTCGGCGTCTTCGACGTACAGGCCGAGCAGGCGGGCCGCTTCAGCGACGAGGATGTGCGCATCCATAATACGCTCTCGGCGCAAGTGGCGGTGGCGTTGCAAAACGCCATGCTGTACGCCGAACAGACAGCGACAGTGGCGCGGCTCAAGGAACTCGACCAACTCAAGTCATCCTTCCTCGCCAACATGAGCCACGAGCTGCGCACGCCGCTCAACTCCATCCTCGGCTTCACCGATGTCATCCTCGAAGGCCTCGACGGCCCGCTGACCGGCCAGATGGAAAACGATTTGAAGGTGGTGCAGAAGAACGGCCAGCACCTGCTCAAACTCATCAACGACATCCTCGACATGGCCAAGATCGAGGCCGGGCGCATGACGATCAGCCCTGAGCCGCTGCAAATCGCCGATGTGGTCGAAGAAGTCGTCGAGACAACCGCCCCATTGGCGCGCGAGAAGAAACTGCTGCTCAACATCGATCTCGACGCGGTGAGTGACCTGATTGTGGAAGCCGACCGGATGCGGCTGCGCCAGGTACTGCTCAACCTCGTCGGCAACGCGATCAAATTCACCGAGCGCGGCAGCGTCACCGTCACCGCCGAGAACCTGGGCGAGCATGTCTTGCTATGCGTCAAGGATACGGGTATCGGCATCCCGTCCGAACAAGTGGAATCGGTCTTCGAGGCCTTCAGCCAGGTCGACACTTCGACCACGCGCAAGGCGGGCGGCACCGGCCTTGGCCTGCCCATCAGCCGCCACCTCATCGAGTTGCA
This sequence comes from uncultured Anaerolineales bacterium, assembly GCA_964608265.1. Classification (GTDB taxonomy): domain Bacteria; phylum Chloroflexota; class Anaerolineae; order Anaerolineales; family UBA6663; genus JANWXR01. The sequence continues at coordinate 22,634 of CAZSNP010000046.1, read as the reverse complement.
CGGCGGGCGGCTGTGGGCCGAAAGCTCCGGCATCGGCGGCGAGGGCGCGCGCTTCTTTGTCGAGCTGCCCATCCACGTCCAACGGCCGTTCACGACCCCGGACGGGTTTGTGAGCGAGGGATATTCCGGGTAAGCCTCCACTCCTGCGCTTGAGTATTGGTGAGTTCGACGATGGCCAAACCGCTCTTCCTCGAATGCGGGCAGTGTAGTCACCGGCAACCGTATGTGCCGCTGACGCTGCAATCCTGCCCGGAGTGCGCTTCGGACTGGCTCGAACCCCATTACGATTACGACACGTTCAAGCGCGAACTGCTGCGCGGTCTGCCGGGCCGCCCGGCCGGGCTGTGGCGTTATCACGATGTGCTGCCGGTGGATAACCCGCTGCGCTTCGACCTCAACAGCGCCGGCGGCACGCCGCTGCAACACTCTCATCGTTACGCCGGCCTCATCGGCCACGACAATCTCTACGTGAAAGATGAGCGCCACGGGCCGACCAGCTCGTTCAAGGATCGCCAGGCGGCGGTGGCCGTGGCGGCGCTGCTCGAGGCGGGCGTGCACGAATGCGTCATCGCCTCGACGGGCAACGCGGCCGTTGCCTACGCCGCCGCCTGCGCGCGCGTCGGCATCAAGTTGTGGGTGTTTATGACCAGCCTGGTGCCCAACGACAAATTGCGCGAGGCCGCCCTGTTCGGCGCGGAGGTCATCAAGGTCAGCGGCAACTACGATCAGACCAAACAGATCGCCGCCGATTTCGCCAAACGGCGCGGGCTGACGCTCGATCGCGGCGTGCGCAGCATCCCGGCGCGCGAGTCGATGAAGACCATCGCTTACGAAATCGTGGAACAGTTAGGCTGGTGCGCGCCGGACTGGTATATTCAGGCGGTCAGCGGCGGCCTCGGGCCGCTGGGCGTCTTTCACGGTTTTTACGAATTGTTCCGCATGGGCCTGATCGACAAGATCCCGGCGCTGGGCATCATCCAGGCTGAGGGCTGCGCGCCGATGGTGCAGGCCTTCAAGGCCGGACACGAGACCGCCAGCGCCGTCACCCCCGAGACCCGCATCGCCGTGCTCAGCACCGGCGACCCGGGCCGGGCGTACACCTATCTGTGGCAACTCACCCAGAAGCATGGCGGCGCGATGGAGGCGGTCAGCGACCGCGAGGCCTGGGACGCGATGTTGAAGTTGGCGAAGGCGGAGGGCATGGCCGTCGAGCCGGCCACTGCGGTGGCCTTTGCCGGTTTGGAGAAACTGATCCGCGCGGGCGCGCTGGCGCGCGAGGAGCTGGTGGTCGTCAACGGCTCGGGCCACACCTTCCCGGTGGAGAAGCACGTGCTCGGTGAGCAGTGGCATGTGGATGTGCATTTGAGCGATGACATGCGCCCCGCCCCGCGCGAAGGGCTGGTGTCGGCGCTCGAGCAACTCGATGAGGCGGTGACGACGGTGCTGCTGGTGGACGACAACGCGGACGATGCCTTGCTCATCCAGCGGCTGCTCGAAGCCAAGAAGTCGTATCGAGTCTTCCGCGCCCACAGCGGGCGCGACGGCATTCAACAGGCGCGCCAACGCCGGCCCGACCTCATCATCAGCGATTTGACGATGCCGGATATGGATGGCTTTACGATGTTGGAGGCGCTGCGCCAGGATACGCGCACCGCCCACATCCCGGTGATGGTGGTCAGCGCCAAAGACATCACCGCTGAAGACCGCGCCCGTCTGAACAGCGGCGCGATTGAAGCGTTGTATCAAAAAGGATCGCTCTCGCCGCGCGCCTTTGTCGATCAGGTGGTACAGGTGTTAGGGGAAAAGACGACGCGAGGAGAAAGCTAGATGACGCACCGGATTCTCTATATCGAAGATAACCCGGACAACATGTTGCTGGTGCAACGGGCATTGGAGGCGCGCGGCTACGCCTTTGTGTGGGCGGGCGACGGGCTGAGCGGGCTGGCCGAGGCGGAGAGCCGTCTGCCGGATTTGATCCTGCTCGATATCAACCTGCCGGACATTGACGGCTACGAAGTGGCGCGGCGCATTCGGGCACACGAGCGGCTGCGCAGCCTGCCCGTCATCGCCATCACCGCCAACGCGCTGCGCGGCGACGCCGAGAAGGCGCTGAACGCCGGGTGCGATGTGTACATGTCCAAGCCCATCAACATCCGCGAGCTGTGGGCCAAGGTCAACTCGTTTCTACCGGCCCGCTCGCTGACGTGAAGCGCAACTTGCGCCAACAATTCCCACCTGTATCTATCCGCCCGATCACACCAATGGCCTATCATCGCTTCCAATGAGTTCGACTATCATCACCGGTGTAAACAAGGAGTAAACAACGCTCGACAGCCGCCGATAACGACGCAGGAAAATTTCGCACAGAAAAGGCAAACCGGCCGAAAGGCCGGGACGCAAAGTTACGGGTCTAAGCGCTCACCAAAGAGCGGATGACCGCCGGGCTGCCTGAGCTTACCGACATATCAAAGCTCCTCAGGCCGCCCACCCTGAGGAGCTTTTTTATAGCCTGGGAAGCGCCTCTCCAGAAAATGACAGGCTTAGAGGTAGACATGTATTCAATCTTAAGTCGCGTAGGTATTGCACTCGTATTGTGTTGTGGGCTGCTTGGGCCGGCGTCGCTCGCCTCACCTGACGGCGTCGCCCACCTCCATCCTTTTCTCGCACAACTGGCTGCCGAACAACCCGAGTCCCTCGTCAGCGTCATCGTGCAGAAGGCTGACCTGTCGAACACCGCGGAAACGCGCGCCGTGCAACTCGGCGGCGCAGTCACTCAAGACTTGCACATCATCAATGCCTTTGTGGCCGAGATGACGGCGACCGCAGCCCGCGAGTTGTCGAAACACAACTCCGTCAACTGGGTCAGCCTCGATGCGCCAACGCAGTCAGCGGGCACGACCACCTTCACCACTTGGGCAACTCAGGTCGGCGTTGCCACTGGCAACGGCTTCGCCAATGCCTCTAACATGATTGACTCGGCGCTCGGGCCAAGCGGCGCTTATGGCTCCGGGAGTAATACGACGGGCTCGTTTGCCGGGTTTGTCGTCGAGGCGACGCCCGGCAATGCCATCAGTAAAGTCGAAGTGGTGCTGCACGCCTATGTGCCCGCCGTTCTGGGCGCCGGCGATGATCCCAAACTCTTTGTAAGCGTGGCCGGCGTGGCCGGGAAAAGCGTTGTCCTCAACCATCATGCCTTTGACGATAAGATAGGCGCAACTGCCGCAGGTGCGGTCTATGTGGACCTCACCAGCACGCGCACCTGGAAGTGGTCAGACTTCGATAATGGTCTGGAACTGACTCTGGATCAGTCCAAGAACAAGAATCCGATCTACTACGATGCCGTCGGCCTGCGAGTGACCAGTACGGTCGGCGCCGATGCCAGCGGCGACAGTGGCGGCGACACCTCCGCTTTGGCAACGCTGAACAGTAGCGCGCAAGTCAACTTCTACAACCAAATCATCCGATCTTCAGACCTGTGGAACACAGCCAACAAGCTCCAGGGCAAGGGCATCACTGTGGCCGTAGTGGACAGCGGTGTGTACAAGACCAAAGACCTGGACAAGCGGGTACGGGCGAACGTCAATTTCAACCCAAGCCTTCACGACGCGGCTGATCGCTATGGGCATGGCACGTTTGTGGCCGGCATCCTCGCCGGCAGCGGCTCACAATCAAAGAACAAGTATATGGGCGTCGCGCCTCGCGCCGACGTGCTCAATGTGCGCGTCAGCGACGACCAGGGCATGTCCACCGAGTCTGCTGTCATCAGCGCGTTGCAGTGGGTGCTCGACAACAAAACCAGGTACAACATCCGCGTCGTCAATCTGTCGCTCAACTCCAGCGTCGCCCAGTCGTATCACACCAGCCCGCTGTGCGCGGCGGTTGAAATCCTGTGGTTCAACGGCATCGTGGTGGTCGTCTCGGCCGGGAACAACGGCACAGCCACGCTCTATCCGCCGGCGAACGATCCGTTTGTGATCACGGTCGGCGCAGCGGACGACAAAGGCACACCTGGCACGACTGACGATGCCATGGCGGCCTTCTCGGCCTACGGCACAACTGAGAGTGGCTTCGCCAAACCTGACCTGGTCGCGCCGGGCCGCAATATCATCGGGTTACTGCCGGAAAATGACAAGCTCACGATGAGCGCGGCCCGCAACGCGAATCGCATTGATAAAACCTACTTCAAGATGTCGGGCACGTCGGTCTCCGCGCCGATCGTGAGTGGGGCAGTGGCGCTGTTGTTGCAGGACGAGCCGAACCTGACGCCCGATCAGGTGAAGTATCGCCTGATGGTCACGGCCAATAAGAACTGGCCCGGCTACAACCCGGTCACGGCTGGCGCCGGCTACCTCAACATCCTCGATGCCGTGCTCTCCAACACCACCGCGAGCGCCAACACCGGCCTTCAGGCCAGCCAACTGCTGACCACCGGCTCCGACCCGATTAGCAGTTCGGTGAACTGGAACAGCGTCAATTGGAACTCAGTCAACTGGAACAGCGTGAACTGGAATTCGGTCAACTGGAACAGCGATTATTGGGAGCCCTGATATGCAATGGCGGGACGATGAAGCCAGTCTGTTGCGAGTCGTGTTATCGGTTTCGGGCCGGTCAGTCTGGAGCGCGTTGCGTGAGCGATGGTTGCGATTCACCCACCGCCTGAGAAGGGATGACGCTGCCTGAGGCCGGGCAGCCGATGGGCCAACGAATCCCATCCAAATACATCCGCCAATCTGTACCTTTGGCCTATCATAGAGTTTGCAAAGTACGTTTATGATCACGAGCGTAAGGAAGGAGTAAAGTTTATTCGCAAGTAGCCGATCACAACCTCAACACAGAAAAAGGCAAACCTGTCGAAAGACAGCGACGCAAAGTTACGGGTCTAAACGCAGAACGTTGCGCAGATGACCGCCGGACTACCTGAGCCCACTCGCATATCAAAGCTCCTCAGGTAGCCCAAACCTGAGGAGCTTTTTCATCGCCTGGGAAGCTCCTGTCAAAAAAACAAACAGGTATCGGTAAGTGGAAAGATGATTTTCGATAAACTGAGCCGTATTGGTATTGCCCTCGCCTTGTGCCTCGGCCTGTTGGGGCCGGCTTCCCTTCCGCCAACCCCCAGCGTCGCCAGACTCCAGCCGCTCCTCACCCAACTGGCCGGCGAGCAGCCTGATCAGGTCGTCCGCGTCATCGTGCGCAAGACTGATCAGTCGCGCGCGGCGGAGGCGCAGGTGGCGCAACTTGGCGGCGTGGTCACGAAAGACCTGACCATCATCAACGCTTTCGCGGCGGAACTGACAGCGGCCGCGGCTCGCGAGCTGGCGCAACACCGCTCCGTCAATTGGGTCAGCCTCGACGCGCCGGTGGTGCAGAGTGGCGGCCCGGATGGCACGGTCAGCACAACCGCCCTGTTGAATACCTATAACGCAGCCATCGGCGCCGACCGGTTGTGGGCCGAGGGGTATCAGGGCAGCTCCATCACGGTAGCGGTGGTGGATAGCGGCATCGCTGACCTCAACGACTTCAAGCAGTCGTATGGCGGCAACGGAAATCTACGCATTCGGACGACGGTGACCATCGTCGGCGGCTCGGATTTTGGCAAAGACTGGTACGGCCACGGCACGCATGTGGCCGGCGTCATCGGCGGCAATGGCACGCTCTCGTATGGCCGCTACATCGGCGTTGCCCCCAAGGTCAAACTGATCGCCGTTGACGTTACCAATGAACAGGGCGCTGGTACAACCTCTGATGTGATTGCCGGTCTGCAGTGGATCTACAACAATCGAGCGGCCCACAACATCAGGGTCGTCAATATCTCGCTTAACAGCAGTGTGGCCGAGTCCTATCACACCAGCGCGCTGGATGCCGCCGTTGAAATTCTGTGGTTCAGCGGCATCGTGGTGGTGGTTTCCGGCGGCAACAACGGCAGTTCCAGTCCCGGCATCCTGTATCCCCCGGCCAATGATCCGTTCGTGATCTCGGTGGGTGCGGTGGATGATCGCGGCACGGTCAGCACCAGCGATGATGGGCTGGCCTCCTTCTCGGCCTATGGCATCACCGAGAGCGGTTTCGTCAAGCCCGACCTGGTTGCGCCGGGCAAGGATATCTACAGCCTCCTTTCAAAAGCCGACAACACGCTCGCGGTCGCGCACCCAGGCCATCGCCACCCGGACCCCAGCTTCAGGGATTACTACATGCGGATGTCGGGGACTTCGATGGCTGCGCCGATGGTCGCGGGCGCAGTCGCGTTGCTGCTGCAGGACGAGCCAAACCTGACGCCGGATCAAGTGAAGTATCGCCTGATGGCGACGGCGCGACCCTTTTCCGGCGGCAGCGGCGCGAAGTACCTCGACGCGTATGCGGCCGTTCACGGCACGACGACGCAGAGCGCCAACACCGGCCGCGTGGCCAGCCAACTGTTGTGGACCGGCTCCAGCCCGGTCACCTGGGGCAGCGTCAATTGGAATAGTGTGAATTGGAACAGCGTCAACTGGAATTCGGTGAACTGGAACAGCGTCAATTGGAATTCGGTGAATTGGAACAGCGATTATTGGGGGCCGTGACGCGGAGGCTTATTGAAGAAATCAACATCCCATGACGATAACGAGGTCGAGCCGATGGCCGGCTCGCCCAAGACAAAAGATCGGTTGAGTCGTTGGCTATCAAAAAGGAGACAATAACATGAAAAGCATTTCCCTCAAACGTCGTTTGTTTGCCCTGGCGCTTCTGGCGGCCTTCGTCGCCACCGTCTTCGCCCCCGTGCGCCAGGCCGAGGCGGCCGGGTGGCCATGGAATCCCTTCCCGAGCACCACGCACTTCGACGGTGGCTACACCACCAACAACGTGAACTGGAACGGCGGGCCGCAATAGACTGCGTGCTTCCGCATAGATATTGACTCACAGGAAAGCCTGAAAATGAAAGCTCCAACGCTCAAGCGCCGCATCATTGTGTTCGCACTACTATCGCTTACGCTGATCGCGCTGGCGACCCCAATCGTCGCCCGGCACACGACGGCCTCGACCACCGAACCCAGCAAAGTGGCCGTGAACTGGAACGGTCGCATGCCGGCGCCCACACCGACACCTAAACGATGATCACCGTCGGCACCCTGCGCGAGTCGCATATGATTACGTTTCGAAAAACACTTCAACTGTGGCTGACCGTTGCCCTGGCGCTGGGGATGCTCGGCCCGGTATCGGGCACCGCCCACGCGGCCAACCTGCACCCGCTGCTGGCGCAACTCGCGCTGCGTGCGCCGCAGCAAACCGTGTCGGTCATCGTGCAGCAGGCCGAGGCCTCCGGCGCGGCGCGCCAGAGGGCTGAGGCCCTCGGCGCGCAGATCACCCACGACCTGCGCATCATCAACGCCTTCTCAGCGCGGATGACGGCGCACGCGGCCCGTGAGCTGGCCGCCAGTGTTGCCGTGCGCTGGGTCAGCCCGGATGGCGCGGTGCAGGGCAGCGGCCGGCTTGAGTCCGGGGACAACTCTGATGGTGAGACGCCGGACACTTACTATCTGGATACCACTGGCGCCCGCCAGGTATGGCAAATGGGCATCAGCGGCAAGGGGATCGGCGTGGCCGTCATTGATACCGGCATCGCGACGGATAATGACTTCGGCAACCGGCTGGTCAAGCGAGTGAGGATCAACCCGCTGGCCTCCAACGCCAATGATATCTACGGCCACGGCACACACGTCGCTGGCATCATCGGCGGCAACGGCGCCGACTCCGGCGGTTTGTACTCCGGCATGGCGCCCGGGGCCAACCTCATCAGCTTGCGCGTCAGCGATGATGCGGGCAAGGCAAGCGAATCCGACGTGGTCGCGGCGATGCAATGGGTGCTCGACAACAAGACCAAGTTCAACATCCGCGTCGTCAACCTGTCCGTCAATTCCTCGGTGGAACAGTCGTATCACAACAGCCCGCTCTCGGCGGCGGCGGAGATCCTGTGGTTCAACCGCATCGTGGTGGTGGCCTCGGCTGGAAACTTGAACTGGAAAGCCGGTTACAACCCGGTGAATACTGCGCCGGCCAACGACCCGTTCGTCATCACCGTCGGCGCGAGCATGGAAACCGGGTCGTGGCTCAAGTCGTTTGGCGACTGGGCCGAAGACTACGAGGCTCCCTTCTCGGCGCACGGCGTCACCACCGATGGCTTTGCCAAGCCCGACATCGTGGCCCCGGGAACGAGCGTCATCAGCGTGCTGGCGCCCAAGTCCCCATGGGTCAAGGAACAGACTTACCGGCTGGTGGCCGGAAGCCAATACATCCGGCTGAGCGGCACCTCCATGTCCACCCCGATGGTGACCGGCGCGGTGGCGCTGTTGCTGCAGGATGAGCCGAACCTGACACCCGATCAAGTGAAGTATCGTCTGACGCACGCGGCCCGAAGCGTTCAGGGCTGGGATGGCCAGAAGGAAGTGACCTATCCCTATCTAGACGTGTACGCTGCGGTGACGGGCACGACGACCGAATCGGCCAATGAAGGTCTGCCCATCAACCGCCTGCTGTTCACCGGTTCCAACCCGATGCAGTGGTCAGCCGTGAACTGGACGGCCGTCAACTGGACCGCGGTGAATTGGACAGCGGTGAACTGGACAGCCGTCAACTGGACCGCGGTCAATTGGACAGCGGTGAACTGGACGGGCATCGCGTGGGACCACTGAGCAGTGATCCTGAGTAACCGTGATTTGGCCTCCGGCTGGTGCAATGATGGATCGCGCCAGCCGGAGGCGTTGTTGGACTTGTATCGGTAGAGGAGGACTGGGCTATGAGCAAATTATCGCTCTCCGCCAGACTGTATATCCTCGGAACCATCGTCGCCGGCGGGGCCTTGCTGGTGTGGCAGCTCAGCCGCCTGCCGCTGGACGGCGTCGTGCTGACGCTGGCCATCGGCGGGTTGGCCGCGTTGGCGCAGATCTTCAAGGTCGAAGGGCCGACCGAGCGCTCAAGCTACAACATCAGTTGGGTGGCTTACGGTTTTGCCTTCGTGCTGCTCGGCGCGCCGGGGGCCGTGGGGGTCATCCTGATCGCGCACGTCGTCGAATGGGTCAGGCACCGCTATCCCTGGTTCATCCAGAGCTTCAACATCGCCCAGTTCGCGGTGGCGACCAGCGCCGCGATGCAGGTGTGCGATTGGGCCAAGGCGATGAGGGTGACGCCGTTGGCCGAGGCCCTCACCCTCATTGCGGCGATGGCAGTCTTCACCCTGCTCAATCACTGGCTGGTGGGCGTGGTGCTCAGGCTGGCGCGCGGGCAGAGCTTCAAGGAGTCGGGCGTGTTCGAGCGCCTCACCCTCGCCATCGACTTCACGCTCTTCGGCATGGGCGCGGCAGGCGCGTTAATCTGGCAGATAAATCCGTTCATTGCCTGCCTGGCCGCCGTGCCGCTGTACCTCATCTACACCACGCTGCGCGTGCCGGCGCTGCAACGCCAGACGCAGGTAGACCCGAAGACGGGCCTGTTCAATTCCAAATACTTCGCCCAGACGCTGGAGAGTGAACTGGCGCGCGCCGACCGCTACGATCGCCCGTTGACGGTGGTGATGGCCGACCTCGATCTGCTGCGCAACATCAACAACACTTACGGCCACCTGGCGGGTGATGCGTGTCTGATGGCGGTGGCCGGCATCATCAAAGGGTTGGTGCGCGAATACGATGTGGTCGCGCGCTTCGGCGGCGAGGAGTTCGCCATCCTCATGCCCGAGACAACGTATGACCAGGCTTATCCACGCGTCGAAGAGATTCGGGCCGCCATCGAAGCGGCGCGGGTCGAGGTCTCGACGAGCACCGTGCCGATCCGCGTGACGATGAGTTTCGGCATCGCCGGGCGCGAACGGTTCGGCCAGACGTCCAACGCCATCATCCACAGCGCCGACCTGGCGGTGTATCAGGCCAAGCTGTCGGGGCGCAATCGTATCTGTCGCTACGCCGCGGGTGAAACCGAAAACGTCATTGCCATCCCGCCGCTGGCAGCGGAGACACTGGTGACCCAGGTTCCGAACGGGCCGGCGACGACGGCGGATGCCGTTGCGCCCGCGCCGATCCAGGTGCTGCCGGCCGCGCGGCCCACTCTGCCAGCGCCCGTCCCCGACCCCGATCCGGCGCCGGCCCACGCGACGCCCAAACTGCAACCCCGGCCGTTGTGGGCCATCAACGTCTACATCGCCCTGGTCGCGGCAGTGGCGACGGGAGCCAGCGCGTGGCTGCTCGCCAATGCGGTGGCGCCCGATTGGCTCGGCATCGCCATCTTCGCGGTGCTGGTGATGCTGGCCGAGGGGTTGGCCGTCGAAATCTATGTGCGCGAGACAGTAGTCTCCACGGCGGCAGCGCCGATGATTGCCGGCGCGCTGCTGTTCGGCCCGGTCGGGGCGCTGGTGATGGGCATCGCCGTCGCGGTGGCCTCGTGGGCCAAGCACCGCAGCCCGATCAGCCGCCTCATCTTCAACCTGGCCAATCACACCCTGTCGGGCATGCTGGCCGCCGGGCTGATGCTGCTGATCCATCCCGCCGGCGGCACCTTCGAGTTTCACTTGCTGCAGATCACGGTGGCGCTGCTGTCGGGCGCGGTGACCTATCTGACCACGACCGGCCTGTTGGCGCTGGCGATTGACCTGAGCACCGGCCAGGCCTGCACGCAGGTGTGGAGCGAGCGGTTCCGCTGGCTATGGCCCTACTATCTGGCGCTGGGCGCGTGTGCCTATGTGTTGATGATCGCCTTTGGCGAGGGTGGCCTGGTGGCGGTGGTGGTGACGCTGGTGCCGTTGCTGGTGCTGCGTTTCAGCCAGACTCAGTACATTGATCACACCAAGGTCATGGTGGCCGAACTGCGCACCACCAATACGGCGTTGCATCAGCGCGCCGAACAAATCTCCACCCTCAACGAGGAGTTGTTGATCGCGCTCTCGCACGCCATCGATCTGCGCGACCCCGATGTGCACGGCCATTCGCAGCACGTGGCCCGTTACGCGCGGTTGATGGCGGAGGAGCTGGGCCTGCCGCGCGAACGCGTCGAACTGGTGCGCAAGGCCGGCCTGCTGCACGACATCGGCAAACTCGGCATCCCCGAGAGCATCCTCTTCAAACCGGCGCGGCTCACCGAGGTGGAATACGCGACCGTCAGGCAACACTCGGCCCTCGGCGCGGATATCATCGACACGGTGCGGTCGCTCAAGGCATTGTCGCCCTTCATCCGCCATCATCACGAGCGCTACGATGGCGCGGGCTATCCCGCTCAACTCGCCGGCCACGACATCCCGCTCGAGGCGCGCATCCTGAGCGTGGCCGACACCGTCGAGGCCATGGCCTCCGACCGGCCGTATCGGGACGGGATGTCGGCGCAAGCCATCCTGGCCGAGATCGAAGCTCACGCGGGCACACAGTTCGACCCGCAAGTGGTGCATGCCTTTGTGCGGGTGATTCAAAGAGACGGCGAGGGCGTGATCACAAACTCGGCGCGCAAGGAACAGGATAAATTCATGGAGATCCTTCAAACAGATGAAGTCGTAACAGCCAGCGACGAGCCATCGCCGTTGCGGCGGCTGGCGGCGAACCGCGTGTACTCCGGCCGGCGGCCGGCGTTGATGGACGAGGAAATCTCACCGTTGTTCAAGCTGGCGCGGGAGCGCTGCCTCTTCGGGCATCAATCCACGCTGGCGGTGGGCGAGGTGACGCCGCTGCGCGCGCTGGCGATGAACCGCACCTGGGTCACGGCCCCCGCCCACAGCGCCGGCGATTGAACCACGGGTACACATCTCAGGGCCGCCCTCCGTTGCGAGGGCGGTTTTGACTCCGGGCGCTATAATCGCTGCATGCTGTACCTCGGCACGCCGATGTGGGGGTTGAAAACGTGGGCGGGGAATTTCTTCCCGCCCAAATCCAGGGCCCGGGATTTCCTCGCGCTGTACAGCCGCCGCCTCAACACGGTGGAGGGCAACACCACGTTTTACGCGCTGCCCGACGCGGCCACCGTCGAGCGCTGGCGCGATGAGACACCGCCCGGCTTCAAGTTCTGCCTCAAGTTCCCGCAGCTCATCTCGCACCGCAAACGGCTGCGGAACTGCGAGGCCGAGACGCGTGAGTTCCTCGACCGGCTCGAACGCCTCGGCGACCGCTGCGGCCCGGCCTTCCTGCAATTGCCGCCGACGTTCAACGCGAGTCAGCTTCAGTCCTTAGTCATCTATCTTCAATCTTTGCCCCGCGATTTCCGTTTCGCCGTCGAGCCGCGCAACGCCGACTTCTTCGACGGCGGCGAACACGAAACCCGTTTCGACAATCTGCTCCGCGAACACAACGTCGCGCGCGGCATCTTCGACACTGCGGCGCTGTTCGCGTTGCCCGAGTCTCACAGTGAAAGTGTATCGGTCGCGCAGGGCAAGAAGCCGAAGTTCCCGGTGCGGCGGGCACGCACCGCCCCGTTTGCCTTCGTCCGCTTCGTCGGCCAGCCGGAGATCCCGAACAATCGCCCGTGGCTGGCCGAATGGGCCGAGCACATCGCCGGCTGGCTGCGCGCGGGCGACGATGTGTTTTTCTTCAGCCACAACCCCGACGACACCCACTCGCCGGTGATGGCGCGGTTGTTTCACGGCCTCGTCAACGAGCGCCAGCCCGTGGCGCCCCTGCCCGGCTGGGCCGAGATCCCCGAGCCGAAGCAGGCGAGTTTGCTCTGACCGCTGGAGGTTCACATGACAGATTTCGAGGAACGCTACGAGGATGTGCTGCAAAACATCGAGTTCGGGATTGTGCAGGTACACAACGCTGAGCCTGCGCTGGTGGACGCGGATGTGGATCGCGCGCTCGAAAACCTGATGCGCGCCTACCAGGCCGAGGCGCGCAAACGTCCGGCCCCCGTCATTCACCTTGCACCCCTGGCGCAGGCGGTCTACGACTCTGTCAAGCCCATGTGTGAATGGCGACTGGGCCGCAGTCAAATGTACGACAGCGCGGGCCGCCCGCTGGATATCCAGGTGAAGCCGATCACGCCGGAGGAAATCGTCGCCTGCCTGAAGCGTATTCGCAAATCGGTGGCGATGTGGACGAAGGAGCGCGGCCGGCGTGGCTACCTGAGTTTCATCGTCCAGTTCATTCGCTGACCCGCGGCGCAACCCGGCGCGCGGTTGCGGCGTAGACACAAGCGAGGAGCTGACCCATGACCGACCAGACTCAACAAAAGACCCGCACGGAAGAATTCCAGATTGACGGCGACCGGTTGGTGGCCAAGATCAAAGAACTGCTGCACGAGGGCAACCTCCGCCGCATCACCATCAAGGATGAGGGCGGGCAGGCGCTGATCGAGATCCCGCTGACGATCGGGGTGGTGGGCGCGTTGCTGCTGCCGGTGCTGGCCGCCATCGGCGCGATTGCGGCGCTGGTGACCCGCTGCACCATCGTGCTGGAAAGAGTCGAAAGCTAACGCCTGCTGTTGCAGGGACGAAAACGGCCTCTGCCAGGAGGTCGTTTTCGTTGGACACGCCGTCATGCTCGCCCAACTGCTTCATCCCTCACACCGTTTATTCGACCTCGCCCGCACGGCCAAACGCCTGCCGCACATCGCGCTGGCCATCCCGTTGGCCTTGATCTTTCTGGTCGTCGCGCAGTTCATCGGCGGCGTGCCGCTGCTGCTGATCTTTGTGGCCGTGTTCGCCGACAAGGGCATCCCGCACGATCAGCCATTCATCCATGGATTGGCCGCCGGCGCGTTGCTGATCGCGGGCTTTATTTTTGTCTTCGTGCTGCTGTGGGCGTGGCTTAAGTGGTTCGAACGGCGCCCGTTCTGGACGCTGGGCTTTGAGCGCGACGGCGCGCTGTTCAAGTACGGGCGCGGCCTGCTCATCGGCCTGGCGCAGTTCGTCGTCGTCATCGGCGCGCCGGCGCTGTTTGGGTGGATCAGGCCCGAGCCGGGCCGCGAGCCATTCGAGGGCTGGTTCGCGCTCGGCGGTGTCCTCATCATCACCCTCGGCTGGGTGGTGCAGGGCGCAGCCGAGGAGGTGGTGACGCGCGGCTGGCTGATGAACGTCATCGGCGCGCGCTACCGGCCGTGGCTCGGGGTGTTGATCTCCTCCGTGTTGTTCGGCGTCCTCCACCTCCTCAATCAAAATGTGGATGTGCTCTCCATCATCAACCTGTGTTTGTTCGGCTTGTTCGCCGCGCTGTTCGTGCTGTGGGAGGGTGGGCTGTGGGGCATCGCCGCGCAGCACGCCGTGTGGAACTGGGCGCAGGGCAACGTGTTCGGGATGCCGGTGAGCGGCAACACGGACACCGGGCCGATCCTGTGGAATTTGCGGGAGGCCGGGCCGGATGTCATCACCGGCGGCGCGTTCGGGCCGGAGGGCGGGCTGGCCGTCAGCGTGATGCTCCTCGCCTCGATTGCGCTGATGGCGGCGCTGCTGTGGCGCAAGCGCGCCGCCATTCACACCACATAGTCGTTTCCCTCCCCGGGTGGGAGGCAAACACCCCACTGCGGGGGCGCGGCCAAGAAGGGCGTTTGGCCTATCCTGTGAACGTCACTTCAACAAAGGAAAGGTCACCATGAACACCCAAACCTTCTTTCAAAAATATGAACTGCCCATATTCTTTCTGCTGACCTGTTTGTTGAGTTGGTGGTCCGCTCCGTTTGCCGAGGGGCGGATCATCCCTTACGGCCCGGCCATTGCCGCGTTGGTCACGTTGGCGATTACGTCGGGGAGGTTGGGTTTGCAAAAGTGGTGGCGCCGGGTCACGAACTGGCCGCCCGCGTGGTATTGGTTTCTGGTTGGCCCCGCGATCATCGTCGGCTATCAAGGGCTGGGCGCTTTGCTCAACCTGCTGGCGGGCGCGACTGCCGTGAGTCTCCCTTCCCTTTCCACTGGCGACTTCCTCGGACTTGTGCTCCTCGGTGGTTTGTGGGAGGAGCCGGGCTGGAGCGGCTACCTCCTGCCCAGGATGCAAGCCCGCTTTGCCAACCGCCGCCACGGGTCTTTGACAGCCGCACTGGTCACGGGCGTTTTTCGAGGCGTCTGGCATTTGCCCCTCTTCCTTTACGGACATCTCCCGTGGTTTGACATCCTGATATTCAGTTTTGCATTTCAATTGATTATCGCCTGGGTTTTCAATCGAAGCGGCGGCAGTGTGCCCGTGGTAATGGTATTGCACTTCACTTCGAATCTCATGGGCTCGTTCATGTCGCCCGTCTTCGCGGGCGCGGAACGCTTGAGTTACATCGCCTGGTTCATGGCCCTGGCAACCCTGACCGCGCTCGTGATTGCGTGGAGGTCTGTGCCGAGGCTGGGGCAGAACCCGCCCAGCCAATTCTCAACGCAAACATCTGATTGAAGCCGTGATAGACCGGCCAACAGGACTGTAGGACAATGAGGTTATGACGGACAGCGCCATCATTCAACTGCGTCAGTCGCGCCCGCTCAATCTAGCCTTCTTCCTATCGTTGATCGTCTTGTGGGGTGTCGGCTTTCTGATCTTACCGGGGCTTGTGGCTCGCGCGACTGCCACAGGCCTTTGCTTCACCTTCGGCCTGGTGCATGTCTGGGGCTATCGAGCGGTGGCTACTTTGCGCCAGGCCAACCTTTACTTTGGGGTTCAGACCGTGTTGGTGACGAGCCTGCTCATTTTGGCAGGCACGAGTGACGTTTTCAATTTCCTGTTCTTCATTCTGGCCATCCAGGCCATGCTGATCCTGCCACGCCGCCTGGCTCTGCCCTGGATTTTGATTTTCTTTTTGATGCATGGCATGCTGGCCCTGTGGAGCCGGGGCGCGAACGGGTTAATCAGTATCCTGTTCAACGTCGCCGTGTATTCCATGACCACCGTCTTTGGGCATACGATGCGCCAGGCCGAATTGGCCCGCCGCCGCAACCAGCAACTGCTCGAAGAACTGCAGGCCACCCAACAACAACTGCGTGATCTGGCCGTCGTCGAGGAGCGCAACCGGCTGGCCCGCGACCTGCACGACAGCGCCAAACAGCAAGCTTTCGCCCTCTCCGCCCAACTCGACGCCGTGCGGTCACTCATCCGCCGCGACCCGATTGCGGCGGAGAAGCACGTCGAACGGGCGGAGCAGTTGGCCGACTCGCTGCGGCAGGCGCTGGCGAACCTGATTCTGGAATTGCGCCCACCGGAGTTGGGCCAGGCCGGATTCGCGGCCGGCTTGAAGCGGTACGTGAGCGATTGGTCACAACAAAGCAACATCGAGGCCGGCGTTCGCGTGCAGGGCGAGCGAACATTGCCGCCGACAGTGGAGCACACCCTCTTCCGCATCGCGCAGGAGGCGCTGGCCAACGTCGCCCGCCACAGCCACGCGCGCCGCGCCGACGTGCGTTTGGACTACACTCCCAATTCGCTCTCGTTGACGATTCGGGATGATGGTCAAGGCTTCGATCCAGAGCACAGCAAGGCCGGCATCGGCACCCAATCAATGCGCGAGCGGACGGCGACCCTGCCCAATGGTGTGTTGACCCTCGAAAGCACGCCAGGCAACGGTACGTGCGTGACAGTGCAGTGTTCAGCCTGAAAAAGAAAAATCATGAGCCACTCGATTACGGTCCTCATCGTTGACGACCACGCCGTGGTCCGACAGGGTGTGCGCGCTTCGCTGGAGGCCCGGCCCCAGTTTGCCGTGGTGGGCGAGGCCGAGTCTGGTGCGGAGGCCGTGCGCCGCGCCAGCGAGGTCGTGCCGGACGTGGTGCTCATGGATTTGCTGATGGAGGGGATGGACGGCGTCGAAGCCACGCGCCAGATCAAACGCTGCAGCCCGCGCACGCAAGTGGTCGTCCTCACCTCCCACCACGACGACGACCACCTCTTCCCGGCGTTACGCGCGGGAGCGATTTCGTATCTGCTCAAGAGCGTGAAGATGGAAGAGCTGGCCGAGGCTATTCAGCGCGCCGCGCGCGGTGAGGCCACGTTGCATCCACGTGTGGCCGCGCGGGTGATACAGGAAGTGCAGGGCAATCGAAAAGAATCCGCCAACCCCTTCACTGAACTGACCGACCGCGAGATGGAGATCCTGAAGTTGATCGCCAACGGCCTGAGCAACGCCGACATCATGGCTCGGCTCGTCATCAGCGAGAACACGGTCAAGGGCCACGTCAGCAACATCCTCAGCAAGCTGCACTTGGCCGACCGCACGCAGGCGGCCGTGCTCGCCTGGCGCGAGGGCGTGGTGCGGCGAGATTAGGGCGAGCACGGCGCCGCTCTCAATCGCCGCCGAAGCGCCGCTCTCGATGGGCGTGCCGTGGCCGCCCATACCCGCCTCACTCATCACCGCGGGTATGCCGGCCGCTTGAGCATTGATTGTGAACGCGGGCGGAGTGAGGACGAACGTCATCGCGGCGCGGTGACACATGGCGCGCGGCTTTACGCGCGGGAGGCTTTGCTTTACGATGCCGGGTGAACATTCACGGGAGCCAACAGGATGCGTCTCAAAGACAAAGTCTGCCTCATCACCGGCGCGACCAGCGGCATCGGGCTGGCCACGGCGCGCCTGTTCGCGGCGGAGGGCGCGCGGGTGGCGTTCACCGGCCGCCGCCGCGCGCAGGGTGAAGCGATTGCGGGCGAGATCGAGGCCGCCGGTGGCCTCGCCCACTTCATCCCCGCCGACCACACCCTCGCCGCCGATTGCGAACGCAGCGCGGCCGCGACGCTGGCTGCCTTCGGGCGCATTGATGTGCTCTTCAACAACGCCGGCGTCGTCGTCGGCGGCACAGCCGAGACCACGACCGAGGCCGATTGGGCTGACACGCTCGCCCTCAACGTCACCGGCGTGTGGAGGATGTGCCGCGCCGTCATCCCGCAGATGCGGGCCCAGGGCGGCGGCGTGATTGTGAACAACGCTTCGGATTGGGGATTGGTGGCCGGGCGCAACTCGGTGGCGTACTGCGCCTCAAAGGGCGCGGTGGTGCAGATGACGCGGGCGATGGCGGTTGATCACGCGCGCGAACACATCCGCGTGAACGCCGTCTGTCCCGGCGATACCTTCGTCGAACGCTGGACGACCGAAGGCTATCACCGCAACACCGCCGGCGATATTCAGGCCATGCTCAAAGACATGGGGCAGGATTTGCCGCTGGGCCGGGTGGGCCGCGCCGAGGAGATCGCCCGGGCTGTGCTCTTCCTTGCCTGCGACGACTCGGCCTTTATGACCGGCGCGATGCTGGTGGTGGATGGGGGCAATACGGCGATGTGAAAGACAATGACTCACCCTCTCTATGGTAGAGCAGCCTCGCAGACACGCGCGTCCGGCCTTATTCCCGCTCTTGTGTCAGCCGATGGGCTAACAAGATCGGGATAGTGGTGACCGCGATAACAAAGAAAGCCGTGACGTTCGTCACCGGCCGGTCGCGTGGGCGGGAGAGCTGTTCGAGGATCCAGATGGGCAGCGTGGATTGCTGACCGGCGGTGAAGGTGGTGACGATGACTTCATCGAACGAGAGGGCGAAGGCCAGCATGCCGCCGGCGAGCAGCGCCGTGGCCATCGCCGGCAGCAGCACGTAGCGAAAGGTCTGAAAGCCGTTCGCGCCCAAATCCATCGAGGCCTCGATCTGCGAGTGGGCGGTGCGGCGCAGCCGGGCGATGACGTTGTTGTACACGGTCACGATGCAGAACGTCGCGTGGCCGATGACGATGGTCCAGAAGCTGAAATCGAAATCCATCAGGTTGAGGGCCGAGCGCAGGGCGATGCCGGTGACGATGCCGGGCAGCGCGATGGGCAGGATGACGAGAAAGGTCACGATCTCCCTGCCCAGGAATTTGCGGTTGACGGCCAGCGCGCACAACAGCCCGAGCGCCAGCGCCAGCACCATCGCCACGCCGGCCACCTGCACCGACAGCCACAACGCCTGCCATAAATCCCCGCGCCCCCACGCCACCGGGAACCATTGCAGCGTCAGCCCCGGCGGCGGAAACGTGAAGGCCGTCTCCTCGGTCGTGAACGCATACAGCACGATGATGGCCATCGGCACGTGCAAAAACAGCAGCACACCGATAGCGGCCATCGTCAAACCGAGTGGGGCCTTACGCAAGTCCATTTGTGCTCCGTCGGGCGTACCTTCGTTTCCCTCGGTTCCCGCCCTTACAACGCATCGAACGCGCCGAGCTTGCGCGCCACGAGCAAATACACACCCATGATGACCATCGGCACCACCGTCATCGCCGCCGCCAGCGGGATGTTGCCCGCCGTGCCCTGATGGCGCAACACCGCCTGCCCGATGAAGTAACTCGAATCGCCGATGATGCCGGGGATGATGAAGTCGCCGAGGGTGAGCGAGAAGGTGAAGATCGAGCCGGCCACCACGCCCGGGAACACCAGCGGCAGGGTGATGTTCCAAAACGTCTGGCCGGGGCGTGCGCCAAGGTCACCCGAGGCCTCGAGCAAACTCCTCGGCACCCGTTCGAGCGCGGCCTGCACCGGCAGAATCATGTACGGCAGCCAGATGTACAGGAAGACGAGGAACATCCCCAGCACCGAGGTCGACAGCGACGAGCCGCCGATACCGGGCACTTGCAGCACCGCCTCGAGCACCCCGCCCAGCCCGACCGTGTTGAACAGCCAGGTGATGATGCCCTCGCGCGCCAGGATCGTCTTCCAGGCATACACGCGCACGATGTAACTCGACCACAATGGCAGGATGACGGCGAGATAGAGGACGGCTTTGAGCCGCCCCTGAGCGTAGCGGGCGATGTAATACGCCAGCGGGAAGGCGAGCAGCGCGCTGGCCAGCGTCACCGCCGCCGCCATGCCGGTGGTGCGCGCAAAGATATCGAGGTTGGCCGGCTGCAACAACTCAAGATACGTGCGGGTGGAAAACTGTCGGACGACCAGGCCGGTGAAATCGTCGATGTAGAAAAAGCCCTGCACCAGCAGGGCCGCCAGTGAGCCCAGGTACACCACGCCCAGCCACAACAGCGGCGGCGCGAGCATGACGAACAACAGCAGCCACGGGCGCGTGTAGAAGAATGTAGAAAGGCGACTCAGAACTGAGGGCGCCGGGGAGTCGGGAGGCAAGGGTGAGGCGGTCGTCTTCATCGCAGGTTTTTCGGTCGCGGCTCGTCCTCACCCCCAACCCCTCTCCCTCCGGAGAGGGGTTGGATAAGGAAGGAGTCGTGTCATTCAGCCTGGTCGGCCAGCGGCCGGTTGTGCGCGCGCTCCCACACCAGCCGCACGCGGCGGCCCTTCGCGGCCAGCACATCCATCGACGTTGTGCGCAGGTTCTGCTCGATGACGGTCAACTCCCCGCCCGACTCGAGTTGCGCGAGGTAACGCGTGTTGAGGCCGAGGTACACCACCTCGCGGATGTGGCCATCGGCGGCGCATTCGGCGTCGGCCACCGGCGCGCCCGGCTCACGCAGGTGAATCTTCTCCGGTCGCACCGTGAACGTTTGCGCCGCGCCGGTGATGGCGCGGGCCGCCTCGCCGCGGATGATGTTCGAGATGCCGACGAAGCCGGCCACGAACGCCGTCTGCGGTGATTCGTAAATCTCCGCCGGCGCGCCGACCTGCTCGATCCGGCCGTGGTTGAACACGGCCAGCCGGTCGCTCATCGTCAGCGCCTCCTCCTGATCGTGCGTGACAAAGATGAAGGTGATGCCGACCTGTTGTTGGATCGCCTTCAACTCGATCTGCATCTGCTGGCGCAGCTTGAGGTCGAGCGCGCCCAGCGGCTCATCCAGCAGCAGCACGCGCGGCCGGTTGATGAGGGCGCGGGCCAGGGCGACGCGCTGCCGCTGGCCGCCCGAGAGTTGCGACGGCTTGCGGCGCGCCAGCCCGGGCAACCGCACCAGTTCGAGCATCTCCGCCACCCGCTTCTCGCGCTCGGCTTTGCTCACCTTTTTTATCATCAGCCCGTAGCCGATGTTCTCGCCCACGCTCATGTGCGGGAAGAGGGCGTAATCCTGAAAGACCGTGTTGACGTCGCGCTCATAGGGCGGCAGGTTGGTCACCTCCTGCCCATACAATTCGATCTTGCCGCTGGTCGGGTGATCGAAGCCGGCGATCATCCGCAGGCAGGTGGTCTTGCCCGAGCCGGACGGGCCGAGCAGCGTGAAGAACTCGCCGCTGGCGATGTCGAGGCTGACACCATCCACGGCTTTGACCTCGGCAAACTGGCGGCTGACGTTGAGGAAGCGAACGGCAGGGGGAAGGTTTGTCATTCAAACGGCGTCGAACCGGCTCAGGCTCGGACGGTTCCGTAAAACGTGAAACGTGAAGGTCGTATGGCGACGACGCTTCACGTTTCACGCATTGCGTTTCACGGTTGAGCGTTACCGCCCGCCGATGACGGCGACGTAGCTCGTCACCCACTCGTAGTACGGCACACACTCACGGCGACCATCGCCACAATCGGTGGTCGGCGTCTTCCAGAACTTGATCTTGGCGAAGTTGTCGAAGCCGTTGATCGAGCAGCCCGCGTCGGTGAGCAGGGCGTTGCCCGTGCAGGCCGCCGGCACCGAGGGCACCGAACCAAACCACGCCGCCAGATCGCCCTGCACTTTGGGCGTGAGCGACCAGTTCATCCACATATACGCGCAGTTCGGGTGCGGGGCATCCACGTGCATCATCGTGGTGTCGGCCCAGCCGGTGGCGCCTTCCCTGGGCACCGTGCTGTCAATCGCCGCGCCCTCGGCCTTGAGCAGGTTCACCTGGAACGGCCACGAGCCGGAGGCCACCACGCCCTCGGTCTTGAAGTCCTCCATCTGCACAAAGGCGTCGTGCCAGTAGCGGTTGACGAGCGTGCGCTGCTGGCGCAACAGGTCGAGCGCGGCGTTGAACTGATCGCGCGTCAGCGCATACGGGTCTTTGATGCCGAGATCGGGGTTATTGGTGATGAGGTAGTTGGCGGCGTCGGCCACATGGATCGGGCCGTCGTACGCCTGCACGCGGCCCTTGTTGCTCTTGCCATCGGGCAGCGTCATCTCCTCAAACACCACATTCCAGCTCTCGGGGGCCTTGCCAGCAAAAGCCTCGGTGTTGTACATCAACACATTCGGGCCCCACTGATAGGGCGTGCCGTAGTGCCTGCCGTCCACCGTGTGCCAGGGAGCGTTCTGCAAACGCTCATCGACCGTGCCCCAGTTGGGGATGAGGTCGGTGTTGACCTCCTGCACCCGCCCGCCGGCGATGAGGCGGTTGCTGGCGTCACCGGAGGCCGTCACCAAATCGAAGCCGCCCTCGTTCATCAACGCCACCATTTCATCGGACGTATTGGCCGTCTTCACCGTGACCTTGCAACCACTGTCCTTCTCAAACTGCGTCACCCAGTCGAAGTTCGGGTCGGTCGAGCCATTCTCGATGTAGCCCGGCCAGGCCACGATGGCGACTTCACCTTCGGCGGCGCCGAGGGCCTGCAGCGGCGCGCCCTTGGCCGGGGCGGCCGGCTCCGGCGTGGCGGTGATGATGACCTGCTCAACGACCGGCGCCCCCTCCACAACCCGAGTCACTTCGACGATTTGCGGCGGCTGCGTCGGCGCGGGCGTCGCCGCCGGGGCACAGGCCGATAGCGCCATCGCTACCGCCAGGCCGACAGAAAGCAAAGTTCTGCGTTTCATGATTCTCCTCCGGACAATGTGGTGAAATTGGGGTGGGCTGAATTATGACACAAGAGGTAGAAAACGAAAAACGTAGCGAGTGTTCGCGTGAGACTTGGGTGCATT
>CAZSNP010000045.1:0-39473 GCA_964608265.1 uncultured Anaerolineales bacterium | reverse complement strand
GCTAAAATGGAGATGTGCTCCTGTTGACTGGCCGGTGTTACCACTGACCCCAATTACAGTACCGTGTGGGAAGGAACATCCTGTCGTTAGGCAAAGATACACATTCAGGGAAGACAAATGGCCGTACAGTGTACGGTAACCGTTCGGATGCCGTAGAAGAACGTATAGACCATAGCTAAAGGTCCGATTAGTTACAGAGCGCCAGCCTGCACGCTCTACCGCATCCGTATCTGCGGCGGCCGCAACCGGTTGGTACCGAATCACATAGTCGATTCCATTGTGTCCGTCATATGAGATGCCTAGATTGTTGTCGGATGAGCCACTTCGGCAACGAGGCGTTGGTGTCGCACCCGGGGTTGGATTGTAGCCTATGGGAGTTGGTGTATCTGTTGCGCAGAAGGCAACTGTGCCATTGAACGTTGTGATCCGAAATACGTTGTTTTGTCCGCCCGTATAAACGGGCGCTGAGTGATCAAGAATCGAGCTTGCGCGTATGGCTTCACCAAGAAACGGCGGATAGAGAAATGGTGCTGGAGTAGCTGACTGTGCGTAAACACTAGGCCGATTGAAAAAGGCTGCGCCCACACCAAAACCCAGCAGTGCACTTACGATCAACACCGCAATTGGCGTACCTCGGCTCGATAGGCTTTGCCTCATCATGAATATCACCCTTTCTTTGGCAGGAATCACGGGCTATGGCCGTACTTGCGTATAAGTCGCCAGAACCTGCTTTACCTCTGCTAGGCACTGAGGGCCCTCCTCCTTCCATTCCACGGCAATATCAGAGTCGTACACAATCGCGGGTATTTGGCCATCATCTGTTTCATTAAAAAGCTCTAGAACGCTATAGAGGTGGTTGCCAATCAATTCCTCGCGACCACGAATCTCGATGCCTGGCCCAAAGTCACGTGGATTGTTCGCACCGATATAGCAACCACCCAAAACCCTGTGAACTAGACCAGGTTCATGCGGGTAGATTACCCATGCCCCGGCCTCTTGTCCTAGGACGAACATACGCTTTTGCCATTTCTCGGTGTCATATTCCAAACTTATCCATGGCACAGGAAAGTAAACCCCATCGTCAACAATCGGCACAGGCGTAAGCGTGGTCTCTGGTGTCTCGGTCACCGGTTCTAGAGTTTCCGTTGGTTGCACGGTGATTGTGGGAATCGCGGTGAGCACAGCCGTCTCTGTCGCTGGGCCAGGATAGCCCTGCGTCGGAGCATCACTCGTAAGCGGTGGCGGGTAGGTGGTTGAGCTGACGGGCACGCAAGCTCCAAGGCACATTGTGCCGGCGACAACGGAATATACGATCCGACTTAACGTCGTCTTCTGAGGGCTCATCTGGACTTTTCCTTACCGATCAGGAACAGTAATCCAAAGCGGCGCGCCGGAAAGATCTCCCGCCGCCACTTGCTGAAGGGTCTGCATTGCTGAATCAATTTGCCACAACCCAGCGTTGTCCTGGCCATCAACTCCAAAGGCAATCTGCCTGCCGTCCGGCGACCAAATAGGTTGACCAACATGGGCCTGGGCAAAGCGACTAACATTTGTAATGGTGCTTGCCCGCAGATCAGCAACGTACACATTGCTGATCAAATGGTCCGCAGCACTATCAGCCAAGTAATCAGCGGGATTCTCGCGGTTTACAAAAGCCAGGCGCATGCTGTCCGACGACCACACTGGTCGGTAACCGTGCCCGGCATCTGCGGACGAAAGTAATATGCTGTTCGCGCCATCTTGATCAGCCAGCCAAAGCTCTCCAACGGCAAAGGGTATGCTTGAGTCAGGCAGGCGAATGAATGCGACCGCGTCGCCGTTCGGAGACCAGCGAGGAAAAATCACGAGATACCCCGGCTCCGCACGAATCAGTTGGGCGTTACTCCCATCAAAATGTGCGAACCAGGTTTCACTTCCAAAGCCCAGACCCTGCGTGGTGGAATACATCATCCTTTGGCCGTCGGGCGAGAGAGTCAGATCATATACAGTTTCAGGTACATTTAGCCTTTCGGCCTTCTGCGTTATTACATTGACCAAATACACGCTATTGGCTGTGAGACCGTGCATGAGCAGAAGTAGCTCATCGCCCGAGGCCGCCCAATCAAGGAACTCTCCTTCACGCGCGTCTTCGACCCCCAGGGTGAGCGCCTCGCCCGATACTACGGACAGCACCTGAACGTAACCACCCGCTTCGCAGTTCACTTGAATGGCAACCCACGTGCCGTTGGGTGATGCGTGGCCTGCTGATGCGTCACAATATCCGGGCACGGCCATTGAGGGCAATATCTCATAGCGCGGGTCAGAGAGTATTGCACTGCTGGCATCAGCACCTGTCACTATCCATCCTAACTGCCAGCCAGGTTGCTTGGGGGCGAATACAAATGCCCGATATCCAACTATCGGGACCCTCAGGGTTGTCACGGAGGAGGTGCTTTGTGAGGCTATCGGAGCGCTCAGGATATGCAATAGCAAGCCCGTGACAAATGCGATAGATGTCAGCCATACGATTGGATTCAGCCTATACCGTCTCGGTGAATCGATTGGATGAGGTAATTCCATGCCTGCCTCCTTCAGCCAAAGAAACCTGCTCATGAACTATTCAGTTGGGCGGGGAAGTGCGAAAGTACAAAGCCCCCATGTGGCTCCGAGCTACGAGAGAGAATACATCATAGGGGGGGGGCAGAGTCAAGTTCGAGTTTGGTTGTTGCGGGTTGTTGTCCACTTTCGGTTGTTTGCGGCCAGACTTCTCATTTACAATCCCCGCGTGCCCCGACTCTCCGTTATCATCGTCTCGTGGAATGTGCGCGAGTTGTTGAGCGCCTGTCTGCGCTCGCTGCCGCTCGACGACCCGCAAGCCGAAGTCATCGTGGTGGATTCGGCGTCGAGCGACGGCACGGCGCCGATGGTTCGGGACGAATTCCCCGCCGTGGCGCTGATCGCGAGTGAGACGAATCTCGGCTACAGCCGGGGCAACAACCTCGGGCTGCAACGTGCGCGCGGGCGCTATTTGCTCGTGTTCAACCCCGACACCGAAATCGTCGGCGATGCCCTGGGCGCGATGTGCGCGTTCATGGACGAGCACCCCGAAGTGGGCGCGCTCGGCCCGCAGATGATGTACGCCGACGGCGCGCCGCAGCCCACCCGCCGCCGCTTCCCCACGCCCCTCACCGCCTTCTTCGAGAGCACGTGGCTCCAATCGTTCGCGCCGCGTTCGCTCCTCTCGCACTTCTACGCGGAAGATTTGCCGGCGAACGAAACGGTCGAGGTCGATTGGGTCGTGGGCGCGGCGCTGCTCGTGCGACGTGAGGCTTACGCGCAGGTCGGTGGATTCGACGAGGGGTTCTTCATGTACTCGGAGGAACTCGATTGGTGCCGGCGGATGAAGGCGGCGGGGTGGAAGGTCGTGCATTTCCCGGCGGCGCGCATCCTCCATCACGAAGCGCGGTCTAGCGCGCAGGTTCCGGCGGCCACACACATCCGCTTCAACGCCAGCAAGGTCCGTTACTTCCGCAAGTATCACGGCGCGGTCTTCGCCGAAGCGCTGCGGCTGTTTTTGCTGGCGAACTTCGCAGTGCAGTTGGCGCTCGAGTGGTTGAAAGGGTTGTTCGGCCACAAGCGCGAACTGCGCGCCGCGCGGGTGGCGGCGTATTGGCAGGTGCTCACATCGGGACTCAAGACTGACGGTGTCACCCTGAGCGTGAATGAGCGGCGTTGATCTATTCCGACACGTTTCGCGCGAAGGGTCTCGACGATGGGCCGGATGACCCTTCGCGCGAACAAGGGCATGAAGTGCGCGGCTCATGCGTTCGCGCTCAGGGTGACATTATCAGCGTAACGCCAATCAGTTACGGATTGTGATGCGAATCGGAATCATCACCGGGGAGTTCCCACCCCTGCACGGCGGGGTGGGCGATTACACCCACGCGCTGGCCGTCGCGCTGGCGGAGCAGGGCGCGGAGGTGCACGTCATCACCGACATGCGCTGTATCCAGCATCAGTCCTCAGTCATCACTCTTCATGCCATCATCCGCCGCTGGTCGTTCCCCTCCCTCCTCCGCATCCGCGCCCGGGCCCGCCAACTCAAACTCGATTGGCTCAACATTCAATATCAAGCCGCCGCGTACGGCCTCGGCGCGCCGATACACTTTCTGCCCGATGTGGCCGGCGTGCCGGCCGCCGTCACCTTTCACGACCTGCGCGTGCCGTATCTCTTCCCGAAGGCGGGCCGGCTGCGCGATTGGGCGGTGACGCACCTCGCGAAGTCGGCGACGGGTGCGATTGTGACCGGCGCGACGGATGAGGCTGAACTGAGGCGGCGCGGTGTATCGCGCGTGGCCCGCATCCCGATTGGGAGCAACATCCCGGTGCAGCCGCCGGCGGATTTTGATCGCGCCCGCTTCCGTTCGACGTTGGGCGTCGGCGCGGATGATTTTCTGCTCGGCTACTTTGGTTTTTTGAATCACTCGAAGGGCGGCGACACCCTTATCCGCGCGCTCTCGGTTTTGGCCGAACGCAAAGCGCGGGTGAAGCTGGCGTTGATCGGTGGGCAGGCCGGGGGCAGCGACCCGACCGACATCGCATTTGCCGCCGAAATCGAAAAGCTCATCGCGCGGCACGGCCTCGAAAACCGAATCTTCCGCAGCGGCTTCATCTCGGCGATGGAGGTCTCGGCGCATTTGCTGGCGTGCGAGGCGATTGTGCTGCCGTACCGCGACGGGGCCTCGTTGCGCCGCGGCTCGCTGATGGCCGCGCTCGCTCACGGCTGCGCCATCGTCTCCACCGAGCCGCAGGCCCCCATCCCCGAACTGCGCGACGGCGTGAACATCCGCCTCGTCCCGCCCGACTCACCGCCCGCGTTGGTGCTCGCCCTCTCGGAATTGCTCGGCTCGCCGGGGCTGCGCGCGCGACTTGGGGCTGCGGCGCGCGAGACGGCGCGGCAGTTCGAGTGGCCGCACATCGCCGCGCGCATGCTCGATTTCCTCCGGCTCGGGTAGACTCGCGCCATGCCCTCCGCGCGTACAGCCTGGCCGCTCGCGGCGTTGACCGGTGTGTTTCTCGTTCTGGGGAGCGTGTATGCCGTGACCACGCCGTCGTTCGAGAAGACCGACGAGGAGGGGCATTACGGCTACGTCGCCCACCTCGTCAATCGCGGCCAACTGCCGCCGCTCGTCCTCGATGAGGCGTTGAATCCTGCCGGGCTGATCGCCGGCCACCCGCCGCTGTATTACGCGCTTTCGGCGGCGCTGGTGGCTGCGCTGCGGCTCGATACCGCGCAGCCGCTGCCACCGGTCAACCCGTTCTGGGCGTATCCTGCGCCGGGCGCCGTGCCCGATAACAAGAATCGTTTTATCCATTCGCCCGAAGTCAGCTATCCGGCCGACGCTGCGATGCGGGCGCTGTCGTTGATCTTGAGCGCCGCCACCATCCCGTGCGCGTACGGCCTCGTCCGCCAGGTCACGCAGCGACGCGCGTGGGCGCTGCTCAGCGCCGCCCTGATTGCAGTCCATCCCCAGTTCCTGTTCATCGCCAGCAGCGCCAGCAACGATGGGTTGGTGACGGCGCTTTCGACGGCGGCCTTGTGGGCGCTGGTGCGCGTGCCCGCTCAACCGGAGGAGTGGAAGCGCTGGGCGGCGTTCGGGGCGCTGGGCGGGCTGGCTGCTTTGACCAAGACCAGCGCGATTCTGTTGCCGTTGCTCGGCGCGCTAGTGGCGGCCTGGCTGGGCGTGCGCCTGCGCCGTTGGCATAGCGCGCTGATCGGCGTCGCGGCCGGCGCAGGAGGCTGGTTGTTGCTGGCTGGGGGATGGTATGCGCGCAACGCTCTGTACTTTGGCGATCCGCTGGGCCTTGGCCTCCACGCCGCGCCTTTCCCCGAAGGCGCCCGCCTCACGCTCGCCGATCTGCCCACGCAGCTCTCTATCGTCTCCATCAGTTTCTGGGGCGCTTTCGGCTGGACGAATGTGTTGTGGCCCGAGTGGGCGTACACCGGCTTGAGTGCAATGCAGGTGGCGGCGTTCTCCGGTGTGCTGTCGTGGTTGTGGGTTGATCGGCGCCGGTTGGGGCGTTACGCCGCGATGCTGCTCTTCGTTGGGCTGATGACGGCGGCCTTTGTGTGGTGGGCGACGCGATTGCAGGGCACGCTGGGCCGTTTGCTTTTTCCTGCCCTCGCGCCGCTGATGCTGCTGTTCGTCATCGGGCTGAGCCGGTGGTGGAAGTGGTTGCCCGGCCTCGGCCTCGCCTTCGTCGCCACACTCGCGCTGCTCGGCCCGCTCGCCATAGTGCCCGCGTATCAGCCGCCGAGGCCGCTGGCGCAACTTCCCGAGTCAGTTGAGCGCGTCGAGTTCAACCTCGGCGAGTTCGCCCGGTTGCGGGGCTATCGCCTCCCGGCGACCGCTGCGCCGGGAGAAGAGGTCACGCTCACGCTGTGCTGGGAGGCCCTCAGCCGCACCGCTCAGCCGATGACGGTCTTTGTGCAACTGGTTGGCTCGGGGTCGCGCGTCATCGCGAACCGCAACACCTATCCGGGCCTGGGCCGTCAGGCGACGACGGTGTGGCAACCGAGGACCTTGTTCTGTGACGAAGTCGCCGCCCCCATCGTGGCGGATGCGCCCGGCCCGGCGGAGTATGCGGTCCACGTCGGGATGTTTGACTTGAACACGGGTGCGCGCGTTCCGGTGACCGGCGCGGCCGGGCAACCGGTGTCGGTGATCGAGTTGGGAAGGGTGAAGGTGTCGGGCAGCGGCCCGCGAATCCCGGCGGACGGGCAAGGCGTGAACGCAATCTTCACCGAGCCGATAGTCCTCCGGGGATATGAGTTGGCGCCGCTGCACGCAGGCCGGGCTGCAACGCTCACGCTGTATTGGGAGGCGACGGGCACGCCGTCCGCCGATTACGCGGTCTTCGTGCATCTGCTCGACGCCGAGGGCAACCTGATCGCACAATCTGATTCGCCGCCGGGATCGGACGCGCACCTCGGCTTTTACCCGACCGGGCGGTGGGAGGCGGGCGAGACAATCATGGATGTGCATTTGTTGAACCTCCCAACCGAGGTTGCGCCGGGCGCGCACCGGCTGCGCGTCGGGCTGTATCTTCCGGGGACCGGCGAGCGCGTTCCACTCGCCTCGGGCGCGGATGCGGTGGAACTGGGGGAGGTGGATGTTGCGCGCTGATCGTTCCCGCGGCCTCGCGCTTGTGCTCGCGGCCTTCATCGCCCTCGGCGCGGCGTATGCCGCCGTCACGCCGTTGTTCGAGATCTCCGACGAGTTGTGGCATTACCCGATGGTGAAGACGCTGGCCGACGGGAACGGCCTGCCGGTGCAAGACCCGGCGAACGTGCAGCCGTGGCGGCAGGAAGGCAGCCAGCCGCCGCTGTATTACGCGTTGATGGCGGCGGCGACCTTCTGGATTGACTCAAGCGACATGGCCGAGGTGCGCTGGATCAACCCGCACACCGACAACGGCCTGATCACCCCCGACCGCAACAACAACATCCTCATCCATCGCGCCGATGAAGCGGGGCGCTGGCACGGCACGGCGCGGGCCGTGCGGCTGATTCGTTTCCTGTCGGTGCTGCTGGGCGCGGGCACGGTGTACTTCACGTATCGTCTCGCGCGCGAGATCACGGATGACAACGAGCCGCTGTCACTGGCGGCTGCCGCCATCACCGCCTTCACGCCGATGTTCATCTTCATCAGCGCGAGCGTGAACAACGACAACCTCGCCATCACGCTGTCGGCGGCCACGCTGTGGCTGCTGGTGCGCTGGGCCAAAGCGCCGCCGCAACGACTCGGCTGGCCGCATGTGGCGCTCGGCGTGCTGCTCGGCGCGGGCGCGTTGAGCAAACAATCGGCCCTCGGCCTGGGCGGGCTGGCGGGGCTGGTCATCGCGCGGGGCAACCTGCAGGCGTGGCGTAGTGCGCGGTCCCGAACGGGATACGCAGTCCTCAACACGCTCTCCGAGTCGTTCGCTGTCTTCGGCCTCGCAGCCCTGGTCGCGTCCTGGTGGTACCTCCGCAACTACCTGCTCTACGGCGATTGGCTCGCCTGGAACACCTTTGTCGCCATCGTCGGCGCGCGCCCGCAACCGGCCACGCTGCTGCAACTGTGGGGTGAGCGCGTCGGCTTTGTGCAGGCGTATTGGGGATTGTTCGGCGGGGTGAGCGTGCCGCTGCCCGATTGGGTGTATACCGCGCTCGACGTCGCGGCGGGCGTTGCCGTCATCGGATTGGGGTGGAAACTTCTGCGGACACGGCGCCTCGACGCGACCCGCGCGCTTCAGTGGGCATTGCTCGTCGCGTGGATCGGGCTGCTGCTCTTTGGCCTGGTGCGCTGGTCGTCCATCACCTGGGCCTCCCAGGGCCGGTTGATCTTTCCCGCGATCTCGGCCATTAGCGGGCTGATGGCTGTGGGATTGTGGAGTCTGTGGCGCGGGCTGCCGCTGTTGCTGGCGGCTTTCATGTTCGCAATCTCCGTCGCTGCACCCGTCCTCATCATCACCCCGCACTACACCCCTCCACCGCCGCTGACACAAGCGGAACTTGCCGCCATCCCCAACCGTCTCGACGCCGACTTCGGCGAGCTGAAGTTGCTGGGCTATGATCTGCAAACACCCTCGGCGCAACCCGGCGACCCGGCGCGACTGACGTTGTACTGGCAAGCGCAAATTACGATGGATCGAAACTGGAGCCTGTTCGTGCATGTCGTGGATGCCGACGGCGTGATCGTCGCGCAGCGCGACCGCTATCCGGGGCAGGGCCTGCTGGCGACGACGCTGATGCAGCCGGGCCAGACGTGGGCGGATGCGTACGCCATCCGGCTGCCGCGCGAGATCGTGGCCCCCGGCGAAGCGCGGTTTGCGGTGGGCGTGTACGATCTGCGCGACGGCGCGCGGCTGCCGCTGGCAACGGGCGGTGATTCGGCCACGTTCGGTTCAATCGAGCTGCGCCAGCCGCCCGCCGGTTCGGGGGCGATGTGGCCGATCAGCGCGAACTTTGGTGGTGAAATCACCTTGGCGAACGCACACGTTTCGGCGCGCTCTCTGCGAGCGGGCGATAAACTGGAGGTGACTCTGTATTGGTCGGCACTGAGGCAGATGGCGACGAACTACTCCGTCTCGGTGCGCGTGCGCGATGAGGCGCTCAACCGCTGGGCATCCAGGGATGCATGGCCGCAGGATGGCGCGGCCCCCACCGCGAGTTGGCTGCTCGGTCAAACCATCACCGACCGCTACCCGCTAACCCTCGACGTGAACACGCCGCCGGGCCAGTACATGCTCGAAGTGGTCGTGTACGATTCGGCCACGCTCAGGCCGCTACCGCTGCACAATGCCGAGGGCTATCCCACCGACGCGCAGGCGCTCACGCTCAGCCGGGTGCGGGTGAGGCCGTGAGTCCGCGCACATGGCGCCCTGGGCGCGGACGCCGAGCCGATGCTTTTCCTGAGCCTTGTCGCGCGAGGGGCCGCCCTTCGCGCGACAAGATGATGCTGATATCGAAACTGCGCGTTAGCGCTCGGGGCGACATGAACCTTATTCGATCTCGGACTCCATGACCCTCCGCCGGAGCACACTCGCTGTCCTCGCCCTCGTGGCTGCGCATTTCGCGCTGGGCCTCGTGTACGCGTGGGCCACGCCGCTGTTCGAGGCCTCCGACGAAGGTTCGCACTTTGGCGTGGTGCGATGGGTCGCGCGCGGCAACGGGCTGCCGGTGCAGGATCCGCGCAACCAGGACACTTTCTATCATCAGGAGGGCAGCCAGCCGCCGCTCTACTATTTGCTCGGCGCGGCGCTGACGTTTTGGATGGATACGTCCGATCACGCCAGCGTCGCGGTGCAGAATCCGCACTCGCGCCTCGGCATCCCGGGCATAGCGCACAACGTCAACCTCTATCGCCCCGCCGACGCCGACGGCGGCACGGCGCAGGCTGGGCGCGGGCTGCGCGTCTTCTCGCTGCTGTTGAGCTGCGGCACGGTGGTGCTCACCTTCGTGCTGGCGCGCCGCCTCTTCGCCGACAAGCTGCGCCCGCTGCTGGCCGCCGCGCTCGTCGCCTTCAACCCGATGGCCCTGTTCATCAACGCCTCGGTCAACAACGACAACCTGCTCATGCTGCTGGCGACGGCTGTGCTGCTGCTCGTGGTCGAGGTCGTGCAGGCCCACCCGCGCCCATCGTTGTTGAAGCTGCTCGGCCTGGGCGCGCTGTGCGGGCTGGCCGCGCTGACGAAGCTCAGCGGGTTGGTGTTGTGGCCGGTGGTCGCGCTGGCCCTGCTCGCCGAACAGTGGAAGCACATCCCGCGCGCCGAGCGCAACCTTCAATTCGCCATCCGCCATCTGCCCCCTGTCATTGGACGCGGCCTCGTCGTCTTCAGCCTCGCCGCCATCGTCTGCGGCTGGTGGTTCCTCCGCAACCTGCAGCTGTACGGTGAGCTGTTCGGCCTCGAGACGATGGTGGCGATCGCCGGGCCGCGCAACGTCGGTCTGCTCGGGCTGTTGTCTGAGTGGGAAGGTTTCTATCTTTCGTACTGGGGCATCTTCGGCGCGTTTAGCCTTCGCGCGAGCGAGTGGGTGTATTGGTTTTTCAATGTCATCACCCTGGCCTCGATTGCGGGCGGCGCATGGCTGGTGTGGAAGCGGCGCGGTCGCCTTTCGACCGAGGGCCTTCTGCTTTCCGCCGTCTGCCTCCTCACCTTCATCGGCGTGGTGCGCTGGACGATGCAGACCCCGGCCTCGCAGGGGCGGTTGATGTTCGGGGCCATCGCGCCGCTCTCCATCGGGATGGCGGCTGCGCTGCTCGCGCCCTTCACGCACAGCGCTGCCCGCGCGGTGGCGGCCTCCCTTGGGGTGGCGCTGGCAGCGGTCGCCCTCTACGTCCCCGTGTTCGATATCGCGCCGCGTTACCGGCCGCCGCAGCCGATGGCCGAATCACAACTGCCCGCCGACCTGCGGCCCGTGCGCGCGCGGTTCGGCGACGGCCTCGAACTCATCGGCTACACGGCAGACGATGCCGCACGCAAACCCGGCGACTCGGTGCCGGTGACGCTGTACTGGCGGGCCTTGAAAAGTATGACGACGGATGACTCGCTGGCGCTGGTGTTGTTCGGGCGCGCGAGCGAGGGCGTGGGGCAATTGGATACGTGGCCGGGCGGGGGGCTGTTGCCCACATCGCAAATGCAACCCGGCGCGATTTACCCCGACCATTACCAATTACCGATTACCGATTCAGCCGCCGCCCCGATGTTGTTGCGACTGCGCATCGCCGTGTGGCGCGGTTCGCCTGACAACAATTTGCCCATCCGCGCTGGCGATGGCTCGACGCTCGACGCCGTTTCGCTCACGGTGGGCCGCCTCGTGCCCACACAGCCGGAGGTACGGACGCCGCCCTACACCGAAGGCTCGACCTTTGAACATGGCATCACGTTGTTGGGGACGGATTCACTGAACGACCTGGGATACATCAACTTGTACTGGCGCGCGCGCGAACGCATCCCGGCGGATTTCACATTGTTTATGCATGTGGTGGATGAGGAAGGAAACAAAGTCGCGCAGAGCGACGGCCAGCCGTTTGAGGGAGATTGGCCAACCTCGGCCTGGGAGCCGGGCCAGACGTTTTTGGATTTGCGCCCGATTGCGATTCCGAAACAACTGCCCGTGGGCAAGTACGTTGTCAAGGTCGGCTGGTATGATCCGGCTACGGGCGTGCGCCTGGCGGCCTTCAAGCCCGGCGGCGAGCGCTGGCCGGAGGATGCGGTGGTGTTGACGGCTCAATTTGAAGTCATACCATGAACAGGTTGCTCACCTTCACCCAGTCGCGCCAGTACGCGCTGTGGCTCGGCGTGGCGCTGGCCGCGGTGGCGCTGGCGCTGGGCGCGCTGCTCGGCTTCGCCGGCCCGCTCATCACCGCCGGCGTGGTCCTCGGGTTGATCGGCGCAGTGATGGTGCTCAGCCACCTCGAGGTCGCCGTCTGGGCGATGATCGCCATCATCACGCTGCTGCCCTTCGGCAGCCTGCCGTTCAAGGTGGTGTTCACGCCGACCTTCCTCGATCTGGCGATGCTGGCGGTGGTGTTTTTGTACGCCATCCAATGGATGACGGGCGAGCGCCGGCGATTGACGCTCACGCCCGCCCACGGGCCCATCGCGCTGTTCATGGGGCTGATGATCTTCAGCTTCGTCGTCGGCTACCCGAACGGCCCGCTGACCAGCAACCTCCTGCGCCAGTTCGCCGAGATGTTGCTCAGCCTCGCCTTCGCCTTCATCCTCGTGGACTACGTTG
Source organism: uncultured Anaerolineales bacterium (assembly GCA_964608265.1). Lineage (GTDB taxonomy): Bacteria > Chloroflexota > Anaerolineae > Anaerolineales > UBA6663 > JANWXR01. Next base: position 27,211 of record CAZSNP010000045.1, on the reverse strand, counting down.
ACACGCGCGCCAAGCTGGCGCGGCTCACGCGGCTGCTCATCCTCGGCGGCGCGGCGCTGGGCGGCATCGGCATTGTGCTGTACGCGCTGCCCGACACACTTTCCGAAAGCGCACTCTCGGCGCTGCGGGTCTTCAACTATCCGGCGGGCGGTGTGCTGCGCTACATCGAGGACAACCCGGAGAACGCCGAACGCGCCATCGCCACCGCCGTGGACCCAAACGCCCTGGGAGGGATGCTGGCGATGATCGGGGCGCTGGCCGCGCCGCAATTGCTCATCCGCAGGCCGCTGCTCGACCGGCGCGCGCTGGCTTTCGCCGCGTTCGGCCTCATCACCGTTTGCCTCATCCTCACCTTTTCGCGTGGGGCGATGGCGGCCCTGGTGGCGGGCTTGCTGCTTATCGCGGCGGCCCGTTATCGGCGGATGTTGATCGTGCTCGCCCTCGGCGCGGCGCTGGTGCTCGTGCTGCCGGTCACGCAAGATTACGTGACGCGGTTCGTCGAGGGCGTGCAGGGACAGGACCTCGCCACGCAGATGCGCTTCGGCGAATACAAGGATGCCTTCATCCTCATCAATCGCTATCCGGTGCTCGGCGTCGGCTTCTCGGGCGCGCCGGAGATCGACATTTACGTCGGCGTGTCCAACGCCTATCTGCTGATTGCGTCGAAGATGGGGCTGGTCGGGCTAAGTGCGTTTGGGCTTGTCATCGCCGTGGTCTTTGGTTGGGCCGGGGCGCGGCGCAAGGCGGTGTATGCGGATGAGTCGCTCACGGCCCTGTGGCTGGGGTTGCTGGCCGGGCTGGCGGCGGCGCTCACGGTCGGCCTGTTCGATCACTACTTTTTCAACCTCAACTTTCAGGCCGCGGGCACGCTGTTTTGGATGTTCGTGGGGCTGAGCCTGGCGGCGACGCGGTTGGGAAACGCGCCGCAATAGCTCTGGCGCTTGTGTTGTGCGGGGTATGGTCTTTCTGTATAATCGCCGCGTATCGGGCAAACAGGAGAGAAACGGATGCAGATCGCAACCCAAGAGCAAGGTCAGGTCGCCATCGTGGCCGTCAACGGCCGGGTGGACAGCGCCACCGCTCCCGATTTGGAAAACGCGCTGAAGAAGCTGGTTGAAACCGAGAAGACGCAGATCGTGCTGGATTTGATGGACGTGGAGTATATGTCCTCGGCCGGGCTGCGGGCGATGGTCTCGACGTTGAAGTCGGTGAAGCGCGTGAACGGCGACCTGCGCGTGGCCAACCCCTCGCCGCGCGTGGATGAGGTGCTGCGGCTCGCCGGCCTGACCTCCATCTTCTCCATCTATCGCTCACGCGACGAAGCCGTACAGAGTTTTTAGTCCGTTGCGGCCATCCTGCTCAGCCTCGCCCGGTGGCCGCAATGGGGCGTGCTATTGATGCCGCCATGGTTCGCACGCTCACCGTCCCCGGCCGGTATTCCAGTCTAGAGCCTACCTGCAAATTTGTGGCCGAGGCCGCCGCGGCGGCCGGTCTGGGTGAGCGCGAGTCCGCCCATTGCCAGCTGGCGGTGGATGAGGCCTGCACCAACATCATCGAACATGGCTATGGCGGCGAGGGGCGCGGCGACATCCGGGTGCGCTGCGACATCGCGCCGAACGAGCTGACGATCACGATCCGCGATTCGGCCAAACACTTCGACGCCGATGCGGTGCCGCAGCCGAATCTCAAAGCCTCGCTGGAGGAGATGGCCATCGGCGGACTGGGCCTGTACTTCATGCGCAACGTGATGGACGCGGTGGAGTTCAGCTACGAAGCCGGTGGCAACAAGCTGGTGCTGGTGAAGAAGAACCCGGGGGCCAGCAAACCGTAAACCGCCAATCGTTGTCGTCTGCGGCGGGCTTTATTGCGCGTTGTAGTAGTTGAAGACCGCCTGCGCCAGCGAGATGATGATGCGGTTGGCATCGGGGAAGCCGATGGTGGCCGGGCGGTGCATGTAGATGACGAGCGCGTAATCGCCGCCGGGCGTGAAGACCAGCGCGGCGTCGGCCACATTCGTCAGGGGGACGGTATCCCACCCGTGCTTGTGCGCGACGAAGCCGCCCGGCGACCCGCCGGCGATGAGCGACGGCCCCAATTTGTTCTGCGATAACAGATCGATCATCTGCTGGCACTCCTGCGGCGTGAACTCGCCGGGGAAGGCGGCCAGCAGGGTGCCGCCCCCTTTGGAGCATTGATACACCATCACCAGCAACGTGCCCATATCCTCGGCGGAGGTTTGATTGTACGGGTCGGGCCGGGTGTTGATGTCCTGCCGGGTGTTGGCCGGGGTGGCGTACGGCGACAGCACCGCGCCCTGCACGTCAAGCAGGCCGCTGAGATAGGTGTTGACGAGGCCCAACCGGCGCATGTCGTTGGTCATCACCCGCGTGCCCTCGAAACCATCGCCGGCGCCAATCGTCTTGAGGAGGAAATCGGTGGCCGTGTTCTGTGATTCCTCCAGGCTGCGCTGCAGCAGCAGATCATCCTCCGCCGTCAGTTCGCCGCTGCGCCGCGCGAAGAGCGAGGTCATGATCGGCACCTTGATGATGCTCATGGCCGAGAAGGCCACCGGCCCGGTGATCGGCTCACCGTTGGCGAGCGAGAAGGTCAACTCCTCGCCGGTGTTGAGGTCGGAGAGGAACAGGCTGGCCACGCCGTCGAATTGATACTGGCGGATGTTCTCGCGCAGCAAATCGGCCAGCGTCTGATAGTTCGGCTGCACCAGCGTCTGCTCCGACACCGGCAACGTGACGATGCGGTCGGTCGGCGAGTACAGGGCCCGGTTGATGAGGTCGAGCGCCGGCTCGAGGTTGAGGGTGTGGCCCGGCTCGCCGGGCTTGAAGCCGAGGCGGGTCGGGTCGGCGGTCGGCGGGCTGCCCGGCTGATCGTAGCGGGCCGCGACGTCGGCGAGGAAGGCCCGCAACCGGTCGCGCGAGTATTCCGCCCGCAACGGAACTTCCCGCACAGCCGATGGCTGCAGCCACAGGTAATCCCACAGCCCGCCCCAGAAACCGGCATTGCTCCGAAACTGAGTCGCCTGCGGCAACATCACGGCCGCGTTGACGTCAAAGCCCACCACCGCCGGGTCGAGCAAAATCACCGCGTCGCGGTAACGCAACTCGACTGGCGCGTTGTACGTGGTGACGAGAAGCTGAACGGCGTCGGCCTCACTCAGGCCGCCAACGGGCACATCGCCCAGCACCAGACCGGCCGGCAACCGGGCAAAGGTCTGGCTGTAGCGATACAGCTCAAAGAGAAAGAGCGCCGCCGAGGCGACGAGGCAAATCCCGGCCAGGATGAGGAAGAAGTTGGAGCGGCCTCGGTTCAACATACATTGCGCCGGAGCGTCACGGCGCGGCGACGCTACGGATTTGGCGTTCCGCCCGCTCCGGCGCCCTGCCACACAAAGGTGCGCTCCGGGCTGGATAGACCGGCGGAGTCATAGACCGGCGGCTGATTGACGTTGGCGCCCGGGCGCTGGCGCACGATGGTCACGCTCCACCGGTACACATGCGGCTTGCCGTCGGCGGGTTGGAACGTCGCCGGGATGATGTACCGATTGTCGGGCACCACGTCCCGCAGGATGCGGGCGCTGTTGGCCGTCACATCCTCAATCCTCACCTGGAAAAACTCACCCGGCTGCAACTGACTCACGGCCACCCATTGCAACGTCACGCTGTCCACACCCACAAAGGCCTCGCCGTCCGCCGGGTTGAGCAGCTGCGGCGCGGGGTAAGCCGGTGGCGCGGTCGGCGTTTGGGTGGGACCTTGCGGCGGAACCTTGTCAATCGGGATCAGCAGGATCTGCCCGAACTGAATCCGGTTCGGGTCGGTGATGCCGTTGGCCTGCATCAAATCTTCGATCTTCAAGCCGTAGAATTTCGCAATCGTGGCCAGCTGATCGCCGCGCTGGATGATGTACGTCGGGCGCGGGATGGGGGTGGCCTCGATGCGGCCCAGCGTGGCGGTCGGCAGCGGCGAGGGAGTCGGCGTGGGCTGCGGCACCTTGATCGTCGAGCCGGGCACGAGGTTGGTGCACGCCGGGTTGATGATGCCGCCGTTCGCATCGATGATGCTCTGCACCGACACCTGGCTGTTGACGGCGATCCGCACACAACTATCGCCGGACTGCACCACATAATCCACCGGCGGCAGCGGCGTGGCCGTCGGCTCGGGTGTATCGGTCGGCGTGGGGGTGTGCGTCAGCGTGGGCGGCAACGTCGCGGTGGCGGTGGCCGTCTCGGTCGGGGGGTTGACCAGTTCCCGGCCGGCATCTGTTTGCAAAAACACAAACACGCCGCCGGCCACGGCGGCCAGCACGATGCCGAGGAGGATGAGGACGGTCGTGAGGCGGATGGGCCGGCGGCCCAACACGGTTCCGGTCGCCGCCTTGTTCGGCCCGATGACGCCGCTCAGGTCGGTGCCGCAGACGAGACACTTCGTGGCAGCCGCCCCCACGCGCGTTCCGCAGGTCGGGCACAGCCGGTAGCCCGGGCTGGAAGATTTCGATTGAGCAGCCATAGCGAGAAAACGCCGGGAACCTACCCCGGCGCGAGCGAGATTATACCGATGAAGGCCGCCCGGTCAAAGCGGGCGGTTATGTCGCAACCGCTGCCGCCCCATCCAACCCCAGTTGCGGCGCGATGACGCGCATGGCCTCGATCGTGAAGGTGATGTGCTCGGTCAGGTCAACGCCCAACTCCTGCGCGCCCTGCTCAATATCCGCTCGGTTCACGCCCGCCGCAAAGGCCTTGTCCTTCCACTTGCCCTTGACGCTTTTGGCGGTGAGGTCGTGCAGGCTCCTCGAGGGGCGCACCAGGGCGCAGGCGGTGATCAGGCCGGTCAACTCATCCACCGCGAACAGCGCTTTGTCCATCACCTTCTCGCGCGGGACGCCGGTATGCGGGGCGTGGCTTTGGATGCAGCGGATGATGTCCTCCGGCACGCCGCGCGCGCGCAGGATGGCGGCGCCGTCCTGCGGATGGCGTTCGAGCGTGGGGTGCACCTCCCAATCGAAGTCGTGCAGCAGCCCGGCCAGCGCCCAGTAGTCGGGGTCTTCGCCGTACTTGACCGCATAGCCGCGCATGGCGGCCTCAACCGAGAGCATGTGTTTGATCAGGTTGTCGTTCCTGACATGCTCGGTGACGATGGCGTAAGCGTGTTCACGGTTCATGGGGCGGGAGTATAGCGGAAATCTACGGACGCGGATGAAGGCGGGACCCTGCAGTGTGCACGCACGAGTTGTCAGGGAAAGACCGACACGGCCTCGAAGACGGCGTCGGTCTGCCCACTGGCCGACAACCCATCTGTGCTCCAGGCCCTTACTCCGCCGGTATCGGCTTCGTCACGTACACTTCCCACGCGGCGTTGGCGGTGGCGAGCACCTCGCGGAAGTTCCAGAAGGTGAGTGAGCTGGTGCGATAGGTGCGCCGGTCGGAGGAGACGCCGTTGGCCTTCAGCCGCAAGCCCTCACAGATGAAGAGCGCGCGCGGCAGGTGAAACTCCTGCGTCACCAGCAGCACCTCGGTCGCGCCGAACTTGCTCCGCGCGCGATAGCACGACGCATACGTGTCGAGGCCGGCCTCATCAACCCAGATGTCCTCCGCCGGCACACCCAGTTCGAGCGCCGTCTGCCGCATCGCCGACGGCTCGGCATTGGTCAGCCCATCGCCGCTCATCAACAAAGCCCGCACCTTGCCCAACCGATACAGATCCACCGCCGTCGCCACCCGGTCGTACAGCACCGGCGTCGGCCCACCATCGCGTCGCAGGCCCGCCCCGAAGACGATGGCGAGCGGGCGGCTGGGCGCTTCCTCAAGAGTATGGATCGCGCTCGAGTAGCGCAGGGCGGTGTACAGGCGCGGCAACGCCAGGGCCAACCCGGCCAGCGCCACACCGCCCAACACAAAGCGAAAGATAAACTTCATCGGCGCGACGATAGCAGGTTGAGATAAGCGATGTGTGAGTGGCGCGCTTCACCGCGCCGGCAGGGAACTTGCACCGCCCTCGACCGGCCCCTTACAAACCTCAACCGTTCCCCAACGCGCGCCATCGCCTGATTGTGTGATTTGTGATTTACCATCCGGCGAATGATACCCCTGCCCGAGACTCCCCGCTTCTCGGTTGATTCGGATGAAACCTCCCTCGAGCCATTGCTGCACGAGGTGCTAAGGATGTTGCGTGATGCGCGACGCGCGGCAGGTCGCGCCTTGCACGATGGGTTAACGCAGCTCGCCGAAGATGGCCTCGCGCTGCGCGTGGCCACGCGGCCGGTGCGCCGTTACGCGCGCCGCTCGGTCAATCCCTATCTCGCCCTCCTCCATCACTGGGCCGAGCCGCTGCATCGCGCCGCCGAGGCGTTCGCGGCTGAGTTCACGGACGAAGCGCGCCGCGCCGCGCAGGCCCTCGCTTTGTTGATGGGGCAGCTCTTCAGCGTGAGCGTGGCCGGCTGGGTCATGGCGTTGACGGCCACGCTGCGCGCCGGCCAGCGCGTGCGCACGTGGCCGACCTCGGCGCTGCTGATGGTCGTGGTAGTTGTGGATTTCCTGGTGGCGGCGTTGATCGGGGTGCCCGTTGCCTCGTACTCGCCGAATGTGCGCGCGGTGCTGCACAACGCCCCGAAGCAATCACTGCCGCTGCACACCGATTGGCTCCCCGCCTATGCCGCCGGCGCGCCCCCGCAGAACTTTGCCGCTGAGTCCGAGGGCCGCCTAGAACTTGCGCCCACCCCGCTGCCGCATCCGGTGATGACGGCCACGCCCATCCCCAGCGTGGCGACGGCGTGGCTGGCGACGTTGCCGCTCGAGCCGGCGTGGAGCGGGGCGGGTCAGTGTGACGGCCAGTGGTTTGTTGCGCCGACGGGCGGTGGCAGCTTCATCTGGCCGGCCGACAGCCGCTACCTCTCGGGCCGGAACTACTATCCGGCCTGGCATCCCGGCGTTGACATCGCCGCGCAATTGGGCGACCCGCTGTATGCGGCTGACGCGGGGGTGGTGGTGTACTCGGGCTGGAACACACAGGGCTACGGCAATCTCATCATCGTCGATCACGGCAACGGCTGGCACACGCTCTACGCTCACTTCAGCCAGCTCAACGTCGTGTGTGGTGACCCGGTTTGGCAGGGCCAGATCATCGGGTTGGCCGGCAGCACCGGCAACTCCACCGGCCCGCATCTGCATTTTGAGGTGCGCGGGCCGGGCGGGCGCCTCAGCCCATGGGAGGTGTTGCCGTGAGCGCCAATTCCATGCCTCCAAAATGAAAAGAGCGAGCCATTGGCCCGCTCTTTTTGATTCTTTACGCCCTGGTCGCCGCCTTCTGTCTGAGTTCGTCGATCGGATACCAGACCGCTTCGGGCTGCACGGTCGGCGCGGGCGCGGGGCCGGTGTCGCCATTCCATTGCGGCTGGTTCTCGGCGAACATCGCCGGCTTCACGCTCATGTCGTGATCACACACGATCTGGCACGACAGCCGATATTGGCCGATCAGGCCCCGGTCGGTGAGGCGGTTGAATTCGGCGGCCGTCATTGTAGACGGCTCACCGCTCATGAACTCGACGCGGCACGTGGTGCACCTGGCGTTGCCGCCGCAGCGGTGGCCGATCTTCACGCCAGTGCTTTCAATCGCCAGCACCAGGCGCTGGCCGGCGGGCACCTCGTAGGCTTCATCATGGATCGTCAATTTGGGCATGGACGCTCTCCGAAAGTCGCATTGGTAACCAAAGTATATCGCCGTCACACGACTTCCCGCAGCTCGACGCGCGAAAAGGCCACGGTCGAGGCGGCCTGCTTCGACGGGAACATCACCAGCCGCACCATGCCGCTCTTCAATTTGTCGTCGCGCAGCGAACTGGCCAGCAGGTCGTTGACGTACACCCGCAACCGGTCGCCGTGCATGACGACCCGCAGCCGGTTGGGCAACCCCATCCCGGTGCGCAATTCCGGATGCGTCGTCCACGGCACGAGCACGCCGCCCCATTCGGACTTGTTGTGCCAGCCCACACGGTAGGTGCCCTGGGGTGAGATGCTGATGACGTAGTCGCCGTCATCCCCCGAGCGCACCTCGACGCCGGCGTGAATATGCTCGTAGCTGCCATCCACGAAGCGGATGGTCAGGCTCACATCCACATCGTCGTAGCGGCCGGGTGTGCGCATCACCGGGTGGATGAGGTCGTCGGCGGGCTGGGTCATCCACAACTCGCCCGGCTTGAAGTTGATTTTGTCGGGATACGACAGCGCCCAGCCCGGCGCTTCGGCTGATTCAAAGTCGGCTCTGAGCAACAGGCTGCCCTGCCTGAGTTCCTCAGTGTCTTTAACGCGCACTTGAAACGTTGCCCCGCAGAAGCGGCAGGTGGCGATGCCGCCGGCGGCCACCTCGCTCACCATCGGGGCCGAGCAATTGGGGCAGCGGAGTTGTCGAGTGGGCATGATGGGTGCAAGTATAACGACAGTCGGGTCAGGCTTCAATCTGGCCGCACCACAGCTTCACGGCCAGCCCGCCGTTGACGAGTGGCAGGCTGCGGTCGAAGGTCAACCGCGTTTGGCGCACGAGCGCTGCCTGCGGGCAGAGCAGCGCCACGCGCCAACCCGGGCACCGTTCGCGCAGCACCTCCCCAAAACGCGCGTACAGGTTGCGCAGGTCGCGCGCCTCACGCACGCGCACACCGTAGGGTGGATTGGTGACGACGAAGCCTCGCGCTTCGGGCGGGCGCAGATCGGAGAAAGCGCGGCGGGCGAATTCAATGTGGTCGGCGACGCCGGCGCGTTCGGCGTTGGCCCGCGCGGCCTCGATCGCGCCCGCATCGCGATCGGAGGCGAGGATGACACTCTGCTCACTACCGCGGCGAGGAGCAACCCGTGGCAACGCCTCCCACGCCGCCGCGTCAAAGCCCGGCCAATCCATAAACGCGAAGCGGCGGGCGCGGCCCGGCGGCATGTTGAGCGCCATCAGCGCCGCCTCAATCGCGACGGTGCCCGAGCCGCAGAAAGGGTCAATCAACGGCGCCGCCCCCTCCCAACCGGCGGCCATCAAAATCGCGGCGGCCAGCGTCTCGCGCAGCGGGGCCTTCGCCGTGGCCAGCCGGTAACCGCGCCGGTGCAGCAGCTCGCCCGACGAGTCCACGCTCACCATACACTGGTCGTGATCGAGCCGCACGACGACGAGTTGCGCCTCGCTGGCCTCATCCTCGTGGCCGCGCAGCATTCGGCTTGGGCGCCCGAGCCGTTCACCGAGGGCGGCGCCGACGCGCTGCGCGACCGCATCCGAGTGGTAGAGCTTCGATTTGCGGCACGTCGCTCGCACCGCCACCGGTTGGCCGGGCGCGAGGTAGCGTTCCCACGGCAACTGGCCGGCGCGTTTGTGCAACTCCCGGAACTCGGTGACGTGAAAACGCCCCAGCCGCACCAGCACGCGGCTCGCCGTGCGCAGATGCCGATTAGCGCGATACGCCCCCGCGAGGCTGCCGGTGAACTCGACCCCGCCCGGAACCGCGCGGACCGCGGCCATATCGAGCGCGCGCAGCTCACGCTCAGTGTACGGCTCCAGCCCCGGCGCGCAGGCAGCGAATAGTTTGTGCGTATGCAATTGCATTGATGAACGGGGTAACGTTACTCTGACTTCAGTTGCAAGTCTGGAACTTCTGCAAAGTGGTTGTCGCGGGTCCATAGCGTGAGACCGTGTTCTTTGGCAATCGCCGCAATCCACAAATCGTTATCGGGGATGGGACGGCCCTTGGCGCGCAACTGCTCCTTGATCTCGCCGTAATGCCAGGCGGTCTGCGCCCCGCACTCGACAATGGTCAATTGCTCGGCCAGCGCTTGAACATGGCTGAGATTGTGCTGTGGTCGGCCCGATTTGCGTGCGCCGTAACACAGCTCGCCCAGCGCAATGCTCGGCAGCCAGACGTTCGTGGCTTCACGTATCGCCGTCACCACAGCCGCCTCGTTCTCTAAAAAGGCGATGGCGATGTTGGTGTCCAGAAGGTAGTTACCATTCATCGGCGTTGATCTGCTCGCAATCGGCCTCAATCGCGGCGCGCATTTCGGCGGCATCGTTGGGCGTCAGTGTGCCGGCTAAACTGAGCAGCGCCACCCCCGGCGTCGAAGCGGGCAGCGACGGCGGACGACTGAGCAGCAGGGACCGACTTACTTCGGCCAGCAGCTGCAAGCGCTCCTCGCGGGATAACCTCTTTGCTTCAGCAATCAAATCCTGAATGGTCATGTCGGCCTCTGGCGTCATCGCTGGCAGAAAATGTAACACCCTGCGCGAGGCCGGTCAACACCGGCCTTACTGTCCCAACACCTCGTCCACTGCCCGCAGCCGCGTTTTCAACTCGCGCTGTGCGCGCGCCGTCGTCAGCGTCAGGTCGCGCGGGCGGGCCAGCCGCGACTCCTTCACCGTGCTCGCCCTCACGTATGAATCAGCCGAGATGTTTAACGCCGCCAGCAGCTTCATCCCGAACGCCCACCGGCTTAGCCGTTGCGGGCCGACGAGGTTGATCGGCCCACTCAGCTCGGGCCGCGCCGCCAGTTCGAGCAGCGCTTCACACAGATCGTGCACATAGGTCGGGCAGCGGAACTCGTCGGTGAAGAGGGTGACCGGGCGGGCGGCGCGCACCGCCTCCACTAGCCACCGCGTTTGATGATCGATCGGATCGAGGCCCCAGATCAGTGACGGGCGCGCGATCACCGCGCCCGGGCACGCCTCGGCCACGCCGGCTTCGGCCTCCGCTTTCGCGCGCGCATATTCGGTGACCGGGCCGGGCTGCGCGTCATCACCGTACGGCGGATGCTCGCCGTCGAACACCACATCCGATGACACATGCACGAGGTGAAGGTTGCGTTCACGCGCGGCGCGGGCGATGTGTTGGGCGGCGGGGACGATGGCGGCTTGATGTTCGGCGTTGCGATTGGAGCAGGCAGTGTGGAGGATGACCTGCGGCTTGACGTCGGCGACGACGGCGCGTGTGGCGGCCTCATCGCGCAGATCGAGGCCGACAGCCGCGCCGCGCGCCGGTGCGAACGGGCAGGCGTGATACGTCGCGATCACCTCCCACTCGGCGGCGTGAGCGTCGCCTGCATGGGCGATGAGGTGCTGGCCGAGGTAGCCGGAGCCGCCGGTGATGAGCAACCGCCTCATGCCAGCCCGAGCCGGTTGAGGGCGTCTTGCGCGGCGGCCTGTTCGGCGCTGCGTTTGTTGCGGCCCACGCCCTCGCCGCACACCTCCTCGCCGATGACGACTTGCGCGCGGAAAGTTTGCTCGTGATCCGGCCCGCGACGCTCGACGATGACGTAGCGCGGCGTCAGTCCGCGTTCCGCCTGTGCCCATTCCTGCAGGCGGCTCTTCGGGTCGTTGTCGGCCTCGGCCCGCAGCAGCTCTTCGAGCAGCGGCTTGAACAGCGGCTGCACGAAATCGCGCGCCGCCTCGTAGCCGGCCTCCACAAAGTACGCGCCGATGACGGCCTCGAACGCATCGCACAGCAGCGTCTCGCGCTGCTGTCCGCCGCTGCCCTGCTCGCCCCTGCCCAGCCGCAACCGCGACCCCAGTTCCAGCCGCGTCGCGAACTGGGCCAGCTGCTCGGTGCGCACCAGCGACGACCGCAGCCGGGTGAGCTTGCCCTCCTTCACTTCCGGCAGGCGGTGATAGAGCAGATTGGCGATGATGAGGTCGAGCACCGCATCGCCGAGGTACTCGAGGCGCTCATTGTCCTCGTGAACGTCGCTGTTCTCGTTGAGATACGAGCGATGGGTGAGGGCGCGCAGCAACAGCGATTGATCTTTGAACGGGGGCAGGGGCATGTGGGGAGTGACGAGTGGCGCGTGACGGGTGACGAGGCGGCTCCTCACCCGTCACCCGACACCCCTCACGCTATCCGGTGAAGCGCTTAATGACGAGCACCGAATTGTGGCCTCCGAAGCCGAAGGCATTGCTCATGGTGACGTTGACGGTTTTCTCGCGGGCCGTGTTGGGCACGTAATCGAGATCGCAGGCCGGGTCGGGCGTGTGATAGTTGATGGTCGGCGGGATGAGGCCGGTCTCGATGGCCTTGACGCAGAACACCGCCTCGAGCGCGCCGGTCGCGCCCATCATGTGCCCGGTCATGGATTTGGTGGACGAGATCGGCACGTTGTACGCCTGCTCGCCGAGCGCGCGCTTGACGGCCACCGTCTCCGATTGATCGTTGAGCACGGTGCCGGTGCCGTGGGCGTTGATGTAATCCACCTCCTCGGGGTTGAGCTGGGCGGAGGCCAGGGCCTTGCGCATCGCGCTCGCGCCGACCGCGCCGTCCTCGCGCGGGGCGGTGATGTGGTGGGCGTCGCCGTTGGCCGCGTACCCGGCCAGCTCGGCCAGGATGTGCGCGCCCCGCGCTTGCGCGTGTTCGAGCGCCTCGAGGATGACGAGCGCCGCGCCCTCGCCCATGCACAGCCCATCGCGATTCTTGTCGAAGGGCGAGGGCGTGTCCGCGAGGCGGTGCGACATCGCGCCGGTGCGGTCAAAGGCCCCGACGCCGATTTCGATCGTGGTCGATTCGCTCGCGCCGGCGAAGGCCGCATCGGCCACGCCCGCCCGGATGAGGAGCCACGCCTGCCCGAGGCTGTCGTTGCCCGAGGCGCACGCCGAAGCGATCGAGTAATTCGGCCCCTGCGCGCCGGTGCCGATGGCGATGAGGCCGCCCGCGCCGTTGCTCATCAGCATCGGGATCATGAACGGGTTGATGCGGCGCGGGCCTTGCGCATCCATCACGCGCACGTTGTCTTGAAAGGCCTTGCCGCCGCCGATGCACGAACTGACGATGACGGCCACGCGCTCGGCGTTGTTGGGGTCTACCGTGAAGCCCGATTGCGCCAGCGCCTCTTTGGCCGCCGCCATCGCCAGGTGCTGATAACGATCGGTGCGGCGCACTTCTTTCGCCTCCATCGCTGTGGTCGGATCGAATCCCTTCACCTCACCGAGCACTTTGACTTGAAAGCTGGTGGCGTCGAAGTTGGTGATGGGCGCGATGCCGCTGCGCCCATGGGTGACGTTATCCCAGGTCTGGGCGACGTTGTTGCCGCACGGGTTGACGGTTCCGAGTCCGGTGATGACGACGCGACGAGTCATGAGTTGTGCTCCGAGTGGATGGATCAACAGCACAATTGGGCTGGCCACATCATAACGCGCTCTATCACCCGCTGCCAGTCAAAGCTTCCAGCCCCCTACTGCGATTTGTCCTGCATCCCCGGCGTGTACTCGCCCTCCACCCATACCTCGCCCCCCGGCCCGATCTCCTTCTTCCACACCGGCACGATCTCCTTCAGCCGGTCAATGCCGTAGCGCGCCGCCTCGAACACGCCCGTGTCGCGGTGCGCCGCCGAGCAGGCGATGAGGACGGTCGGGGTGCCGGGGTCGAGCGGGCCGATGCGTTGCACGAGGGCGATGCCCTCCACGTTCGGCCAGCGCGCGCGGATCTCATCGGCCACCTGCTTCATTTTGGATTCGGCCATCGGGATGTAGGCCTCGTACTCAAGCCGGATAGTCTCATGCGCCGCGCCGCGCGTGGTCACGCCGCGCACCATGCCGGTGAACACGCACGCCGCGCCGGTAGTGGGGAGGGTGATGCTGGCCACCAGAGCGTTGAGGTCAATGGGGTCGTTGGTGATTTTGAAGACGGTGGGGGGATTGGTTATTGGGGTCTCTGTGGTTCCACCGCTGACGGGCGGGAACAGCGCAATCTCGTCGCCGTCCTTCAACACGTCCTCGGCGAAGGCGAATTCGTGATTGACCGAGGCCAGCGCGGTCGGCAGGTTGGCCGCGAGGGCGGGGAGGTCGGCGGCCAGCCGCGCCTTCACGGCGGCGACGGTCGTGCCGGGCGCAATCTCAAGCACGAGGCGGTCGCGGCCGGCTTTCTCCTTCAGCGTCGCGAAAAACAGGACGGTCAGTTTCATGCGTAGCCTGGCGCCATCTGCATTTTGGTCAGCGGCGCGTGCATATGCGCGCCGGCCCGAACGGCCTCGCCCCACTTCACGGCGTCGCGCCGGTCGAACCGGCCGGCCGCGCCCGGCTCGCGGCCGCCGCCCGGGAGGAGCCAGTCGCTGCGCCCGCGGCCGTGAAAGCGATGCTGGATGAGGAGGCTGTGATCGTCGCGGACGATGGCGCCCGGATAACGGGTGTGGCGCGGCTTGGCGAAGGGCGTCATGCGTTCACCACCTCGCCGCTGCGCCCGCCGCGTTTTTCGAGCAGGCGCACATGGGTGATCTGCATCGTCTTCTCGGCGGCTTTGGCCATGTCGTAAATCGTCAGCGCCGCCACGCTCACCGCCGTCAGCGCCTCCATCTCAACGCCGGTCTTGCCGGTGGTGCGCACCGTGGCGGTGATCGTCACGCCGGGCAATTCGTCATTTAACTCGCACAACACTTCGATGTGGGTGAGGGGCAGGGGATGGCAGAGCGGGATGAGTTCCGCCGTGCGCTTGGCCGCCATGATGCCGGCCAGTTGCGCGGTGGTGAACACATCACCCTTCTTCAGCGCGCCGTCGCGGATGAGGGCCAGCGTGGCCGGCAGCATCCGCACTTCCCCGGCGGCCACCGCCACCCGCGCCGTATCCGGCTTTCCGCCGACATCGACCATGCGGGCGTTTCCGTGTTCGTCGAGGTGAGAAAGGGGCATGGGAGGTAACGAGGGGACGAAGTGACGCAGTGATGGATATCGAAGCGGTGGGCTATTTTGCATCGCCTAATTTGCGTTCAAGCGCAGCAATTGTATTCGTGAGACCCGTGATGATTTTATCCAAAGTCGCCTTGCGGTTGTTGATTGTTTCAGGCGGCAATAACCGGCGCATTCGGTCGAAACGTCCTTTGCTTTCGCGAGATTCACCCCGCGCGATTTTCAGGTGATGAGGATATTCCCTTCCAAAAACGCGCCCATAACCTTCCTCGATGTTAGCGCATATCGAGTCGAGGCTCCGAACTTGCTGCTTCACCAGCTCTCGCCCACGGTAGTCCTGTCCGACGATCTCCGCGTCGTCCCAAAACTCATCAAACAATTGGCGGGCCAACTGATAGATGCCGAAATCATCCAGCCGGTCCCGCACTTCAGTCGTAGAAGCCACCCTTGTCACCTCGTCACTCCGTCACCCTCTCTCCGGCCTCTTGCACCGTCGGCAAGGGAGGCGCTTCGCGCACGATGTACAGCGGCCGTTTCTTGACTTCATCGTAGATGCGGCCCAGATACTCGCCGATGATGCCGAGGAAGATCAACTGCACCCCGCCGATGAAGAGCACGGCGATGAGGGTGGTGGCCTGCCCGAAGAAAAAGTCGCTGCCGACGAGGCGCAGCACGGCGATGACGGGGATGACGGCCAGCGCGACGCCCGAAATCCAAAAGCCCATCGTCGTCGCCAGTTGCAGCGGCGTGTACGAGAAACCGGTGATGGCGTCGCTGGCGAACTTCACCATCTTGCGCAGCGGATACTGCGTGCTGCCGGCGAAACGTTCGGCGCGGTCGTAGAGCACGCCGGTTTGCCGGAAGCCCACCCACACGCTCAGCCCGCGCATGAAGCGGTGATGCTCGCGCATCTGTCGCAATGCCAGCACGACCCTGCGATCAATCAGGCGGAAGTCGCCGGTGTCGCGCGGGATGTCAATCGAGGCCAGGCGCTGGATGAGGACGTAAAACATCCTGGCCGTGAACAACTTGAAGAAGGTCTCGCCGGCGCGCTGGCGGCGCTGCGCGTAAACGACCTCGTAGCCGTCCTTCCATTTCTTCACCAAATCGTGGATGACCTCGGGCGGGTCCTGCAAATCCGAGTCGATGATGGCGACGGCATCTCCCTCGGCGTAATCAATGCCGGCCGTGATGGCGATTTGATGGCCGAAGTTGCGGGCGAACTTCACCAGCTTCACGCGCGGGTCGGCGGCCCGCACCTCGTCGCCGATCTCGGGCGAACGATCCCGGCTGCCGTCGAAGATCAGCACCAGCTCACACTCACCGTCGAGCGCATCCATCACCGCGCGGGTGCGCCGATAAAACTCGCGGAGGCCTTCTTCTTCGTTGAAGACGGGGGCGACGATGGAGTAGCGGGGACGTTGATCAACCATGGTTGCGGGGTAAATGATGCAGTGCGCCAAGGGCCGTGGCGTAGCCCGGATCGGGCGGGAGGGTGAGGCTGACGCCGTAGAACTCGCCGACGCGCTCGATGGCGCGCCGGATGCTGGCCATATCGACCAGATGACCGATGACGACGATGTGCTCGATTTGTTGCGCGCGCGCCGCATTGATCGCCGTCACCCCGATGACCTGGCCGACGAGGGTGACCAGCGCGGCCGCCAGGTCTTCGCGCGAGGCGGTGATGGCGTCGCGCCCGATGCGGCCAAAGTTCACGGCGGTGGCATCGGGCGGCAGGCTGCCGATGGGGCCGCTGATGACGTCGCGCAGGGCGAGGTCGGCGCCGTTCGGGTCGCCGGCGAGCGCGAGCATTTCGATTGCCTGCGGGTCAACGGTGCCGAGCAGCAAGCGGCCCAACCCCAGCAG
Organism: uncultured Anaerolineales bacterium; assembly: GCA_964608265.1. Lineage (GTDB taxonomy): Bacteria > Chloroflexota > Anaerolineae > Anaerolineales > UBA6663 > JANWXR01. The sequence goes on along the minus strand of CAZSNP010000045.1, from coordinate 10,708 downwards.
GGTGCCGCCGCCCACGCCCGAGCCGGTGACGTGCGTATATTGATCTCCGCGCGCGGCGACGCAGGCGGTGCCCGAGCCGGCGCTGACCACGATCAGCGGCTCGTCGCGAATCTCCATCAACTCGCCGAGCGCCTGCCCGCCGCGCCCGATGGCGGCGACTTCGCTGACGCGCACGATGGCGCAGTCGCCGATGCGCTCGGGCAGGGCGCGATGCTGCCCGCCGGTGACGGCCAGTTGCTGCAACGAGTCAAGCTCCACCGCGCCCTGCGCGAGGATCGCCCCCACCAAATCGGCGGTCGGCGCCCCGACGCTCGGCCGGGTCCAGTGCAGCAGCGCGCCGTTGATCTCGGCGACGGCGTCGGTGTTGCTGATCCCAAAATCAATGGCGGCCAGGGTCGGAACAGTCACGGCGCGATTATAGCGTATGGTGTTGGGCGCGGATCGGGATTTGTTGAATGGGCCGCTGAGGGTTCGTTCGCATCGCGCGCGCCGGGGGTTCATACCCACCCGAATGCTATAATCCGCCCGCTATGTTCAAGTCGTTACGCGACAGCCTGTCACGCACCCGCGACGCCGTCTTCGGGCGGGTCACGACGTTGCTCGGACAGAGCGACCTCACCGCCGAGACGTGGGAGGAATTGGAAGCCACGTTGATACAAAGTGATATGGGTGTGACGCTGGCGGACGAGACGCTCACGCGGCTGAAGTCGCGGGTGGAGGCCGAGGGCATCGTGCGCGCGGAAGCCCTGCGGTCTGCCCTGGCGCAGGAGTTGCGCGGCCTGCTCGACGAGCCGCGCGCCTTTTCACTTTCGGCCCGGCCCACCGTCATCGCCCTGGTTGGGGTGAACGGCTCGGGCAAGACCACCAGCGCGGCCAAACTGGCCCGCTACTTTCAACTTCAGCATCGCAGCGTGATGGTGGCGGCGGCCGACACGTTTCGCGCGGCGGCGGTGGATCAGTTGCAGGTGTGGGGCGAGCGGCTGAAATTCCCCGTCATCGCCGGGCAACCCAACGCCGACCCGGGCGCGGTGGCCTTCGATGCCGTGACCGCCGCCCGGGCGCGCGGGCTGGACGTCGTCATCGTGGATACGGCCGGCCGGTTGCAGAGCAAATTCAATTTGATGGAAGAGTTGAAGAAGGTGACGCGCGTCATCGGCAAGGCGATGCCCGGCGCGCCTCATGAAACCTGGCTGGTGCTCGACGCCGTCACCGGGCAGAACGCGCTGGCCCAGGCGCGCGGCTTTCGCGACTCGTCCGGCGTCAACGGCGTCATCCTTTCGAAGCTCGACGGCTCGGCCAAAGGCGGTATGGTTTTCGCCATTCGCCGCGAACTGAATCTGCCGATCATCTTCGTGGGCACAGGGGAGCATTTCGAGGACTTCGCCCCGTTCGATCCCGATAAATTTGTGGACGGACTACTGGAGACGGGAGACGACGGAACCTAGGGAAAGGCGGGAAACAACTTTCCCGGCTTTCCTTCTTTGCCCGTCCTTCTCGCCCTGGCAATGGAAGACCTGATCTCGCGTTTGACTGCCATCAACGAAAGAGTGCGCTCGCTCATGGAGCGTCTTTGACTTTCCGGCAAAAGAAAGACAACTGGCCGACCTCGAAGCCAAATCACACGACCCGAACCTCTGGAACAACGCTCAGGCAGCGCAGCAGACGATGCGCGCGCTGTCGCAACTGCGCGATGAGCTGGCGACCTGGCGCAGCGCGCACAGCGGCATTGCCGATGCGCTGGAGTTGGCCGGCCTGGGCGACGAGTCGCTGCGGGCCGAACTCGAAGCGGAGGTGACCCGGCTGGAGGCGCAGACCCACAAGCTCGAATTCGCGACTCTGCTCTCCGGCTCGCATGATCACGACAACGTCATCTTCACCATCTTCGCCGGAGCGGGCGGCACCGAAGCGCAGGACTGGGTCTCGATCCTCTACCGCATGTACCTGCGCTACTGCGAAAACCAGGGCTACAAAACCGAAGTGCTCGACCTGAGCGAGGGCGAAGAGGCCGGCATCAAAAGCGTCACCCTCGACGTGAGCGGCCCGTATGCCTACGGCTATCTCAAATCCGAGAAGGGCACGCACCGCCTCGTGCGGCTGTCCCCGTTCGACTCGGCGCACCGCCGGCACACCTCGTTCGCCTCGGTCGAGGTGTATCCGCAAGTTGACGACGTGGGCGAGATCGAGATCAGCCCGAACGACATCGAGATCGACACGTATCGGGCCTCGAGCGCGGGCGGGCAGAACGTGCAGAAGAACGCCACCGCCATCCGCATCCGCCATTTGCCGACCGGGCTGGTCGTCACCTGTCAGAACGAACGCTCGCTGACACAGAACCGCGAAAACGCGATGAAGGTGTTGCGGGCGCGGCTCCTGGCCAAGCGAGAAGAGGAGCGCGCCAGGGAAATCGCCACGCTCAAGGGTGACCGGGTGAAGGCGGAATGGGGCCAACAGATCCGGTCGTACGTGCTGCACCCGTATCAAATGGTGAAGGACCACCGCACCGATTTCGAAACGGGCCGCACCGACGATGTGCTCAACGGCGAACTCGATGGCTTTATCGAGGCCTATCTGCGGTCGCAGGTGGGGGTGAACTGAGCGTGGATTGTTTTGGGCCAGACCGGCGCGGTCTCCAAAACCGCGCCGGTCGGGGAATGCCACTTTGCCGGTTAACCCCGATTGCTTTACATCCTGTCCGCCGGAAGAGCCTATTTTCAAGCGCTTTTTGCATCTAAGTTGTGAAGCAACTTTGGTTAACCGGAATAATCCGTTCATCCGCTATCGCAATCCGCGTACCCACGTCGCTGCCACCCTTGCCAAACCCCCGCCGCTGTGTTAAAGTCCCGCCCCGGTGCGGCTGACCTTAGCCCACCACTTTCTGCTCGTATTAGGCCGCGCGCCCGCAACGCCGAACCGGGCATATCCCATAGAAAGGAATAGCATGCGCGATTACGAAGTGGCGTTTGTCGCCCAGCCGGACCTCGACGAGTCCTCGCTGAATGCCCTGATTGAAAAAGCCAAAAGCTGGATCACCGGCAACGGTGGTCAGGTCGCCAAGGTGGACGTGTGGGGCCGCCGCCGCCTGGCCTATCCCATCCGCAAGCAAACCGAGGGCCAGTACGTCATCATCTCGGCCAACTTGCCTCCCGCGGCCACCCGCGAAATCGAGCGGAACATGCGCTTCACCGAACAGGTGATGCGGTTTTTGGTCGTGCGCGCCGACGAGTAAGGGTGCCATTCGGCACAGGAGCAGGGCTATGAGCCGGGGATTGAACAAGGTCATGATCATCGGCAACCTCGGGCGCGACCCGGAGATGCGCTACACGCCCTCGGGCCGGCCGGTGACATCGTTCACGGTGGCGACCTCGCGCACCTGGAACTCGCCCGACGGCGAGCGCCACGAGGAGACCGAGTGGTTCAACGTAGTGGCGTGGGGCAAACTGGCTGAGACGTGCAAACAGTTCCTCGTCAAAGGCCAACAGGTGTATGTCGAGGGCCGCCTGCAGACGCGCCGCTGGGAAGACCAGGAAGGCCGCAAGCATTTCAGCACCGAGATCGTCGCCGACCGCATGATCATGCTCGGCGAGCGCCGCTCGGCGGCGGGCGGCGAAGCGGCTCCGCCGAACGTGGAGTCGTTTGAAGAGGATGAGTTCCCGTTTTAGTTCTCAAGCGCCGGCCTGACCGGTCCGGCATTTCGTGGAGTCAACGTCTATGGAGCAGAGCAACTTGCCCGAGAGTGGCGGCAGCGAGCAGAGCAATGACGGCGGCGGGCGCTATCAACGCTCGATGCGCCCGGCCTTCATCCAGATCACCATCAGCGACGCCAAGCAGATCAACTACAAGAACATCGAGTTTCTGCGCCAGTTCGTGACCGACAGCGGCAAGATGCGGCCGCGCCGGCAGACCGGCGTGTCGGCGGCGCAGCAACGCCGCGTGGCGGCCGCCGTCAAGCGCGCGCGCCATCTGGCGCTGCTGCCCTACACCCAGCAGATGGATAAGTAACCCGGCGGTCTTTTTCCGTTGTGACTTGCGCGGGGCATAGAGTTGCACGCGGCGCGTGCTTCCCCTCTATGCCCCGCTTGTATGAGCCTCAGCTATGACCAAAGGCCAGACCCTTCCAACGCCCACCCGCAAGCAACTCTCGCGCGCGGAGCGCGAACAACGCCAGTTGCGCTATATCTGGGTCGGCACCGGCGTCGTCGCTGTGTTGCTGGTCCTCATCCTGGGCTATGCCGTGCTGGACAATTTCGTCCTGCAGCCGCAACAACCGGTGGCGCGCGTCGGCGATGTCAACATCACCACCGGTGAGTTTCAAACCGCAGTCAAGTATCGCCGGGCGCAGCTCATCCAGAGCTACAACCAGCTGCTGAACTTCAGGCAGTTGTTCGGCAGCGATCCGCAAAACTCGGCCTTCATCGACCAGCAGTTACAGCAGGTGCAGGCTCAACTGAGCGACTCGAATACGCTCGGCCGGCAGGTGTTGGATAGCTTGATCGAGGATGTCCTCATCCGCAAGGAGGCCGCGACGCGCAATATCAACGTCGGCCCGGCGGAGGTGGAGGCGCGTTTGCGGGAGTTCTTCGGCTACTTCCCCAGTGGCGAGCCGACGCCGACCATCACGCCCACCGAGCCGCCGACCTACGTCGCGCCGACGGTCAACCCGACCGTCATCGCCCGCTGGACGCCGACGCCGACCCTCACGCCGACGGCCACCCTCACTCAGCCGGTGACCCTGACCCCGACGCCGACCACCGGCCCGACATCCACGCCCGAGCCGACCTCGACCGCTGAGCCGACCTCGACGCCGATCTCGACGCAGGAGTTCGCGCAGCGGGTCGTGAGCTACACTACCGATCTGCGCCAGGCGGCCGGGCTGAGCGAGGCCGACTTCCGCAAGTTCCTCGAGGCGGAGTTGTATCGCGAGAAGTTGCAGACGGCCTTTGGGGCCGAGGTGCCCATCACCGAAGACCAGGTGCATGCCCGCCACATCCTCATCCGTTTCGAGAACAGCCCGGCGACGGATGAGGAGAAGGCCAACGCGTTATCCAAAGCGGAGGACGTGCTGGCCAGGTATCAGGCCGGCGAAGAGTGGGATGCGCTGGCATCCGAGTTCGGGTCGGATGGCACCAAAGATCGCGGCGGCGACCTTGGCTGGTTCCCGCGCACCGGCCAGATGGTGGAGCCGTTCGCGGCGGCCGCCTTCGGCGCGCAGGTCGGCAGCGTCATCGGCCCGGTGGAGACCGAGTTTGGCTATCATCTGATTCAGGTGCTGGAGCGCGGCGAACGGCCGTTGACGGCCTCGGCGCTGGCGCAGAAACGCCAGCAGGTGTTTGAGGATTGGTTGAGCGAACAACAGCAGGGTAACGACGCCAGCGGCAAGCCGGTGGTGGAACGGTTCGACATCTGGTTTACGCGCGTGCCCGACACGCCCCGCTTCCCGTAAGCGCGACCGACACCGAGATGCCGACGAGCCGTTGCCCCGCAGCGGCTCGATTTGTTTCGGCCTGCGACTCTAAGAGTCTTCCGCAACCGAGGAGAAGAGCATGTCCGCATTCATCGAGGGCGCCCTGGCCGGGTTCGCCATCGCCATCCCCGTCGGCGCGATTGCGGTGCTGATCCTCGAAACGGCGATGCGACGCGGCTTTGGCTTCGGCTTCGCGGCGGGGGCCGGCGCGGCGACGGTGGATTTTCTCTTCGCCTCGCTCGCCGGTCTGGCCGGGCAGGTGCTGGCCCCGCTGCTGGCGCCGATCGGCCCGGCGATGCGCCTCGTCAGCGCCGTCGTGCTGATGGGGCTGGGTGGCTACGGATTGTGGCAGGCGTGGCGCCGCAGCGCGATCACCGCAGCACCGACGCGCCTTGGCGCGGAGGGTCGGCTGCGGACCTACTTCAAGTTCGTCGCGCTGACGATCCTCAACCCGGCCACGGTCGCTTACTTCACCGCGCTCATCCTCGGCCAGAACGCGCGCGCGCCGCTCACGCCGGCCGACCGCGTGTGGTTCGTCGCCGGGGTGTGGCTGTCATCGTTCAGCTGGCAGACTTTCCTGGCGTGGCTCGGCGCCCTGGCGCACCGGCGCCTGCCGCCGAAGGTTCAACAATGGACGAGTGTGCTCGGTAATACAATGGTCATGCTCCTGGGCGTGCGTATGCTGGTGTAAAGAGATTTTGCTTATAGGATGTGTACGCTCAGATATAACGGGCGCTGATTCAGCCGAATCAGCGCCCGTTTTGCTGGTGTAGAAATTGCATTAACCCCCTGCGCGAATACTGTGTACACGGATGGCGCAGACAAACTGAACCCTACTTGAGTTAGGGACATGCTCAGGCTAAGTTCGGAGAACGGGTGACTGCGGCCCGACATAAACGACGCGTAAAAATTGCATGCGCCTCAGCGACAACCTGCCCCTCGCTCAACTCGCCTCGGCCGCCGAAATGCGGTTGGCCGAGTTGCGCGGTCAGCTGGCCACCCTGCTCGTGCGGTTGCCCAACGTATCGCGGCTGCGCACCAAACTCATCGTCCCCTACTTCCTGTTGACGCTGCTCATCGCAGCCGTCGGCACCTACATCACCACCGCGCTGGTGTCGAGCAGCGTCGAGGAACGCTTCAACAATCAATTGATCGAGGCCGCGCGCGTCGCCGAGGAGGGGTTGGTGCGACAGGAGACCGAGCACCTCAACAACCTGCGGCTGATGGCGTTCACCAACGGCGTGCCGGCGGCGACCGTGGCCAGGGATCGATTGAGTCTGAACAACCTCCTGTTGCCGATCGTCGTCAACAACGGCATCGAAGTGGTCACCGTCATCGACCGGACGGGCGTCGAGGTGCTGACGCTGGCCCTCAGGCTGGAGGCCGATCAGTACGTCATCCGCGAGAACTCCGATCTCTCGACCTTCGACCCGGTGGCGCGGGTGCTGCGCGCGGAGCGCGACCTGGCCGGCGACAAGTTCATCGGCTTCCTCGATACCGAACACGGCCCGTACTTCTTCACCACCGCGCCGGTGCGCGACAGCGCGGATCAACTCGTCGGCGTGTTGATGATCGGCACCCGGATGGAGACGGTGCTGGCGCGGCTCAAGCAGCAGGCGCTGGCCGACATCATCGTGCTGGATGGCAACGGCGCGGTGGTGGCGACGACGCTGGCCGAGCCGGCCGAAGGCTACGCGGCCCTGGCGATGACGCCCTCCCAGGTTGCGCAGGTCGAAGGCTCACCCCCGCAAAACTTCAGTTTGTACCGTCGCGAATTCGGGCGGGTGAATTCAACGCTGGTGGTGCGCGACCAGGCCGTGGGCGTCATCGGCTCGGTGCTGTCGCGCGATTACATCGTTCAGTCAACCAACGTCAGCCGCTGGGTCATCATCGCCTTCTTCCTTTTTCTGACTCTGTTGGTCGCGGCGCTCGGCTACGTGCTGGCGCGCCTCATCGCCAGGCCCATCCTGCGCCTGCGTCAGGTATCGCAGGCAGTGGCGGCCGGCGACCTCAATCAGCGCACCGGCCTGCAACAGGCCGACGAGATCGGCGACCTGGCCGGGGCGTTCGATGCGATGACGCTGCGGCTGCGCGAGCGCACCGCGGAGGCCGCCCGGCTGTACGACATCGCCACGCGCCGCAACACCGAGCTGGTGGAGGCCTACGAAAAACTGCGCCGCACCCAACAGCAGCTCATCCAATCCGAAAAACTCTCGGCCATCGGCCAGCTCACCGCCGGCATCGTGCACGACGTGAAGAACCCGCTGGCCGTCATCAAAGGCCTCGCCGAGTTGATGGAGGATGACCCGGCGCTCGACGATGTGAACCGCAGGAACCTGGCGCAGATCGGCGAGCACGTCAACCGCGCCAATCGCATCGTCGGCGACCTGATGAAGTTCGCGCGCCAATCGAACCTCGAGATGCTGCCCGGCGATATGCGCCTGACGCTCGAGACCGTCGAGCGGCTGACCTCGTACCTCGCCAAGCAGAGCCGCGTCAAGGTCATCAACGATCTGCCGGCCGCCGCCATCATCGCCACCTACGACTCGCAGCAGATCGAGCAGGTGCTGGTGAACCTGGTGCAGAACGCCATTCAGGCCATGCCCGACGGCGGCACCCTGCGGCTCAACCTCAGCCAGGTCGGGCAGACGGTGGCGATCGCGGTGCAGGACACGGGCACCGGCATCAAACCCGAAAACCTGGGCAAGATCTTCGACCCGTTCTTCACGACCAAGCCCGCCGGTGAGGGCACCGGCCTCGGGCTGGCGGTGAGTTACGGCATCGTCGCCAATCACGGCGGCAAGATCGATGTGGAGAGCACCGTCGGCAAGGGCACGACGTTCACCGTGTTGCTGCCGGTGGAGCCGCTGGCGAACGCCGGGGAGGCGGGCCGTGCCAACTGAACCGGCCGTCCTCGTCGTGGATGACGACGCCTCGTTGTTGGGGGTGATGGAGGCCCACCTCAACCGGCAGGGCTTCGCCGTCACCGCCTTCACCGACGGCCGGCTGGCGCTCGAATTGATGGCGGAGAGCGCGCCCTTCGCCGCGCTGGTGACCGACCTCGACATGCCCACCATCACCGGCCTCGAACTGCTGCGCGAAGCCAAGTGGCTCGACCCGTGGATCGAAGTGGTGGTCGTCACCGGCAACGGCACCCTCGAAAAAGCCATCTCGGCCATGCGGTCGGATGGGGCCATTGACTTCCTCACCAAACCCTTCGAGTCGTTGCGCACGCTCTCACTGTCGGTGGAGCGCGCCGTCGCCCACCGGCAACTCAAGCTGGAACGCGAGATGTTGCGCGAACGGCTGGGCGCGGTGGTCGCGCACACTCGCGACGCCATCCTCTCCACCGATACGCACGGCGTGCTGCGCGTCGTCAACCCGGCGGCGATGGAATTGCTCGGGCGCAAAGACCTGGAGGGGCAGGTGGCGTTGGATGCGCTGCCGGGCGCCTTGCGCACCGTCATCGCCAACTGGCAGGCGATGGGGGAGGGCAAGCCGCTGATCGCCGAAATCCCCGGCCCGCGCGAAACCGCCCTCGCCGTCACCCTCACCGCCATCCCCGGCCACATCCGCCTGAGCGAGGGCTGGATGATGGTCATCCGCGACGTCACCCTGCAGAAACGCCTCGACCATTTCAAGTACCGCACGCTCGGCGAGATGGTGACCAAACTGCACACGCCGGTGACGCAGGCCATGTCGGATATGGCCGAGTTGAGCGGACTGGTCGCCGACAACAACCCGCCGGCCGCCGAGGTCGTCTATCGCCTGACGAAGGTGTGGGATCGCATCCACAACTGGATGTACGACGCGCGGACGCTGATGCGGGTGGAGGCCGGCCTCGGCGTGAAGATGGTGGAGTGCGAGCTGGCGGTGACGCTGGCCGAGGCGCTGCGCACGCTGCCGAAGAACACATTGCGCGAGCGGAACGTGCGGCTCGGCATCGGGCTGCCGCAGTCGTTGCCGCGACTGCGCTCCGACCCCAACTTGCTGCGCCACCTCGTACACGCCCTCATCGGCCGCGCCGTTTTGCGGAGTGACCCGGGCGGGCAGGTGAAGTTCGGGGTGAGCGTGCAACCCGGCCAGGTGTGGCTGCGCGTAACGGATGAAGGCCCGGCTCTCAGCCCGCCGGAGTTGATGCATCTGTTTGACAAAGGCCGCGACGGTACCGGCACCGGGCCGCTCGACCTGCCAATTGCCAAATCGCTGGTGGGGCAACTCGGCGGGCAATTGTGGGTGCGCAATCAGGAACCGGCCGGCAACACCGTGCTCGTTAGCCTGCCTCAGCTGGGCAGCACCACCCACATCCACACGGACTGGAGCCCCTGACCACGAATGCGTGTACGGTGGGAGGCCCTCCTCACCCGGCTGAAAAGCTACAACGGCCGACTAACTCAACGCCAAAGAACCCTGCTGGCTCCGGCCCTGGCGATCGGTGTGACGCTGCTGGCGCTGCTCGCCTGCGGTCAACTGGCGCTGCTCAATCTCTTCCCGCGTTCGGCCCCCCCCATTCACTCTGAACTGCAGGCGGATTACGGCCCGTGGGAATTGGACGTCATCCAGCCGCTCGACCGCGAGATCATCACCGAGGTCCGGCGCGAGCGGAAGATCGACCCGAATCAGCCAATCACGGTGCGGGGGAATTTCTGGCTCACCCAACCGGTCGCGCCCCTCCTCGGCGGTGGCCCGGTGGCGACGCGCACGCCGACGCCCCAACCCGGCGAGCTGCCCACCCTGGTCCCCACTCTTGCGCCGCTGCCCACCGGCACCGGGACCGCTTCGCCGACCCTCACACAGACGGCGACGACGACGGGCACGAGCACGGCCACCGGCACGGCTTCGGTCACCGCGACACCGACCCGCACGGCAACGCGCACGCCCTCGGCCACAGCCACCGGCCCGACGGCGACGGCCACGCGCACTCACACGCCGACGCGCACCATCACCCCAACACGCACGATCACGCCGACGCGGACGAACACGGTGACGGGCACGCCGCCCACGCCCACGCGCACCGCCACGCGCACCCCGACCCGCACCGCGACCTCGCCGGTCACGGCCACCGCGACGCGCACTTCCACCCCCAACGGCGCAACGGCCACGGCCACCTCGCCGTCATCCCCGACGAGCACGCCCTCGGCCACGTTGATCCCGACGGTCACGACGGTGCCCTCCGTCACGCCGACCTTCACACCCACCGCCACGCCGACGGTGACGAACACGCCGCCGCCCGGCTCGACGCCGACG
>CAZSNP010000044.1:0-40097 GCA_964608265.1 uncultured Anaerolineales bacterium | reverse complement strand
CGGCGAGGTGCATATCGCGCGCGCGTCCATCCCACCTCAACCGTCGCCCGCGCGCGTCGCGCACAGTCGCGCCGCAGCGCACGCCGGTCAGGGTTGGGTGTTCGGCGTCGCGGATTCGCAGAGTCCACTGGGCGTTGTCGGCGTCGAAGTCAAAGCGCAACGCCGCGTTGGCGAGGCCGGGCATGGGGTGATTGTAGCCGGGGCGCGCCGTCGTCACCGGCAGGGTTGGTTGGGGGAATGGGCTATAATTTCTAGACATCGGTAGGAGGTCGCATGTTATCTACCCCACTGAGGCTCCACTGGCTCCCACAAGCCGCACCGCTTGACAACGTCGTGCGAATCGAGATGAGCAATGGATTGCCGATCTTCCGCACACTACCCGCAATACAAAATCGCGTAGAAGATCTGCTGGAACAGCAACAAAGGCAGGCGCTCACGAACGATGAACAGCGCGAGTTATCCGAGTACGAGGAATTGGATGACTTCTTGAGCCTCGTTAATCGATTGGTGAGAAACTCGGCCCATTTCGGCAGCGGGGAACCAAAGAATGGCGACCCATCCTAGGGTTCCCGATGCGCTCCGCCAAGCCGTGCGCACCCGCGCCAATCATTTGTGTGAATACTGCCACGCTGCCGAAGCGTGGCAGTATGTTGAATTCACGATGGAGCATCTTATCCCACTGGCTGCAGGCGGCGCGACGAGTTTTGACAATCTGGCGTTGGCCTGCTTCGCCTGCAACCGGCGCAAGTGGCATCAGCGTTCTGCCGTCGATCCCGATACCGGCGCTGTGACGCGCATTTTCAATCCCCGTGTGGACACTTGGAACGAGCATTTTGCCTGGTCAGTTGATGGATTGGAAGTCATCGGCCTCACGGCCATTGGACGAGCAACCGTTGCGCGACTTGAGTTCAACCGAGAGCGGGTCAAGCCCATTCGGGCCACGGATATCCTCGTGGGACATCATCCGCCACCACAAGACCGACGCGAATCCTCATAGATTTACGGCACCCAGTACAACCGGTTCTTCTCCGTGCTGACGACGCTGGCCTCGACCCACTGGCCTAAGCGCTCCATCCGCCCGAGGTAGGGCGCGGCGCCGCGCACCGCCACCCAGCCGCCGAGGTCGAGCGGCACGATGCCATCGGCGGCCAGCCATTCACCGTTGAAACGCCGCGCGAGGTGAACGTGCGTGCCGGTGGCCGAGCCGCCCTCACACGAGGGGTGGCCGATGGGGTCGCCCTGCTTCACCCGCGTCCCCGGCTGCACCATCCCCACCTCGGCAATGTGCAAATAGAAGATCACCCAGCCGGTGCCCTCGTAGCCATCGCCGTCGAGGTCGAGGATGACGGTCGAATCCCCGGCGCGCAGGATGACGCCGTCGGCCACGGCGCGGCTGAACTCGGCCGTGCTGCCGCAACCGCTCACACCCGCCGGCGCGAAGTCCACCGCCGACCACGGCATCAGCCGGCCCCAGGCCGGATGCGGCCCGCCGGTATACGTCCAGATTCGATTCGGTTCGAACGGCAGCGTCAGCGGCGGCTGGGTCAATTCGCCCGTCAACACCTCCGCCGGGTTTTGCCACACATCCCCCCACAGCGCGCGATACGTCGCGGCAAAACCCTTCGGCCCGATGGCCGGCTCAAATTGCTCGCGGGGCACGATCGTGGCGAGGAGGTGTTGCACCGCGACCGTGCCCGCGTTTTGATACGAGTCTATCCGCACGCTGTATGTGTCGGGCAACTCGAGGTCGAGCAGCGCGCCGGTGCGCCAGCCGTAGTAGCCCTCGGTCAAACGCTCCGCCACCCAGATCATTTGCAGATACCAATCGCCGCGCGCCTCGGCGGGCAGCGGGCCGAACGGCGCTGCGTTCGGTTGCGGGTCGGTCAGGGCGTGGGTGCGCCACTCCATCAGCGCCAGCAGGAGCTTGGGATTGATCGAGTATTGGCGCGCAACATAGTCAATCGTCGCGGCCGCATCACGTTGCTGTTTGTTGACGAAGGCCGAATAGCCCTTGACCGGGCCGGGCTGCGTGGCCAGATAGGCCGCCGTGCTGAACGTTCTTTGCGCCGGCCCGTACACCAGTTCGCTGTCGGGGATGATCTTGAACGATGTGCCGCCCAGCGGTTGATAATACGCCGGGATTTGCAGCGGCAGGCCGATGGGCAGCGTCGTGGTCGCCGGCAGGCCGGGGTTGGCAACGACGATTTCGGCCTCGGTGGTGTTGAAGCGCTTCGCCAGCACAGCCACGTAATCGCCGGTCTGGGTGACGTAGGGCAACAACGTGCCGGGGCCGAACAGGGAGCGCGTGGGCAGCGGCGTCGCGCCGTTCGAGGGGAGGGGCGATGGGGGCGGTGTCAGGGTGGCAGGCGGCGTGGCCGTGGGCGCGCCGGGCGTCGCCGTGTCGGACGCGCAGGCGGCTACGAGAATACTGAGCGCGCCATACGCAAGGCACAGCGCCCTGCACATTGAGCGTTGCGATTTGTGCATGGCTATCGGCCGGCCGTGATCGCCGTCCACCCCGCCGTGCAATCGCAGGCCTTCACCACCACGCCGTCGCGTTCGAGCGCGCCCTGATACTCGCCCGCGCCGCTGCGCGCCACCCAGCCCTCGAGGTTGAACGGCACCGCCCCGGCGGCCAGCATCCACTCGCCGTTGAACTTGCGCGCCAGGTGAACGTGCGTGCCGGTGGCCCGCCCGCCCTCACACGATGGATGGCCGATCTTGTCGCCCGCCTCGAGCAGCTTGCCCTCGGCGACGCGCTCATCCTCGGCGATGTGATAGTAGAACAGCACCCAGCCGGTGGCTTCGCGGCCGTCGCCGTCGAGGTCGAGCGCCACCGCCGCGCCCGTCGAGCGCACGATTTTGCCCGCCGCCGCCGCCGTCACCCATTGATCGGATTCGGCGCAGCCGCCCTCGAGCGCGGCCGGCGCGAAATCGAGCGCGGCCTGCGCCCCGCCGTTCTCCCACGCGCCGTGCGGCCCGCCGGAGAGGTACCACGTCAGCCCGCGCGCAAACGGCAACGCCAGCGGCGGCTGTTGCAGGTTGCCGGGCAACAAATCCGCATCGGTGAACGGGCGGGCAAACGGGTCGCCGAAGAAGGTGCGATACGTCGCGGCGAAGCCGGTGAGCGCCTCATCCCACTGCGGGCGATTGAGCAGTTGCGAGAAGAAATACTGCACCGCCACCGTGCCCGGGTTGAGCGTGGGGTTGAGTCGCAGCGTCGAGCCGTCGGGGAAGGTGAGCGAGGTAAGTGTGCCCGCGCGCCAGCCGTAGTAACCGATAGCGAGTTGATTGGCCGCCCAGTTGAGCTGCGGCCCAAGCTCGGTGCGATAGGGGTGGCGGAAGCCCAGCATCTGCGTCCGTTTGGCCGGGGCGGGGTCGGTTACCCAGCCGCTCTGCTGTTCGAGCAGCACCGCCAGCGTGCGCGGGTTGATCGAGTGTTGTTGCCCAATGCCGGTCAGCACATCACCACCGCGAAGAGTCTCAGACTCGACAAAGCCTTTATAGTTCGCGAGGTAACCGCCCCACTCTTTCGCAAACGCATCGCCGTCGAAATCCGCCGCGCTTGGGCTGAAGACCACCTCGGCGTCGGGCACGAGTTTGTCGCCGGGGCTGACCTCGCCCAGGCCCATCGGCACGACGAGCAACTGGCCCGGGTTGAGGGTGGTCTCGCCGGCCAGCGCCGCCGGGGCGCGGATGTCTTCGGGGTTGACGCCGAAGCGCGCGGCGATGACGGGCAGCGTGTCGCCGGGCTGCGATTGATAGAACCGGGTCGGCAGCGGCGTGAGGTTGCGCGTCGGCGTCGGCGAGGGCGCGAGGAAGGTGCTGGTGGGTTCGGGAGGCTCAGGCGTGGCGGTGGCGCCCAGGGCCGGCGCGGCGGGCGACAGGGCGACGGCCTGCGCGCTCGCCAGCCACTCCGTTGCCGCCGGCCGCCCGATGGCCCAGGCAGCGCCGCACGCGATCAACGTCAGCAGCGCCAGGCCCGCCAGCATCATCATCCGCCGCACGCGCTCGCCGTCGGGGCGATGCGGCTTGCGATTGCGGCCCGCCGGAGTCCGGCGCACGACATGGGAGGTGATACGACGCTGACTCACGCAAGGGACAAGGGACAAGGGGCCTGGGACAAGACAGCCATCGTTCCGCCACTTGCCACCCGCCACTGGCCGCTTACTTCACGGTCGGGAAACCTCATTGCCCGCCGCGCGGCAGTCGCAGGCTTCGAGCACGACCTCGCCGCGCACAAGGTAGCCATCATACTCTTTGGGCAACTCCTGCGCCACCCAGCCATCGAGCACAAAGGGGAGGCGACCCGCCGCGTTGAGCCATTCGCCGTTGTACTTGCGCGCGATGTGAACGTGCGTGCCGTTGCTCACGCCGCCCTCGCACGACGGGTGCCCAAGGCGATCACCCGTAGTCACACTCGTCCCCACCGGCACGCGCTCGCGCGTCTCGAGGTGCATGTAAAAGAGATTCCAACCGGTACCCTCGAAGCCATCGCCATCGAGGTCGATCACCACCGCGCCGTACTCGGAACGCACGACGACGCCGGGCGCGGAGGCCACTACCCATTCGTCGGAGGCCACGCAGCCCTCGGCCAACGCGGGCGGGGCGAAGTCAAGCGCCGCCCACGCGCTGCCGCCATCCCACGCGCCGTGCGGCCCGCCGGTGAAGGCCCACACCTTGCCCGGCTCGAAGGGCAGAGCCAGCTCGGGCTGGGTGAGGCCGGTGGGGAGGAGCGGCTCGACGGCGAAGCGAAACGGGTTGCCGAACAATCGCGCGTAAGTGAGCGCGAAGCCGGAGGGTGAGACATCGCGCGTCCACTCGCTCACTCCGCTCACCTTCGCGAAATAATTGTGCACACCGACCGTGCCCGCGTTGAGGCCCGGATCAATCAACCGCAGGCCGTTGCCCTCGAACACGAAGGAGACGAGGTAGCCAAAGCGCCAGGCGTAGTAACCGAAGTTGAGTTGATTGGCCGCCCACGACAGTTGGCGATGGAGCCCCTCGCGGTTGACCTCGACGCGGCGCAGCGGATAGGTGAGCGTGTTGCCATCGGGTGTGGGATCGGTGACCCAGCCGCTTTGATGTTCGAGCACGGCCAGCAGCAGTTGCGGGCTGACCGAGTAGCGCGTGGCGACGAGCCGCACGATCTCGCTCCCCGTCAACGTGCGCGGCATCGCCCCATCGAGGTAGACCGCGGCGATCTCTTCGGTGTAGGTCGCGAGGTAACCACCCTGCGCGCGGATGTAGCCGTCAATGTTGAAATCCACTGTGCCGGGGCCGAAGACGAACTCACTGTCGGGCAGCAGTTTGAGCGACGGGCCAAAGGTGGTTTGGTCGGGCAGCGGGATCTGCAACACCTGCCCGACGAAGAGCGTGTCGGCAAGGGCGATGCCGTTGGCGGCGGCGAGGGCGCTGGCCGTCACGCCGTAGCGTTCGCCGATCTCGTTGAGCGTGTCGCCGCGCACGACGGTGTACTGCTCGACGACGGTGCGGTCGAGGGCGGATTGGCGCGGGGCATCGGGCGTGGGCGAGACGGACACATCCTGCGTGGGGCGCGGCGTGCGCGTGGGCAGGCCAGGTGCGGCCGAGGTCGGCGGCTCGACGGACGCCAGCGCTTCATCGGGCGCGAGGGTGGAGGTGGGGCCGGGTTGGAAGAACGAGAACGGCGAATCGCCGCCCGGCAGCGGCGTGATGGCGTCGAAGTTCGTCGGCGTATCGCTGCGCGCGCAGGCCAGCGTGGCGATGACCAGGGCTATGAACGGCAAAAAGGAAAAAACAAACCGCACAGGCGCGAAGACCGCAAAGAAAGCTCTTTTCTCCTTCGTGCCCTTTGCGTCTTCGCGGTTCAAATTACGGTTGTGTTTCATAAAGCACACGGCCATCAACCTGCACCGTTACACGACTCGTGCCGGGATCGAACGACAGGGCGGGCAGCGGGTCGAGCGTGTCAAGCGACTGATCGAACAAATGGCGGCAAGTGCAGGCAAGGTCTGGGCACTCGCAGACCGCATACAACGCAAATGCGTTCCCGGCCTCGTCGCTCGCGGCGATGACGCCGAGGTGGTACGTCTTGCCGTTGGCGGCCAAAGTGCCGTTGGGGAGTTCGCGGTAGATGCGTGAGCCGAGCGGCAGCGCGATGAGGATCGAGACCAGCAGCGCCACGCACGCCAGCGCGGCGAGCACCCCATCGCGCACCCACGCGCCGCGCTTCACGATGGCGTTCGGGATCCAGAAGAACAGCGCCGTCAGCGCGGCCAGCAGCACCACAATCGAGACCGGCAGCGCGGTGTAGTTGTACGCGAGGGTGAACGGATAGACGATGGTGCCCCCATCCGGTGGCGCGGCGGCGGTGAAGGCGAACAGCGCGTACAGCGCGGTGACGGCGACGCAGGCCAGCGCGGTGAGGGCGATCCAATTGCGTTGCAACGACTTCATTCAAGACCTTCGCCACAGAGACACTGAGAAGGCGCTCAATTTCTTCGTGTCACAGCGATCGATTTCGCGCGAGAGTATATCATCGCCCATCCCGGGCTACGATTATGCTTTGCTATAATCGCCGCGCCACCAACCTTTTCGCTGCTGTCACCCTGAGCGCAAATGCAACGCCTCTGTCGTTGACGCACCTTATCGCGCGAAGGGTCTCATTAATTGTTCCTCGAGACCCTTCGCGCGATGAGTGTCGCAATGTGCAACCACCCTGCGTACGCGCTCAGGGTGACATTGGTCTGGTTGACCGGAGCCACCCATGCCCACCCCCCTCGTCGAATGCGTCCCGAACTTTTCCGAAGGCCGCCGCCCCGAAGTGATACAGGCCATCGTCGAGGCGTGCCAAGCCGGCGGCGGCGCGGCGGTGCAGGTGCTCGATGTGAGTACGGACGCCGACCACAACCGCACCGTGGTGACGATGGCCGGCAGCCCGGCGGGCGTCGAGGCCGCGGCCTTCGCCGGCATCGCCAGAGCGGCGGAGCTGATTGACCTCAACACGCACACCGGCGAACATCCGCGCATGGGGGCCACCGACGTCGTCCCCTTCATCCCGCTGCGCGACGTCGCGATGGCCGATTGCGTGGCGATCGCGCGCCGCCTCGGCGAGCGGGTCGGGCGCGAACTGAACATCCCCGTGTATTTGTACGAAGCGGCGGCCACCCGGCCTGAACGCGAGAACCTCGCCAACATCCGTAAAGGGCAGTATGAGGGGATCAGGGAAGTCATCGCCACCGACCCCGACCGCGCGCCCGACTTCGGCCCGAAGGTGATGGGGCCGGCGGGGGCGACCGTCATCGGCGCGCGGCAGTTCCTCATCGCGTACAACATTTATCTCAACACGCCGAAGGTCGACATCGCCGAGAAGGTCGCCCGAGCCGTGCGCCATCTTTCGGGCGGGATGCGGTTTGTGAAGGCCAAAGGTTTCCTCGTGGAGGGGCAGGCGCAGGTGAGCATGAACCTCACCGACTTCACCCGCTCGCCGATCGCGCGCGTGCAGGAGGCGGTGCGCCGCGAGGCCGCGCGCTACGGGGTCAGCATCACGCACAGCGAACTCGTCGGCATGATCCCGCAGCAGGCGCTGGTGGATGCCGCGCAGTGGTATCTGCAATTGGATAACCTCAGGCCGGACATGATTTTGGAGAATCGGCTAAAGATCCCCGAAAGCGAAGCGACAGCGGATGCGACGGAGACTCGGTTCATCGAGCGGCTGGCGGCGGGCACGGCCACGCCCGGCGGGGGCGCGGCCTCGGCGTACGCGGGCGCGATGGCGGCGGGGCTGGTCGGCATGGTGGCGCGCTTGACGCTGGGCAGGAAGAAATACGAAGCCGTCGCCGCCGACATGCAGCGCGTGCTCGAAGACGGCGATCGGTTGCGAGCGGAACTGACGGCCTGCGTCGAGGAGGACTCCGCCGCGTTTGAAGAAGTGATGGCGGCGTTCAAGTTGCCGAAGGGCGCCGATGAGCAGAACGCCGCGCGCGAGGCCGCCGTGCAGCGCGCATATCACCACGCCGCCGACGTGCCGCTGCGGGTGTGCCGCGCGGCGGTGAAGGTGCTGGAGCTTTCGGCGGTCGCGGCGGCAAAGGGCAACGCCAACGCGCTGTCGGATGCGGGCAGCAGCGGCTTCCTCGCGCACGCCTGCTTCAAGGGCGCGGCGCAAAACGTGCGCGCCAATGCAAAGGAGGTGACGGACACCGCGCAGGCGAACGCCTGGCTCGCCGAGGTCGCGCAACTCGAGTCGCGAGCCGCCGACTTGCTGGCCCAGGTCGAGCGGGTTGTGGCTGAGCGGAAGTAATGGCGAAGGTTTCTGTAACGCAAGGGCGCAAGGAGGCAGAGACGCAGAGTTCTTTTTTCTTGGCGTCTTCGCTCCTTTGCGTCTTCGCGTTAAGCAGTACAGCTTGTGTCCCTGCCACGCCTCCGCCTTTGCCGACCGCCATCATCGCCACCGCGACGGGCGCGCCATTGAAGTTCGCCACCGTCACGCCCATCCTCACCGCGCCGGTGCTGCCGACGAGCGGCCCCACTATCACGCCGCCCGCCGAAGCCACGCCGCTGCCAGCGAACGGCACAGCCGTTTCGCCGCGCTCAGCGGCGGAGCATTTCATCCTCGAGCGCCCCATCCCCGCTGACGGCAATTTCTTTGTGGATCGCACATATATGTACGGCTCGACGCAGCAAGGATTGCGCGAACCGCACCACGGCGTGGAGTTCAGCAACCCGAGCGGCGCGCCGGTGGTCACGGCGGGGGCGGGCACGGTGATCGTGGCGGGCGACGATTCCGAAATCGCATACGGCCCGGCCACACGCTTCTACGGCAACCTGGTCATAGTACAGCTGGATGAAGTGGTCAACGGTGCGCCAATCTTCAACTTGTACGCGCATCTCTCGGATGTGCGGGTGGAGACCGGGCAGCGGGTCGCCGTGGGCGATTGGCTCGGCGCGGTCGGGCAGACCGGGGTCGCCATCGGCCCGCACTTGCACTTCGAGGTGCGCGTTGGGGAGAATGCGTACGCAGCCACCCGCAACCCCGAGTTGTGGTTGAAGCCCGCCCTCGGCGCGGGGCTGGTGCAGTACGGCGTGCTGGCCGGGCGCGTGACCGACCTCGACGGCGCGCCGCTGTTCGAGCAGCTCGTCGTCATCCGCCCGCTGGAGGTGCGCGAGGCGACGCGGGCCAAGTACATCACGGCCTACGCGCACGAGTCGCTTAACGGCGATGATGCCCTGCAGGAGAACTTCGCCGTCGGCGATTTGCCCGTGGGCGTGTACAGCGTGACGGTGAACACGACGACGTTCTACGAGCAGACCGTGACCATCGAGCCGGGGCGAGTGACGTGGGTGGAGTTTCGGGTGAAGAGGCCATGAAGTCGTTAGCAGAGAGCGGTCAGCGGTCGGCGGTCAGCCCGGGGATCAGCCGATGCTTTCTGCCTATTGCCTTCTGCCTTCTGCTCGCCGCCTGCGCGAGCGAAACCGCCACGCCCACGCCGCTGCCCACCGCCGTCGTCAACGTCGTCGCGCCCGACACGCCGACCGCGACCATCACGCCATCGCCCACCCTCGCCTCAACCGGCACGCCCGCCTCAACACCCACGCCCGCTGCGACCGAGACGCCCGCCGGCTCGCCGACGCCGACCGTCCCCGGCGTGCCGACGTGGGCGCTCAACGAGTTCCGCGCGCTGCCGGCGACCTTCGGCGGCGACCCGCACTTCCTCTTTTACTCGCGCCCCATCGGCGAGGGCGGCAACGTCTTCTTCGCCTCTAACTATCGCTACGGCTCCACCTTCAACCTGCAACTCGACACGCACCATGGCCTGGACTTCAACAATCCCACCGGCACGCCGGTCATTGCGGTTGCGCCGGGCATCGTCTACTACGCGGGCAGCGATGTGGAGCGGCAGTTCGGCCCGCGCACCGACTTCTACGGCAACCTGGTGGTGCTGCAACTGAGCGAGGGCTGGAACGGGCGGCCGGTCTTCGCGCTGTACGGACATCTCGACCAGGTGCTCGTGGCGAGCGGGCAGGCGGTGGCGCAGGGCGAGACGCTGGGCGTGGTGGGCGCGACGGGCGTCGCCTTCGGCCCGCACCTGCACCTCGAAACGCGGCTCGACAACCCGGAGAGCTACTGGGCGACGCGCAACCCGGCGCTGTGGCTGGCGCCGATCGGCGGCTACGGCGCGGTGGCGGTGCGCGTGACGGATGAACTCAACCGCCACCTGCCCGGCATGCGCGTCACGAGCCTGTGCTCCGACGGCGCGACGCGCGCGCTGGAGACGTATTGGGACCCGGGCGTGACGCCCGACGACGCCTACGGCGAGAGCGCGGCCATGACCGACGCGCCGCCCGGCTACTGCAGGTTCGAGACGATGTATAAAGGCGAGACGCTGGTTGAGGAAATCACGGTGCAAGCGGGGACGGTGAGCTTTGTGTGGCTGAGGCCGTAACCGCGGTTCGACAGAAAACAACTCTGGAGCATATGACACCGATGCGATACCAAATGCATCGCACCTCTCATTGGCGCTTAGGGCATGTGCAAAGTCCAGGCGATGCCGACATTTCGCCCTCATCCCCCGGCCCCTTCTCCCAGCGGGAGAGTCGCTGCGCTTACGGGGCCGGGGGATGAGGGCGGACTCGGCGACTTTGCACACGCCCTGCATTGGCTCTGAAAACTTCACCGACACGAGGTCTACCTCACCATCGACCCTTGTCGAGGCGCTCCTCTGAAAACCGGGAAAACGGAGGGCCTACAGGAAGCTCCGCGAGAACTATGTTCCCGCGAAGCAGATGGATGCCTCGATGGAGCAGACTTACGGTGAACGGAGGATGCCGAAGCAGCGGCACACTCACCTCGCCGCCTCGCCAAACCACCTTGCCTGCAGCGCGGGCAGTGCGCCGTCGGTTTCCATCGCGGCCAGCGTGTCGTCGAGGACGCGGTTCGGGTCGGTGGCGCCGGCGCCCACAGCGATGACGTACGGCTCGGGGTCGAGCAGCCGGTGATTGACACGCAGGGTGGTATCGAATATGATACCGCCCGTGAGCCGGCCCCAGATCGTCATAGATACCAACGTGTTCGTCGCGGCTCTACGATCACAAGCCGGAGCCTCCCACAAACTACTCCTGCTCCTCGAGCGCGGCAAGTTCGAAATCAATCTCTCGGTCCCCCTGGCGATTGAGTATGAGGCAGCCAGCAAGCGACTGATTGGCAAAAAGGAAGGCTTGAGAGCAAGTGACATCGATGACATCCTGGACTATGTGTGCGCTGTAGCGCATCGGAGATCCGTCTACTTTCTCTGGCGCCCATTCTTAAGTGATCCAAAAGACGATATGGTTCTGGAATTAGCGGTATCGGCGGGGTGTGAAATCATCGTCAGCTACAACAAGGATGATTGTCAGGGGGTAGAGCGGTTTGGGATCCGCGTGCTAACGGCCCAGGAGTTTTTACACGAGATTGGAGAGTTGCCATGAGTACGATTAGTCTGCGTTTGCCTGACTCGTTACACAAGCAAGTGCGTAAATTGGCGGAAAAAGAAAGCGTGTCAATCAATCAACTAATCACGCTGGCATTGGCCGAAAAGCTCTCGGCGCTCATGACCGAAGAGTATCTGGAGGCCCGCGCCCGGCGCGGCACTCGAAAGAAGTTCGAGCGCGCGATGAGCAAGGTTCCCCGGGTGAAGCCGGAGGAACATGATCGGCTACCAACGCGCGGCTGACGCTGTCGTTGGGCCGCCTGACCTTGCTGCGCCACATCTCATCTGGCCGCCTCGCCAAACCACTTCACGCGCAGCTCGCCCAGCGCGCCGTCGGTTTCCATCGCGGCCAGCGTGTCGTCGAGGACGCGGTGCAGGTCGGTGGATTGCGCGCTCACGGTGATGACGTACGGCTCGGGGTCGAGCAGCGGGCCGGCGAGCGCGAAGCCCGCTTCGGTTTTGAGAAAGTCGTAGGCCGTGATCGCATCCACCAACGCGGCGTCGGCCTCGCCGGCTGAGAGCGCGGCCAGCGCCTCCTGCGCGGTGCGCGGCTGCACGAGCGTGAGGCCCGCGACCCGTTTCGCCCACCCGCGCGCAATCACATCGCCCCCCGCCCCATACTCGACGGCGATCCGTTTAGCCGCAGCCCACTCAGGCCAGTTATTGGTAATTGGCAATTGGGTTTCGCGCACAACTACGGCAGTGCCGTTGATGAAGTATGGGCGCGTGTACGAGACTTCTTTCTGCCGGTCGGGGATAGCGACGAGGGCGGAGATGACGGCATCATCGCGGCCCGAGACGAGCGCGGCGAGCAGCGCATCGTAGGTGATGTTGTCGTATTGCGCGCGAACCCCGAGCCGCCGGGCCAGCTCATCGCCCAACTCCACGTCAAAGCCGAACAGCTCGCCGTTTCCATCCGTTGCTGAGAACGGCGCGAAGCTGGCGTCGGTCGCGATCACAATCACCCCGCGCTCGCGGATGCGCTTCCACGCTTCGTCTTCGCGCGAAGGACGTAGCCCGAACCACAATCCTGCGAAGCCAATGACCAATACACCAATAACCAATAGAGCTATTCGTAACCGGTTATGGGTAATTCTCATCGCTCTTAATTGAAATCAAGGAGGTAGATGTCATGCCGAGGAGCGGAGCGACGAGGCAGCTCTGGCCGGCCACAAATCGCGCCAGGCCTGGGTAGAGACCCCTCGCTTCGCTCGGGGTGACACGTACCTGCTCGAACCCAATTGAGAGCGATACTCATTTCGTTGCCCATTCCTTGATCGCCTCGTAAATCGGTTTGGGCGCGAACTCGGGGGTGACGAGGGTGAAGTAATCGCCGTAGCTGCGTTGCGGGGCGGGATAGCGAAAGGCCCACACGCAGAAGGCGCGGACGTATGGCCAGTTAGCCTCGGCAAACCGAAAGGCCTGGACCGTGTATTCCTGCCGGGCGAGCGGCTTCACGGCGTGCGTCCACCGCGGCGAGTCGTTCCACCCGCCCTCGGTGATGTAGATGGGTTTGGCCGCGTCGCCGTTGGCGACCATGATCGCGCGCAGCAGTTCGACGCGGCGGAAGTTGAGTTCGGCCGGCGCGGGCGGCTCATCGGGTGGGAAGCGGAGGCCGTAGGCGTGCGCGGCCAGTGCGTCGAAGTAGCGGCCCGCGCCCGCCGCGTACATCCGCTCGAGGTAAAGCAGGTCGTTCAACGCCAGCTCGCTCGTCTCCGGCTCGAGGGTCGGGGCCAGCGCGCCGCCGAGCACCACCACGTTCGGATCGGCCTCCTTCGCGCGCCTATACGCCACCCGCAGCATCTCGGTGTACGCTTCGGGACTCACGCGCCGAAAGCCCCACTCCAGCGTGACGTTCGGCTCGTTCCAGATGATGATGTGGCGCACGCGTCCGCTGTAGCGTTTGACGAACTCGAAGACGAAGTCGCCGAAGTCCGTGTACCGCTCGGGCGGCAGGTAGGTGTGAACGCGCTCCTCGCCGCCCGGTGATTCATCCGTCCCCCAGCGCGCCCACTCCGGCACCACGCCTCCCAGCCGCGCGATCACGGTCAGCCCCTGGTTGCGCGCGAAGTCAATGCGCGTGTCGGCGTGCGCCCAGTTGTGTTGCCCGCGTGTCCCTTCGTAATACGCCCACGGAAAATACTCGGTGATGGTCGAGGCCCCCATCCCCCGCACCATCGCCAGCGTGCGCAGGATCTTCCACGCTTCGACTTCATCGGTCAGGCGGGTGTGCGTGCAGACGATAGGGTGTTGCGTCTGCGCCACCTGCGGCGGGCCGAGCACGACCAGCGGCGGCGGCGATTGCGCCCACGGCACGATCAGCGCGAGGATGAGCGCGCGCACGAGCCAGGCGCGATGTCGGGAGACCGTGGCAAACTTCATTGCTGATTTGTGATTGCGGATTGCTGATTGTTAATCAGAAATCACAAATCAGCAATCAGCAATCACGGAAACGTGGCCGTCAGTGAGTATTGCCCGCCCGTATAACCCTGCGGGGTGAAGATCATGGCGTAGTACAAACCGGCGGCCCCGCTGTGCGTGACCTGATACGGCGGGCTGGCCGAGAAGCCCACGCGGTTGCCGGTGTTTTGATAGAAGAGATGCACCTGCGCGCCGTTGGTCAGCCCGGTGGTGTTGAGGCTGATCGCGCCGCTGCCGGCGGTGAAGGAGAAGTAGTCGCGGTCTTCGCGCGCGGCGTTGGTGCCGCAGTAGCCGCGTCCCGCGACGATGGGCCCGTTGGCCTGATTGAAGGCGTCGTTGATCTCGGTCTCGCACGGTTGCAGGTACGCCGTCGCATAGTCGCGGAACACCGCCGGCAAATAGATCAATGGGATTTCGTCGTCGGTGATCGTCACCGTGCTGACGGTCGGCGACAGCAACTGCGCGCCGGTCGGGCTGGAGAGCGCAACCGTGAACGAGCGCGGCGGCGCGAAGGTTCCGTTGTTGATGATCGGCACGTTCACGCTGCCGTTGGCGCTGAGCGGCGCGATGGTGAGGGTGGTGTTGACCGCGCCGTAATCCACCCCGGCCAGGGCCGTGCCGTTGCTCGTCGCCACGTTCACCGTCACCGTCGCCGGCGAGGCCACCGCCAGCGCCGCGCTCACCGCCACGCTGCCCGAGGCCTCGTTCACCGTGACCGTCGCCGGGCTGATCGAGACCGCAGCGAGTTCATACGCACCCAGGTCACACCGTCCCGCCTGCACCCGCGCCGCCGGCGAGCCACGCTGATCGAATGGCAGCGGGTTCCCGGCGTGATCGGTGCAGCCGGCCGGGTTGGCCGCGTTGCGCGCCGGGCTGTTCGCGGCCAGGGCGTGCGTGGGCGACGAGCCGCCGTTGTTCTGCAACGCACCCAGCAGCGGATCCACGTTCGATTGATAGCCGGTCGTATCACCGGTGATGATGCAGTTGCTCGTGCTCTGGATCAGGTTGTACCCGGCCAGGGTGAGCGTGCCAAAGCAATCGCGCGGCGCGTCGAACGAATCTTTGTTGCCGGCGACAATCGTGTTGCGCAGTGAGACCGTGCCGCCGGCGTTGCTATTGATGCCGTAGGTGTTATCCCCGATGTTGTTGGCGACCGTCACGCTGCTGAGTTGCGACGAGCCGGTCGCAGTATTGAATAAACCGTTGCCGCCGTTGGTCGAGATGGTGCTGTCAGCGACTCGCAGCACGCCGCTGTTGGTGATCCCCGAACCGCCGTTGTTCACCACCGCCGCCGATGAGAGCGTAAGCGTGCCGAGGTTGCGGATGCCGTTGGCCGTGCCGTTGCGGATGGACAGACTCTGCATGTCCACCGTCGCGCCGCTTTGGATGTCAAACACTCGCAGCGCGTTGCCGCCATCCACCGTCACGGCCGCGCCGACATCGCCGGAGATGTTGACATCGTCGGAGATGATCAAACTACCGAGGGCAGGATTGAGAATGTAGGTGCCTTGACTGACCACAATCGTGTCGAGGCCAGCGATAGCATTGGCCTGCTGGATGGCTGCGCGCAGTGTGCAGCGAAAGCCCGGCGCACCCACCCCGCCATCGCAACTCGGGTTGCCGAGATCAATGTCACCGGCATCGGCGGTGTTGTTGACGACGAAGATGGGGGCGATCGAGACCTGTGCGCGCACACCTCCCGATGAGGCCGCGAGCCACAGGCTCAACACACACGCGATGCGCACGACCCGGGCACGAGTGGAAACAGGCACCCTCGCATTTTACTCACTTCGGCGAGGGCGGCTCTAACAAATTACGACCAGTGTTTTCGTGAAGTGGCTGTGCGCCATCCGCGCCATCCGTTACCCAATCCGCTGCCGATTACGGCGGCACCGGTGTGTTGGTGGCCGGTGGTGGCGGCGGAGGCGGCTGCGTGGCCGGCTCGCTCGTCGCCGTCGGCGCGACGATGGGCTGCGTCGGCGGCACGATAACGGTGACGACCCGCGGCGGCTGAGTCGGTTGCGGGATGAAGACCAGCGTCGTCGCCGTCTCGGTCGGCAGGGCGGTCTCAGTGGCGGTCGGGGTTGCGCTGGCCGTTGCAGTCGGCGAGGGTGTTGCGGTTGGCGTGAGTGAGGGCGTGATGGTCGCCGTATGAGTCGGGGTCGCTGACGGGGTGGCGGTGGCCGACGCGGTCGCGGTGGCCGTCGCGAACAGCGGCAGCCCGCCGCCGAAGGCCATGCCGATCCCCATCGCCCCCATCAACGCTGCCACGCCGAGCGCGCCGATGAGGGCCCGGCGCCAGCGGTGTGGGCGAGCGGGCGGCGCGGCGATTTGGCTGTACGGGAGCGTGAGCGCCGAGGTGAGGGTGGAGGCGCGCGACTCGGTGTCCTCGGGGCGCAGCGGGCTGGCGCGCAGCGGGCCGTTCCATTGCGCCGCCACCACCTCGGCGAACTCGGTCGCGCTCTGGTAACGGTGATCGGGATCGCGCGCCAGGGCTTTGTGCACCACGGCGTTGAGGCCCTCGGGCAGGCCGGGCCGCAACGACTCGAGGGCCGGCGGGGCCTCGTTGAGGTGTTTGTACAGCACCTGCATCGGCGTGTCGGCGGCGTGCGGCACCTGCCCGGTCAGCATCTCGTACAGGATGATGCCGAACGAATACCCGTCGCTGCGCGCGTCGATCTCGCGGTCGCCGAGCGCCTGTTCGGGGCTCATGTAATCCACCGTGCCCAGCATCGCGCCGCTGAAGGTGATGCGGGTGACGACGCGTTCGGTCAGCTTGGCCAGGCCGAAGTCGGAGAGGCTGGCGTAGCCGCGCGCGTCGAAGAGGATGTTGGACGGCTTCAGGTCGCGGTGGATGATGCCGCGCGAGTGGGCGTGATCGAGCGCGGCGGCGATGGCCTGCACGATGGGCACGATCTGCGCCAGCGGCATGGGCTTGCGGGCGATGCGGTCCTCGAGCGTGCCGCCCGGCATGTAGCGCATGACGATGTACGGGATGCTGTTCTCGCCGCTGAAATCGTACACCGGCACGATGTTGGGATGTTCCAGCCCGGCCACGATGCGGGCCTCGCGCATGAAACGCGTGCGGAACTGCGGGTCGCGGGTGAACTGCGAGTGGAGGAGCTTGATGGCGACGGGCCGCTCCACCACGGGGTCGTGGGCGAGGTAGATCGTGGCCATGCCCCCCTGCCCGATCTCCCGGTTGATGTCGTAACGCCCGATCTTGCGTAGGGTTGGCACGGTGGCAGTCTCGGTTCGCACGCGCCGCGAACCAGGCTGATTGTAGCCGCCGGAGGTCATTCACCGATTGGGCGTGCGCGCGCGCGGCTAACCGTGCAATAACTGGGCCACCCCTCACCCCCGTCCCCTCTCCCATGCGCGAAAAGCGCGCGGGAGAGGGGTGCCGTCTAGTCTTCAAACTCACTCATTGTGAGGTCGTGGCCAGCACGGTGAACACATCCTCCAGCGTCACCTCCGCCGGATCAACACTCACTACCGCGAAGGCGCTGAGCGCGGCAGCGAGCGTGCGGGCGGTGTGCGTACCCGGTTCGGTGATGACGTGCAGATGGTCGCCGAGCAGGCCGGCACGGTTGACACCCGGCAAGCGCTCCAGCGTTTCGAGCGCGGCGATGAGGGGCTGCGCGGTCACGTTCCACACCTCGCCCTGCACCACCGATTGCTTCAAGCGGCTCGGCGAGTCGAGGGCGAGCAAACGACCGCCGTTCATGATGCCCAGCCGCCCGCAATGCTCGGCCTCATCCATATAATGTGTGCTCACGAAAACAGTCGTGCCCGCCTCGGCCAGCGTGTAGATCAGATCCCAGAACGCGCGCCGGGCCTCGGGGTCCACGCCGGAGGTCGGCTCATCGAGAAAGAGGAGTTGCGGTTGATGCACGAGCGCGATGCCGAGGGCGAGCCGCTGCCGCCATCCGCCGGCGAGCGCACCGCCCAGTTCCCGCTCGCGTTCGCGCAACCCGATCAACTCCATCACCTCGGGCACACGCGCCGCGCGCTGGGCCGACCGCAGGCCGTACACGCCGCCATAGAACTCGAGGTTCTCGCGCACGGTCAGGTCTTCGTACAGGGCGAAGCGCTGGCTCATGTAGCCGACCAGCGGGCGGATGCGCTCGGCCTCGCGGGTGATATCGTAGCCAAACACGGTCGCGCCGCCCGCGGTCGGTTGCAGCAGCCCGAGCAACATTCGCATCGTCGTCGTCTTACCGCTGCCATTCGGGCCGAGGTAGCCGAGCACCTCGCCGCGTTGCACGTCGAAGCTCACGCCATCCACGGCAATGAAATCGCCAAAGCGTTTGGTGAGGTCGTGAACGGCGATGATGGGTTCGGGCATTGCAGATTTTAGATTGCAGATTGCAGATTGCAGATTTACTCCGCCCAGGGCCACGGCTATGATTGATCGCCGCGCGCGGTGTTCAGGCTGGCGACAAAGATAGCGACAAGCTCATTTGCTTCCTTGAGCAACGGGGCGGCGGGTTCCCGCTTCACAACCTCAGTCTCGGTAAGAATTTCAAGCCAATAGAGTGACTCGTCCGCTTCTTCGAGGACGATACCGAGCTTGGCGATGAAGTCCGCCTTCGAACGGCCTCGGCAGGCCGCGCGATAGTTCGCACCCACCGACGTGCCGCTGCGAAAAAGTTGTTTGCGAATCAGCATGCTTTCCTCAGTGCGCGGCATGTCTCGACAAAACACAATCACCGCCTTGGCAAAATCCTTCGTGCGCTGTTTCATCTGTTCGCGGTTCATGGTTTCATCCTTGAACGAACGCTGGCAATGACCGACAAATCTCAGATCTGCCATCTAAAATCTGAAATCCAAATCACGCTTTGCTCAGCAACGAAATGAACACATCCTCCAGCGACGGCGCGACCGGGCGGAGGCGTTCGACGTTGATGCGGGCGGCGGCGAGCGCAACGGGCAGACGCGCCAGCGGCCCGGCGGACGCCGTCACCCGCAGATGGAAGCGGTCGCCGAAGGCCAGCACATCCTCCACCTCCGCATCGGCCTGGGCGATGGCTTTGGCAATATCCTTCGGATGGGCGGCGAGTTCGAGCACGCGGCCCTGCATCTGCGCCGTCAGCGCACGCGGCGCGCCCTCCACCAGAATCCGCCCGCCGTGCATGAAGCCGACGCGATTGCAGCGCGCGGCCTCATCCATATACGGGGTGCTGACGATGACGGCCACGCCCTGCGTCAGCAATCGAATAATCAGTTGCCAGAAATCCTGCCGTGTCACCGGGTCTACGCCGCCGGTCGGCTCGTCGAGCAGCAGCACCTTCGGTTCGTGGATGAGGGCGCAGGCCAGGCCCAGCTTTTGCTTCATCCCCCCGGAGAGTTGCTCGGCGCGGCGCTCCGTGAAGTCAGCCAGGCCGACGAAGTCGAGCAAATCTTGGGCGCGCCGGCCGAAATGTTGATTGACCACGCCGCGCACCTCGCCGAAGAAGCGCAGGTTTTCGATGACGGTCAGGTCGCCGTACAGGCTGAAGCGTTGCGCGAGGTAGCCGATGTGGGCGCGGGCCTGCTCGGTCTGGCGGGCGAGGTCGAAGTTGTTGATTCGGACACTGCCCGTCTCCGGCCGCAGCGCGCCGACGAGCAGCCGCATCGTCGTCGTCTTCCCCGCCCCATCCGGCCCGACCAGGCCGTACGCCTCGCCGGCGTTGACGCGCACCGACACGCCGTCAACGGCGCGCGTGGGGCCGAAGGATTTGCGCAGGTCAACGGCTTCGATCAAAACGGACATGACTGACGAATGAGGGCTATAGTCGTTGAAGGTGCGTGTCTTTGAACGCGGTCGGATACTTCAGGCCGTAACCCAGCAATCGGTCGCCGCCGATGTGGGCGAACCAGATCAGGGCGACGTGCATCATCCCGGGGCTGAAGGCGGGCACGCTCGCCGCGAGCAAAACGGCCGGCAGAAGATAATGGTGCAACACATTGTAGGTCGCCGAACCCACCCGCGGCCCGCCGAGGTAGCCGAGCATCGAAAGGTCGGGCGCAAGGATGAGCAGCGCAAACAGCCACCAGTTGCCCTGCGTCATCCAATATCCGAATAGCGCCAACAGCAAGACAACGGCGCCTTCCAATTGCAGCAATAACCCCGGGCTAAAGAGCCTCATCGCCGTTTCCTTCCTTTCTGTCGTTTCCCTCATTTCCCAAAGCTCACATCCGCCGGCATGCCGGGCTTGAGCCGGCCGTCCGGATTCCCGATGCTCAGTTCAATCGCAAAGACCGTGGTCTTGCGGCCATCGGCGGTCTGCACGTTGCGCGGCGTGAATTCGGCCTGATCGGCGATGTGGGTGACGGTGGCCGTGAAGGTCTGGCCGGGAAACGAATCCACGGCCACCGTTGCCGATTGTCCGAGGCTGATCTGCCCGTAGCGGTCTTCGGGCACAAACACCGTGATCGTCAGGCGACTCAGATCGGCGAGGATGAGCAACGTCGCGCCGGGCGCTGCGAACTCGCCCGGCTCGCTGGTGCGCGCCAGCACTGTCCCGTCCGCCGGAGCAGCGATGGACAATTTGGCGAGCTGCGCGTCGAGGACGCCCCGGGCCGCCTCGGCTGCTTCTGCCTGCGCCGCAGCGGCGTCGGCCTGGGCTTGCGTGGCCGCCACTTGCGCCTCGGCCGCTTCGAGTTGTTGGGGCCGCGCGCCCGCCTGCGTCAACTCGAATTGGGCCCTGGCATTGTCAAGCGTGGCCTGCGCCGTATCGAGCTGGGTCTTGAGTTGCTTGCCCTGCGTCGTGTCGCGGGCTAATTCGGTGAGGGCGTCATAGGCATCCTGCGCCGCGTCCACCGCGATCTGCGCACGATCCACTACCGTTTGCGCCACGGCGAGCTGTTCCGCCGACGGCCCGGCGCGCAGCAGATCGTAATTGGCCCGGGCTGCGTCGTGCGCGGCAGCGGCGGCCTGCGCAGCGGCCCGAGCGGCCTTCAAGCCGGCCTCCGCCTGCGCCCGCTGTGATCGCAGTAACGTGTCATCCAACGTGACCAGCGCTGCGCCCGCTTGCACCGTCTCGCCCTCGGCAGCGTTGATGGCCTGGATGCGCCCACCCACCTCGGGGCTGATGCGAATCTGCGTGGCCTCGATGGTGCCGGAGGCAACCAGCGAACCATTTTGCGCAGCCGAGGGACGGGTGAAGTACCACACGCCGACGGCGGCCACAGCGAGCACAAGCACGATCGGGATGATGCGGCGGGGATTAGGGTGCATACTGTGTTACTCCTTGAGAGGGGGGCAGGGATGCGGGGGGTGCGAGGGCGGGCCTCCACTTTTCCCTGCGCCACTGCTCCCCGTCTGCGTTAGTCGAGCCTTTTCCTGAATCGCAACGCCGCACCGCCGAGGATGACGGCGCCAAAGATGGCGAGCGCCAGCACCTGCCCCTGTATCTCGGCGAAGCCGACGCCCTTGAGCAACAGCGAGCGGATGATGAACAGGTAATAGCGCAGCGGAAACACATACGAGATCCACTGCAAGACCTGCGGCATAGCCTCCAGTGGGAAGAAGAAACCGGAGAGGAAGATGCTGGGCAAGAGCGTCATCCACACCGTCAGCATGGCCTCCTGCTGCGTATTGGCGATGGTCGAGGCCAGCAGGCCGATGCCGAGGCTGGACATGAGGAAGAGCGTGGACACGCCCATGATGAGCAGGAAATCGCCGCGCACCGGCACTTTGAACCACCACGCGCCAATGGCCAACACCTCGACCGCGTTGATCAACGCCAGCACCACATACGGGAGCAGCTTGCCGACGATCAGTTCCATCGAGCGGATCGGCGTGACGATCAACTGCTCGATGGTGCCGCGCTCGCGTTCGCGCACGATGGCGTTGGCGGTGAGGATGGACGTGATGGCGTACAGAATCATGCCGATGACGCCGGGCACCATGAAGTAGGCATTGACGAGATCGGGGTTGTACCAGATTTGAGTGCGCACCTCGACGGGCGGCTCCAGGGCTGCCGGCGCGCCCCGGGCGGCCAGCCGCTGTTCGAGGATTTCGGTGCCGTGGGCCTGGCCGATGAAGCGCGCCGCCGCCAGCGCGGTGGAGGCCACCGTCGGGTCGCTGCCATCGAGCACAAAGGCCACCTGCGCCGAGCCGTTGGCCGCCAGTCGCCGGCCGTAATCGGGCGGGATGATGACGCCGGCCCGCGCGCCCCCCGCGTCAATCAACCGGCGCAGTTCCGCCTCGGCGGCGACGTCGTAGGTGAGGCGAAAGTAGTCGGCGGCGCGGTACGCCTCCAGCAGCGCGCGTGACGCCGGCGATTTATCCTGATCGAAGACGACCAGCGCGACGTTGCGCACATCGTTGGTGGCCGCATAGCCGAGCAAAAACAACTGCATCACGGGCATGACGAGCACGAGGGCGAGCGTCCGCGGGTCGCGCGAGATCTGGATGAATTCCTTGCGAACGAGCGAAATTAGCCGCGAGTTGAACATCACACCGTCCCTTCATCCAGGATGCCGTGCAGATAGATATCCACCACCCCATCGAACCACTGCTCGGCGCTCAGGTTGAACTTCCTGGCGAATTTGCTTTGGCGCAAAAGCAACTCAGTCATCAAGTAGCCAACGATGAGGCACATGAACGTCCGCAACAGAATCGGCAGCGGCACGGAGCGGCGCAACGGGCCGGGCAGCGTGGCGAAGCGCTGGACGAATCCGAAGAACGGCGGCAGCATGGTATCGGCGAGTTGCTTGAGGTGCCGCCCCTGAAACTCCAGCAGTTCCATGAAGATGAGCGGCAGCAGCCGCGCCTCGGAGCCGGCCACGCCGTCGCGCACGCGGTGGGCGGCGTCGCGGACGAACGCCTCCACCGTATCGCCCTGCGTCCCTTCGAGGGCGGGCAGCAACACGTGATAGGGATGGAAGGCGTCGAGCACGGCGGCGAAGATGTCTTCCTTGGTGGCGAAGTGGTTGTAGATGCCGCCGACGGCGACCCCGGCCTCGTCGGCGATTTCGCGCATGCTGGTGCCGTGGAAGCCCTGCTTGAGGAAGCGCTTGTGTGCAGCTTCGAGAAGGGCAGCGCGGGTGACCTCACCCCGGCTGGGCAGGCTGGTGGCGGGTGAAAGACCTTTGGGTGCGGCGCGGCGTCTGGCGGGCATGGGGCGCTCTCAAAAAAATGAACGAGCGTTCATTCACGCGCCATGATACGCCGGAACGCCCGGCTGTCAATAGGCAAAACAAAACCCCGCCGGCGTGCAGCGGCGGGGCGCAGGCAGACGGGGCAGCGCTACCTGCGCCGGGGTCGCACCAGTTCCATGAAGCTCTCGTACAGACTATCGAGGGCGGCCAGCGAAAGGTGGACTTCCACGACACGGCTATCCACCTGCCGGGTCGCGGTCCTGGCGTTCATCGCCACGATCCACAGAAAGTCTTGCGCGCGTTTGAAGAGGAACGGCAACTCGCGCAGGCCGTACCACGCCGCGACACACAGCGCGACAAAAACGAGCAGGATCAGCAACCCCGCCCCGCCGTAGAGCATGATCATGAATATCAGCGAGACATCGGCCACGGCGCCGGTACGCACCGGTACGACCGTGCTCATGATGACGAGCACGACCAGCGCGGCGACGACGATGACGGCCGCCGCAATCGGCACAGTGATCTGCCAAAACGTCTCCCGCGCGATGACGGCCTGCGTGCGCGCGTTGCGGATTTTGGGCAGTTGGGGTTCGAGGGCCATGCGTTGATTTTACCCGGATTGCATCGCGACCATCCGGCGGGTCGTCTCGCTTTGTCGGGCCATCTCTACCGGCGGATTTTCTCGACGATGAGCAGCGGCGCGCCACTAACCACACAGCCGAAGTTCGGGTCGGCGCACAGCGCGGCGGGCAGCGTCAACTTGTAGTTGCGATCCCGATCCCACTGCATGGCGCGGCGCTTGCCGAAATGGTCGAACAGCGTCACCGAGGTCGCGCCGGGGGTCGGCTCAAGCCGTAGCGACGCCGATTGCCTGGCCCGCGCCCAGGCCACGCGCGTCACCCAGCCGTCGCGTTGCAGCGCGACGATGTAATGCGATGGACGCTGCACATAGGTCGCCGCGCGCAGACCGGCGAAGTGGGTGGTGATGGTGCGGAACGCTTCGACCGCCGGACGCGCCGAGCCGTCTGGCCGGTAGAGGCCGTTGTAATCCGCGCCGGGGATGATGGGGTTGATCTCGGCCAGCTTGTACACGCTGGCCCGCTCGGCGCCGGCAGCCAGCGCCAGCGCGAACGACTGCACAATGAAGGCCGCCTGCTCCTCCATCGTCAGTTTGAAGAAGGCGTTCTCCCACGGCACCTGTGGGTCATCCGCCGGCGCGGCATTCGTCTCGTTCAACCACAGCGCATGGTCGCTCAGGCCGAACTCCTGCAAAATCTGGCGATGCAGGGTGACGAGTTCGAGGACGGTCTCGGTGCGGAAGTAAATGTGCAACGTAGCAACGTCGAAATAGAAGTTGTTGTCGCGCGCCGTCGGGTCGTTGCTCACCAGTTCGAGGTAACGCCGCAGGAACGGGCGACGGCCAAAGACCACGTCGTGCCAGTACGTCAGCCCGGCGAGGTGGATCTTGGCGTTCGGGTTCGTCTGCCTGGCGACGAGGTAGGCGACCTTCACCATCCGATAGTATTCCTGAATGGTGCCGTAAAACTGCGCGCCGTATTCGTCCCTGGCGATATCCGGTTCGTTCCAGATGATGAAACGGCTGACGCGGCCCTCGTAGTGCTTGACCAATTTGCGGATGAAGGTCGCCCACAGGTTGCCGGGGTTATCCGGGTCGAGCAGCAGGCCGCGCGGCGGGCTGGCATACGGCGGGCCGTCGGTCGCCCACGGCGGCGTGCCGCGCAGCAGCATCACCATCTCTCGCCCGGCAGCGACGGCTTCGTTCACGCGCTGCTCGTCGGCGGGCGGCGGGGTCCAATCCTCGGGCGAGGTGGGTTGATAAAGATGCCAGTCAATCAACAACCGATCCCAGCCGACCTTGAGGGCGGCGGCCTCCCTGGGCGCCATCCACGCCTCGACCGCGCCGAAGCGCACATCGAGTTGCGGCTTACTCTGCGCGGCGGCGGCGTTCGGCAGCAGCAGCGCCGCGGCCAGGAGGAGGATCAACCCGCGGTGCCAGCCTCTCACTGTAACGGCTCCCAGAATCTTTGGATCTCGATCAAATACCCGTTCGGGTCACGCAGGAAGGCGTTGTAGATGCGATACGGCGGGTTATCCGCCGGCTCCTTCTCGAGCGGCACGCCGTGCGCGCGCAGGTGGGCGCACCACCCATCCACATCGTC
Source organism: uncultured Anaerolineales bacterium (assembly GCA_964608265.1). Taxonomy (GTDB): domain Bacteria; phylum Chloroflexota; class Anaerolineae; order Anaerolineales; family UBA6663; genus JANWXR01. The sequence continues at coordinate 14,959 of CAZSNP010000044.1, read as the reverse complement.
GGTGACGAGGGTGACCACGACGCCCTCGCTCACCACCGGCCGCTGCGGCGCATCGCAGACGCCCAGGTAGCTATTGCCGCTGAGATGATAGATGCGACAATGGCCCTGATCACGCGCGAGGCGCAGGCCGAGGCTGCGTTCGTAGAAGCCGGCGCTGCGGCCCAGATCGCGGGTGTACACGAACGTAATGTTCTGCTGGATGGCGGGTGGCATGGGCGCGATTGTGCCACACTTCACGAAAGAGGCCCACTCACTCCGTTAATGTCGGCAGGTCACGGCCGCCGGTACAATGGCAGCGCACATGCTGGCTCAGAGATTCCGAGACACATTGCAATTCAGCGCCGCCGAACGCGGGCCGGTGGCGCTGTTGTTCGCCGAGGCGTTTTGCCTCGGGCTGGCGCGCTTGATGTTCCAAACGGCCGGCAGCGCGTTGCTGCTCCTCAGCTTCGGCGCGGCGGGCCTGCCCTACGTCTACCTCGTCGCCGGGCTGACGGTTCCGCTCCTCGGTCTGGCCTATGCGTGGCTCGAGGCTCGCCTCGGCCTGCGGGCGTTGCTCATCGTCAACGTCGGCGGGCTGTTGCTCGGAGCCCTGCTGCTGTTTGGCGGTGCGTTGCTGTTGAACAGCCCCTGGCCGAGCTTCGGGGTGGCGGTGTTCTATGAAGTGGTCTGGGCGATGACGGGCCTGGCGCTGTGGCCGCTGGCCGGGCGATTGTTCAACGTGCGCCAGGGCAAGCGGCTGTTCGGCTTCATCAACGCCGGTGATGTGGTGGCGGCGGTGCTCGGCGGGCTGGCGCTGCCCTTCCTCGTCGGCGCCTTCGGCATGCGCAGCCTGCTGCTCATCGCCGCCGTCAGCTTCGCCGCGGCCCTCGGCCTCATCGTCGTCATCACCGGCCGTTTCCGCGATCGCCTCACCCTCGCGCCGGAGGCCTCCGCGCGCGAGGCGGCTGCCACCCCGCGCCCCGCCCCGCGCGGCTACGTCCCCGTCATCGTTGCGCTGGCCGCGCTGTCGTTCGCTTCGTTCTATTTCATCGACAACATCTTTTACACCCTGGTGGATCAGGCCTTCACCAGCGAGGCGGCACTGGCCGATTTCCTCGGGCCGTTCTGGGCCGGGGTGTACGGGCTGACGCTGTTGAGCAATTTGTTCCTCGTCGGCCCCATCATCAGCCGCTTTGGCCTGCGCGTCGGGTTGTTGTTGCTGCCGGTGTTGACCTTCGCCGTCACCGGGGCGATGCTCGTCAGCGGGCTTCTCCCCATGGCCGCCGCGCTGCTGTTCGCGCTGGCCAGCGTCAACAACCTGTTCGATTGGGTGGTGCGCGAGACGGTGTACAAATCCGGCCTGATCGGGCTGTATCAACCGCTGCCGCCGCGCACGCGAATGTGGGCGCAGACGATGGTGGAGACCATCGGCCAGCCGCTGGCGCAGGGCGCAGTGGGCCTGGCGTTGGTCGGCATGAGCGTGCTGGCCTTCGGCGTGATGCAATTGACGGCGGTGCTCTTGGCGATGCTGGCCATGGTGCTGGCGCTGACGTGGATCGTGGCGAACCGCTACGTCGGCGCGCTGAAGAATGCCCTCACGCAGCGCCGCTTCGGCAACAGCGCCTTCACGCCGCCGGAGCGCGCCAGCCTCGCGCTGTTGCGCCAGAGTCTCCGCAGCCCCTATCCGGGCGCGCTGGTGTACGCGCTCGACACGCTCGAAGAGATGGGGCATCCCGCGCTGACCGAGGGGTTGCAGCTCGCGCTCAGCCACGCCGCCGTCGAAGTGCGCCGCGAGGCCGCCGCTCGCATCGAACGGTTGTCGCTGGCGACGCTGGCCGGCGCAGTGCGCGCGCAGTTGGAGATCGAAACCGACCCGCTGACGCGCGGCGCGCTGGTGCGCGTGCTGGCGGCGCTGAGCGGGGCGGATGCCGCCCTCACGGCGCTGCTCGACGACGAACGCGAACCGGTGCGCGTCGGCGCGCTCGTCGGCCTGCTCAAACACGGCCAGCTCGATAGCGTCCTGGTCGCGGGTGCGCGTCTGCATCAACTGCTCGACTCCGGCCTGGCTTCCGACCGGCTGGCGGCGGCGCACGTCATCGGCGAAGTGCGCGCGCCGAGCCTGCAACAGCCGCTCGTCAAATTGCTGCGCGATGACAAGGTGGAGGTTCGCCGCGCGGCGCTCGAAGCGGCCGGGCACATGGCCCAGCCCGTATTGCTCGCGATGGCGCTGTCAGCGATGGAGGAGCCGGCCACCCGCGCCGCCGCGTCGCGCGCGCTCGCCCTCGCGGGCGAGGCCGCGCTGCCCGGCCTGGCCGCCGCGCTCGATTCCGACGCCCAACCGCGCGAGGTCACGGCCCGGCTCATCGCCGTCGTCAGTCGCCGGCCGGGCGCAGCCGCGACGGCCATCCTCACCGACCAACTCAAATCCGCCGATGGCGACCGGCGCCATCACGCCCTGCACGCCCTCACCCAACGCCGCTATCGCGCGGGCGAGGGCGAGAGGCCCGCGCTCGAACAGGCCGTCCTCACCGAGGTGGGCGAGGCGGCCCGGCTGCTCACCGCGCTCGGCGACGTCTCCCCGCGCTTGCGCGACATCCCGGCCGGCCATCCCTTCCGCCTCGACCCGGCCCTGCTCGAGGCGGTGGGCCGCCGGCGTGATCGCGTCTTCATGCTGCTGGCCCTGCTCTTCGATGGCGAGGCCGTCATGCGGGTGCGCGACAACCTGTGGAACGGGACACCGGAGCGGCATGCCTACGCGCTCGAAGTGCTCGAGGCATTGTTGCCGCAGCGCCTCAGGGCGCCGGTGCTGGCGCTGATGGAGAGCGTCGCCCCGGCGGAGCGGCAGACGAAGCTGAGCGCGCTGTTCGCGCCGGTGCGCGCCAGCCCCGACCAGCGCCTGTATGAAATTGTGACCAGCAGCGCCGGGCTGTATTCGCCGTGGGTGCGCACCTGCGCGCTGTACACCCTCACCCAGACGCCGGACCTCGACGCGGCCGCGCTCGCGCGGTTGCCCCACTCCGGCGCCAACCCGTTGCTGCGCGAGATGGCGCTGTGGGCGCTGGCGCAGGCCGAGCCGAGACTCTATCGCGCCCAATACCATGCCGTGCACGGAGGCCATATGCTCTCGTTGATCGAGAAAGTCATCATCCTCAAATCGGTCAGCATCTTCGCCGAGACGCCGCCGAGCGTGCTGGCGGAGGTGGCGCGGCTGCTCGAGGAAGTGGAGCTAGCCGGCGGGCAGTGTCTGTTCACCAAAGGCGAGCCGGGCCGCAGCCTGTATCTCATCGTGCAGGGGCGCGTCCGCGTGCACGACGGTGATCACACCGTCAACACCCTCGGCCCGCGCACCATCGTCGGCGAGATGGCGGTGTTGGATCTCGAGCCGCGCCTGGCCTCGGTGACGGCGCTCGAGGATACGCTGCTGTTGCGGCTCGATCAGGAGGCGTTGTATGAGTTGATGTCCGATCGGGTGGAGGTGGCGCGGGGCATCATCCGCGTGCTCTCGGGCCGGCTGCGCAACACGGTGCAGGAGTTGACGCAGGCGCGCCAGGAGCGGGTCGAGGCGTAGCGCGAGGGCTATTCGCCGGCGCGCAAATCCTTCACATTCAACTGCAAACGCCGGCTGCCGTTCCACTCGTTCGTTTCAAACGTGAAGGCCAGGTCGATCCGGGCCGGCAGGTGACCGAACCATTCGCCCTGGTTGAACGCAATCGCATCCAGCGTCACCCGTCCGTCGGTCACCGCCAGTTTGAGATGTTGGTTGTCGCCGCCCACCGGCCGCGCCTCGGAGACGCGCACGCCGCGCGCCGCGAGCACCGGCGCCGGGTTGCCGTAGCCGCACGGCTCGAACTGCGCCAGTTGAAGGGCCAGCTCGCCGTTCAGCTCCGCCAGCGCGACCTCGGCATCCACCCGCACCGCCGGGCGCAAATCCATGCCCGCCAGCTCGCGCTCGGCGATGGCGGTCAATCGCTCGGCCAGTTCGGCGACGTTGGCGGTGGGCGTGGTGAAGCCCGCCGCCGCGGCGTGGCCGCCGTGTTTGATCAACAACTCTTTGCAGGCATCGAACGCCTGCGTGATGTGAAACTCGCGGATGCTGCGCGCCGAGCCGCGCGTGTGCCCCGGCTCCTTGCGCGCGACGACGGCCGGGCGATAGAACTCCTCGGTCAGCCGGGCCGCCGCCAGCCCCACCACGCCGTGCCGGAAGTCCTCGTGCGCGGCGAAGAGCAGCAACGAGTCGGGTTTGGCGGCCAGGGCGATCTCGCGCGCGCGCAGCTGCGTCTCGCGGGTGAGCGCCTGCCGCTCGCGGTTCTGCGCTTCGAGCTGCTGGGCCAACTGGCTGGCGCGAAACACATCCGTCGTCGTCAACAACTCATACGCCGCCAGCGCCGAATCCAAACGCCCGGCGGCGTTGAGGCGCGGGCCGAGCGCAAAGCCGAGGTGGCCGGCATCAACCTTGCCCGGGGTCAGGCGCGCCGCCGCGAGCAAGGACTTCAGCCCCTCCCGCCTTGGCCGGTTGATGATATTGAGCCCGTTGCGCACCAGCCAGCGGTTCTCGCCGGTCAGCGGCACCAGGTCGGCGACGGTGCCGATGGCGACCAGGTCGAGCACATCGCTGGCCGCGAGCGGCGGATTGGGCAAACCCCGAATCAGCGCCTGCGCCAGCTTGAAGGCGATGCCGGCGCCGCACAGATTCTTTTCGGGATAGAGATCGTCGGCGCGTTTCTGGTTGATGACGGCCAGCGCCGGGGGCAGCGCCTCGCCGGGCGTGTGATGATCGGTGATGATGAGGTCAAGGCCGGCCGCCCGCGCCGTCTCGGCCTCGTCGAGCGAGCGGATGCCGCAGTCCACGGTGATGACGAGGCCGGCCCCCTCGGCTTTGAGCGCCTGGAGCGCCTCGTGGTTCAGCCCGTAGCCCTCATCTTCGCGGTGGGGGATGTAGGCCCGCACCTCGGCGCCCAGCGCGCTGAGGGTTTGCACCAGCAGCGCCGTCGCCGTCACCCCATCCGAATCGTAATCGCCGTAGACGACAACGGCCTCGCGCGCCGCAATCGCCCGCCGGATGCGCTCCACCGCTTCGCCCATGCCCTGCAATTGCAGCGGATCATCAGCGTGGGTGCGTTCGCCGGCGAGGAAGACGCGCGCCGCCTCGGCGGTGGCGTGGCCGCGCGTAAACAGCAATTGGGCGATGACGGGGGGATAGGCTGACAGTTCGGAGTGCGCGGCCTCGGTCAGGGGCGGCGCAACGATCCAGCGTTTGGCGGGCCGAGGGGACATGCCCGCAAGTTTAGCGCGAGATGGGGCCGGGCGGAAGCCGTGAGCGTCAGGCCGAGAGCAGCCCGCGCACCCAATCGCCGATGAGCCAATACTTGAAGTCTTTGCCCTGACTTGTTTCGACCGCGCCCCACACGCCGTAGATCAGCGCGAGGAAGGGCAGCGCCGTGATGAGGAGGGCGAACGGGATGCACAACAGGCCGACCGCCAGGAAGACCAGCGGCACGGTCACCGCCCACGCCAGCCCCGTCAGCGTGCCGCCGCCAACCCACACGATCAATTGCATGAGGAAGCTCTGCAGGCTGTGGTAGGCCACGTACCGTGAGCGGTCTTTGAAGACGAAATAGATAATGAGCGGGATGATCGGCCCGAGCGCGCCGGTGACGAGATTGACCAACACGCTCAGGTGCGAGACCATCGCCCAGGTGCGCTCATCCGACTCGGACAGCGGAACCGGGCCGGGCATCAGGGGTGTATTCGAGGGGGGTGATGGATAGTCTGTCATTCAATGCTCCCGCAAGGCTTTACGCAGCCCGGCCAACCTCGGTTGCGGCGTGGCCCACAACAAAAGAAGCCCGCCGGATAGCGAGCTTCTTGTGTGATCGCGTGCGCGACTACGCCCAACCCTGATTCTTGATGAAGTCGGTGAGCACCGGGACGGTCACGGTCTTGCCCCCGTAGGCCTGAATCCCGCAATACACCATGTAGATGTAGATGACGGGGGTCGTGCAGCAACCGACGACGCCCGTAATCAACGCCGTGCTCACCAGGAACAACACGCCGAGCGCCAGCGCCTGCGCCGTATGGCTGCGGATGAAGGGCCGGCTCTTCTTCTCCGCCCAGAACAGCAACACGAGGGCCACGATGGCCGGCACAACATAGGCCAGCATCGCCCACAGTTTGTCATCCTGGGTCACCTCGCCGGATGCGGCGCTGTCCACGGGTTGGTCTGACATTGCAGGTCTCCTTTGTGAAACAAATGGGTTCAAGCGCAATTGTAAGCCATTCACCCGAACGTGCAAACCCACCCCCGTGCTAAAATCGCGCGCAATGCCCGCGCTGAGCACAACCCGCGTCGTCTTCATGGGCACGCCCGACTTCGCCGTGCCCAGCCTGCGCGCGTTGTGCGAACATGCCCTCGTCGTCGGCGTGGTCACCCAACCCGACCGGCCCGCCGGTCGCGGACAAGCCATCGTGCCCTCGCCGGTGAAGGTGCTGGCGCAGGAACGCGGTGTGCCGATCATTCAGCCGCCGCGACTCCGCGACCCGCAGGCCTTCGAGCCGTTGCAGGCCTGGCGACCCGAGCTCATCGTCGTGGCCGCCTTCGGCCAACTCCTTAAGCCCGACGTGCTTGCCCTCCCGCCTCACGGCTGCCTCAACGTTCACGCCTCGCTGTTGCCGCGTTGGCGCGGGGCCGCGCCCATCGCCGCCGCGATCGCCGAGGGTGATAGCGAGACCGGCGTCACGATCATGCAGATGGAGGCCGGCCTCGATACCGGCGCGATGCTGGCGCGGCGCGCCGAGGCCATCCGGCCCGACGACACCGGGGCCACCCTCACGGCGCGGCTCGCCGCTGTCGGGGCGGCGCTCCTCATCGAAACCCTGCCCGGCTACCTCGCCGGAGCGTATATCGCGGAGCCACAGGACGAATCGCTCGCGACATACGCGCCGCAACTCAAGAAGGCCGATGGGCATTTGGATTTCGCGCGGCCTGCCGTGGAATTGGAGCGGCGCGTGCGGGCCTTCACGCCGTGGCCCGGAGCGTTCGCGGTGTGGAACGGGCAGCCGGTCAGGGTGTTGCGCGCGTCGGTGACCGGTGTGCGCGGGGAGCCGGGCCGCGTCATCGAAACACCCTCCGGCCCGGCGGTGGTCTGCAGCCGCGATGGATTGCTGCTCGAAGATGTGCAGCCGGCCGGCAGGCGCCCGATGCCGGCGGTTGAGTTTGCACGCGGGGCGCGCGGCTTCATCGGGTCAAGATTGGAGTGACGCCATGCCACGCAAGGCCGGCGCGATGAGCAGCCTCCTCAATTGGATCGTGCCCGATCAGTTCGAAGCTCTGGTGGGCGAACTGACCGATTTCATCGCCTCGCCCGGCAGCGCCGCCGGGGATTTGCGCGACGACCTGACCGTTTTGCTCGACCGGTTTGGCGACGGCGTCAAGCCGGCGCTGTATGAGTTCCTGTGTGACGAGGCGGGCAAATCGCGGTCGGCCGCCAGCAAAGCTCTGCGGCGCAGCGTGGAGGCCGGGGTGGCGTTGATCGTGCCGATGCTGGTCAGAGACTTCAAGCTCGATGCCGTCGCCGCCGCCGGGGTAGCGACGCTCGTCGTCAAAGCCCTGGCCACGCGCGGGCAGGGCAGGCTGTGCGAGGAGTTGTCGAATTCGACCCGGCCCAAACCAAAGAAGCCGCGCCGCAAGCCGGCCCCGAAACGGCCGGCGCGCAAAAAGCCCGCCGCCCGCAAACGCCGCCCGGCCAGGAAGCGGCGATGAAGTGCCTCGTCTTCGGCGCGGGCGCGATCGGGGGCTACGTCGGCGGCAGCCTCGCGCTGCACGGCCACGCGGTGACGTTCTACGCACGCCCGGCCACCGCCCGCGCGCTGCGCGCCACCGGCCTGCACCTCACCCAACCCGATGGAGCGATCGAAGTCCTCGACTCGCCCGCGATCACCGATTCGCTTGAGGCCGCGCTTGCCGCGCAGCCGGATGTGATTCTGTTCGCGCTCAAATCGAACGACACCGCCGCCGCGCTGGAGGCCTTGCGAACCGTCACCGCCGCGCCGCCCCCGCTGCTGTGTCTGCAGAATGGCGTGGACAATGAGGCCGCACTGGCGCAGGCCTTCGATGTCGAGCGCGTCATCGCGGGCACGGTGACGACGGCGGTGAGCAGGGCAGCGCCCGGCCACATCACCGTTGAGCGCAAACGAGGGATCGGCGTCGCCGCCACGCACCCCCTCGGCCCCGGCCTCGTCACCGACTTCAACGCCTGCGGATTGAGGGCCGGCGCCTTTGCCTCGGCGGCCTCGATGAAATGGTCGAAGCTGCTGACCAACCTCGTCGGCAACGCCACCTCGGCCATCCTCGACCTGCCGGTGGCTGACGTCTATCGCCATGCGCCTCTCTTCGCGGTCGAACAGGCGATGCTGCGCGAATGTCTGGCTGTGATGCGGGCGCAGCGCATCGGTGTGGTGGATTTGCCCGGCACGCCGGTGCGGGCGTTGGCGCTCGGGGCGCAATTGCCGGCGTGGCTGGCGCGACCATTGCTCGCGCGCGGCGTCGCCTCCGGGCGCGGCAACAAAATGCCATCGTTCCACATTGATCTGCACCGTGGGCACACACGCACCGAGGTGAACTGGCTGCACGGCGCGGTCGTGCGGCACGGCCAGACCTGCGGCATCCCCACGCCGGTCAATCGCGCGCTGACCCAGACGCTCGAAGCGCTCAGCCTCGGCCAACGCTCGCTGGATGAGTTTCGCCGCCGGCCCGAGGCGCTGTTGCGTTTGATAAAGCCCTGACGCGCTGATATAATGCCGGTCGCGTTGCCCACTGAACGCGAATGGATCGGGGCGTGGCGCAGCCCGGCTAGCGCACTTGCATGGGGTGCAAGGGGTCGGAGGTTCAAATCCTCTCGCCCCGACCAAACGACCCTCTACGGTCTTCGTAGAGGGTTTCTTTTTTCCACGGGTACAATCCGGCCATGTTGCGATCGATTGTCTGTACAGCGTTGCTCGTGTTGACGGCGTGCTCGGTCGAACTGAGCGACGCCACCCCCGCCATCACGCCGCTGGCGCCCACGGCCACGCCGGCTTCATCCACCGCACTCACCGGGCGCTTGCTGTATACGCTCACCCAGCAGGGCGTGTGGCAACTCGACCTGGCCACGGGCAACTCGACTCAACTGTTCAAAACACAATCGCAGGATTCCTGGGCCGCCTCAGTCGCCGCCTCGCCCGATGGGGGCACCGTCATCATCGCCTATGCGCCGCCGCCGGGCGAGGGTGAGATTCAATTCGGGTACACCGACCTGTATCGCCTGCCCACTGGCGGCGCGACCCCGCAGCCTTACCTCGAGCGGCCCGACCCGCGCGAATCCCTCTTCACGCCTACCTGGTCGGCGGATGGGCGCTACCTCTATTACTCGCGCTTGCGGCGGATCGTGGCGGCGGGCAGCCAGCCGGGGCAATTCGACATCCGCTATGACATCGAGCGCGTGGCGCACCCGGCGGGCCAGCCGGAGACCGTCGTCATCAACGCTTTTTGGCCGCGCCTGTCGGAGGATGGGGAGCGGATGGTGTATGTGTCGGTGGATCCGGCGACGTTCGCCAACGGGTTGTGGGTGGCGGAGGCCGATGGCGGCAACGCGTTGCAGTTGCTGACGCCGGAACGATTCATCGCGGTCGATTCGCCGCTGTTCTCGCCCGATGGGCAATACGTGCTGTTCAGCGCGGTCAGCGCGGGCGGCGCGTCAACACCTCCGGCGCGGGCGCTCTTCGATTGGCTGACCGGCGCGCGCGTCGCCGAGGCGCACAACGTGCCCTCGGATTGGTGGCGCATCCCGGTGGGCGGCGGCCGGGCCGAAAAATTGACCAGCATATTCGACGTTGGCTTGTACGGAGATTTCTCGCCCGACGGTCAACACATGGCCTTCATCAGCGCGGGGGGGATTTCCGTGATGCGGCCCGACGGTAGCGACCTGCGGACGATCCTTCCGCTGACCAACGCCAGCGGCTCGCTCGAGTGGTTGCCGTGAATACTCTCGGGTGATCAACACGAGTATTGCGAAGCGGGCTTATGTTGGAACCCATTAGCACTCAGTGCGGAACCAGGCAAGCCAAGATATCGAAGTAATAGTTCAAACGATTGCTTACGCACATACTCGTGTGACATGACGTATACTTGTGATACCCACGATCGAGTCGATGAGCCTCGCATCAAGAGAAGGGTCATATGAAATTGCGAACCTTGCTTGTCGCAGATTACGCTAACATCACCCAAGACAATAAAGTCAATATCATGGGTGTGTTCAACGTAATCAATGCCGTCAAATTTCCTGCACGCCACACATCCATGTACGTGGTTGCGATTATTAGCCCAGAATTCGGCGAGACAGACCAAGAGAAGACATTTCACTTAGAGTTACATGATGACGAGGGTCACGCTATCTTATTGATTGACGGGCCCGTGCAAATCCAGCGCAACAAGGAAGGGGTCAAACCTGACACCAATGTAATTCTGCGCCTCGACGACATAGTTCTACCCAAAGAAGGGGCGTATTCTTTCATCGCCATGATGGACGGCGACCATTTGGGTGATGTCCTTCTCACTGTAAAGCGAATTGACCCATCCCCGAGAAGATAAAGTGAGCCGCCGATGCCCACGGCTGCGGAGAATTTGCTTGAAGCTATGCGCCGTTCCAAGTCCAACTGGAAACGGCGAGACCTCGAGGCGCTTTACGAAGGCTTTGGTTTCGAGATTCGTCATGGGGCGAATCATGACATCTTTGTCCACCGCGTTTACAAACATCTCAGAGCTACTCTCCCGCGCCACAACGACGTACTTAAGACCTATGTTAGTATGGCGGTCAAACTGGTAGATCGAGTGTTAGAATTGGATCAATCGCACCTTGGAGGCGACAATGCCTGAGACTCACAGAACTCATGCCGAGGAGCTGGCCAAACAACCCTATAGAATTCGTGTAGTGATGGATGAAACAACCGAAGGTAGACCGGTTTTTTTGGCAACGGTAAGTGAGCTTCAGGGATGCGTCGGTCATGGTGACACCGAGAAAGAGGCCATCAACGATGTACGGTTGGCCATAACTGATTATATAGAGTCTTTGCTCCACGACGGATTGGAGGTGCCCTTTCCAATTCAATCCTTGCCAGTAAGTAGCTCCTTGAGTATCGCGAACACCTACATGCTTGGGGAAAAGGTTCAGCAGAAAGAGTACACTGAGCGGCGCGCCACGAACGAAACCGAACCTCCGATCTATATCAATGCGATTGCCAGCCCGACATGAATGTATGAACCCAATTCGAGACAACCGTGGCAAGTTAGGCATGTCTGGCGCGCAGCTCGGAGTATGTTTAGCGGGTTGTCCGGAGTCCTTCCCGCAGATAGTTGACCAGATGCCACCTCTGCTCATCCGACAGCTTGGCTTTGAAGGCCGGCATCACCGAGCCAGGGTAGCCGTAGGTGATCCATTCGTAAAGTTGGCCGTCGGTGTGGACGCCGGGCACGGCGTGCTGCGATAAATCCGACGGGCGCGGGTTGAGGGTGATGCCGACCGGCCCATCGCCCTTGCCGCTCAGGCCGTGGCAGGGGAGGCAGTTGGCGAGATAGAGTTGTTGGCCCGCGCTGATCGAGGCCTCGTTCGGCGGGATGGGGTTGACGGGGCCGGCAATTTCCGTGGTGGGCGGGCGGAGGGTGACGAACGCCGCCGCGGCGAGCAGGCCGATCGCCGGCAGCGCCCGCATCCCGCGCAGCTCGCCCCCGAGCGCCCGCATCATCCACACGAAAGCGACCGCCGCCAGCGCCAGCAACACGGCACACATCAACCCCCATCGCACCGGCGCGGAGGCTGTGCCGACGTCGAAGTTGAACTGGGCGTACGTGTCGAACCGGCCGGCGCGGCGCACCGCCACCCGCACTTGCCAGCGATCGGGCAGGCTGAAGTACGAGCCGCGCACGCCGTAACGCCCCTCGCCCTGTGACGGGAACACAGATTTGTTGGGCGGCAACTTGCCCGACTCGGGGGTGAACTGCACTTCGACCTCGCGCGCGTCGGCCAGCGGCGCGCCGTTGCTCGCCACCATCACCCTGAAGTCGTTGACGCCGATGCGGCCCGGCGCGACCTCCATCGTCACCGACAAATCATCCACCGACCGCGTGGCCGAGAGCATGGGCGGCTGCGCGTTGCTGTTGGCCGGCGGGATGGCCGTGAGCACGCCGACGCTCAACAGCAGCGCGACGCTCAAACCCACCTCTCCCGTGACCGCGCGCTGGAAGCGCGTGATCAGCCCGGCCGCGCCCGGTCGGGCCATCGCGCGACTGACGACGAGCAGATTGAACGCGCCGAGGCCGACCATCGGCAGGGCGATGAGGAGTTTGACGAGCAGCGCCTGGCCGTAGACGGTGCTCGTCAGCGCCGGCCACGCGCCGAGTTGCACCGCGGCGGAGTACACGCCGGTGAGCGCGAGTACGCCCACGCTCATCAACGCGACCGCCGAGAAGCGCCGGATGAGGCCGGCGACGACCGCCCGCAGGCCGTCGGGACGCGCGCCGCGCAGCGACCACAGCGCCAGCAGAAAGTGACTCAATCCCCCCACCCACACCGAGGCCGCGCCGAGGTGAACCCAATCCACCAGCACGGGCAAGGCTGGGTCGGGTTCGGCGGCCGCGTGGCTGCCGAGGCTGATGGTCAGCAGAGCGAGCGCGCACAGGCCCAACGCCAGCCAGCGTTGGGGGGGGCCGATTTGCGCGCGCAGCAACAGGGCCGTCAACGCCAAGAGCAAACTCAGCCGCGCGAGCCACAGCGCACCGTAGCGGGTGTTCGAGAGCAGCGTGCCAAGCACCGGGCTCCACGGCGGCGCCATCTCCGCGCCCGAGGCCTGCCCGGCCTGGGTGAGCGCCGAGAGCGCGCTGGCCACGGCGAACGTGCCGAGGGCGATCGCCGCCGGTCGCCGCCAATCGGGTGAAGCCAATGCCGCCGCAGCCGGAGTCCACACAGCCAGGATGAAGAGCGTGCCACCAGTTAGAGCGGCCAGTGCGAGATAGCTCAACCACCTGGCGACGATTTCGAGGAGCGAGATGCGGGTGGCCCGGCTCACCCCGCCGGCCTCGGCGAGGGCGCCCGCCTCCACCGCGCCGACCGAGAAGGGATAGGAGCCGGTGGTGATGTGGCCATCGGCGGTGGAGAGCGCCTTCCACGAGACGGTGTACACGCCATCGGGCAGCGAGCGCAGCGACACCGTCAGCCGCGCCGGTTGCGCCGGATCCACGCGCACATCGCCGCTATCGACCTGAGCGCCCTCGGAGTTGAGGACTGTGATCGAGCTGAAGGAAGGCTCAAGCGGTTCGGTGAATAGCAATTCGATTTGTGCGGGCGCGGTCTCGAGGCTGGCATTCGCCGGCGGCGTCGCGGCCAGCAGCGCGGCGTGGGCGAAGACGGGCAGCGACCACGCCGCGCTGACGACGAGCGCCACCAACGCAATCAGACCGCGAGATTTACTCATCTCAAAACGGGCGGCGGTGGTTCGGGCGAGCTATGCCCGGCGGCGCAGCACAACGAAGGCCGCGCCGAGCGCGATGACAACGCCCACGCCGATCACCGCCGCCCACGGGAACGAACTTGCTGAAGCCTCGTCCGCCGGTTCCACTTCCTCCGGCTCGACCTCGGCGCTCACAGCGACGCCACCGAGCGTGCCGCTGAAGCGCAGGGTGTGTTTGCCGGGGCGCGCCGGGGTGAACGCGGCGGTGAAGGTGCCGGGTTTATCGGCGACGGGTTGCAGGCTAAGCGCCGTGACCTCGCCGCCGTAGGCGATCTCCACCGTGAGAGCCGAAACATCCACCGCCGCGTGTTCGTCCGCGCCGGACTCGTGCGAGTGCTCGGCCTTCGAGAATTGCAGCTCAATGGCGTTGGCCTGCCCGGCGATGGGCGGCTCGGTGACCCAGCCGTATTCGACCGTGTAATCCCCCAGGGTGATTTCGGTATGTGCCCGGGCGGGCAACGCCCACAGCAGCGCGCCCGCCAACAGGCAGAACGCGGCGAGTCGCGCAAACATGCATGACATGTTGTCCTCCGTTGAAAAGTAAAGGGGCCTGTTCAACGATCAAGCGCCGGCGCGAGGTGGCGGCAATTCGACCGGGCTGAACCATTCGGGCCGGCCGCGCGCAGCTACCCGAGCGGACCGGAAGGTCAGCGCGCTCGCCAGCAACAGCGCGATCAGCGCCGCCGACGAAACGACGCTCGGGAGCGTGGCCGGAAGATGGGCGTTGAAGATCTCGAGGAGATAGGCGTGGCTGTGCGGCCGGTGCTCGTCGCTGGCCGGATGGACATGCACGGTATCCACGTCACCGAACAGCCAGCATGGGCACAAACCCGGCGGCGTGACCGCCGTGAGCGCAGCCAGCCACGCCAACAAACTTGCCGCGCATTTCAGCCTGAACATGCGACGTGATTTTACTACGCCGGGCTGATCGCTCCCGAGCTGTTGACGAGCGTGCGCGCACACGAGTTATCAGGCAGAGACCGACGCGGTCTGCCCAGCCGCTGACGGCCTCTGAAGCCAGGTCTCTGTCATCGTTGATCAAATTGGCCGATGGCATCAAACCTACGGACCGGGGCGAGCGCGAAGCCCGCGCCGGGATTTCGCCCTCACCCCGGCCCTCTCCCGCTGGGAGAGGGAGTGGATCACGTCATCGGATGGCCGCTCCGACTCCCCTTCTCCCAGCGGGAGAGTCGCTGCGCTTACGGGGTCGGGGGATGAGGGCGAGCGCAAAGCCCACGCCAGATTTTCGCCCTCACCCCGGCCCTCTCCCGCTAGGAGAGGGAGTGGATCGTGTCATTGGAAGGCCGCTCCAAGTCACGTGTGCCGGCTCCACTTCTCCCAGTGGGAGAGTCGCTGCGCTTACGGGGTCGGGGGATGAGGGCGAGCGCTCAGCCCGCGCCGGGTTTTCGCCCTCACCCCGGCCCTCTCCCGCTGGGAGAGGGAG
>CAZSNP010000043.1:0-40844 GCA_964608265.1 uncultured Anaerolineales bacterium | reverse complement strand
TGAAGGCCGCCATGCCGCCGATGGCGTGCGCGCCGCGCCTGTGGCAGGTGCGCACGAGCAGTTCGGTGTATGCCCGCATGAAGGGCGCCGTCATCGTCACCTGCGCGCGGTCGGGGAAGATCACGCCCGGTTGTGCGCCGAACTTCTTGATGCAACTGAATACGTAATCCCAGCGACCGGCGTTCAACCCGGCGATGTGCTCGCGCAGCTCGTACAATATCTCGTCCATCTCGAAGGCCGCCAGGATGGTTTCGATCAACACGGTGGCCTTGATCGTGCCGCGTGGCAGGCCGAGCTCAGCCTGCGCGAGGTTGAAGACCTCGTTCCACAGCCGCGCTTCGAGGTGGCTTTCCAGCTTGGGCAGATAGAAGTACGGCCCGCTGCCCTGCGCCAGCAAGCGGCGCGCATTGTGGAAGAAGTACAGACCGAAATCGAAGAGCGAACCGGAGACCGGCTCCCCATCCACCCACACATGCTTCTCGACGAGGTGCCAGCCGCGCGGGCGCACGAGCAGCACCGCGACCGACTCGTTCAATCGGTACGTTTTCTCCGGGGTGGCGAGCGTCAACGTGCGGTCGATGGCGGCGCTCAGGTTGAGCTGGCCCTGAATCATGTTCGCCCACGTCGGCGAGTTGGCGTCCTCGAAATCGGCCATGAACACATCCGCGCCGGAGTTGAGGGCGTTGATGAGCAGCTTGCAGTCGGTCGGGCCGGTGATTTCGACGTGCCGCTTCTGCAGGTCGGCGGGGAGGGGGGCGATGCGCCAGCCGCCGTCGCGGATGGGGCGGGTCTCGGCCAGAAAGTCGGGCAACTGCCCGGCGGCGATGGCGGCCTGCCGTTCGGCGCGGCGGCGTAACAGTTCGCGGCGGCGCGGATTGAACGCGCGCTGCAACCTGGCCACAAAGGCCAGCGCGGCGGGCGCGAGCACTTCGTCGAACTCCGGGGTCAGCGGGGCGCGCACGTCAAGGCCGGTCATCCTCATCTCCTGCGGGTTGGATGGGCGCGAGTATACATCGGCCATCGCCCGGCGTTGACGCGCCCCTCATTCAGCGCGATACTCTGGCACATTCTGTGCATGGAGGTGGTTGATGCAACTCACGGGCGCTCACACCGGCCGTCATCGGCTGCGCACGCTGCGGGCGTGGGCGGTGCATCTGTATACGTCGCTTGGCAACATCGCCGCCTTCGTCGCCCTCATCGCCATCACCGACAATCGCCCGCGCGAGGTCTTCATCTTTCTGGCGCTGGCGATCTTCATCGATTCGACCGATGGCGCGCTGGCGCGGGCGTGGGATGTCTCGCGCTGGACACCGACCTTCGATGGGCGCAAGCTCGACGACATCACCGATTACCTGACCTACGTCTTCATCCCGATGTTCTTCGCCTACGAGTACAAACTCGTCGCCGCCCCGTGGACGCCGGTGCTGGGCCTGGTGCTGCTGGCCTCAGCCTTCGGCTTCTGTCAGGATTGGGCCAAGACCGATGACGGATTCTTCACCGGCTTCCCGTCGTATTGGAACGTCGTCGTCTTTTATCTCTTTCTCTTACAGTGGCCCGTCGCCGTCAATGGTCTGCTGTTGTTCGCGCTGGCCGTGCTGGTCTTCGTGCCGATCCGGTACATCTATCCTTCGAAGACCAGGTTCTGGAGGCCGGTCACCGTGGCCGGCGGCCTGGTGTGGGGAGCGATGGCGGCGTGGCTGGCCCTGACCTTTGAGCAACCCAACCCGCTGGTGCTGCAACTGTCGTTGCTCTATCCCGTGTACTATTTCGTGCTGTCAGTCTATCTGCATTTCCGCCCGCGCTCCGCTCCGAGGAAGTAGTCCCTCGCAAAGCACGTCAGGCGCGCAATGTGATTT
The DNA here is from genome assembly GCA_964608265.1 of uncultured Anaerolineales bacterium. GTDB lineage: Bacteria > Chloroflexota > Anaerolineae > Anaerolineales > UBA6663 > JANWXR01. The sequence continues at coordinate 38,988 of CAZSNP010000043.1, read as the reverse complement.
GCAGCCTGGCGGGCTTTGCGTGCCTGGCGAGAGGTCGCTTTGCCCGCCCATATCGTGATCGCCGATGACGACGCCGGGGTTCGCCGACTGATCGAGTTGGCGCTCCGCAAAGATCGTCACCGCCTGACGATGGCCGTCAACGGTTGGCGCGCCCTGGAGGCGATTCAGGCCGACCGGCCCGACCTCATCATCGCCGACCTGATGATGCCGGAGATGTCGGGGCTGGAACTGCTGGCCACGCTCAAATCGTCGCCGCTGCTCGCGGGCATCCCCGTCATCGTCGTCACCGCCGCCGGGCAGCAGGCGCATGTGGAGGCGGCGCGCCGGATGGGCGCCGCGGCCTGCGTCCTCAAGCCGTTTGCCCAGGGCGAGTTCGTCGCCACCATCCGCGCGGCGCTCGCCGACCGACGATGATGCCGGAACTGCTCGAGCGGATTCAGCCGCAGTGGCAGGCCCTCACCGGCGCGCCGCTCGAATACACCCCGCCCGAGGCCCCAGCCCCCCACTCCCGCTGGCGCACCCCGCTCGAACATGATGGCGAGTCGCTGGGTTGGCTGAGCGTGCCGGTCGCCCCAGAGGCCGCCGACGAGATCCAGCTCATCAGCTGGCTGTCGTTGTGCGGGCGGCTGGTGTCGGCGTCGCTGGGCGAACGCAAAACAGCCGACAGCCTCGGCGACGAAGTGCTGGCGGCGTGGAATCAGCTCGCCTTTCTGTACGAAGTCCTCAAGGTCAACTCCTTCAAAGCCTCCATCGAGGAAGTCGCCGAGAAACTGAGCACGCTGGCCTGCGGAGTCTTTCGCTGTGACAACGCCTTCCTGGCATACCGCGACTCGACGCGGGCGGTGTACCGCTCGGCCTCGCCGCTCGACGACGAATTGATCCGGCGCTACTTCGCGCAACTCGAGCACACGGCCGTGTTCGTCGCCAACGATCAGCAGCCCAACTTCCTCGGCGCCCGGGTGCCATTGACGACGGCGGGCGAGGCCATCATCGGCATGCTCGGCTCGCAACTGGCGGCCGGCTTCCGCGCCCACGAACGCCAACTGGCCGACAGCCTGGCCGAGCAGATCGGCACCGTGCTCGACAACATCGCGCTGCAAAAACAACTCGCCAGCAACGTCCGTCTGCAACACGAGTTGGAGATTGCGGCGCAGATTCAATCCAGCCTGATCCCGGCGCGACTCCCGCGACCGGCCGGCTATGAACTGGCCGGGGTGGTGGTGCCGGCGTCGCAGGTGGGCGGCGACTTTTACGATGTGGTGGAGTCGGGCGACGGCGCGCTGGCGCTGCTGCTGGGCGATGTGGCCGGCAAGGGCATCCCGGCGGCGATGCTGACCTCCCTCATCCGCGCGGAGTTGCGCGGGCAGGTGCTGGCCGGCCGTTCGCCGGGCGAGGCCATTGCGCGGGCCAACACCACGCTTGAGCCAGATTTCACCAAGCTCGATATGTTCGCCACCGCGCTCGTCGCCCGGCTGGAACCGGTGACGCACACGCTCACCTACGCCAGCGCCGGGCACACGGCCACCTGCCACTGGCAGGCCGCGACCCGCCGTGCCTTCGAACTGCCGAGCACCGCGCTGCCCCTCGGCCTCTTCCCCGAATCGGAAAACGTCGAGCGCAGCTTCGCCCTCAGGCCGGAGGATGTGTTGGTGTGCTACAGCGATGGCGTGACCGAGGCGCTCGGCCCGTCGGGCAGGCTGTTTGGCTGGGCCGGGCTGGAGGAAGCGATGGCCCTGGCGCATGCCGCCCCGCCGGCGGTGGCCGTGCAGATGATCCTGCAGGCCATTGACGCCCATCGCGGCCCGCAGGCGGTCGGCGACGATTTGACGCTGCTGGTTTTGAAGCGCGCCCAACCTCAGCCGGAGATCGCGGCCCGGGGGTTCGTGCTGGCGGCGGATGTGACTCAACTGAAACACATTGACCCGGCGCTGCAGGCCACGCTCAGCCCGTGGGCGGGCGAGGCGGGGCTGGATACGTGGCGGCATGAGCTTGGCCTTGCCATCACCGAGCACGTCTCGAATATCCTGCGTCACGCGTACAGTTCGGCCGATACGGGGCGCATCTACGGGCTGTTCACCCGTCACGCCGACTATCTGGTGCTGGAGACGCTCGACAGCGGGCGGCCGTTTGACCCGGCGCGGATGCCGGCCCGCAACACCAACCTGCGCGAGGCGCTGCGCCTGGAGGCGGGCGATCTGCCGGAAAGTGGCTACGGGTTACACCTCATCCGGGAGGTGATGGATGAAGTGGAGTATGAGCGGCGCGACGGGATCCGCAATTACTGGCGTTTGGCGCGGCGAGTAAAGTCGGCGTGAAAGCTCTGGCGGGAGAACAACCAGCGCGGAGTATAATCTCCGGCACGGAAGTTGCTCAACGTGTTGGTGTGATTGACATGAATCTCAGCGTTACCCGCGTCGAACCCGGCGCGCTGGTGCTCCACATCGAAGGCCGGTTGGATGGTGAGACCTGCGACCGCGTCAAGCAGGCCTTCCGCGAACAAGCCGCCGCCGGCGCGCACCACATCACCGTCGAGATGAGCCAGGTTTCCTTCCTCGATTCCGCCGGCATGTCGGCCCTCATCTCCGGGCTGAAGACGATGCGGCAGAAGGGCGGCAGCCTCAACCTGGCCGCGGCCGGGGCGCAGGCCCGCACTGCGCTGCGTCTGACTCTGCTCGACACCGTGCTGCCCATTTTCGATACTGTGAAAGACGCCCTCGCCGCGACCCCCACCCGGCCTGAGTGAGCGCGCCGAACGCACAACAAAAACAGCCCCGGCGAGTCTTCGCCGGGGCTGTCGGTTTGGTGCGGCTTCACCCGCTCAATCGTTCACGGATCGCCTGTACCACCTCGCCCGTCGCAGCGTGGCGCCCGGCGGCCCGCTTGCTGAAGATCAATTCACCGTGCAGCATTAACATCGGCATGACCTCGCGGAGGTTCGGCTCGCGTTTGCTCGCATACAGCGCCACGTCCACACTGCCATCGGCGGGTAAGTTGCGCGCCGCGAGGTCGTAGCCATACATCCGATAACCGCCGGCGAAGTCAACACGAAGCGGAGTCTGCACGCCGGCCACGCTCACGCCATCGAAGCGCGTGTGGCGCAGTGGATTGGGCACGCGAGCGACGACGGCGAGTTTGAGCACGAGCAGCCCGATGGCCGGCGCGCCCAAATCCCACACCCTTTCGGCGGGCGGCGGAGTTTCCGGCGATGCCGTGCGACGGCGGATGGCAAGGGCGACCAGCGCGAGAACGGCGACAGGCGAGATGAGGCTCGCCGCGGTTCGCAGGGGCGTCGAGCCGAAGGTGATGCGCAACGCGTGCGTCCCCGCCGGCAGGTCGAAGGTGATGAGACCCGTGCCCGCCGCCGGGCGCACCGCGACGGGTTGGCCGTTCGCCGTGACCTGCCAACCGGGGTAGAGGAATTGGCCATACTCCAGCGTCGCCCGCGTACGCGCGACGATGCCGTAGTCCAAATCCAGTGGATCATTCGAGTGCGCCTCGCCAGGCTCCGCCTCACCCGCGACCACGCGCAGCCGCGCCGGTGCCTCACCGCGCAGGATGGCGTCGGCGAGCGAGGCGTCCTCGGGGAGATAGGCGACGGTACGGGGCAGAAACTCACCCTTGGCCGTCGTCCCGATGGTGGCCGTGGCGCGCTCGTGCTCGATAAGTTCTGGCAGCCCAACGACCTCCGGCCCCGGGCAGCGGCGAGGAGGGCGAACAGCAGCAGCACGCCATAGGGCCAGAAAGGGCGCAGCCGGGATACGGGCGGCAGTGTATCAAAGGATGTGGCGCCCGTGTTATAGTGAGGCCGGTGTTCAAGCCGGCCGGGTGATCGCGGCCCGCCGCCAGACGCGGTGGGCTGAGGAAAGTCCGCGCTCCGCAGGGCACGGCGTCGGGTAATTCCCGGAGCGGGGTGACCCGCTGGAACAGGGCCACAGAGAAGGGCATTCCTGCGCAAGCAGTGAGGGTGAAACGGTGGGGTAAGAGCCCACCGGCGTGCGCGGCAACGCGTGCGGCCAGGCAACCCCCGCCGGGAGCAAGGCCAAGCAGAGTCGAGGGGCGGCCCGTCCCATTTGAGACTCGGGTAGGCTGCACTGATCCCCGCAGCGATGTGTGGGACGAGAGAGATGATCGCCTAAAACAGAACGCGGCTTACGGGCCGACTTGAACACCTCAATGCCCGCCGGGTTGCCAAACCTGGCGGGCGTTTTGTTTGACACCCGGGTGCTTGAGCCGGCGGCCCGGGTTGTGTTATCAACCTGTCATCCCCGGGCCGGAACGGATGTGATCGGCGCTGCGTCTTCGCGGCATCCATCGTTCTCATGCGCAAGTGGAGGTGACCATGTTTCGCAAAGTGATCGGCCTGTTCGTGTTGGCGGTGTTCGTGCTCGGCGCGGTCGGCACGGCCCTGGCGCAAGCGATGCCCTGACGGCCCGCCCCCCCTCCGCCGCCGGCCACCGTTGCCTCCGCTGAAAATCGGCGCGCGGTTACGGTCCTCGTGATTCGACCGCAACCTGCGCCGGAGGGAGATCGCTTCATCGCGTGCGCCCGGCGCGGATTCAATCCGCGCCAGCATCCGCTCCTCCGCTGCTCGCCTTCGCTGAAAGTTACCCCGCAGTTACCAAAACCGTGACCCATCCGTAACCCCGCGCAGACCTGCGGGTAAACGCGGCCTCCGACACTGATGTCACCAATCAATCGGAGGCCGCTATGTTTCAGCGCATTGTCAGTTCGATCTACTTCTTCATCCTGTTCTGCCTCTTCATCATCGCCATCTTCATTTTGATCGCGACCACCGCGGCCCCCGGAGCGACGCCGCCCGCCGAGGCGGCAACGGTGACCGCCGGGCGGCGGGTCGCGGCGCGCGAACGCGTGGCCGCCGCCGCCGCGCAGCCCGTCGTCAAACGGGATACGGCGCCGCGTGCCAGCGCGTGGCCCGTCGCGATGGAGTTCGTCGAGCCGCGCGTTTCCATCCCCCGCGCCACACGCGTGCCCATCATCGAGTATCACTACTCCACCTTTGCGATGGGCGAAGCAGTGACGATGACGCCCGAGTGGTGGGCGAGCCAGATGCAATGGCTGGCCGACAACGGCTACACTCCGCTTACGGCGGCGCAGTTGGTGGATTTTGTGTACGGGCGCTATCTGCCGCCGGCCAGGAGTGTGGTGCTGCGCTTCGACGTGGGCGAATCCAGGTTCGATGACTATAGCAACGTCGTCATCCCCACCCTCCGGCGTCACGGCTTCCATGGGCTGTTCTTCGTGCTGGCGAGCAAGGTGGATGAAACCTGTGACGGCGCGACCACATGCTGGCCTGCCCTCATCGAGTGGCAGCGCGAGGGCCTGATCTCAATCGAATCGCATACGCTCTACCATCAGGATTACACCACGCTGCCACCCGAGCAGATTTACATGGACGCCGGCCGCTCGAAGGCCATTATCGAACAACACACCGGCCAACCGGTACGCGGTCTGTGCTATCCGTTCGATGCCGTGAACCCGGCGGCCTTCGACATTCTCAAAGACCTCGGCTATGAATTTGCGGTAGGCGGCTACACCCGTAACGACCGCAGCGTGCGCTTCGGCGACCCTGAGCCGTTCAACCTCCCCAGCTACTATCCCTATTCCAGCGCCGCGATATATCCGAAGATGAGCAGCGGCGGCCGGACGTTCGAGGAGATGGTGACTAACGCCGTTCAGTAGGCAGAAACCAGCAGGCGCAACGCAGCCGCCTGCCTTCTGCCCACTGCTTTCTGTATAATGCCGGCATGTCGCTCAAAATCCTGGTCGCCGACGATAACCCCAACATCATCTCGTTCGTGCAGCCGGCGCTCGAACGCGAAGGCTATACCGTCGTCGCGGCAGCGGATGGCGCCGAGGCGCTGTATCAGTGGGAGAGCGAACATCCCGCCCTGATCATCCTCGACATCGAGATGCCCGACCCGAACGGGCTGGCGGTATGCCGCAAAATCCGCGACGCCGGCGACACCGTGCCCATCCTCTTCCTCACCGTGCGCGATAGCATCAGCGACCTCGAACTCGGCTTCAGCCTGGGCGCGAGCGATTACGTGAGCAAACCCTTCGACATCCGCGAGTTGATGGCGCGCGTGAAGGCCCGGCTGCCGCGACCGTTGCAGGAGTTCGGCGGGCGGCTGCGGGTGGACTCGGTGCGGCGCACGGTGGCGCTCAAGAGCGAAAGCGGCTGGGCGGCGGTGGATCTGACCCCGCGCGAGTTCGATCTGCTCAACTACCTGGTGACCAACGCCGGCCGGCCCATCGGGCGCACCGCGCTGCTCGAAGCCGTGTTCGACATCCCCGGCGACAGCGACATCGAAACCAAAACGCTCGAAAAGCACGTGTGGTCGCTGCGTCAAAAACTCGAGCCGGACCCGAAAGACCCGCGCTTCATCGTGAACGTGCGGGGAGTGGGATACAAGTTCGACGCGGAGTGATCCGTGTCGAGGGCCTGCCGCGCTGGCGGACGCGCTCGTCACCCATCGCCCGTCACACGTTGATGCTCGACTACGTCGTTTTCTTCGGCCCCGTCGAACTCGCCGCGCTGCTGATGGTGTTGATGGGCGCGACGGCGCTTGCGATGGGGTGGCGGCACCGCGCGCAGACGCGGGCGCAGCGGCAGCGGCTGGTGGATAGCCTGCCCTACCCGGCGCTCATCTTCAATGCCGACCGGCTCGTGCAGCACAACGCCGCCGCCGACGAGTGGCGCGAAAACCTCGAACTCAAGGCGGTGGCGGCGGATTCGCGCCGCAGCGGGCAGAACATCGTCCGCACCATCCCGGCGGTGGAGGGACAGGCCTATCAAGTGCGCGCCGTGCGGCTCGCCCCCGCCGAGACGCTGGTGCTGCTCGAAGACATGGCCGCCGCGCAACGCCAACAGGCCTTCTATCGCAACTTCATCCAAAACGTCAGCCACGAATTGAAAACGCCGCTCACGGTGATCCAGGGGCACGCGGCCAAACTCGACGATGCGGCGCTGCTCGGCAACGACCATGACCGCGCCGGCTTCCAGGCCTCGCGCCGCATCATCACCGACGAGGCCAAACGATTGACCCAACTCGTTGACAACCTCCTCACGCTGGCGCGGCTCGAGTCGCCGTCGTTCGGGCTGGAAAAATCCACCGTCAATTTCGCCGGGCTGCTCGAGGAAGTGATCCTGCAGGTGAGCGATCTGGCCGAGGAGCGCGGGCTGGCGCTGGATTTGACGCTCGCCCCCGGCCTGCCGCGCCTGAGCGCCGACCGCGCGCGACTCAAGCAAGTGATTTTAAATCTGGTGGACAATGCGCTGAAGTACACGCCCGCCGGCGGCACAGTGACGGTGAACGCCGAGACGCGCGACGGGCAGGTGCTATGCTCGGTGCGCGACACGGGCGAAGGTATCCCCGCCGACGACGTGCCGTACATCTTCGAGAAGCTCTTTCGCGCCCGGCGCGCCCGGCGCGCCCGGTCGAAGGCTCGGGCCTCGGGCTGACGATCGCGCAACAGATCATCCGCGCGCACGGCGGGGAGATCACGGTGCAGTCGGAGTTGGGCGTCGGGACGACGTTCACGGTAACGGTGCCCATAGAAAGTGGAAAGTAGAAAGTACACTCGCGACTTTCTACTTTTTGCCCTCGATGCATTCTTATCTCGCCCTCCTCCGCGACCGGCCGCAGTTTCGCAAGTTGTGGCTGGCGCAGGTCATCAGCCTGGCCGGGGATTGGTTCAGCGCGCTGGCCCTCGTCGTCATCATCAACCGGCACACGGAGTCGAGCCTGGCGGTCGGCGGGCTGTTCCTCGCGCGGGCGCTGCCGCCGTTTCTGGCCGGGCCGTTTGCGGGCGTGGTCGCCGACCGGTTTCCGCGCCGAGTCATCCTCATCGTCACCGATCTATTGCGGGCCGGCATCGTGCTCGGCTTTTTGTTTGTGGATGGCCCCGAACGGGTGTGGTTGATCTACGTGCTCTCGGTGGCGCAGTTCGTGGTCTCGGCCTTCTTCGAGCCGGCGCGCAACGCGCTCGTGCCCAGCCTCGTCGCCTCGGAGGAGTTGCTGACGGCCAACACGCTGGCGAGCACGACGTGGTCGGCGATGGCGGCGCTCGGCTCGGCGTTGGGCGGTGTGACGGCGGCGATGTTCGGCCCCGAGGCCGCGCTCGTCATCGACGCCGTGAGCTTTGTGGCCTCGGCGCTGATGGTCTGGCGCATCGTCATGCCGGCGACGTTTGTGGCCCCCCACGCCTCGGCCAGCGGGTGGAGCGATTTCGTGGCCGGGCTGGGCTACATCCGTCGGCACGCCGACGTGGGCGCGGTGACGCTGGTGAAGGCGCTCGCGCAGGTGGGCAGTGTGGATGTGGTGGTGGCGGCGTATGCGGCGCGCGTGTTCGTGCTCGGGCAGGAGGGCGCGACGTCGCTCGGGCTGATGTTTGGCTTCTTCGGGCTCGGCGCCATCCTCGGGCCGCTGGTCGGCAATCGCTTGCACGACCACAGCCCGCGCCATTTGCGGCGGGCCATCATCGCCGGCTATGTCGCCATCGCCCTCAGTTGGGCCATCATCGGCGCGGCCCCGACGATTGAGATCGCGCTGGCCGGGTATGTGTTGCGCGGCATAGGCGGCTCGCTCAATTGGACGTACAGCGACGTGCTGTTGCAAAGCAAGGTGCCCAATCAATTCCTCGGGCGGGTGTTCGCATTTGATTTCGGCTCGTTCACGCTGGCGTATGCGATTTCGATCTGGCTGACGAGCCTGGCGCTGGATAGCGCCGCGCTCGATGTGCGCGCGCTGGTGATGTGGCTGGCCGCGCTCAGCGTCATCCCGATTGCGGTGTGGGTGGCGGCGATCCGCCTGACAGCGCCGCGCCTGCTCGAGGTAGCCACGGTGGAAGAAGCCCCGCGCTAGACGCAGGTGACCGCCGCTTCAATTCCCGAATGCCAGCGCCTCGTCTCGTTCTCGCCGCCCTCATCCTCGCCACCCTCGCCTGCACGTTCGGCGTTGCGCCGGCGAGCGAGTTCGCCGCCGTGCCGCTGCGCGTTGGGGTCGCGCCCGCCGGCGCACTGACGCCCGCGACGAGTACGCCGGCGGCTGCGCCCAGCCGCGCCGCGACGCCCGCTCCATCGGCGACCACCGGGGCCACAGCCGCAAGCACCATCACCCTCTCCCCCGCGCCGCCGCTCCCCAGCGCCACCGCGCAAGTCACACCCTCCCCAGCAGTGACTCCCCTCGGCGGCGCGCGTGGCCTCGCCTTTCACTCCGGCCCGGTGACGGGCGAGAAGTTCATTCAAGTGCTCGAAGGCGCCGAGGTCATCTCGCTCACCGCCGGCCTCAGCCCGGCATGGTCGCCCGACGGCGCGCGGCTCGCCTACGTCGTCCCGGTCAACGGCCTGCTCGACATCTTTGTGATGAACGCCGATGGCTCGGGGCAGATCAACCTCACCCAATCGAACCGCAGCGACGACGCGCCGGCCTGGACGCCCGACGGCGCGCACCTCATCTTCGCCTCGGATCGCGACGGCAACTTCGAGTTGTACGAGATGCGGCCCGACGGCAGCGAAGTGCGCCGGTTGACGAACACGCCCCTGGCGCAGGAGGGCCAGCCCGCCGTCGCACCGGATGGCGAGCGCATCGCCTTTGCGAGCCTGACCGAGGGCGTGACCCGGTTGTTCGTGATGAACCGCGACGGCAGCAACCCGCAGCCGGTGGCCGACGGCGCGAGCCAGGACAAGTTCCCGGCGTGGAGCCCGGACGGCGCGCGCCTGGTCTTTGCCTCCAACCGCAGCGGCAACTTCGAGCTGTATGAATTGACGCTGGCGACACAGGAGGTGAAGCGCCTCACCGAGAGCCGCGCGCAGAACGGTTCGCCGCAGTATTCGCCCGACGGCCAATACTTGCTGTTCGACTCGAACCGCGACGGCAACTACGACCTGTACCGCCTCAACCTCAACACCGGCGGGCTGACGCAACTGACGCGCGGCGAGCGACCCGCCTTCAACGGCGACCCGAGCTGGAGGCCGTAGCACACCCCCGATGACGGCGCTTTCGATGACTTCCTACGATGTCGTCCTCGCCGGCGGCGGCGTGATGGGCTGCGCCGTCGCCTTCAATCTGTTGAAGCTCGACCCGCGCCTCAACGTCGCCATCGTCGAGCGCGACGCCACGTACGCCCGCGCCTCGACCACGCTCTCCGACGGCAACACCCGCGTGCAGTTCAATCTCAAAGAGAACATCCTGATGTCGCTGTACGGCCTTGAGGTGTTGCGGACCTTCGCCGACGACATGGCCGTTGGCGACGACCGGCCCGAGGTCGCTTTCCGGCAGCAGGGCAACCTCTTCATCATTGATGAGGCCGGCCGCGAGGCCGCCGCGCAGGGGCTGGCGCTGCAACGCAAGTTGGGCGGTGAGGTGGAATGGCTGACGCCGGACGCGGTGCGGGAACGTTATCCGCTCTTCGGCGGCGGCTGCGTCGGCGGCTCGTTCGGCCCGCGCGACGGGACGATGTCGCCGCTGGCCGTGTTGCTGGCCTACAAACGCAAGGCCGTCGCGCTCGGCGCGCACTTCATCGAGGCCGAGGTGGTTGAGTTGTTGCACGACGGGCGCCGCATCACCGGGGCGCGTTTACGTTCGGGGGAGGTATTGCGCGCCAACGCAGTCGTGAACGCGGCGGGGCCGTGGGCGGCGCGGCTCGCGCGCACGGCGGGCGTTGCGTTGCCCGTCGCCCCGGTCAAACGGCAGGTCACGGTGATCGAAACCGCCGCGCGCCCGGCGCGACTCCTGCCGGCCCTGTTCCTGCCCTCGGGGCTGTACGTCATCCACGAGGGTGAGGGGCGCTTCATGTGCGGCAAATCGCTGGCCGGCGATCCAATCACCGAGGACGACTTTGCGTGGGGGCGCGGGCCCTTTGAGGAAATGCTGTGGCCCGAACTCGTCGAGCACCTGCCTGCCTTCGACCGGCTGAAGGTTGTGAGCGGCTGGGCGGGGCTGTACGAGATGAACACCTTCGACGGCAACGCCATCCTCGGCGAGTGGCCGGGGCTGCGCGGCTTGTATCTCGCCAACGGTTTTTCGGGGCACGGCTTTCAGCAATGCCACGCCGTCGGGCGCTACCTGGCCGAACTCATCCTGCGCCGGCCGCCCGCGCTCGACCTCTCGCTGCTCTCGCCGGAGCGCCTCCTCGAGGGCAAGCCGGTGTTCGAGGACTCGCGGAAGATAATCTGAGGCCCACCGATGCCCATCACCATCACAGAAGTCCGCCCCGACTCGGCCGACGCCGTGCAACTCATCACCGAACTCGATGCGCATCTCGCCGAGAAGCCGTATCCGCAGCACAGCCGGCACGCCTTTAGCGTGGACAAGCTCGTGCGCGAGGGCGTCGTCTTCTTCGTCGCGCGCCACGACGACCGGCCCGCCGCGTGTGGCGGCCTCAAACTGTTCGGCGTCGAGTACGCGGAAGTCAAACGGATGTATGTGCGCCCGGCGTATCGCGGCCTGGGGCTGGGCAAGGCCATCCTCAATCATCTGGCCGGGTACGCCCGCGAGCGCCAGGTGAGCGTGCTACGGCTGGAGACGGGGATTCATCAGACGGAGGCCATCGGCCTGTACGAGCGCTTTGGCTTTCAGCGCCGCCCACCGTTTGGGGAATACCAAGTTGACCCGAACAGTGTTTACTTCGAGAAGGCCCTCGCGTAAAGGCGGTCAGTGAGCCGGACTCTATCGGTTGCCGAGACGCGGATGAACGCGGATCGACACGCCACGTTGCCGTCCGCGTCAATCCGCCTCCCACGCGAAGCGGTTACGCTCCCGGCGCGGCGATCGCCCCGAGTTGCGCCATCACCCCGAAGAAATCCATATCTGCCCAGTGCTCGACGATCCTGCCGTTGGCGAGGCGATAGATGCTGATGCCGGTGACGCGCACGGCCTTGCCGCTCGGCGGCAGGCCCATGAACGGCGCGCCGGTGTGCGTCATCGTCTGCGTCCAGCGCTCCACCACCTTGTCGCCCTCGGCGATCAAGTCTTCGGTCTGCGTGTGGATGTCGGGGAAGCTGGCCTTCGCCATTGTGTGAATCTGTTTGTACGTTTCGAGGCCGGGCGACATGCCGGGGAAGAGCGTGTGCGGCACGAAGTTGTCGGCCAGCACCTCGCCCAGCTTGTCGAGCTGGTTGGTGTTGTAAATCTCGCGGTAGCGGCGGACGAGGGCCTTGTTGGCTTCGGTGGACATGCGGTGTCTCCTTTTGAGTGAATGACAAGCGGTTATTGGTCATTGGAGGAATGGAGGATTCTCCATTCCTTCAATCCTCTTTCAAAGGCCGGGCGGCGGCAGCAGAGTCAAATCGTGCTCGGCGAAGATCTGGCCGACGCGGGCCGGGTCGGGCGGCGCGTTGGCGGGCAGCGCCCCCAGCGCGTGGAAGAGCGACTCCATCTTCCCCGCCGGGATGACGGCCCACAGCGTTCTGGTCGTGGCCGCGCCTTTCTGCCAGATGCCGTGCGGCACGCCCCTCGGCATCTTAATCAGGTCACCGGCGCGGGCGGTGTGCGTCTCGCCGCCGATCATCACCTCCAGCTCACCCTCGGCCACGAAGATGAACTCGTCCTCGATCGCGTGGATGTGGGGCGGCACCATCGTGCCGGGCGGCGAACTCAGCTCCCACAGCAGGGCGACGCCGTTCAACTCATCGGCGCGATGCTTGAAGGTCAGCGTGTGGCCGAAGACATTCAGGCTTTCGCCTTCGCCGGCGCGGGCCACACCGGGCGCGAGTTGGGTGAGCAGGTTGAGCGTCATCGTGTTTTCCTTGGTTGTGGTTGATGCCGGAATGATAAGAAAAGACGCCCGGTCGGGCGTCGTGGAAAACACGTAGGTTTTGTGCGGCGCAATTGCGCCCCTCCCCCTAGCGCCGGCCTTTGGCGATGGGAGGAGGTAGCTTTGTCGCCATCGCCCAGGCCGCGATCTGTGCCCGGCTGCTGAAATTCAGCTTCGAGAGGATGTTGGTGACGTGCACCTCCACCGTGCGCGCGCTGAGCGTCAGCGCCTCGGCGATCTCCTTGTTCGCCTTGCCCTGGGCGATGAGGGCGGCCACCTCGCGCTCGCGGGCGGTCAGGCCGCCGTACTGCTGTTTGGCTTTGCGGCGCGGGGATTCGACGCTCACGCGGGCCATGGGCGCGGCGGCCTGGCGCAGGAAGTTCTCGCGCAGGGCAACCTCGGGGATGGCGGCGGCCAGCGGCTCGAAGACGGCGCGCGCCGCGGCGAAGCTGTGCGCGGCCTCGTCGCGCCGGCCCCACGCCAGCGCGTTGCGCCCCCGGGCGACTTGCAGCCGCCACAGCCAGGTGACGAGGTTCAATTGATGCGCGGCGGCAAGCGCGGCCTGCGTCACCGCCTCGGCCTCGCGGTAACGGCCCAGCGCGCTGAGGGCCTCCGCGCACAAAAGATTCAAACGGGGGATGGCCGATTCCTTCCCGTCGCTGGCATTCGGCGCCGAGCGGATCAGCCGCCCGGCGATATCGAGCGCCTCCGCCGCCTCACCCTCCGCCAGCCGCAGTGCGGCGTACGCGCACCACATCTGCCGCTGGCCGAACGACACTATGGGCATGGCGGGCGTGAAGTGCCCAGCCAGGACGGCCCGCGCGCGGTCCGCCGCGCCGGTGTGCAGATGCGTCAGCGCGAGGTTGCCCGTGATCACGCCCATCCACACCAGCGAATTGGTTTCGCGCGCGAAGTCGAGGGCTTGCGCGAGGTGATGTTGTGCGCGCTCGTCGGCGAGCAGATCGAGATACAGCGTGCCGAAGAGTAAATGCCCAACGGTGATGAAGTGGCGATGCTCCATCTCCTGCGCCATCGCCAGCCCCTGCCCGATGAAGTTGAGCGCCGGGCCGTAGCTGCCCGAGATGGCGTGATTGAGGCCGAGCCACAGCAGGCTCATCGCCTCGCCTGGGCGTTGCCCGGTGTCGCGCGAAAGGCGCAGCGCCTCGGTGCCGTCGCGCAGCCGTTCCTCCAGCGTGGAGGGATAGACCACCGCCGTGCTGCCGAGGTAATCAGCCCCGCGTGACGAGACGATGATGAGGCTGGAGGTCAACCCGCCGAGGTCGTTGAGTTCGCGGAAGAGGGCGATGGCCTTTTGATAATGAGCGACGGCCTGCACGATGTCGCTGAAGATGTAGTTGGTGATGCCGAGCAGGTCGTGCGTGGCTGCCAGGCCGGGTTTGTCGGCGAGCGATTCGTAAATGCGTAAGGCTTCGTGATGGTAGCGCAGGGCCTCGAGCGGCTGCTCGGTATTGGCGTGCCAGTTGCCCACGCGGTTGAGGGTGGCCGCCACGCTGGCCGGGTCGTCAAGCGCAGGCGCGAGGGCCAGCGCCTCGCGGAAGCAGGCACCGGCCCGCTCGTAATCGCGCGAGACCCACAGGAAACCCAGGTCAATCAGCGCCTGCCATTCCACCCGCCGGTCGCCGCGTTCGCGAGCGGCGGGCAGCAGCGTCTCGCCGTCGGCGCGGGCGGCGTCAAATTCACCCAGCGTCTGAAAAATCTGCGCCCGCTCACGCAGCACATCGAGCGGCACGGGCGCGGAAAGTTTCTGCGCGGCCTCGAGCGCGCGGGTGTAGTGTTCGAGCGCGGCGCGCGGCGTGTACAGCTTCTGCGCGCGCTGCCCGGCGCGGCGCGCATAAGCCAGCGCCGCTGCCCACCGCTCGGCCTCGAAGGCGTGGCGCGAAAGTGATTCGAGATGGGCCTCCGTCGCGTACACCCGCTCCATCGTTTCGAGCAGACGCCGGTGCAGCGCGCGGCGCTCGCGCGCCAGCAGCCCGGCCACGACGGCCTGCTGCGTCAGCGCGTGGCGGAAAGCGAACCGGTCGGCGGATTCCTCGACCACGAGTTGCGCGGCCAGCAGTTCCTTCACCGCAGCCAGCAGCGCCGCCTCAGCGCGCCCGATCACGGCCTGCAACAATTCAAGATCAAAGCGCCGCCCGGCCACGGCAGCCAGCGAGAGCAGTTCGCGCGCACCGTCACTGAGCTGTGTGGCTCGCCGGCCCACCGCGTCGTGGACGCTGCGCGGCACGTGCAGATCGGTCACCGGCTTGCGCGTCCACACCCCGTTGAGTTGATAGATGTCGCCCGAGGCCACCAGCGCTTTCAGCGTCTCCTCGACGAAGAACGGGTTGCCGTCCGTGAATTCGTGAACGACATTTACGAACTCGCCGCGCACCGGTTGGGCCTGCCCGAAGATGGCGCGGATCATCGCCTCGACCTCGTCGAGGCTCAGGCGGTTGAGCGTCACTTCGGCGGCGAGCCGCGCGCGATCCAGCTCGGCGAGGAAGTGGCGCAGCGCGGGGTGCGCTTCGTCGTCGCGGTACGTCAGCAACAGCAAGACGGGTTGGGCGGCGACCTGCCGCGCCAGGCTGAGGAGGAAGTCGAGGCTGGTGTCATCGCACCAGTGAATGTCTTCGATGATCAACAGCCGCGCCGCCGGCGCTGCGCTTCTGCCGCGCGCTTCAACGAGAAATTGTGACAGCGCCTGAAACCAGCGCCGCTTCTCCTGCTCCGGTTCGAGTGGCGGCATCGGCGACACAGCCGAGAAGAGCGCGGCGAGCTCGGGCAGCAGCTTGACGAGTTCGGGGGCGAAGGGTTGCAGCGCCGCGACGGCTTCAGCGCGCGGCTGCGTCGCGATGAAACCGCGCAACAGGTCGAGCAGCGGCGCGAAGGGTAACGCGCGATCCGGCTCGAAGCACTGGCCCTGGCGCAGTTCGAAGCCGCGCGCGCGGGCAACCGTTTTGAGTTCCGCGATCAGCCGTGACTTGCCCACCCCGGCCTCGCCCGCGATCAACACGGTGCGCCCCTCGGCCGCGGCGGCCGAATCGAGCGCGCGCGTCAGCGTGGCGAGGAAGGCCTCGCGGCCGATGAGCACCGGGCAGAGGACGGAAGACTCAGCGAGGGCGGGCACGGCGCGATTATACGACCGCCGGCGTATTGGTCCTGAAGGGCGGGAAGCGCATGAAGTACGTCGAGCCGAGCAGGGCCACCGTTTGAAAGAGCACGAACATCCCGCCATTGCCGTACGCGGCGAGGTAAGCCAGCGTGCACACGAGGTTGGGGATGTGGGCGAACAGCACCTTGCGCGCATTCCACTCGGCGATGTTGTGCTCGGGCGCGACGTGGATATCCCAGACCAGCGCGTGCCACAACCCGATGAAGGCCGCGAGCACGCCGAAGGTGACGACGGCAACGAGGGCGCGCGAGGGGATGAAGCGTTCGGCCACCGCCCAGACCGAGAGAAAGAGTTGACCTTCGCTCACGCCCCAAAAGAGTCCGAAGGCGATGACGCTCGGCCAGTGCAGGGCGCGCCCGTGCGTGAGCGTGCCGCGCGGCCAGATCACGTAATAGCCGACGATCTCGACCGTGATACACAACGCGGTGAAGGCCAGCCAACCGGGGTCGGCGAGTTGGTCGGGGAAGGCGAGGGGATTGTCGAGCAGCGCCGGCAGCACACCGGCCGCCCAACTCACGAGCCAGCACGCGCCGAAGTACAGCCCGGCGCGCAGCCAGGCCAGCTCGGCGTGGTAGCCAGCCGGCAGCGCGCGTGAGCGACTCCACAGCCGCGCGGCGAGCGCGAGGCTGAGCGCCAGCGCGACGAGGGCGATGAGGTTGGCGGTGAACGGAGGCACGCTTCAATTTACCGCCAGGACGCGGGGAGCGCAAACGGCGTGAACGGAGCGGCCCGCTTTTGGGCCGCATCACTGACGGGGCTGGCCGTCAGCCAGGTTTAGCCTGGGAGGATTCGCCAGCCGCGCCGTCCGGCGAGGGTGGTCAGGGCCGCATCCGGCGCGACGGCGATGGGTTGTTGGCTGAGGGCCAGCATCTCGGCATCGCTGGCGGTGTCGCCGTAGGCGGCGACGATGGTCGCGCTGCCGGCGTGCGCCTTGGCGCGCTCGGCCTTCACGCCGCCCACACACAGCGGCCCGGCGAAGCGCCCGGTGGCGCGCTCGTTGATGAACTCAAGCGGCGTGCCGAGGATTTCAACCCGGTCGCCGATGCGGCGCGCAAACGCCTCCAGCACCGAAGTGTACGCGCCCGAGGCGAGGACGAGGCGGCAGCCGGCGCCCGATGTTGGGCGAGTTCGGCCAGCACCGCCGCGCGCCGCTGCGGCCACAACTCGTGCTCGACCACCCACTCACCCAACGCGCTGATCTCAGCGCGGGTCTGGCCGGCCAGCAAACGGGTGAGGCCCTCCATCCACCGGCCGCGGAACGATTGCTGGTCGCCCAGGCCGAGCCGGTTGAGCAGCAGCGCCGGCGACTGCCGCGCCAAAAACCAGCGATAGGCGCCGGCCTGGCCGTTGAGCCGCAGGTAGCGCCCGACGCCACGCCACATTTCGCCCGCGCTCAGCGTGCCTTCGAGGTCGGAAAGGATGACGCGCTCGATTGCCTCACTCATGTGTCAATTTCAATTACTGTTTGCCGATACTGCACCATTGACTCCACAAACTCAAGCGATTGATGGCGGAAGTATGTGTTGTACAGCTCGGCGTAATGCCCGGCTTGCGCGAGCAGCGCCGCATGGTTGCCCTCCTCGATGATCTGCCCCTTCTTCAACACCACGATGCGGTCGGCGCTCTTCACGGTCGAGAGCCGGTGGGCGATGATGATGGCGGTGCTGCGGTGCAGGATGAGGTCGAGCGCCTGCTGAATCTGCTCCTCGGTGAACGGGTCCACGCTGGCGGTGGCCTCGTCGAGGATGAAGATGGCGGGCCGCTGGGCCAGCACCCGCATCAGCGCCACCAGTTGCCGCTGCCCGAGCGAGAGCTTCGCGCCGCGCTGCCCGACCTCGGTGTGCAGGCCGTCGGGCAAGGTCTCCAGCCACGCGCCCTCGCCGATCTGCCGCGCCCATCGCTCAACCTCCGCCTCGCCAATCTCCGGGCGCGCGTAGCGGATGTTGTCGAGCACCGTCCCTGAAAACAGGAACGGCGCCTGCGAGACGATACCGAGCTGTCGCCGGTAGTCGCGCAAATCGAGGCAGCGGATGTCGTGGCCGTCAATCCGCAGCGCGCCGGATTGAAATTCGTAGAAGCGCGCGATGAGCCTGGCGATGGAGCTTTTGCCCGCGCCGGTGTGGCCGACCAGCGCCACCGTCTCAGCGGGGCGGATGCGGAGCGAGAAGTCCGTGAGCACCACCTCCTTGTTCGTGTAGCGGAAGTTCAGCCGGTCGAACTCGATCTCCCCGCGCAAGTCCTCCAATCTCAAGGCCCCAATCTGTTTGACCTGCGGCTCGGCATCCACCAGCGCGAAGACGCGCTCGGCGGCGCTCAAGCCGGCCTGCACCTGGCTCCAGAACGAGGCCACGTTCAGAAACGGGAAATAGAAGCGCTCGACGGCTTGGATGAACAGATACCACGCGCCCGCCGTCATCGCGCCGCGCATGACTTCCTGCCCGCCCAAGTAGACGAGGCTCGCCGTCGCCAGGCCGGCCACCACCCACAGCGTCGGGAAGACGGCGGCCAGCACAAAGCCGCGCCGCAGGTTGAGGCGGTACGACTGCGCATTGGTGGCGCGGAACTCATCGTAGACCGTGCGCTCCTGGCGGAAGTTCTTGGCGACGGCGATGCCGGAGACCGTCTCTTGAATCGAGGCGTTGACGTTGGCCATGGCCCGCGTGCCCTGCCGTGTGACGTACCGCGCGAGGCGCCGGTAGCCGGCGGCGATGAGGATGACGGGCAGGGTCGTCAGCCACAGCACGACGGTCAATTGCCGGTTCGTCGTCCACAAAATCGCCGTGAGGATGAAGACGGCGATGAACTGGCTGAGGGTGTCGCCGAGGAGGACGGTGAGGTTGGCGAACTCCTGCGTGTCGCCGGTGACGCGGCTGACGATGCGGCCCGAGCTGTACTCGTCGTAAAAGCTCAGATCGTGAGCGATGGTGGCGCGGAACGCCTCGGCCCGCAGCCCGCTGATGAAGTCGCCGGTGACGCGGGCGAGGGTGCGCCGCTGCACGTAGTTGATGACCCAGAACGAACCGCTGGCGATGAGCACGGCCAGGAACAACGCCCCGATGACGTTGGTCGCCGGCGTGGCCGTGAGCCGGTTGACGGCCTCGGCCAGGACAAGCGGCAGCGCCGTATCCAGCGCGGCGGTGGCCAGGAAGGTCACCGCCACAATCGCCAGCGCGCGGCGCTGCGGGGCAACAAACTTCGCCATCCGGCGCACCAATTGGGCGTCGGTGTACTGGCGGTCGTATTTCTCAGCATCGAGGCCTTCGAAGAATGACATGAGTTACCTGAAACGTGATGCGTGAAATGTGAACGGTTGGCCTTGCAACGGTTCACGCTTCACGTTTTACGCATTGCGGCCTTCATACCTCGCGAATATCCTCCGATACGCCTCGCTCGTCTGCATCAGGTCGTCGTGCGAGCCGAGGGCGGCCAGACGGCCCTGTTTGAGCACCATGATTTGATCGGCCCAACGGATTTGCGACAGGCGATGGGTGATGATGAACGTCGTGCGGCCCTCGGCGGCGCGGAAGATCGCGCGCTGAATCTGATCCTCGGTGGCCGAGTCAATCGCCGAGGTCGAGTCGTCGAGGACGAGGATGCGCGGGTTGGTGAGGAAGGCGCGGGCCAGCGCCAGCCGCTGCCGCTGCCCGCCGGAGAGCGTCACCCCGCGCTCGCCGATCACCGTCTCGTATCCCTTCTCAAAGCTCATGATGAAGTCGTGCGCCTGCGCCGCGCGCGCCGCCTCCTCGATCTCGGCCTGGGTTGCGCCCGGCTTGCCGAAGGCGATGTTCTCGGCGATGGTGCGCGAGAAGAGGAAGATATCCTGCTCGATGATGCTGATTTGCCGGCGCAGCGTTTCGAGGTTCCACTCGCGCACGTCTACGCCGTCCACGGTCACACAGCCGGCGGTCGCATCATAGGTGCGGTTGATGAGGCGGATGAGGCTGGTCTTGCCCGCGCCGGTCTGCCCCACAATCGCCACTGTCTGGCCCGGCTGCACGCGGAAGGTCAGATCGCGCAGCACCGGCTCGCCGTCGTTGTAGGCAAAGGTCACGTTTTCAAAACGCACCGCGCCGCGCATCGGCTCGGCGTGGCCGGTGGGATTGTGGTCGAGGTCGGTCTCGGTGTTGATCAATTCGAGGATGCGCCGCCCGCTGGAGAGGCCGGATGAGATCTGCGAGAAGGCCATGAGCGAGATGAAGGTGGGGAAGCCAAAGAGCAGCAACAAAAAGTTGAACGACACCACCTGCCCGCCGGTGATCTGCCCGGCCTGGAACAGCAACAACGAGTGCAACAAACCGAAGGCGATGGCCAGGCCGAGAAACAGAAATGGAAGGTAGCGCGCCTCGATGCGGCCCTGGTGCACGTAGGCCTCGCGCCAGTCGCGCACCGCACTCTCGAAGCGCTCGGCCTCGTACGGTTCGCGCGCCGCGCCCTTCACCGTCTCCACGCCCTCGAGCGCTTCCTCCAGCCGCGCGTTCATCTTCCCGAACGAGGCGCGGACCCGCTCGGTGACCGGATTCATCTCGGCCAGGTAGCGGTGGATGGCGATGGCGAAGCCGACGACGAAGAGCAGCGGCACGGCGATCAGCTGTGGGTGGATGGCCGGCGCCAGGAAGAGCGGCATGAGCAGAAAGTTCGACGAGCCGACCACCAGGTTGACGCCGGGGTTGACCATGAGGTTGAGCTCGCGCACATCGTTGGTGGCGCGGGCCATGATCTCGCCGACGGGCCGCAGGCTGTGGAACGTCATGCTCTTGCCGAGCAGGCTTAGGTACAACTCGGCGCGGCCATCGCGTTCAAGCCGCTGTCCGATCAGTTCGGCGCTGAAGTTGCGGCCCAGTTGCCACACCGCGCGCACCGCCTGCGAGGCGGCGATGCCGGCGGCGGCGAACAGCAGTAATTGGTTATTGGGGATTGGAGAATTGATCACGCCAAACGCCACGCCGACGAGCCACGGAATCGCCGCGGCCAGGGCCGCGTTCAAGAATGCGCCGGTGAAGAACGTCACCAGCGCCCACTTGTGCCGCAGCGCGTGCGAACGCACCCAGGCCACCGGCGAACGCCGGTCACCGGGGAGGACATCGGAGACGGAGAATTCGGAGAGAGCCATGACGATCAGAGCACAGAAGTCAGTAGCCAGGCGTCAGAAGATGCGCTCACCTTCTGGCGACTGGCTACTGTTACTGACGACGGGTGATCGAGCTACGCCAGACCTACAAAATACTTATGAAACCGATCCTCGCGCCCATGGTCGCGCATGAGAATGAAATCCAGACCGTCAGGCTGACTGCCAATCAGCGCCCGCGAGTAGCCCGGCGACGGAAAGGTCTTCGTCCAACTCCGGCCAGTGTAAGCTGATCCCGCCGCCGCCGATTTCATAACGCTCGCGCTGTTCGGGCGTAGCAGCGTGCAAGAGCGGAAACCAGATGATCGGTATGCTGATGATCCGCCCATCGGTGAGGAAGACCTGCATCAATTCGTCGGCGAACTGAACCTTTTGCGCCAGCGCCGTTTGCGGAACGTACGCCCGCGGATACTTGCCTGGGTGTTTTGATTGGTTCTTAGCTAAAGTACTCATACCACGCCTCCAGCAATTCATCGCGATGCTCGCGGACGATGCGAGCAATCTCGTTCAACTCGTGCGCGCGGAAACCATGATTGGATGCCAACTCAATCGGGTCAAGCCAAAACTTGGCCTGATCACTCTCCGCCTTGATGTGGACATGCGGTGGTTCCTGATTCTCATTGCTGAAGAACAGCAACCGATAGCGGCCCACCCGGAGCACCGTTGGCATTCTACAACTCTTTCCGGCCTGCGATCAGCGGGCCAAGCCCACAAAGTACCGATGAAACCGGTCATCGCGCGTGAGTTCGGGATGAAACGAGGTGGCCAGCCACTTGCCCTGTTGCGCGGCGACGATGCGGCCATCGGGCAGGGCGGCCAGTACCGTCACCTCCGGCCCCACGTGCTCGATCAGCGGCGCGCGGATGAAGATGGCATGGTAAGGAGTGGCCGAGCCGTTCGTGTTGAGCGCGGGCACGTCAAGGTCGATCTCAAAACTATCCACCTGTCGGCCAAAGGCGTTGCGCGCCACCGTGATGTCCATCACTTCGAGCAGCGGCTGATTGCGATGCACATCTTTGGACAGAAAGATCGCACCCGCGCATGTGCCCCACACGGGCTGGCGTTGAGCAAACTCGCGCAGCGGCTCCATCAGCCCCCAGTTCACCGCCAGCTTGCCGATGGTCGTGCTCTCACCGCCGGGGATGATCAACCCGCTCAGCCCCTCGAGGTCGCGCGGCAGCCGCACCTCCACGCCCTCCACACCGAGGCGCTTCAGCGTGTTGATATGTTCGGCAAAGTCACCTTGTAAAGCCAGGACGCCAAATTTCATAGCCATCAGCGATCAGCCGTCAGCTATCAGCAACGGCACAAGCTGACCGCTGATGGCTGACGGCTGAAGATTACCAGCCCCGAACCGCGAGCTGTTCGTTCTCGGGCAGGCTGGCCGCAGTGCGACCCACCATCGGCTCACCGAGGTTGCGGCTGACCTCGGCGATGATCTTGGCATCCCGATAGTGCGTGGTGGCCTGCACGATGGCGCGGGCGCGTTTGGCCGGGTCGCCGCTCTTGAAGATGCCGCTGCCGACAAACACCCCGTCCACGCCGATCTGCATCATCAGCGCGGCGTCGGCGGGGGTGGCGATGCCGCCGGCGGCGAAGTTGACCACCGGCAGACGCCCAAGCTCGCGCGTCTCCCTCACCAGTTCGACCGGCGCGCCGATGGTCTTGCTGAAGGTGAAGAGTTCCTCCTCGGCCATCGTCTGCAGTTTGCGGATGTCGCCGAGCACCGAACGTGCATGGCGCACCGCCTCGACCACATCCCCGGTGCCGGCCTCGCCCTTGGTGCGGATCATGGCCGCGCCTTCGGCGATGCGGCGCAAGGCCTCGCCCAGGTTGCGGCAGCCGCACACGAACGGCACTTTGAAAGGATGCTTGTTGACGTGATGCTCCTCATCGGCGGGCGTGAGCACTTCGCTCTCATCTATGTAATCAACGCCCAGCGCCTCGAGCACCTGCGCCTCGACGAAGTGGCCGATGCGGCACTTGGCCATGACCGGGATGCTGACGGCATCCATGATGCGCACGATCACCTCGGGGTCGCTCATGCGCGCCACGCCGCCGTCGGCGCGGATGTCGGCCGGCACGCGTTCGAGCGCCATCACCGCGCACGCGCCCGCCTCCTCGGCGATTTTGGCCTGCTCGGGGGTGACGACATCCATGATCACGCCGCCTTTGAGCATCTGCGCCAGGCCGCGTTTCACCGTCACGGAGCCGGTGGTGGGATTGGTTCCGTTGTACCCGTTTTGCGATTCCATTGTTGACCTCCTATGAGTCCGAATTTGATTGTACCACTCAGCGGTGGTCAAGTAGTCGCGCAGTCGAATAGCCCGGCGGCCGGTGGACGGCGAGACTATTCGCAACTGATGGCGCCGAGGTAAACGTCGGTGACGAGGGCAGGGCCGGGGATGTCGGTCATGCTGAGGGAGTCGCCGAACTGCAGGACCCCCAGCGACATGTTGGCGGGGACGTGGACGGTGACCGGGCCGCTTGTGGAAAACAACATCCAGCCGCGGACGTTCTCGGCCGCCTGCCATTGATCGGCCTGGCCGCCGAAGAGCTGGGCCGCCGCGTCCTTCGTCGTCGGGCAGGCGCTGGCCGGTGGCCCGGAGCCTCGGAAGATTTGAGGGTCGGGCGCCTGCAGCACCGTTACGCCGGGCGGCACGAGCGTCTGAAACGCGGAGGGAACCTCGCCGTTGCCACCCTGGCCTGCGCCGTTCGGGGGGGAGGCGGAACCACTCGGTTGCGACCCGCCCGAGGTCGCCCAGCGCACGAACTGATCCAACAGTGAGCCAGCCGGCCCGGCGGTGGCCACCGGTTGGCCCGCTGACCCACCACCGCTGTTCGACGCGCCGCCGGCTGCACAGCATTCGGCGGGCCGCGGCTCACCCGGCGCGGCGGCGCCCGTGGCCGGCATCAGCAACACAATCAGCACGACAAAGACTAACGTCAGCGCGAAGATGGCGCTGAACGCGAAGATCAACGCCCGGCGTTGTTTGGCTTTGCGTTGCGCGTCCCACAGCAACAGCGTCTCCATCACCGCCTGAATTTGTTCGCGCGTCCACTCCTCGCCGCGTTCGAGCACCGCCTGAATCTGCGCTGGCGTCTGGCCAAGCTCGTACAGTTTGTGAGCTTTCGCCAACGCCTCGGGCGGAGGTGGGCTGCTCGCGGGTGGCGACGATTCGGGCACGGGCGCGGGCGCGGGTTGGCTCGCCGGCGCAACGATGGGAGGTGATTCGGTACGGGCCGCTGCGGAGGCCGGGCCGGTCGGCGGCGGCACGCGCGGCAGGTTCCGCACCCAGGCACGCGCCTCTTTCGGGGTGCGCCAGACGAGGTCGGGCGCGCCGCCCACCACCGGCGGCAGCGTCATCAACCGCACCTGGGGGCCGCCGTCTTCGATCTCAAAGGCCACCCCGCAGGACGGGCAAGCGATTTGGTCGGCAGCCAGCGTCGGGCAATGGTGCAGCGGCGTGTGATTGCACAGCGGGCAATGGCCGTTGAGGGCCCATTTCTCGGGGATCATGGCGCGCGGTTGCGTCATGCTTAAATTCTGTGACGAACCGGCTCCGGTGGCGAGGGGAAATTGGTTGGGATTTGGTGCGACCCGGCCTCACTCCCCGTTCGGCGGGAAAATCACATCCTCCTTGCCGGCCAGTTTGTTTTGGATGCGTTCCACGACGATGTCGAGATGTTTGGGCTTGTTCACAAAGTCGAGGTCTTGCGAACGGATGGTCAACACCGGGCACAGGTTGAAACTCTGCATCCAATCATCGTAGAACGAGTCGAGCAGGGCGAGGTAATCTTCGGAGAGGCCGGTTTCGATATCGCGCGCGCGGCTGCGGATGCGGTTCAGCAACACCGGCACCGGGCATTTGAGATAGAGCAGCAAGTCGGGCCGGGGCAGCCCGCTCACGATCAAGTCGAAGACGTTGCGATAGGCCGCGTAGTCGCGCTCGTTCAAATTGCCGAGATGGTGCAGCGCGCGGGCGAAGATGTAGGCGTCCTCGTAGATACTGCGGTCGGCGATGGCCGATTGGGCGAGCCGCGCCAATTCCAGATGTTGCCGCGCGCGATGGCCGAGGAAGAACACTTGCAGATGAAACGACCACTGGCGCATGTCGCTGTAGAAGTCGGCCAGGTACGGGTTATCGGCCACCGACTCGAAGGCGGTGCGCCACCCCAGCCGCGCGCCCAGCCGCTCGGTCAGCGAGGTCTTGCCTGCGCCGATGTTGCCGGCGACGAGGACGAGGTGCTTGGTCACTCGTACTTCAGCGCCAGCACCGGCACCAGCGTCGCCGCGCGCAGGGCGGGATACAGGCCGGAAAGCAAACCGATGAGGGTGGCGAAGATCAGTGAGCCGATCATCAACCACTCCGGCGTGATGACGGCCACGCTGGGCGGCGGGCCGCCAAAGCCGGGTTGCTGCGACGACTGGCCGGCGAAGTACGCCAGCGCCAGCACGTTCACGATCTGCCCGAAGCCCCAACCCACGGCCACCCCGCCCAGCCCGCCGAGGAAGCCGATGCCGGCCGCCTCGCCGAGGAAGACGTTGAGGACATCGCGGTTCGTCGCGCCGACGGCCTTCATCAGCCCGATCTCACGCGTGCGCTCGAGGATCGCCATCGTCATCGTGTTGGCGATGCCGATCGCGGCCACCAGCAGCGCAATCGCGCCCACCCCGCCGAAGATCACCTGCAGGATGACGTAGAAATTGTTGATGCTGCTGATGTAATCCTGCGGGGTGTCGGCCTGAAATCCCATGTCCCGGATCTGGCCGGCCACGTCGAGGGCGTTGTCCACCTCATCCACCTTGACGATGACCTGGTTGTAGCCGGTCTTTGTGCGGTTGATGCGCTTGCCCTGGGCCCAGCCGCTCAGCGCATCCACCTCGGAGAGCAGCATGTACACCGAATAGTCCGCCTGACCGCCGTTCTGCGCGATGATGCCGCCGACGCGCAGCGGCACATTCCGATTTACCTGTTGCCCCTCCTGTGTGTACTTCGTCACCACCAGTTGCAGTTGCTTGTCGAGCACGTCGGGGATTTCGGGCGGCGGCTGGCCGGGGCGCTGGCGCGGGTCGTAGAAGAAGTTGTTGGTCGGCACTTGCGCGCCCATGAGGATGACGCCCTTCTCCAGTTTCAGCGAGCCGGATTGCGGCTTCAACCCCATCTTCTCCAAATCATCCACCCCCACCCCGATGATGTTGACGTAGCCCTCCAGCCGCCCCAGCTTCAAGACGGTCTGCGCCTGAATGTAGTCTTGCGGGATGACGACCTCAACATGCGGCAGCGCGGCCAGCTCTTTCAGCTTGGCTTCGGTCAGCGTCACCTCGGGCTGGGGCGGGCCACCGGAGCCCCCGCCCCCCAGCACCGGCGCAGCCACGACCGGCCCTTCGGGGAAATCGAACTTGGGGTAGACGTTGATCTGCGTCAGGTCGCCGATGCCGAAGAGGTTGTCGGTCGCGCTCTGTTGCAGGCCGATGCCGAGCGACACCAGCACCACCACCGCCGCCGTGCCGATGACGACGCCGATGGCGGTGAGGGCCACGCGCGCTTTGCGCCGGCCGAGGTTATCCGAGATCAGGGCGAGCAGGTCGGTGAAGTGCATGGCTATCTCTACAGCGGCCGTGTTCGATAACTTGCCAGTTCCTCCGGCGATAGTTCATCCGGCGGGACTAGGCGGTATTGCCGCTCCAAGCTAACGCGGATCCCGTCACTGGCCTGTTCAAACTCAAACAGCGCGATGACATCGTTCGACACTAGCTGCGCTGCAACGGGACGGCACAAGAGGCCGGGGTATTTCTGCGCGCAAGCCAGCAGGTCTTGCTCAATCGGCACGATACCGATTCGATCCCTCTTGCGTTTGGCCTGAACTGGAATGATGTAATGCGCGCCGCGTCGATCAACACCCACATAAAGCTCGTCAGTCTCGATTTGACCCACGCCGGAACGGTGGTGCGGAGATGATTCTGGAGCGAATAGCAAGTCAGGCCCGTGAAGACATCAATCAGCCGGTTGTAGCGCAGCATAGACAACAGTGCTTGCTCGTCATCGAGGGCGTACTGCCTCACCAATCCGGGAGTGGCATCGGGGATTTTGGTTTCGGCCAACATCGGCGAGGGCACAATCTCTGTCTGCCCAATCCCTGCCAAGACAAACTTGTAACGCGCCCGTCCAGCAGGTCGAATAATCCATGCCTTATCGGTAGGCGCAGTCTTCGCAATCGATGCGGGCAGGGTCTGCCGATACCGGAATGAATACAATACATCTCCAAGATTCTTGGGCAGTGCAATGCCGAGTTTTCCGGCAGCCCGTGTCAAATCAGTTCGCTCGAAAACGACCTCAACATCGCCGGGTTTGTGCTTCTTTGCAAAGATGGCTTGAATGATTTTGGCATAGCGGTTTGTTTTGTTCGCCATGATGTTCCCTTATCCCGGCCAGCGCAAAACGACGACTTCCTCGCGCAGTTGCTCTCGTGTTGCGGTCGCCAGCCGAGTCCGAAACAAATCAATGCGTACCAGTTCGTAGCCCAAACCCTGGGCGATGTCGGCTAACAATTGGCCTGTGCGAATCAGAACGCGAAAATACGAGGCCTGATCGCCTACCACGTAGGCCAGCTGCGCTCCCGGTCGGAGCACCTGTCGCAGTTGAGCGAGATGTTGCGCCATCCCGCCAAAGTACAAGCGTGTCACACGTCCATAGAGCTTTTCAAACCCGGATGTCTTTCCTAACTCAATCCGTTTGGCCTCAATGAGGCTGGCAATTCGCTGGATTTCGGCCTGATCCACGATCCACTCATCATCGTGGTCGTCTTTGTAGACTCCGCGTGAGTTTGAACGAATCAGCGTCTGCTTCAAGTTGCGCAACTCAGCTTTGTTGCGGATGAATCCAAGGATGACGGACTCCAATCGCGTTGTGCGCGTGTAGTCTTTCTCGTTGGGATACGGGGGCGAAGTGATGACTGCATCAATCGACTGTGGCCGAACAACCCGGGCCACTTGCCGCGCATCGCATTGATGAATCTGTGCCATCTGATGGGGGCCGTTTACCGAACGCAAGTCCCTCGCCATTTTTATCACTTCGGCGAGCCAGGCGCCGACAACCGGCGCATCCAGCTTGGGCTTGCCCACACCGACTTCAGGACCAAAGTGCAAATTGCTGATTGAATACACCAGCGCATTGGCCAGCGCCAGGCGTGCATGATCATGGTAGGGCTGCCCCTCAGAACCTCGCAAGCAATCCAGCAACACCAGGGTTTTGTGCAGTGGCAGCGGGCTGATCGAATTGGCCAGCAGCAACGCCGCCGTATCCGGTTTGAGCATCCGCATCGCGCGCAGTATCGGTGGCTTCCCAAAGACTCTTTGATCATCAATTCCCTGTTCACGCAGTTGGCTCAAAGCGCAGTCGGCAATTTGCTGGGCATGTTCTTCAAACTGATCCGCATCCACATTCCAATTAGTCTTGACTATGCTGGCAAAGCAGGCGAAAGGATTCGCTTCCAATCCAACGGAGGCTATCCCACGTCGTTTCGCTTCCACTAGCGTTGTCCCTGTTCCGCAGAAAGGGTCAAGCACAACGCTCCGCTCGTTCAGCCCAAACTCTTGTAGGTAGTCTTGCACCAAATGCGCCGGATATGAGAGAACGAATCGATACCAATCGTGGAATGCTCGATCTTGTTGATCGAGCTTATTCGCCCGACCGTTTGGTTTCCGGCCCGGCTTGGCCAAGCCAGCATCCGCGTGGTCAAGGTCGGGGATCGGCAATTGCGGCTGATTGGACTTCATCGCGTTCCACCCACTATGGCACAGGTTTGACTTCTATACCTGGCTCAAGGGGCCGCACCTCGCCCGGAAACGATTCGCCCGGCGCGGGGAAGGACGGCTGCGGCGTCGGCGGCGCGCTATCCAGGCCGAAGAAGCCGCGCAGGAACCGCACGATCCGATCCCACAATGTCTCCTCGACGGGAACCGGCGGCGGCACTTCGCCGCCGTTGCCCTCACCTTCCGGCGGAACAAAGCTCTCTTCCACGTTCACCGTCAGCGTGGCGACGATCTTCTGCGGCTGGTTGAAGTCGTCGGTGTAATCCACCGTCACCGTCAGGTCGAGCGGGCCGGCCGCGTCGGGGATGAGGGTGGCGTCGAGCGGAAAGGTGCCGCCGGGGTCGAGCGGGCCGATGAGGAGCACGTTGTTCGCGAACTGGCCCTGGCTGCCGGTGACCTTCATGTTGCCGAGCACGGTCGTGTTGCGCCCGAGGTTGACCAGCTGAATCGGCAGTTGATTCGGCTGGCCGACGAAAAGCGGGCCGACATCGCGATAGAAGCTGATCTCGACCTGCGGCGTCTGGAAGACGAGCAGCGTGATGACCTGATCATCCACATACGTCCGGCCGGTGTCGTCAACGTACACGTACGAGAGCTTGAGCGGATACGCGCCCGCTTTGGCCGTGGCGTTGACGATGAGCTTCTGCGTCGCGCTCACCGTGCGCGCCGGCGCGAGGTCGCCGAGCGACTGCACGTTGGAGGAACCGACCGGCGCGAAGTCGGTGAACGAGCCGCCCCCGCCCGAGACCCCGCCCGGCCCCGGCGTGCCGCTGCCCAAATCGCCCGCCGAGCCGCCGCCGAGCACGAGCGTCAACCGTTTGGCCGTGACGTTGCCGACGTTCTGCGCGTCCAACTCCAGCGCGAACTGCGTGCCGGGCTGCAATTTCTCCGGCGAGGTGCGATACGCGCCGACGACGAGTTGGGGCCGCAGCACCGGCTTCGAGGTCGGCGTGGCGGTCGGCCTGGCGGCGCCGCTCGCCGGTTGCACTACCGGAAAGGTGAGGGTGAATGAGTCGGTGTAGTTCTGCCCGGAGGCGGTCGTGTAGCTGACCTTGACTTCGAGCGAGGCCACCTTTTTCTGCGCGACCTCGCGGATGGCGTACAACGGCTGGAAGAACCGCACCGTGCCGCCCGGCCCGAGTGAGCCGAGCGCGCGGATGCCGCCGGTGACGCGCGGCAGAAAATCACCCTCGATGAAATCGGCCACGATGTTCGTCGCCGTCTCGCCGCCGGCGTTTTGCAACGTCATCTCAAAATCGTAATCCGCGCCGGCGGCGATGGTGGGCGAGCTGGCGCCGTATGAGATGACGACGAGCTGCGGGCGCACAAAGGTCGTGGGCGCCGGGGTGGCCGTCGGGCCGAGCACCGTCAGCGGCGTCGGCGAGGTAGCCGTCGAGCCGTCGGGGTTGAGGACTTTCAGCGTGTATGTGCCCGAGGCCAGGCTGGACGGCACCTGCGCGGTGAGCAACGTCGGCCCGACGTAATCGGTGCTGAGCACGCCGACCCCATCCAAAACCACCACCGTGTCGCTGATGAAGTCGGTGCCGTTGATGGCGATGGTGCCGCCGACGCCGGCCGTCACCGAGCTGGGTTGGATGCTGGTGATGGTGAGCGCGGCCAGGGCCGTGCGCGCCAGCAGCAGCAGCGGCGCGGCCAGCAGCACAGGCAACAGCAGCCGCAACGGTCTTTGCACATTGAATCTCATTGTCAATCACCCGTCACCGCAAAGGCGTGGAGACCGCCGAGTCACTGTGGGAGTCCTCGGCGCCCTTGGCGTCGCTGCGGTCAATTCACGCTCTGACCTTCGAGCACGGCCAGGTTTGCCCGGGCCTCGTATTCCTCCGCCGAGACGATCTTGCCGTCGAGGATGCGGATGGTGTGCGTGACGAACCTCGTCAGCCTGGGGTCGTGCGTCACGAGCAGCACGGTACGGCCCTGCTTGTGCAGGTCGAGCAGGGTCTGCAGGACCAGCGCGCCCGATTGCGAGTCGAGGTTGCCCGTCGGCTCGTCGGCCAGAATCAATTGTGGATCGTTGACCAGCGCGCGGGCGATGGCCACGCGTTGTTGCTGGCCGCCCGAAAGCTCGGTGGGTTTGTGGTGCGCGCGGTCGGCCAGCCCGACCATCTTGAGCAGCCCGTGCGCGCGCTCGCGCCGGTGCGCGACCGATGAGCGCCGGAACCGCATCGGAAACATCACGTTCTCCAGCGCCGTCATGCTCGAAATCAAATTGAACGCTTGAAAGACAAAGCCCACCGTGCGCCGGCGATATTGCGCCAATTCGTTCTCATCCATCTTCTCGAGCGTCTGGCCGCCGACGGCGATGCTGCCCGAGGTGGCGCGATCCAGCCCGCCGATGAGGTAGAGCAGCGTGCTCTTGCCCGAGCCGCTCGGCCCGATGACGGCCGAGAAGGTGTTGGCGGCGATATCCACATCCACCCCGGCCAGCGCGTGGACTTGCTCGCGGCCCATCAGGAAAGTTTTCCGCAGGGCGGTGATGCGGACGAAAGGATCGGACATGCGGGTGGCTCGGCCCTGCGCTTTAGAAGAAGGGCAGCGTTTGCAGCCCGCCCAATTGCGCGCCGATGAAGCCGGGCAGGGCCTGCACGATCAGCACGACCGCCACACTGAGCACCGTGCTGGTGATGACCTTCTGCCATGACAGCCCGGAGGCCTGCCGCACGCCGATGACGATGAGGACGCTGTGCCAGATCACAAAGAAATCCACCAGCCCCAGCACTGCTGCGAGGAAGGCGCCGGCGGCGCCCGCATCGAGCGGGGCGAAACCGCCGAGGCCGGGGCTGATGATGAGGGAATTGGTCATGAACGAATAGCCGGCGCGCACGAGCGCCCGCACTGCCAGCGGCAATGACGCCCACGCGACCACGTTGAGCGCGGCCCGCGTGGCGCTCCGCCCGCCGAGCACGGTGAGCAAAAAGTGGACGAGCGACGCCGTCAGCACCCACCCGATCCACGCCCCAAGCAAACCGAGGAGGCCGGGGATGAAGTACAGAAAGGCCGGGCTGGTGAGGGCCTGCTGCGCCTGGAAGTATTGGGCTTGTTGCTCCGGCGTCCAAAACTCCGAGCCGGGCGGCAGGGTGATTTGGCCGGTGGCCGCCAACGCGCCGCGCACGTTGCCGGTGGCGATCACCTGCAGCGCCACGGCCAGCGAGACGACGAGCAGCGGCGTCAACCAGCAGTCGCCAGCGTACTCCACGATCCTGGCCAGCGCCGCGCGGGGCCGGATGAGCGCGGGCAGCACCCAATCAAAATGAAAGCGGCGCGGCTGTTCGAGTGGTGGTAGAGCTGTGTCAGTCATGGGACAGTGACGTTCGCTCGGGTCAGCCTGACCCGGGGAGCCGAAACAGTTATTTGAAAACGGCTGGGTACGGCAGGGATTGTACTCTTGAACGGGCGGGCCGTCATCCGGGTTCCCAGCCCACCGGCCCCGCCGGTTTCACTTATTCCCCTCCTCCTATACAATCCCGTTCGATGGAGCTGTTAAGGAAACGCGCCTTCTGGGTGGGGTTCGGGCTGTTCGGCGCGGCAGCGATCACGGTCGTTGTCTACCTCACCGACCCACCCACCAATATCTTCAGTTACGTCTTCGACCTCGCCGGCTTCGTGGCGCTATACCTGGGCGGGCTGGTGATCATGTCGCAGTTCGTGCTGCCGGTGCAGACGCGCGGC
This sequence comes from uncultured Anaerolineales bacterium, assembly GCA_964608265.1. Classification (GTDB taxonomy): domain Bacteria; phylum Chloroflexota; class Anaerolineae; order Anaerolineales; family UBA6663; genus JANWXR01. The sequence goes on along the minus strand of CAZSNP010000043.1, from coordinate 6,411 downwards.
GACCGGCGGCAGGTGCTCGAACACTTCCTGGCCTACGGCCTGGGCGTGCGCAGCCCGATTGTGTTTGTGAAGGACGGCAGGCTGGTGGCGCGCAAGGAGGAGCTCAAGCTGGAGGGGTACGGCGTGGCGCTGATCGATCCGTCGAGCGCGCTGGTGTTGCAACGCGAGAGCGCGCCGGCCGGCGAGCCGCTGGCCCGCGCGGTTGGGCCAGGGGTGGCCTTCATCCGCGACGGCGAAAGAATCGTGGCCCCGCTCGATCTGCGCAAACAAAGCCGCAACCTGCCGGTGAAGGCGCTGACCAAGGACGGCATCGAAGTCAACGCCACCGTCAGCGTCACCTTCGGCCTCAGCCTCGACCCGCCGCGCAGCAGCGGCGAAGACGCGCCAACACAGGCCACCCTCACCGCCCGCAACCGGCCGGCCCGCCTCTTCGATGCCGAGCGCGCCTTCCGCGCTGTGTACGGCACCGCGCTGGGCGAGAAGCAGCCCGTGCCGTGGACCGACCTGCCCGCGCAGGTGGCCGGCGAGGTCTTCCGCAACCTCATTGCCGAGTGCACGCTCGATAGCCTCTTCCAACCCACGCTGGCCGAAGCCGATGTTCTCCCGTTCAGCGATTTTCAGGCCAAGCTCGGCCAGCAGGTGAAAAACGCGCCGGTGCTCCGCGACCGCGGCCTGATCGTCTTCAGCGCCGGGGTGAGCGCGCCGAAGCCGCCGCGCGAGGTGCTCAATCAACGCGTGAAGCTGTGGCAGGCCCGTTGGCAGCGCGCCGCGTTGCAGCGGCTGGCCGCGGTGGATAGCGAGATCGTGAAGACGCTCGGCCATTGGCGGGCGCGGGCGCAGGATCAAATCCTCAAAGACCTGGGGAGCACGCTGGCGCAGAACCCCGACGCCTCGCGCCAAGCGTTGATGCTGATCATGGCGCGCAATTTGCAGAACGCCGCCCGCGACCCGGCCACCCGGCGCCTGCTGACGCAGGATCAACTCGGCACGCTCGAGGCGCTGGAGGCGTGGCTGAAATGATGCGCTTCCTCGCCAATGCGCGCCGCTGGCTGCGCTACTACGTGCTGCTCTTCATCGAAGGCGATCACGCCTGGGGCACGCTGCGCTTCATCGGCGCGGTGTTCGCCATCGGGGCCTTTGTCCTCATTGGGCGGCTGCTCGAATACGTCCCGCCGTCGCCGCTGGTGGAGCGCTACCTGGCCCCGTTCGGCCTGTCGCCGGCGCTCAACGACTTCGCGCACTTGCTGGCCTCGTTCTTCGCGCCGACGGTGCTGCGCCACGCGCTCGCGCCGTTGTTTGGTTTTCTGCTGGCGCTGTTGATGGGCGCGCGCTACGTGCGCGACTTGCTCGAACTGCCGCACCTCGGCCAGGCCTTCGACCATTTGCTGTTCACGCTCTTCGGCGGCGGCTACCCCAAAATGCAGGTTGCCGACGGCAAAGCCAGCGTCAGCGACGCCGAGCGCAACCCGATGCTCAAGATCGGCGGGCCGGGCTATGTGGAGATCAAGCTGGGCAGCGCGGCCATCTTCGAGCGCGTGGTCGGCCCGACGGCGGTGCGCGGCGCGGGCGAGCACTTTCTGCGGCGCTTCGAGATCCTGCGCGAGGCCTACGACCTGCGTGAACTCGAACGCACGAAGGCCGCCGTGCCGGTGCAGACGCGCGACGGCGTGCCGCTCGTGCTGGATGAGGTGCGCGTGCGCTTCCGGCTGCGCACGCGGGGCGCCCGCAGCACCGCCGACCCATATCCCGTGCTGGCCAGCGCCATCCGGCAGGCGACTTACAGCCGCCGCGTCTCCGAGAAAGGCCTCGAGAGCTGGCCCGAGATGGTGCTGGGCTTGGCCGTCGGCACCATCACCGGCTGGCTCAGCCGCCGCCGCATGGATGAACTCATCCCGCCGCCCGCGCCCTCCACCGGTGACTTGATCGAGGAGCCGCTCGAGTCGCGCTATCGCCAGTCCATCCACGATTTGTTTTTGCAGACCGGCACGCGGCAGAAGTTCGCCGACATCGGCGCGGAGGTGGTGTGGGTGGCGGTCGGCCACCTGCGCCCCGACCCGGATATCGACCCCGACCTGCTCTCGCCGGATGACTCGAAGGGCAAGGACAGGATCCACGAGCAGATGATCGAGACGTGGGCTTCGCGCTATCAGGCGTTGTGGCGCGAGGAGATGGCGGATGTCAAGGGCTACGCCGAATGGTTGAATGAGATGGCGCGCGCGCAGGTGCAGGTGGAATTGATCCAGACCCTGACCGACGGGCTGCGCGATGCGCAAGCCGCGGGCGTGCCGATCGCCGACATCTTCGCCGCGCGCACCGCCGATTTCGTGGCCGCGCTCGGCGAGCCGAACAACGGCGCGCGCCTGCAGTTGCCCGAACCCTCCGCCCCCACCGACCGCCTCGGCGCACTGCTTAAAAAGCTGAGCGAGACCGCCGGCCAGCCGCCGGAAAAGAAACCCGAAAGCTAAACCGTCACGAGCGCGACGCGCACCGGGGTCGAAAACAACTCGCTGCGCGCGTTTCGATCCCGGCAATCCATGCCCTCGCCGACCCTCATATTTCATCCCAGCGTCCGCGCGGCGCTCGACGCACACCGGCCCGTCGTCGCGCTCGAGTCCACCGTCATCTCGCACGGGCTGCCGTGGCCCGATAATCTCGAACTGGCCCGCGCGATGGAGGCGACCGTGCGCGCGAACGGCGCGGCGCCGGCGACGGTGGCGTTGCGCCACGGCGCGGTGCACATCGGCCTCAGCGATGACGAGTTGCAACACTTCGCGCGGGCTGGCGGCATCTGGAAGGTGAGCCGGCGCGATTTCGCGGTGGCCCTGGCGCAGCAGCGCGACGGCGCGACGACGGTGGCCGGCACGATGATGGCCGCGCACTGGGCCGGCATCCGCGTCTTCGCCACCGGCGGCATTGGCGGCGTCCATCGTTCCGATGGACGCGACATCTCCGCCGACCTGCCCGAACTCGCCCGCACGCCCGTCCTCGTTGTGTGCGCGGGCGCCAAAGCGATCCTCGATCTTCCGGCCACGCTCGAATGGCTGGAGACGCACGGGGTCCCCGTCGTCGGCTACGGCACCGATGAGTTCCCGGCGTTTTATTCGCGTGAGAGCGGATTGAAGTTGGACGCGCGCGCCGACACAGCCGAAGAAGTCGCAGCCATTGCGCGCACACAGTGGGGGATGGGGCTGAACAGCGGCCTGCTTGTGTGCGTGCCCTGCCCCGCCGAGGCCGCGCAACCCTTCGCTGAAATGGAGCGCGCGATCAACACGGCGGTGAGCGAGGCGGAGGCCGGCGGCGTGCGCGGCAAAGCGGTCACGCCGTTTCTGCTCACCCGCATCGCCGAACTCACGCACGGCGCAAGCAAAACGGCCAACCTCGCGCTGCTGCAAAACAACGCCCGGGTCGCGGCGCAAATCGCCGCTGCCCTTTCACCACCCACGTGACTTCAGCGCCAAGGGGCAGCGAGACAAAGACGCCAGGCTCTTGTGTGCGCCCTCGCGCCTTTGCGTTAAGCGATTACGGCAATGGGGTGGGTGTGACACCGATAAAGAACCGGCTCGATCCCACCCAGCGGTCGCCGAGGAAGATCTGCACCTCGTACGTCCCCGCCGACCACGGCTGGCCGGCGTTGTCGTAGTCGGCAAAGCCACAGCCGCCGGTGCTGCCATCCCACAGCAGCGTCTCCACGTACACCATCCGCTCGTTGAACAACCACACATTCGTCCAGCGCGCGCCCGGCAGCCAGCCGTCGTAATCGAACAACGCGTACACCGCCTTCACGTTCGCGGCGAAGGTGTCGCCGACGCCCCGATTGCTCCCGCACTCGTTGAGAAAGCTCAGCCGCAGATTGGCGATGACGCCGTCCGCGGGCGGCGTGACGGTGAGCGTGCCGGGCGGGAACAGAATCGATGGCAGCGCCGGTGTGCGAGTGACGGTCGGCGTGAGAGTCGCGGTCGGGGTGAGGGTCTGCGTCGGCGGCAGGGTTTCGGAGGGAGTCAACGTGATCGAGGGGGTGGCGGAGATTCGGGGCGTGGCAGTGTAGGAGGGCGTCGGAGTCCGAGTTGCGGTCATGGTCGGCGTAGCGGTCGGAGGCGCGAGCCGGGTGACCAGCGGTGGGCCGAGCCACCAGGCCGCGCCCGCCGCCATCAGCAGAAAGATCCCGGCGGCCAGGTTGCGCCACGCGGCGAGCATGGCCTGCCGGCGAACCCGAAACAAGTTACCGCGCTGCCGCGAACGCAAAAGCGCGTTGGCTCCCGACAGCAACGTTAGCATGCCCCCCAGCAACATCAGGGCCGCCATCAACGTGACGTAGGTTTCAAGCGCCATCTTCGGACGGGCGCGAGTATATCACGCGCCTCAAGCCATTGTTGGGCCACAATCGATGTGCTAAAATCCGCGCACATTTCTCTGGAAACAGCGAAGCGCATTCCCTCGAAGTGGAGCACGCATGGTAGAAGTCACTATCGATAGCATCCGCGTCAGTCTGATGTCGCAGCACCGTATCGTGATATTGAAGGATGTGGACGGTGACCGCTACCTGCCGATTTGGATTGGCCCGTGCGAAGCGGACGCCATCACCATCACCCTGCAGGAGGCCGAAGTGCCGCGCCCGCTGACGCACGATCTGCTCAAGAACGTCATCGCCGATTTGGGCGGCGAGGTCGAGCACATCGTCATCTCCGAATTGAAGAACGAAGTGTTTTATGCCCGCATCGTGGTGGAGGCCAACGGGCGGCACCTGGAAATCGACTCGCGCCCGTCGGATGCGCTGGCGCTGGCCGTGCGGCTGCGCGTGCCGGTTTACATTGACGACGCGGTGATGGAGAAGGCGGCCGTTCAGCCCGAGGCCGAGGTCGAGGGCGACGAGAGCACCCCGGCCGCCGCCGGGGCCGCCGCCGAGGGCGATGACAAACTCGATGCCTTCAAGGATTTCCTCGACACGCTCGATCTGGATGATCTGGAAGGCAAAGGCAAGAGCGAGAATTAGCCGTTCGGAATTCGAAGCAGGCCAGCCCGGTAGCCGCGTCCGGTCTGGCCTTTTTTTGTCAACGGATCGGGCGGATGGGAGTACAATCCGCTCAACCGCCCCACCCACCTGACCTATGAGCGACAGCGAAGCCATTGACCTCGGCCCGAGCACCCTGCGCACCACCCTCTACTCGCAAGACTCCGAGCAGGCGGTGCTGGGCTGCGTCCTCATCAACCCCGAAGCCTATTTCGAGGTCGCGCCCATCCTGCGGCCCGAGGACTTCTACCTCATCAAGCATCGCTGGATTTGGGACGCGTACGCCCATCTGCAGGAGCAACGTTTGCCGGTGGATGTGCTGACGGTCTCCAAAGAACTCGAGCGCCGCAGCCAACTCGAGGAGGCGGGCGGCGTGGCCTACCTGACGCAGCTCATCAACACCGTCCCCACCTCGCTGCACGCCGAGGCCTACGCCCGCATCGTGCAGCGCGATGCCATGCGCCGCAACCTGCTCGAGGCGGCGTCGAAGATCGCCAGGCTGGCTTACGAAGAAGCGCGCGATGTGGAGGAGGTCGTCAACGAGGCCGAGGCCACCGTCTTCGCCGTCAGCGAGCAGCGGCTGAACAGAGACCTCAAGCACATCGGCGAGGTCCTGCGCGACTACTACCATCAGGTTGAATATCGCCTCGAGCATCAGGGCGAGTTGTTCGGCGTGCCGACCGGCTTTGTGGATTTGGATAAGGTGCTCGGCGGATTGCAGAAGTCCGACCTGCTCATCATCGCCGGGCGGCCGGGGTCGGGCAAGACGGGCTTCATGCTCAGCGTGGCCAAGAACGCGGCGCAATTGCACCGCAAGCGCGTCGCCATCTTCTCGCTCGAGATGGGGAACGAGCAACTGGTGCAGCGCCTGATGTCGCAGGAGACGGGCATCGACGCGCAGCGGCTGCGGCTCGGCCAGTTGCGCGAGGACGAGTTCCCGCTCTTCACTCACGCGACCGATGTGCTCAGCGACATCCCGATCTACCTCGACGACACGCCGGCGCTCTCGCCGCTGCAACTGCGCGCCAAGTGCCGCCGCATCGAGCAGGAGTACGGCCTCGACCTAGTGATCGTGGATTACCTGCAATTGATGCAGGGCGATGGCCGGCGGAATGAAAATCGCGTTCAGGAAGTCTCGGCGATTTCGCGTGGCTTGAAGCAACTGGCGCGCGAGTTGAACGTGCCGGTGCTGGCTGGCGCGCAACTCTCGCGCGCCGTGGAACAACGAGAGAGTAAAAGGCCAATGCTGTCTGATCTTCGCGAAAGTGGGAGTCTTGAGCAAGATAGCGACATCGTCATGTTCATCCACCGCGCCGACCCGGAGAAGGAGCCGGGCCGGCAGGGCATTGCCGAGATCATTGTTTCCAAACATCGCAACGGCCCGACACACTCCGGCGTGGAAC
>CAZSNP010000042.1:29208-41309 GCA_964608265.1 uncultured Anaerolineales bacterium | reverse complement strand
GTTGGTGGGGATGCCGGTTTCCGGCCAGCGTTCGAGCGCGATGACCAGCGCATCCTGCGCGAGGTCCTCGGCCAGCCCCACGTCGCGCACCAGCCGCGTCAGCGCGCCGATGAGTTTGGCCGACTCGATCCGCCACACCGTCTCGATGGCGCGGTGAGTTTCGACGCCGCTCAAGGGGCCTCATTCCTGATCCACTGTCGGATGATGTTTGTGAAGTCAGCCCGCCTGGCTCTGATATCGTTCAGATTGCGGAATTTGACCGAAGCTCGATCCCTGGCCAGCCACTCGAGCAACGCCGCCGGGTCGGGGATCGTGATTGCGCTTGAGTTGTCGCGCACCTTCGCGCCGCGATGCAGGATAATCTGCACACCGTCCTTCGCCCTGAGATGCACGGTGGCGAAGTAATCCGTCGTGCGGAAGCTGAGCGTGTTCCACTTGACGCCCTCGGCGATGCTGTTGTCCGCGGCGAGGATGATTTGCCGGAGCGCCAGAATCTCGGCTTTGAATGGGTGGTCAAGCGCGGCAAGGAAGGCGGCGACGTTTTCCGGGCTCGCCGCTTTGCGCGGGGTTGGTTTTGTTCGTGAGCCTTTCATCGCCATCGCATTCTCCGCGCTTACTTGCCAGCCTCGGACTGTCTCAGCCCCAGGTAGTGCTCACGCAGTTTCTTGTCCAAATGCTCAATCGCGTATCGCAGGGCCGCGCGCGGCATGGCGGCGGCGTGCTGATCCAGAAAGCGCAACAGTCTGTGGCGATCCACCCCGCCGGCGGCCCGCAGCATCCAGCCGGTGGCCTTGTGGATTAAATCCTCCTTGTCTTTGAGCAGGATCCCGGCGATCGCAAACGTATCGGCCACATCCCCTTGCCGGATGAAGTAGCCCGTGCTGACCATCGCCGTGCGGCGTTCCCAGATGTTCCTGGAACGCGCCAGCTTGAACAGCACGGTGCGCGGCTTGTCGAACAGATAACCGCCGACGACGTACGGGGCGCTGCGATCCACCAGATCCCAATTGTTGACGCGGTCGTGGCGGCGCAGGTAAAGCTCGAACAGCTTTTTGCGCTGCGCCTCGGGGGTCTTCTTGTGGCGGGCCTGAAAATCCATCACGCTGACCGCACCCACCCGGGCCTCGTGCAGCGGGCTGTCGAGCAAGGCCTCGATTTCCTCGAGCGGCATGCCGCTGAACTCTTTGGCCAACGCAAAGACCCTCCCCATCGGCACTCCCACAAAGTGGTCGTCCTCGCCATGCCTGAAGGCGCGCTGGTAGGTCGCCCGCTGCGCCGCCGTGCCCAGCGTCTTCAGCCGGGCGAGGAATTTTTTCGCAGTCAGTTCCGTAGCCATGCGGTTGCCTTCCCGGCCTCAGCCTGGCTATGCCTGCTCGTAGGCGCGCCGCAGTTCGGCAGTCTCGATCTTCTTCATCTTCAACATCGCCTGCGTCACCGCCTGGGCTTTGCGCGGATCGGGATCGCTCATCAACTCCATCAGCGCTCTGGGGACGATCTGCCACGACAGCCCGAATTTGTCTTTCAGCCAGCCGCACTGGCTCTCTTGGCCGCCGCCGGCGGTGAGCGCCGCCCACAGCTCATCCACCTCGGCTTGCGAGTCGCAGCTCACAAACAGCGAGATGGCTTCGTTGAACTTGAATTGCGGCCCGCCGTTCAGGGCGATGAAGTCCTGCCCGTTGAGTTGAAACGTCACCGACATCACCGGCCCGCCCGGCCCGGCGCGGTTGACGCTGCCGGCCTTCGAATTCTTGAAAATGGAAGTGTAGAAGCGCATGGCATCTTCGGCCTGGTTATCGAACCACAAGTAGGGGGTGATGGTTTGCATGGTGTGTCTCCGGATTGAATTTCAGACTGGCCACATCTTAACCGGGTCCGCCGGGATTGTCTTGAACGAAATGGCAAAGCTACGGAATGGATGACCGCAACAGTTGAGCCGGGGTATGCCCGATCCATTGCTTGAGCGACCGGGTGAGGTGGGGCTGATCGGAGTAACCGGCGGCCTCGACCGTATCGAGGATGGAGACCCCCTGCCGCAGAAGCAGCTCGGCCCGCTGGGCGCGCTCGACCTGCTCGATCTGCCCGCGCGAGAGGCCGGTCGCGCGTTGGAAGCGATGCCGCACGGTGCGGGGGGAAAGCTCAAGCCGCTGGTGCTGCAACGCCGCGCTCACCAGCGGGTCCCAGGTCAGGACTGCCTCCCGCACCAGCCGGCTGACAAACGTATCGGCGTTCTCATAGCTTGGGTAGCGCCATGCCGAGCCTTGAAGCCAGAACGATTGGCCCGCTGCGCGCGGCAATTCGATTTCCGCATCCCGCAATTTGGCCGTAGGCAGATGCGGCATAAACGCGCCTAACTTGAGCTTGATCCACAGCAACTCGACCCCCTCGCTGTAGGGCAGAGCGCCGGCCGACGTCAACGGGCCGACGGCCAGCATCTGGGTTTCGCCCCGGTGCTTGACCAGCACCAGGTGCCAGTGACACTCGGCGGGGCGGATGACCGTGCCGCTGCTCACGGTGTGCCCGTGCATCACCGTTTCAACGTACAGGGAGTCCGACGGTCTGGCCTCGACGACGAAACCCATGACGGCGCTTTCCACTCACTTCACCACGCGGAAGTGCAGATGAGTCACGCCCGTCCCTTCGATCACCTTGATCTGTTCCAGATCAATCGGCTTCGGCCCGAGGTGATCGAACAAGCGGATGCCCGCGCCAAGCAGGATGGGCGCGAGGTCAATGCGGATTTCGTCAATCAATGCGGCCCGCAGGCACTGCTGCACAATCTGCGTGCCGCTCACCGCCACATCCCGCTCGCCCGCCGCCTGCCGGGCCAGTTCAATCGCGCGTTCAGCACCTTCGGTCACAAACGTAAAGGGCGATCCCGCTTTCACCCATTCGACCGGCGGCTGATGCGTGACGATGAACATCGGCACACCCAAAAGCGACTGGCCGCCCCAGGCGCGCGAAACGTCGAAGTCGCGCCGCCCGGTCACGATGGCGCCGATCTTGCCCCACACCTCGCGCAAGTAATCGGCGCTGGCGCGTGAGATTCTGAAGGGCCGCTCTACGCCCGGCATGCGAAACTCGGTGTCGCCGCCGGCATACCAGCCGAAGAGCCGCCCGATATCATCGTTCGGCCCGGCGATGAAGCCATCCAGCGACATGGTGAACTGGGTGAAAATGCTCATGGGCGTTTTGGCCTCTTCGCTTTCGCAGCGGCTCGTTCTCGAGCCTCCTTGACCTTCGCTTTCACGATCCGGCTGATCAGCCCGTACGGGATGCGTTCGTCGAGCGGGAATTGCAGATTGCCCTTCGGCCCGGCGTAGCGGGCGGCATCGCGTTTGAGCGCCGCGCTCCCGCTCACCGGCGGGTAAAGGCCGATGTGCTTTTTGAACCCGCCGAAGTAGATCAGCGGGCGACCGTTCAGCTTGAGCGCCGGCAATTGGTAACTGATCACTTCCTCGGCGCCGGGCGCGGCTTTCCTCACCGTCGCCCTGACCTTCTGCAGGATCGCCTGCACCTCGGGCGGGAAGCCGGCGATGTATTCGTCTACGGTGGCGGGGGCTGCTGGCATGATGCTCCTTTACCTGACGACTCGAAACGACGGATGGGTGAAGCCGGTATTCCGGCGGGTTCGTGGCTCGCTATGGACAGCGCCGTTTACCCGCCGAGCACGTTCCGCAACCGCGCTGCAAACGCCTCTGGCTGGCCGGCATAGCCATGCTCGCCGCCGAGAAAGCCACCGTGATGGCTTGGGAATACTACCGCTTCCTGGCCCAGCAACGCGGCTGTGGCCCGGGCTGTGCGGGCGGTGAATGTGTCGCCGGTTTCGATGCCCACCGCAATCAGTATACGGGTCGGGGCCAGCCTGAGTGCGGCAAAATCCGGCTGGTATTCGACGACCGACAGTGACCGGTCCGACAGCAGTGGGTCGGTTCGCGATCCGTCATCCGTGGCCGGCATGTCGAACAGCGCCGGGTCGGGTGGCGCCTGGGCAAGAAAATCTTCGGTGAATTCACCCGACCACGAGGTCATTGCGATAAAGGCGGCCATCCCCGCGCCCCAGCCCCTGGCGTCGTAGGCGCTGCGCACAGCGGCAAACGCGCGCGCCGCGCGGTCGGCGTCGGGCAACACCGAGGCCAGCGGCGGCTCGTGCGCCACCAGGGTCGTCACATCGTGGGGGTGTTTGGCGACGAGTTCCAAAGCGGTGACCGCGCCGCCGCTGCTGGCAAACATCTCGACCGGGCCGCCGAGCGTTTCGATGATGCGGTGCACGTCCACGGCGTTGTCCACGGGGGTGTGCGTGACGCGCCCGTCCTTACGGGTGCTTCTGCCAAGCCCGCGCGGGTCGTAGGTGAGGACGGTGCGATCGGCCAAGTGCGAGGCGAGGCTGGCGAAACCGCTGGCGTCCATGGGTGCGCCAATCAAGAAGAGCGGCGGGCGCCCGTCGGCTGGCGGCAGCGGGCCGCGCACATCGTAGACGAGGTCAACTTCAGGCGTTTCGAGAGTGTGGGTCTCCATCCTGATTGCCTTCGCTAATGTTTCGCCTGCGCCTCGATCTGCGCGCGCAGACGATGCTCGGCCTCGCGCACCTGGCCGGTCGGGTCGTTGGGGGCAAACTCCTCGGTCTCGAACACCGGACGGATCTCAACCCAGTCGCCATCGGCGTTTTGCGGGTTGGGCATGCGCCTGGCCCATTCCACCGCTTCCTCCATGGACTTCACCTGCCACAACCAGAAGCCGGCGACCAGTTCCTTGGTTTCGGCGAACGGGCCGTCAATCACCGAGGTCTTGCCGCCCGCAAACCGGATGCGTTTGCCTTTGGAGCTGGCGTGCAACCCCTCCCCCGCCAGCATGACGCCGGCCTTCACCAGCTCTTCGTTGTACTGGCCCATGGCGGTCAACAACTCCGTGCTGGGCAACATCCCGGCCTCGCTGTCTTTGTCGGCTTTGACCAGAACCATGACTCGCATTGTGAATCTCCTTGTTGAGTGAGCGCGATTCTGCGCTCTATGAATACGTCGAACGAGACCGCCCGGAATCGACATGAGTTCGGTCGGCCCGCCGGGGCCGGCGCCGCTTCAACGCGAAGAGAGGAGCGTGAACAGAAAGACGGCATATGCCAGCCCGGCGGCCAATCCAAAAACGTTGCCGAGCAGGCCGAGGCCAGGCGCCCAGACAAAGCACATCGCAGCGAGCAGCACCCACACCAGCGCATGCAGCCAACGCAGAAGGAAGCGGCGCGGGCCGGCAGCCTGCGCTGGCGGTTTGTGCGGCACGACGAAGGCGAAGAGGGCGGCCACGCCCAGACAAGCCGCGCCGCCCCACGCCCACAACGGTAGACCGAGGCAAGAGTCGAACATCGGATCGGCCTGTGGGGTTGCGCGTAACGGTCGGCGTAGTCGTTGGCAACTCCGGGCCGGACTCTGCCTCTCAACGGCGCGCGGCGGCGATGGCGGCCCTGATCTGCGCCAGATGATCGTCGTTGTGCGGCTGAGCCTGGGTGTAGCCATACGCAAACGGCCAGAACGAGCCTTTGCGCGCCACGTATTCCGCCGGCAGGCCCTGGATCAGTTTCACGGTCTCGGTTTCCATCCGCGTCAGGTCAGCCAGGATCGCAGCCACGGTGGGATAGCTCTCCGCGACGACGCGCGTACGCAAGTGGGAGTTGTCGAAGTTGCCGTCGTACTGGCGCTGGTTGCTCAGGATCGAGTCGGTGATGGCCGAGTGCTGATCGCGCTCGCCCTGCAACAGGTGCGCGACGACTTCCTTCGCGCTCCACTCCTCCGGCGCGGGTTTGAAGTTGGCCTCGGCCTCGCTAACGCCCGCGAAGGCCCCAGCCAGTTGCGCGTCGAGGCCAGCGTAGTAGATGCGGGCATAGGCGGCCAGCGCCGCCGCATCGGCGGGCACCTCCGGCAGCGGGCGCGCCGAGAGGGTCATCGGCGCCGTGCGCTTCTCGCCATTGCGATAGAACGTGACCTTGACCGTGTGCCCGGCGCGCAAGCTCTGCAGGGCCGCATTGAGCGAGGGGAAGTTGCTCACCCGCTTCGCGCCAATGGCTACGATGACATCGCCCCCCTCCAGCCCGGCGGCCCGCGCGCCCATCCCCTCCACCGTCCCGCTGAGTCGCACGCCATAGTTCACCGGCACGCCGTACTTGTGCGCGCGTTCGGCGTCAATCTCGCTATCCACCATCACGCCGAGCATGGGCCGCAGCGTGAACCGCAGGTCGTGGCCGGTCTCCAGCACCGATTGCAGATTCTCGAGCGACTCCTCCCAGCCCTTTTGAATCGCCTTGACGGCTTTGGCCCAGGCCTTGCCCGCGCCAATGCCGCTGTGGGCGAGGGTGACGACCGTGCCGCTCCCCTTCGCTTTGACGCTCACCTGCACCTTGCTGGGCGCAGGTTCATCCATGCCATGCCAGGTGAAGGCCACTTTCTTGCCGGGGTCGGCGCTGAGATATTTGCCGTGGGCGTAATAGCCGGTGTTCCACGCCAGATACAGCCGCCCGCCTTTCTCGGGCGTGGCGAAGGCCTGGTCACTCAGCCACTCGCGCAGCGCGGTGGAGTTGGTGAAGGCGCGGTAGACCTCGCTCGGGGGCGCGTTGATCGTGCGTGCGAAGGTGAGGGTCTTGCCTGTCATAAGTTTTCCTTTCGTCAGTGGCTTTGGCAACGGATCAGCCCGGCAGCGGACATCTGTGTCATCCGTTTATCATCTGCTGCCGACATCCGCTGCATCAGTTCGCTCCTTTCGCGGCTGCGATCGTTTGCCGGAGTTGCTCGCTGTGCTCCTCGCTGAAGTGGATGGGCGTATACTCGATCTGCCACAGCGCGGCGCGGCGATAGAGGTGCCGGCGGTGTTGCACGAAATGAGCGGGCAGACCTTCGATGAAGTCAACGGTCTCCGCCGCCGCTGCCGCGAGTTCGGCGCGCAGCGCGGCCACGCTCCCGAAGCGTTGCACGACCGCCGTAATCCGTTCGTTGACGTTGGGGCGCATCTCGAGATCGTCGTTCACTGCCCGGTCGTTGACCATATCGGCGGCCCAGCTTTGATAATCGCGCTCGGTGAGGATGAAGTGGGCGAGCAACTCTTTGACGCTCCACTCGTTCGGCGCCGGCCGGCGCTCGGCCTGCGCCTCGCTCAACCCCTCCACCAGCGCGGCCAACCCGGCTTGAACCTCGGCGTTCGTGTGGCGCATGTGCTCGGCCAGGGCCTTGCTCGAGGCGGGAACTTCGGGGATGGGCCACCGGGAAAGTTCCAGCGGGACAGTGTGTTTCTGCGCGCCGCGATAGAACACGACCTTCGGCTTGTCGCCGGCCTTCAACCCCTGCAACGCCGGGCCGAACGAGCCGAAGCCCGCCAGCTTCTTCCCGTTGAGCGAGATCAGCACATCGTCCTTTTGCAGACCGGCGGCGCGCGCCCCGGTGCCCTCCGCCGTGCCGGTGATGAGCACACCCGCCTTCGCCGGTACACCGAGCGATTTCGCTTTCTCGGCATTGAATTCGTCGAAGCCGATGCCGAGCCGGGGCCGCCGGGCGAAGCGCAGATCAACGCCGGTTTCGGCAACGGAGCCCAGATTCTCCAGCGACTGAGGCCATGCGGCTCGCAGCGCGGCGACGGCGCTCTTCCACTTCGGCCCGCCGCCGAAGCCGCCGTGCGTGACCGTTACTTGCGTGGCCTCACCCTTCGCCCTGAAAGTCACGCTCACCCGCGTGGGGCCGGGGTCCAGCGGGCTGCTCCACGCAAAGGCCAGCCGCCGGCCCGGCTCGAATTTCGTGAACGCGCCGGTCACCGCGTAGCCGTCATCCCACCACAGGTACAGGCGGCCCCCGGCGCGCGCCTCGCACTGCGCGGCGTTGCACAGCCAATCGCGCAGCGCGGTGGCGTGGGTGAACAGGCGCGACACCTCGAGCGGAGGGGCGGCGACGGTGCGGGTGAACTTCAGGGTATGTGTAGTGGGCATAGACGTTCCTTGCTGAAGTAGCAGGTGGAAAGTAGGAAGTCACGACGATTGCGGTGCGCCCGCCGCGGAAGGCGGGGGGAAGCGCTCGCTGTCGGCGAGCTGCTTGAGCCGTTCGAGCCGACGCGGTTCACTCTCAGCCAGCCACGGGTCGGCGGAGAGTGCGGCATACGCTTGCGCGAAGTGCGGGCGGGCTTCGTCGGCGCGGTTCAGCGCCAACAGACATTCGCCGATCTCCTCCAATACATACCCGTCAGACCCGCCGTTGGTTTGAAGTTCGGCCAGCAGCGTGCGTTGGAGGGTGAGCGCGGCCTCGATCCGGCCCAGTGAACGCAGGCAGCGCGCGACGCACCAGTGAGCGATGCGTAACGGCGTGGCCTGACCCTTCGCCTCGCGGAACTTCACCGCGCGTTCGAACAGGTCGAGGGCTTTGGCGTACTCGCCGGCCGCGTGATACGTCCAGCCGAGGTTGTTGTACAGCGCGCCGAGCCAGTCGCGGGCGCGCGGGTCGCGGGCCTGCTCGGCGTAATCCAGCGCGCGCAGGTTCCACTCAAGCTGCCGCTCGCCCGGCTCGCTGATGGCGAGCATGTGCGCGGCATCCACCGCGAGGTTCTCCTCACCGATCTCGCGCGCCAGATCCCAGGCCTGCACAAACAACTCGCTCGCCCGCTCGCGCTGCCCGGCGGAGTTGAAGGTGCGGCCACGTTCGAGGAGATAGCGCAGGTAAGGACGGGATTGGTCATTGGTGATTAGAGAATTGGCCTCGTCGAGGGTGCGGTGCGCGTCGTCGAAGCGGCGGCGCAGGCTGAAGGTGCGGGCGATTTGAGTCAGCGCTTCGGCGCGCTGCGCGTCATCGGCACATTCCGGCAACAGCGCACGGAAGCGCTGCTCCGTGCCGGCGGGGTCGTCGTAATCCCACAGCGAGTCAATATCGGCCATCACGCCTCCGACCGCGTGTTGAGGAAGAGGGTGAAGTCGAGGTCGCCCGGCGAGTGGCCGTAGTTGGTGAGGATCAGCGCGGCTTCGCTGCGGTGTTGCGTGCCGTGGTTGACGACGTGCAGCAGGCAGTGCCACAGCACCCGTTCGCGGGGGATGCCGGCGGGTGTGGTGTAGCGCACCAGGCCGCGCAGCGCCGCGTCATCGAGGCCGGTCACATACGTGCGCATCTCGCGTTCAACCTCGCGCCAGCGCGCGGCCAGATCGGCCAGGGTGGGGAAATCGCTTTCGACCCAATCATCGGTGAACGTGCCGTGCTGGCACAGGTTGCGCCAGAAGTGCATGGCTTCGCAGACATGCACGAGAATGGCGCGCAAACTGCCATAGGTGTTCGGCACCGGGGCGACGAATTGCTCGGGCGTCGCGCGCTCCGCCGCCTCGAGGAGGCGCGCATTGGCCCAGGCGTTGTAATCAAACAGCAGTTGGATGGCTTGTGAGTTCATCATCACCCTTCATGCCGCCGGCTCGCCGAAGCGCAACAGGTTGTGGCTCGGGTCAACGGCGGCAAACTCGCGCTGGCCCCAGGGCCTGGTCTCCAGCGGGCTGATGATCTTCGCCCCGGCCGCGCGCAGGGCGACGAACAGCGCCTCGATGTCGCTGACGCGGAAGTAGCAGCCGGCGTCGTTGGTGAGTGGATCGAGGTCGCGATGGGAGAAGAGGTGCACCTCGGCGCCGTCGCGGCTCACGATGGCGTAATCGCCGTCATCATAACCGACGGTAAAGCCGAGGCGCTGATAATGGGCCACGCTCTCCGCGAGGCGCACGGCGGGCAGGATGGGGATGGCGGTGTGGATTTTCATGTTGCCGGCTCGAATAATTCAATCGGATTGCCTGAGGGGTCTTCGGCCAGCACCTGCCTGCCGCCCGGCCCGCTGATCACGTCGTTGCGAAAACGGGCGCCCGAGTTGCGCAGACGGTGCACCACTGACTCGATATCGCTCACGGTGAGCACGAGGCGGTTCCAGCCGCCCGGCTCCGGCTGGCGGCCATCGGGCATGGGCCGCGCGGCGGAGGTCTGCGGGCCGCTGAGCCACAGGTGGAGGTCGCCGCGCGCGACGATGGCAAAGGCCGGCCCCCAGCGCTCCCGCTCCACGAAGCCGAGCAGTTGCGTGTAAAACGCCAGCGCGGTGTCTACATCGTGAACCAGGTAGCGGATGTCGGCCATGGGAATTTAACCTCCTACGAATCAACTGCCAGTCACCTCTCCCTCCTTCAACGCAAACCGATCGGGGTGCGCAAACAGGTAACCCCAGTTATCTATTTCCGGGGCGGGCAGGCCCTGGCTGTTGAGGAAGGTGGTGATGTTGGTGCGATGCTCGATGCCGTGGTTGACGACCTGCATGAAGAGGTGGCGCGCCTGATAGTCAATAAACTTGCCGTTCTCCTCTTCGTGGACGTTTGCGGTGGGCGGGACGCGCTGAACCACCTCCATGAAGGCATCGCCCAGCTGCGCGGCAAAGGCCGATAGCTCTGCGAGGCTCGGCCCATCTTCCCATTTGAACGGCGGCTGCGGGCGCGCGCCGGTGATCCTTCCGATGTAGTCCGCTTCGGCGCGCAGCAGGTGGCGGAAGGTCTCGCGAACCGAGCCATACGCGCCCGGAATTTGGGTTGTGAGCTGAGCCTCGCTGAGGCTCGCACAGGCCGCCAGCACCTGCTGGTTGGCCCAGCAGTTGTAACGGATGAATTCGATCAGCGTCGGTTCGGGATATGTTTCCATGCTTACCTCCTGGTCAGTGCTACCCGCCTGCCATCGCGCCGACGATACGAAAGACCTCCGCGCCGGAGAGCACCTCGGCAGGCAGGGGCGTGTTGGGCGGCTCGTGCGAGAGGTCGCGCCCGCAGGCGAAGAAGCGGATGAAGGGCCGCCGTTGCTGCGAGACGTGATCGCGGATCGTGCCGCGCAGCATCGGGTACTGCGCCTCGAGCGCGTCGAGCACGCCGCTCAACGTGGCCGGCCCGGCTACCTCCAGTTCCACTTCCCTGCCGACGCTGGCCAGCGTGCGCAAGTGATGCGGCAGCACGACGCGGATCATGGCAGGGTCTGTACTTCCACCGAGAGCACCGCCGGCAGATCGCGCACAATCGGTTTCCAGTGGTCGCCCGAATCCGCCGAGGCGTACACCTGCCCGCCGGTGGTGCCGAAGTAGACGCCGCACGACTCGAGCGTGTCCACGGCCAGCGCGCTGCGCAGCACGTTCACGTAGCAATCGCTCTGCGGCAGGCCGTTGGTCAACGCCTCCCAGTCCTCGCCGCCCGAGCGGCTGCGATACACGCGCAGCTTGCCCTCGGGCGGGTAGTGCTCCGAGTCGCTCTTGATCGGCACCACGTAGATCGTGTTCGGCTCGTGCGCGTGGACGGCGATGGGGAAGCCGAAGTCACTGGGCAGGCCTTCACTGATCTCGTGCCACATCTCTCCGGCGTCGTCGCTGCGCATCACGTCCCAGTGCTTCTGCATGAACAGCACGTTCGGGCGCGAGGGATGCATGGCCAGGTTGTGGACGCAGTGGCCGACCTCGGCCTCGGAGTCAGGGAGTTCAAACGGAGACTTGAGGCCGCGATTGATGGGCCGCCACGTCTGCCCGCCGTCGTCGGTGCGGAAGGCGCCGGCGGCCGAGATGGCGACGAAGATGCGCTGCGGGTTGCCGGGGTCGAGCAGGATGGTGTGCAGGCACATCCCGCCCGCGCCGGGCTGCCAGAGGTGGCCTTTCGTGTGGCGCAGGCCGGGCAGTTCGTGCCACGACCGGCCGCCGTCGGTGGTGCGGAACAGGGCGGCGTCTTCCACGCCGGCGTACACGGTGTCGGGGTCGTGCAGCGAGGGCTTGAGCTGCCACACGCGCTTGAACTCCCACGGATGCTGCGTGCCGTCGAACCACTGGTGCGTGCCGACCTCGCCTTCATAAACGAACCGGTTGCTCGCCCCGGCAGGTGGGCCGTAGGGATCGGGCATCTTCTCGCCGCCGGGTATGCTCCAGGTCTTGCCGCCGTCATCGGAGCGCTGGATGATCTGCCCGAACCAGCCGCTGGACTGCGAGACGTACAGCCGATCCGGGTCGGCGGGCGAGCCGTTGAAATGGTAGATCTCCCAGCCGGCGAAGTGCGGGCCGCTGACCTTCCACCGCTGGCGCTTCTCGGTGGAGGTCAGGATGAAGGC
>CAZSNP010000042.1:0-29108 GCA_964608265.1 uncultured Anaerolineales bacterium | reverse complement strand
GCGGGCCGCTGACCTTCCACCGCTGGCGCTTCTCGGTGGAGGTCAGGATGAAGGCCCCTTTGCGGGTGCCGACGAGGACGCGGACTTTGCTCATGAGGTGTTCCTTTCTGAGTTGGGCAACGAATAGTCAAAGGTGTAGGCGTGCTTGCCCACCACCGTGGTCAGCGTAATCGTGCCCGCGAGTCCGCTGGGTTGCTCCGTGCCCGAATCCGGCACGACGGTGGAGGTGAGGGACACGTCGAAGGTTCCGGTTGCCCGTTGGGTCATGGTCACGTTCACTCGAACTGCACGCCGAGCAGGCTGGCGATGACGCCGATCTCGCCGACGTGTTGATACGGATGCGTCAGGCCGAAGTTGAACAGGCACTTGCCTTTGCTCCAGCCGGTGTAGTTTTCGAGCAGCCCAGCCGCGCGCGGATGGGCGAGGCCCTCATCAAACAGGAGGGTGCGCAAGTAGCCGACCTCCATCGTCGCGTCGAGGTTGATCTGAGCGAGCCGGGCGACGATGGCGCGCGTGCGGGCCTGCACCGCGTTGGCGTAATCGGCAAGGGCTGGCAGATCAATCCGCCCGCTCAACTCGTCCACTTCCTCAAATGACATCTCCGAGCCGTTGTGTCGCCACGGCACGTTCATCCGCTCCAGCCAGCCGCCCTCATCGAAGACCTGCGTGCCGTCGGTCACAAAACGATTCAGCCCGGCATCCTCTACGCGGGTGAGGTGCCATAGATTCCAGACGATGGAGTTGACGCGCGGATGCGGCCGCTGGCGCATCAGCTCCGCCGGCACCTGTTCCCAAACACCCGCGAGCCAGAAATCGTAAAGCGCGTCATAGCGCTGCAGGAAGAGTTGGGCCGTGTCCACGCGTTTGCTCATTGCGCCGGCCGGTAACATAGCAACACATTGCCGTTGCCAAACGTCCGGGTCCTGAGCAGCGTGAGCCTGCCCGGCACGGCGACGTTTTGAAAGAGCGGCGTTCCTTTGCCTAGCACCACCGGGTTGATGATGATGCGAAACTCGTCAATCAAGCGCATGCTCATCAGCGAGGCGGCCAGGTTAGCGCTGCCAAAGACGGCGATCTCTTTGCCGGGCTGCTGCTTGAGCTTCGTCACTTCTTCAGGCACGTGGCCATTAATCAGGCGGGTGTTATTCCACTCGGCCTTGTCGAGCGTGCGCGAGATCACGACCTTGCGGATACGGTTCATCATGCCGGCGATCACCGGGTCGGTCTCCAGCGCCAAGGGTGTGGGCCAAAAGCTGGCCATGCCCAGGTATGTCACGCGCCCGAAGAGGATGAGGTCCGTCTCGGCCAGTTGCTGCTCGGCAAAAGCATTGAATTCCTCGTCCACCTGATGCCAGCCGATGTCCTGGTTTGGCCCCTCGAAGAACCCATCCAGGCTGATCATGTTGAAGACGTAGAGGTTACGCATCACCTTTGGCCCTCTTCGCAACGGCAAACGACAACCCGTTGGCTCGTATAGCCTGTCGCAGCGCCTTGAGCGCGTTCGGGCCGATGCCGTGCCAGGCCTTCACCTCGGCCTCGCTGAACCGAGCCAACCGCGCCAGGCTGGTCACGCCCGCCGCTGCCAGCGCGCGTCGCGCCGGCGCGGCCAGTTTGGGGAGGTCGGTTTGCGTTTGCGATTTGGCCGGCATGGCTTTATCCCTTGCACCACTGGTGAGCAACCGCTTCGGCGCGGTCAACTCCCACGCCACTTGAATGTGAAAGCTCAAGTCGTCGTTGTTGACCTGGCCAAGTTCGATGCCCACCCAGCCGCGCCCGCCTACATAGGGCGGCTTGAAATATGTCTTGGGCGCTTTGGCGATGAGCGCGGCCTGCGCGCCGGGCGGCATCGGAAGCCACACGGCGATGTGGCCGTCGTCGTGATGGTTGTCCGCAAACATCACGAACACTTTTTTGTGAACGAAGAAGGTCGGCTCGCCGTGCGAGAGCCGTTCGCTCGTCTCCGGCAGCGCCAGGCACATGCGCCGCACCCGCGTGAGTTGCCGCTTGCTCATCGCGGGTCAATCGAGCCGCAGACGCATCACCGGGCGCTGCGGTTTGCGACGCGCCACTTCCTCAAAGCCGGCGGCCGCGAACATCGTCATCGCGCCGAACCACAGGAAGGTGTCGTGGGAGCGTTGGGCTTTGTCCACCGGATAGGCTTCCAGAATCGTTGCGCCCTTCTTTTTGGCGTAAGCCATCGCCCCGGCCAGCAACGCATGCGCCACGCCCTGACCGCGATACGGCGATGGCACGACGAAGCAGATAATTGACCATACGGACTGATCATCCACCGGCTTCATCACCGGCGAGCGTTGCAGCTTGGCATACGCTTCGCGCGGCCCGAGCGATACCCAGCCCACCGGCGTCTGGCCGCGATAGCCGATCAGGCCGGGCGGGTTGCCCGCGTCCACCAGCGCCTTGAGCGCGGCGCGATTCAGTCGGGCCTGTTCCGCGCCCGACAGGCCGCGCCCCGGTGAGCCGCTGCGCCGGTAGAACATGCACCAGCACCCCCGCGCCATCGAGCAACCTTTGGCGTTGAAGACGGCCTCGAGGTCGGGCCAGCGTTCCGGCGTGAGCGGGCGGGTGGTGAGTTTCATGCGGGCGGGTGGGGCGCGGTCATTCGATCGCGCGACGGCTATTAAACCACTTCGCGGGGACGTTGTCGTGGACGTCCCCGCGAAGGCTACAACCTGCGATTACTCCTCGTCTTCGGCTGACTCGTCGCCTTCGCCGTCATGCTCGACGTTGAGCGGGGAGCCGGTGGCTGCGTGTTGCGCGCGGATGGCGAGGTCAATCTCATCGGCGATGGCCGGGTTCTGGCGCAGGAAGTTCTTGGCCTGCTCGCGGCCCTGGCCGATGCGGGTGTCGTTGTAGCTGAAGAACGCCCCGCGCTTGGTGATAATCTCGAGGTTGGCGCCGATGTCGAGCAGGTCACCTTCCTTTGAGATGCCCTGCGCGTACAGGATATCGAACTCGGCTTCGCGGAAGGGCGCGGCGACCTTGTTCTTGGTCACGCGCACGCGGGTGCGGTTGCCGATGGCGTGCTCGCCGTCCTTGATGGCCTGGATGCGGCGCACGTCCAGCCGCACGCTGGCGTAGAACTTGAGCGCGTTGCCCCCGGTCGTCGTCTCCGGGTTGCCGAACATCACGCCGATCTTCATCCGCAACTGGTTGGTGAAGATGACGGCGGTGTTCGTCTGCTTGATCGCGCCGGAGAGTTTGCGCAGGGCTTGCGACATCAGCCGCGCCTGCACGCCCATCGTCGCATCGCCCATGTCGCCCTCGATCTCGGAGCGGGGGACGAGGGCAGCGACCGAATCGATCACCACGACGTCCATCGCGCCGGAGCGCACGAGGGCCTCGGCGATCTCGAGCGCCTGCTCGCCGGTATCGGGCTGCGAGATGTAGAGGTTGTCCACATCCACACCCAGCTTGGAGGCGTACACCGGATCGAGAGCGTGCTCCATATCAATGTAACCGCACACCCCGCCGCGCTTCTGCGCCTCGGCCACGATGTGCAGACAGAGGGTGGTCTTGCCCGAGGATTCGGGGCCGTAGATTTCGGTGACGCGCCCGCGTGGCACGCCGCCCACGCCCAACGCGATGTCGAGCGCGAGCGAGCCGGTGGGGATGGTCTCGATCTGCATATGAGTCGCTTCCCCGAGGCGCATGATGGTTCCGTCTCCGTACTTCTTGGTCAGGTCGCCGAGCGCTTTTTCAATGGCCGAGCGGCGCGCGGGGTCGAGCCTGGGTTTGACGGCTTTGGGTTTGTCGTCGGCCTCGGCCTGCGCTTTGCGGCCGCGTTTGCCTTTGGCAGGGGCTGCCTCGGCGGAGGCGACAACGTGCTCGACGCCGTTGCTGCCCGGTTCCGCGACAGCTTCAGCGACGGCGCTGGTCTCCACCGTCTCGGTGGCCTCGCCGTTCTCGGTCTCGTCGGTGTTTTTCTTGCGGGGCATGGTGCAGTTCTCCTTTGGGTGATCGTTGCCGCAAGCGGCAGAACAAATGTGCCCCAAGTATAGGCCGGATGTTCTATCTGTCAAGAACGAATTTTCGGGGGCAGATCGAGCGGAAAGCCCGAGGAATCGAGGGGATTACGAGCTGCGCCCGGGCGCGGCGAACCACGCGTGGTTGAACGCCCACACCGCCACAAAGCCGAAGGCGGCGGTGATGTGCCACAGCGAATGAAAGGCGACGATGCGGTAGAGCACTTGCGAGTTCGAGGCCGAAGCCAGCAGCGCGCCGAGCAGGAAGATGACGGTTTGCAGGTAGAGCAAGGGGCGGGCGCGCGCCGGGATATGTGCGTGGTTCGCAAACAGCAGGCCGGTCGCGAGCAGCGAGTCGGCGATCAACGTCAACTCACCCACGCTGAAGCCGCCGAACGCGCCAAGCCGCAGCACCGCCGCGCCCGACCCCGGCCCGGCGAGGTATATCCACGCAATCGCCGCCGCGTTCAACAGCCCAGACCCGATCCCCAGAATCCAGCGCGTGCGCGGCCAGGCGTAATCCCACAGCGCGGCGATTTGCAGCAGCCAGCCCAACAGCAGGTTGGTGCCGATGTCGGCGACGCGCGGGATGAACTGCTCGCCGAAGCCGTGATACCACACCGTCGGCACGCCGGTGACGATGACGGCGGCGTACACGGCCACCCAGCGCGCCGGCTGCTGCCCGAGCAGCGCGCAGAACAGCAGCGCCAGCGCCCCGGCGAAGATCACGGCGAAGCCGCTGACGGCGTTGGCCAATTCCCAGGCGGAGATGGGTTGAGGCATCATTGGCGACGCCTTACGCGCTGCGCACATCACTCGGCAGGGCGCGCAGCGCGCCGCTCATCCCCTGCGTTTGATCCGCCACTGCCGGAAGCGCTGCCACATCGCCCGCACCCGGCCGGGCGGGGCCGGCTGGGCCAGCGCCGTCAACTGCGGCAGCGCGGCGCGCGCGCACGCCAGGCCCTCATCGAAGGCGACATCCGCAAGATCGAAGGCGAACAAGCCGACCCGGCCGACCTCGGGGCGCAGCAACAAATCGGGCGGGTACAATTGCAGCGAATACTCGCTCAGCCGGCGCGTCATGGCGCTGGCGGTTTGATAGGCATGGTTGACGATGGTGTTCAACCCGAACTGCCGCGTGAGCACGCCGGCATAGCGCATCGGCCCGCGCGATTCGAGCACGTGGTTGAACTCGTCCGGCGAGCGGTGCGCCAACACATCAATCGCCACCACGCGCTGCCCCAGCTCGCGCGCCGGGCCGACGGGCAACGGGCTGACCGGCCCGCCATCCACCAGCAATTGCCCGCCGCGCTCGACGCCGCGAAAGAGGCCGGGGATGGCCATCGTCGCCGCCATCGCATCCACCAGTGAACCCGAATCCAGCCGCACCGGTTGCTCGGTGTGCAGATCCATCGCCATCGCCACGGCGGGCCGCTTCAAGTCGGCAAAGGTCTTCTCGCCGACCAGGGTCGCGAACCGCGCCCGAATCCGCGACGCGCCAAAGATGGCCTTGCGCTCGGAGTCGCCTTCCCACACCTCGGCCAGGTTGATCTCGTCGAAGATGTCGCGGATTTGCAGCGGCGAGTAGCCCACGCCGTACAGGATGGCGACGACCCCGCCGCCGCTCGCGCCGACCAGCGGGCCGACCGGCAGCCCGGCCTCCTCGAGCACCGCGAGCACGCCGGCGCAGGCCACGCTTTTCACGCCGCCGCCGCCAAAGGCGAGGGTGAGGGGTTGGGGGGAGGAACTCATGGGAGGAGGGTGTCCTCCGGCATCATCGAAACTTTGGCCTACGCGGAGGATACTCGACGCGCGCCACTTTTCACTACGCCCCTTCGCTGTTCGCGGTTGCCCGCCGGTCGGCCTCGAGGATGGCCTGATCGGCGCTCCAGAAAAAGTTGTGCTCGCCGATTGCCCCGGCCAGCCCGCCGCGTTCGAACATCCGCTTCACTTCATCGTGCGCGCCCGCCACCATCAGCGTGCCGCCGCGCGCATGAACTTTCTCCACCAGCCCCAGCATCGCTTGCAGGCCGGAGGTGTCAATGAGCGGCACCCCGCGCATGGACAGGATGAGCACCCGCACCCCGTCGAGCCGGGCGAAGGCTTCATTGAAATGCCCGGTGGCGGCGAAGAATAGCGGGCCGGTGAGGTAGGCCACGCGCATCTGCCCGGTCGGCCCGGCCAGCTCGAGGCCGCGCTGTTTCAACTTCTCGGCATCGATGTGCTGCACGTTAACGCTGATCTGCGAGGCCTGGCTGAGAAAGACCGCGCCGGAGAGAAACGCGCCGATGAGGATGGCCTGCGTCAAATCGAAGACCACCGTCGCGACCATCGTGATCGCAAACGTGATCATCGCCGTCTTGAGCCGGTGGGTGAAGATGTAGCGGATGGCCTCCCACTCGTTCATGCGCCAGGCGGTGACGATGAGCACCCCGGCCAGCGCGGCCAGCGGGATGCGGCCCATCACCGGCGCGAGCACGAACATTGACGCGAGCAGCGCCAGCGCGTGCACGAGGCTGACCACGCGCGTCTGCCCGCCCGATTTGATGTTGACGCTGGTGCGGGCGATCGCCGCCGTGGCCGGCACGCCGCCGAAAAACGGGATGAGGAGGTTGCCAATGCCCTGCGCGATCAACTCCTGATTGGCCGCCAGCCGCACGCCGGTCATATTGCTGGCCACCGCCCCGCACAGCAGGCTCTCCACCGCGCCCAGGGCCGTGATCGTCAGCGCCGGCGCGACGAAATCCTGCAGATCGGCCCACGGCAGGTTGGCAAGCGAGAGCCGGTTTTCGAGCAGCAGCGTTTGCGGAATCTCTCCGATGACGGCGACCGGCCACTGCGTTGCGGCAGCCAGCGCCGTCGCCAGCACGATGCCGAGCAGCGAGGCCGGGAAGCGCGCGTTCCATCGCTTCGGCCACAGCAGCATCGTCGCCATCACAAGCCCGCCGACGACGAGCGCGCGCCAATCGGGGACGAAGCTCGTCTGGAAGTAGCCGAGCAGTTTAGCGGCGGCGGTCTCGTGCGCCGGGGTTCGCACACCGAGGAAGTTATCAATCTGCCCGATGGCGATGATGAGGGCGATGCCGCTGGTGAAGCCGGTGATGACCGGCGCGGGGATGAAGGCGATGAACCGGCCCAGCCGCAGCAACCCGATCATCAGCAACAGAAACCCCGACAGCGCGCCCGCAATCCAAATCCCCTCCAGCCCGTACCGGCCCGCGAGCACAATCAGCACCGCGCTCATCGCGCCGGTGGGGCCGGAGATTTGGTACGGCGCGCCGCTCAGCCCGCCGATGACGACGCCGGCGACGATGGCCGTAACCAGCCCCGCCGCGGCTGTCGCGCCCGAGGCCACGCCGAAGGCCAGCGCCAGCGGCAGCGCCACCGCCGCAACGGTGATCCCGGCCAGCACATCCTGTTGCAGTTTGCGAGCGGTGTAGTTTTGGAATTCGGCCTTGAGGACCTGCGGGAGGGTGCGATTGGGCATCGTTGCACGGCAGGCTGTGCCCCTACGGCAGCGGCACGCAGTTGCCGGTGTTGAGCTGGATGGAGTGATCGGCGTTGGCAACGAGGACGCACATGGCCGTGGCCGCGCCGCGTTTGCTCACCATGAGCGGCCCGAGCGTGGTGTACGGGCTCTGCCCGCCGTACAACTCCCACGGGCCTGCGCCCGGCACACCCGCTTGTTCCGGCGCGACGCTGTCGAAGAAGAAATGCACATGCGGCCCGGGCAAGCCGTAGTTGAATCCGCCCACGTTGAAGCTGATGACGTACGAGTCGCCGCTCACCGTGATCCCGGTGATTCGGGCATTCGGCCTCTGCGGCGCGGCGGTCGGCGGCGGCACGGTGCTGGTCGGCGGGGCAGCGATTGGCGGCAGCCGCACACAGTTGCCGCTGCCCGGCCTGACCGTGTGGTCGGGGTTGGCCACCAGCGCACAGATCCGGTTGGCGCCCGCTGGCCGATCGCTGACCTTGTAGCGCGTGAAGGGGTTTGGCCCGGCGTACACTTCGTAGGGGCCGAGGCCGCCCGCGCCGGCCTGATCGGGCGTGACGGTATCGAAGAAGAAGTGCATGTGCGCGCCGGCCGGTGAAGGATCGTACCCCTCGGTGTGATACTCGACGATGAACTGGCCTTCGCTCACGGCGATGGCGTCAATGGTGATGGAGAGCGGCGCATCCTGTGGCGCCGGCGTGGCCGTTGGGCCGGAGTCCGGCGGGTTCGTCGGATACAGCCCGGCGCCGAGCGTGGCCGTCGCCGGAGGCGCGGTGTTCGTGGGCGCACGCGTCACGCCCACCACGGGGGTCGGCTGCGCTTGCGCGGCAGATGTCGGCTCGCCGGTCGCCGTCGGTGAGCCCCCTCCGCCGAACAGGTTCATCCCCATCACCACCGCCAGCCCAATCACCGCCACGCCCAACAATCCGCCTCCGGCCCAGGCCCAGGGAGGGATGCGGCTTCGAGAGGCGAGAGGGACGGTGACGGGCGACGGGATACCCGGTGACGCCGTTACCGTCGCGGCGGGAGTTACGGTCGCCCGAGCGGGAGCGGGAGCCGTTTCCTTCGGGAGGGGCGCGGCTGCCGCCGGCAACGGCTCGCCGCGCGCCACGGTCGCCAGCATCGCCGCCATCTCCTGCGCGTTGGCGAAGCGGTCGGTGCGATCCTTGGCCATCGCCCGGCTGATGATGCTCTCGCACGCCGGCGGCAACTGCGGGTTGGTATCGAGGATGCGCGGCACCGGCTCGACGATGTGTTTGATGGCGATGCCCATCGGCGTGTCGGCCTCGTACGGCAACTTGCCGGTGAGCGACTCGAACAGGATGGCGCCGAGCGCATACAGATCGCTGCGCCCATCAATGTTGCGCTCACCCTTGGCCTGCTCGGGGCTCATGTACGCCGGCGTGCCGATGATGGAACTGCCGGTGAAGGCCGCGCTGCCCTCGCTCAACTTGGCAATGCCAAAATCCGAGAGGTAGGGTTGACTGCGATTGTCGAAGAGGATGTTGCCGGGCTTGAGGTCGCGGTGGATGATGCCGTGCGCGTGGGCCTCGTCGAGCGCGGGGGCCAGCGTGTTGAAGATGCGGGCCGCCTCCTCGAGGGGCAGCGGGCCGGTCTTGAGCCGGTCGGTGAGCGAGCCGCCGGGCATCAGCCGCATGACGATGAAGGGCTGCCCGTCCTCCTCGCCGAAATCGTACACCGGCACGATGGCCGGGTGCTCGAGGCTGGCGATGGTCTGCGCCTCGCGCTCGAAGCGCGCGCGGAAGGTGAGGTCGTGCAGAAATTCGCGCGGCAGGATTTTGAGGGCGACCTCACGCTTGAAGCGCGGGTCGTGCGCGTGGAACACGGTGGCCATGCCGCCGCGGCCGAGTTCACTTTTTATTTCGTAGCGGCCAATCGTCGCCGGGTGCATTGGGCGGGATTATAGCGCACCGGAGGGGGCGGATTGAAGCAGGGGGATGGAACGGATGGTTTTGATTCCGTTCAATCTGCATTCAGCAAATGCAACAACGCCGCCGCGTACGCTTCCTCGGCGGAGGTGGCGCTGAAGTGCAGGGGCTGCCCGGCGGGTTGGATGGTGACGCGGTAGCCCTCGGCCAGGCAGGTGAGGTTGAGCAGGATGCCGGCCTCCTCGGGCATGCGGCTCTCCACCATCCGCCGCAACTGCGCTTCGGTCGGCAGCCAAACCGCATCGGTGGTCACGATGTAATCGAGCGCCCACTCCACCGCGCCCTCGAAGGTGAACACGCTCTGCCCCTGCAGTTCGGCGATGTTCACCGGCAGGTCGCTGATGACGAAGAGGCGATCCTCCAACCCGTGCTCGGGGATGGCGAAGAAGTCGTGCAGCGCCGGGGCCCACGGCAGCCCGGCGGCTCTCAATTTGCGAGCCGTTGCGATTGACAACATTGACTGCTTAGCGCAAAGTCGCAAAGAGGCAGAGACGCAAGGGAATGCATTTCTATGCGCCTTTGCAACTTGGCGTCGTTGCGTCAATAGTCCTCTTCCCGTTCAAGGATGCACGCCTCGAACGGCGCGAGTTTCACCACCCGCCCCGCCTCCTGCACGCGGGCGTGGCTGCCGGCGACGGTGCTGAAGCGCAAGACCCAGTGCGGCACGGGCAGGCGCTCATCGAGCCGCAGCGTGAGGTCACGGCCAAAGAAGTTGAGCGCCACCAACATGCTCTGACCCTCCGCCTCGCGCAGGTACGCCATCCCTTCCACCGGGCGCTGCAGCAAAAAGCGCACGCTGCCGCGTTGCAGCGCCGGCGAGCTTTTGCGCAGCGCGATGAGGCGTTTGTACACATTCAGCACCGACCACGGGTCATCGCTGTGCGCGGCGACGTTGCGGCGCGCGTGGTCGGCGTTGACGCGCAGCCACGGCTTGCCGGTCGTGAAGCCGGCGTGCTCGCTCGCGTCCCACTGCATCGGCGTGCGGCTGCCGTCGCGGCCCGGGTGCAGCGGCCAGTAGCGCAGGCCGACCGGGTCCTGCAACTCGTCGCGCGGGAGGGCCGTTTGCTGCATCCCCAATTCCTCGCCATAGTACAGAAACGGGGTGCCGCGCTGGGTGAGCAGCAACGCCGCCGCCACCTTGGCCCGCGCGTCGCTGAAACGCCCCGCGCCGAGGCGGGTGGTGTGGCGCGGTGTGTCGTGATTGCTCAAGACGTAACACGGCCAGCCATCGGGCGGCAGCATGGCCTCGTAGTTGAGGATGGCGCGTTGGAAGGAGCGCGGCAGCCACGGCAGTTCACGCTGGCCCTGCCGGTTGAAATCGAAATTGAAGGCCAGGTGCAGCTTGTCGCGGCCCACATAGCGCACCGCCGTTTCCAGCGCGCCCGTCTCCCCCACCGTCATCCGCTCGGGGTAAGCCTCCATCACGCGCCGCAGGTCACGCAGGATGTCCACCATCTCGGGCCGGTCACGATCATAGAGGTGGAGTTGGCGATCGTAGGCGCGCAGGCCGAGGCCGGGCGCCTCGGGCCGCCAGGTCGGCGGGTTGTCGCGCAGCTGATCGTCCTTCAGGAACGCGTGCACCACATCCAGCCGGAAGCCATCCACCCCTCGGTCGAGCCAGAAGCGCATCATCTCCCACAGCCGCGCCCGCACCACCGGGTTGCGCCAGTTGAGGTCGGGCTGCTCTTTGAGGAACTGGTGATAGTAATACTGGCCGGTAACGGGGTCGTATTCCCACGCGCTGCCGCCGAAGACGCTCTGCCAGTTGTTCGGCGGGCCGCCATCGAGGCCGGGGTGCGCCCACAGATACCAGTCGCGTCGCGGGTTGTCGCGGCTCGAGCGTGATTCGACGAACCACGGGTGCAGGTGCGAGGTGTGGTTCATCACCAAATCGAGGATGACGCGCAGCCCGCGCGCGTGAGCCTCAGTCAGCAGCCTGTCGAAATCCGCCAACGCGCCGAAGACCGGGTCAATGTTCTCGTAGTCCGAAATGTCGTAGCCGAAATCGTGGAAAGGCGAGGGGTAAATCGGCGACAGCCACAGCGCATCCACGCCGAGCGCGGCCACGTAATCGAGCCGGCTGGTGATGCCGGGCAGGTCGCCGATGCCGTCGCCGTTGCTATCCATGAACGAGCGCGGGTAGATTTGATAGATGACGCCGTCGCGCCACCACAGTCTGTCAGTCATGGTCGGTCAGATCTCGAGGCGTGTGCAAAGTCGCTTGGTTCGCCCTCACCCCCAACCCCTCTCCCGCTGGGAGAGGGGAGCGGACTCGAAAGTGCCAGGCGCGTCTCCCTATCCCGGAGGGAGAGGGCAGGGGTGAGGGAGAATACCGGAACTGTCATTGACTTTGCACATACCCCGGGTCAGTTCACAAGGTACAGCCACAGATAGGCCAAGGGTGACAACGTCAGCCGGAATGAGGCTGACGCGGCCACTGGAGGTTCCACCCCATCCGTCGCCAATAAAACCTGCGCGCGCGCCCCGGCCCAGCGGCTCAAATCCAACGTCACCGATTGCGGTTGCGCGGCGAGGTTGTGGATGGCCAGCAGCGTCTGGCCGCGATAAGTGCGGACGATGGGTAGGATGGCGGCGTTGTCGGACGGGAGGAAGTCGCACGCGCCGTGGCCGAAGGCGGGCTGCGTCTTGCGGACGGCGATCATGCGGCGCAGCGTGTGCCACAGGGAGGCCGGATCGGCGCGTTGCGCGGCCACGTTGACCCGCTGGTAGCCGAAACGCTCATCCGCAATCGGCGCGTTGTAGAGGCGTTCCGCCGGAACATCACCACCGGTGAAGCCCGCATTCGGCCCCGCCTCCCACTGCATCGGCGTGCGCACCCCGTGCCGGTCGGGCAGCCAGATGTTGTCGCCCATCCCGATCTCATCGCCGTAGTACACGATGGGCGAGCCGGGCAGGGTGAAGAGCAGCGAGTTGGCCAGTTCGATCTTGCGCCGGTCGCCGTCGAGCAGCGGCGCGAGGCGGCGGCGGATGCCGAGGTTGAGCCGCATGCGCGGCTCGGGGGCGTACTCCTGCCACATCCACTGCCGTTCGGCCTCCGTCACCATCTCCAGCGTCAGTTCGTCGTGATTGCGCAGGAACGTGCACCACTGGCAGTTCTCGGGCAACGCCGGCGTGCGATTGAGGATGTTGATGACGGCGCTGGCCTCGCCGCGCCGCAGCGCCATGTACAGGCGCGGCATCACCGGGAAGTGAAAGCCCATGTGAAACTCATCGCCGTCGCCGAAGTAGGGGCGCACATCCTCCGGCCACTGGTTGGCCTCGCACAGCAGGATGCGGCCCGGATACTCGCGATCCATCACGCGCCGCAACTCCTTGAGATAGGCGTGGGTCTCGGGCAGGTTCTCGCAATGGGTGCCGTCGCGCTCGATGAGGTAGGGCACGGCGTCGGCGCGAAAACCATCCACCCCCAGATCAAGCCAGAAGCGCAGCACGTTGATCATCTCGGCGCGCACGGCCGGGTTGTCGTAGTTGAGGTCGGGCTGCGACGAATAGAAGCGATGCCAGAAGTATCCCCCGGCCCCCTCGTCCCACGTCCAGTTCGATTGCTCGATATCGAGGAAGATGATGCGGGCGTCGGTGTACTTCTGATCGGTATCCGACCACACGTAATAGTCGCGGTGCGGCGAGTCTTTGGCCGCGCGCGCCGATTGGAACCACGGGTGTTGATCGGAGGTGTGGTTGAGGACGAGGTCGGTGATGACGCGCAGGCCGCGCGCGTGGGCGGCGTCGAGGAAGCGTTTGAAGTCGTCGAGCGTGCCGTAGTCGGGATGGATGCCGTAGTAATCGGCGATGTCGTAGCCGTCGTCCCTGAGCGGCGAGGGGTACATCGGCATGATCCACAGGCAATCAACGCCCAGCGCCTGCAAATAGTCGAGGCGTTGCGTCAGGCCAGGGAAGTCGCCGTGCCCGTCGCCGTTCCCATCCGCAAACGCGCGGATGTAGATTTGGTAGAAGACCGCGTCTTTGTACCAGAGCGGATTATCCATTCACCGGTTCCGTGAGAGGTAACTGATGGCGGCGATTGTACCGGGAAACGCAAAAACGCAAACAACCTCCCCATGCAGGGTGATTGCACAGTCATGGGAGCGGCTCGAAGCCGCGACTGCCGCCGCCGCTCGTATATTTTGCGCAATGGCCTCCCCCGAAAGTTCTAGTTTTGGTGATTGACTCGGATTTTGTGTTTGTGATAAAGTCTCGCCCGTAAGCCAATACACCATTCGGGCCACGACGCCCCCATCGAGCCTCAGCGCATCGGTGGGGGCTTTTTTGTTGCCCGAGCTTTCGTCATCAAGGAGAGTTCAACGTATGATCCCCAAGTGTCGCACGCCGCAGGAAGTGCTGGAGTATGCCAAACAGCACGGGGCGAAGTTCGTGGACTTCAAGTTCGTGGACCTGCCCGGCACGTGGCAGCACTTCAGCGCCACCGTGGATGAGCTGAGCGAGGAGCTGTTCGAGGCAGGCATCGGCTTCGACGGCTCCTCCATTCGCGGTTTTCAGGCCATCCACGAATCCGATATGTTGCTGGTGCCCGACCCGGCCACCGCGGTGATGGATCCGTTCACCGCCGTGCCCACCCTCAGCCTGGTCTGCAACGTCCGCGACCCGCTCAGCGGCAAGCCGTATTCGCGCGACCCGCGCTACATCGCCCAGAAAGCGGTGGCCCACCTCGCCGACACCGGCCTGGCCGACGCCTCGTACTGGGGCCCGGAGGCCGAGTTCTTCGTCTTCGACAGCGTAAGCTACGAGCAGAACCCGTGGGGCGGCCATTATCATGTGGATAGCGCCGAGGCGACGTGGAACATGGGCAAGTCGGGCGGCGGGCATCAGACCCGCTGGAAGGAAGGCTACTTCCCGGTGGCGCCCGCCGATACGCTGCAGGACCTGCGCTCGGAGATGGTGCTCAAACTGCTCGATTGCGGCATCCCCACCGAAGTGCACCATCACGAAGTCGCCACCGGCGGCCAGTGCGAGATTGATATGCGCTTCAGCGATCTGGTGGGGATGGCCGACAACCTGTTGATGTACAAGTACATCGTCAAGAATGTGGCCAGGGCGCACGGCAAGACGGCGACCTTTATGCCCAAGCCCATCTTCGGCGACAACGGCTCGGGCATGCATGTGCATCAATCGCTGTGGAAGGGCGGCAGGACGTTGATGGCCGACGCCAAAGGCTACGCCGGGCTGAGCAGGCTGGCGATGCATTACATCGGCGGGCTGCTCAAACACGCGCCCGCGCTGCTGGCCTTTGTCGCGCCGACGGTGAACTCGTATCACCGCCTCGTGCCCGGCTTCGAGGCCCCG
This sequence comes from uncultured Anaerolineales bacterium, assembly GCA_964608265.1. Taxonomy (GTDB): domain Bacteria; phylum Chloroflexota; class Anaerolineae; order Anaerolineales; family UBA6663; genus JANWXR01. The sequence goes on along the minus strand of CAZSNP010000042.1, from coordinate 14,361 downwards.
GTCAACATCGCCTACTCGCGGCGCAACCGCTCGGCCGCCGTCCGCATCCCCATGTACTCGGACAACCCGAAGGCCAAGCGTCTCGAGTTCCGCTGCCCCGACCCGTCGTGCAATCCGTACCTCGCCTTCAGCGCGATGTTGATGGCCGGCCTCGACGGCATCCAGCGCAAGCTCGACCCGGGCAAGCCGGCGGACTTCGACATCTTCGAGGCGCACGGCACGACGGCGATCAGGCAAGTGCCCGGCTCGCTGCCCGAGTCGCTGGCCGCGCTCGAGGCCGACCACGACTTTCTGCTCAAGGGCGGCGTGTTCACCGAGGACGTGCTCGAAACGTGGATCGGCATGAAGCGCAGCAAAGAGATTGACCCCATCCGCCTGCGCCCGCACCCGTACGAGTTCGTGCTGTATTACGACGCGTAACCGCCGGGTTGATCATCGGCTGGCAGGTACAATGGCGGATGACTAATGACTGAGTCTCCAGTCATTAGTCATCCGTCTTTAACGACATGACGATCAACTGGCCGCGCGCCCTCGACCTGCTCCGCTCCGCCGGCGCGCGCCTCAACCGCATCGGGCCGGAGACGACGCTGCGCGAGGCGCTGCAGGTCATCGCCGATGCGGCGGTGGAACTGGTCGGCGGGGAGACGGCGGCGGTGATCTACACGTACGATGCGGCGCGCGGCGCGTTCGACCCGGGCAGCCGTGTGTCAGCGGGCGAACGGTCACCGCTGGTCGGCGACGTCCCGCGCGCAGACGGCGTCGGCGCGGAGGCCATCCGCACCCGGCAGCGCGTGCTTTCGTACGAGAGCGGCCTGCCGTTTCATCCGCTCAAACACCGCGCCGGCATCCGCACGGCGGCGTGCTACCCGTTGCTCGTGTCGGAGGTTCCGGTCGGCGCGCTGTACGTTGACCTGCGCGCCGAGCGCCGCTTCAGCGACGACGAGCTGCGGCTGCTCGACACCTTCGTGCCGTTGTCGGCGGTGGCGATCCACAACACGCGCCAGTTCGACGCCGTGCACCGCCAATTGCAGCGTAAGGTCATCGAGCTCGAACGCCTGCAGCGCGCGGCCCAACTCATCAGCTCGCGCCCAAGCCTGACCGACACGCTCGACGAGATTCTGTACAGCGCGCTGCAACTCACCGGCGCGGAGCACGGCTCGTTCCGGCTGCTCGACAAAGCCAGCGGCGCGCTGCGGCTGCGGGCCAGCAACCCCGCGCAACCCGTGGGCGAGGCGGCGCGCGATATCCGCCTCGACGAGCGCACGAGCGTGATGGCGTGGGTCGGCCGCCACCGGCAGCCGGTGCTCATCCACGACATCCGCCGGCCGCCGTGGGCCGAGGTGTACGTGCCGCTTCATCCCGAACGCGAGATGCGGGCGGAGCTGGCCGTGCCGATGCTCGGGCCGGGCGGGGGGCTGGTGGGGGTGCTCAACGTCGAAAGCCCGCGACCGCGCGCCTTTGATCACGAGCATCAGCGCATGCTCACCGCGCTGGCGACGCAGGCCATCATCGCCCTGCAGGAGGCCACGCTGCTCTCGGCGCTCGAAGACATCACCGGCAAGCTCGTCAGCGTCTCGCCGGATGAGTTGCTCAATCTGCTGATCCGGCGCGCGTGCGATTTGCTCGATGTGCCGCACTGCGTGGTGTGGGAATTGGAGGCCGAGGAGCCGCGGGTGCTGCGGTTGCGGGCCGCGAACTTCGCGGTGGCCTGGCCCGACCATGCCGTGCCGCTCGACGGCAGCTTCATCGGCGAGGTGGTGCGCAAGCGGCGCGCCAATTACAGCAGCGACATGCGCACCGACCCGCGCCTCAAACGCCGGCGACTGGTGGAGGCGATGGGCTGGGTCTCGGGGTTGGCGGTGCCGCTGACGGGGCGGGGCGGCGAGCCGCGCGGCGCGTTCTCGGTGTACACCACCGCGCCGCGCACCTTCACCGATTGGGAGACGCGCCTGCTCACCAGCCTGGCCAATCACGCGGCGGTGGCCTTTCAGCAGAGCGAGGCCTTCGCGCAACTCAAGCTGGCGCAGGAGCGGCAGGCCGTGGCCGAGACCTTCGCCGTGCTGGGCGATGTGGCCGCCAATCTGCTGCATCGCGTCAACAACATGGTCGGCGTTATCCCTCAACTCACGCAAAGCCTGGCCGAGAAGCGGCCCGACCTGCTCGGCGACGTCGCCGCCGCCAAGAAGCTGGCCGACATCGAGTTGAGCGCCCGCAACGCCATGACGGCCGCGCGCGAGACCTTTGGCTTTCTGCGCCCGCTGCATCTCGGGCCGGTGCCGGTGGCCGAGTGTTACCGGCGCGCCGCCGAACGCGTCGAGCCGCCGGCGACGATCAAGCTAAAATCGAGCGGGCTGAGCAGGCTGCCGCCGGTTCTGGCCGGCGAGGAACAGTTGCAGTGGGTCCTGTTCAATCTCATCGAGAACGCGGTCGATGCGCTGGAGGCAGGGCCGGGCAGCGTGTCGGTGACGGGCCGCCTGGTGGCGGATGCCCTCGACCCCGCGCACCGCTGGGCCGAGATCAGCATCGCCGACACCGGCCCCGGCGTGCCAACCGAGGCGCGTGAGCGGATCTTCGATGCGACCTTTTCGACCAAGAACACCGGCCGCAAGATGGGCTTTGGGCTGTGGTGGGTGAAGAGTTGGGTGCAGCGCTTCGGCGGCAGCATCCGCCTGGCGGAGGCGGGCAGCGGGTGCACCTTCGTCATCCGTCTGCCGATTGCGGAGGAAGAGACGCCACGAATGCACACGAATTGACACGAAAGCCACTCGTGCCCATTCGTGTAGATTGGTGAAGACAAACCTATGGATGCCAAAACGATTCTAGTCGTGGAAGACAACGCGCAGTGGCGCGAGCTATACGGCGAACTACTGACCGAGCCGGACTACAAGCTGCATCCGGCGGCCAGCTATGCCGAGGCGCGCGGCGAGTTGCAGCGCAGCACGTTCGATCTTGCCATCATCGATCTCAACCTGGCCAGCAGCGAGGCGCGCCAGGAGAACCGCGACGGCTACCGCTTGCTCGTCGCCGCCCGCCAGCGCAAGATGCCGACCATCGTCGTCAGCGGCATGGATGACCCCGAGGCCGTTGACCGGGCGTATGATGAGCATGGGGTGTATGCCTTCATCGAGAAGTCGCTGTTCGACCGCAAGGCCTTTGTCCGCATCGTGGCCGAGGCGGTGCGCGGCGGCGCGCTGCTGCCCGCCGGCAACAGCGCGCCGCTGGCCGAACTGACCGAGCGTGAGCGCGACGTGCTCGGGCTGATGGCGCAGGGCTACACCAACAAACAGATCGGTGAGGCGCTCAACATCACCGCCAACACGGTGAAGAAGCACGTTGATCACATCCTGCAAAAGCTGCGCGTCGGCAATCGCGCCGGCGCGGTGGCGGTGGCGCTGCAGGGCGGGTTGAAGCCGGCGGCGAGGGAGTAAAGCCGAGAGTCCTCCCTCACCCCCGGCCCCTCTCCCGCTGGGAGAGGGGGCGTCTCGCAATTTCCAGGCGTCACTCCCTCTCCCGGAGGGAGAGGGTTGGGGTGAGCGGGAGTCAAAAGCATCTACAGGATTTCATCACCATGCACCCCGAAACCCTCGCCGTCCACGCGGGCCGCGCCGCTGAGAACGACGCCGGCGCCGTCGCGCCGCCCATCGTCCTCAGCACCACCTTCGAGCGCGAGCCGGATGGCACGCTGCCGCACGGCTACTCGTACTCGCGCAGCGCCAACCCCAATCGCGCAGCGCTCGAATTTGCGTTGAAAGAACTGGAGGGTGGGGCGGAGGCCGCCGCGTTTCCCTCCGGCTCGGCGGCCATCATGGCCGCCTTGCACGCGCTGTCGCCGGGCGATCACCTCATCGCCCCGCGCGACATTTACTACGGCACGCGCGTGTTGATCGAGACTCTGTATGGGCGTTGGGGATTGCAGGCCTCATTCGTGGAGATGACTGACGTGGCCGAGGTCCGCGCGGCGGTGCAGCCGAACACGCGCCTCCTCTGGGCCGAGACCCCGAGCAACCCGCGCCTGCGCATCAGCGACATCGCCGCGCTGGCCGAAGTCGCCCACACCGCCGGGGCGCGCCTCGCGGTGGATAACACCTGGGCGACGCCCATCCTGCAACAGCCGCTCGCCCTCGGCGCTGATCTCGTCATGCACTCGACGACGAAGTATTTCGGCGGACACAGCGATGTGACCGGCGGCGCGCTGATCGCCGCCGCGAGCGATGAGTTCTTTCAGCGCGTGCGGCAATTTCAGACCTACGGCGGCGCTACGCCCTCGCCGTTCGATTGCTGGTTGATCCTCCGCAACATCCCCAACCTGCCGCATCGCATGCGAACGCAGTCGGAGAACGCGCAGAAGGTGGCGGAGTTTTTTGGCCGGCACCCGAAGATCGCGGCGGTGCATTATCCCGGCTTGCCGAACGATCCCGGCCATGCGATCGCGGCGAAACAGATGAAGCTGTTCGGCGGGATGCTGGCGATGGAGGTGCGCGGTGGCCGCGCGGAGGCGTTCGCGGTGCTGTCGCGGGTGAAGGTCTGGCGGCGCGCCACCAGTTTGGGCGGGCCGGAAAGCCTCATCGAGCACCGCGCCTCGGTGGAGGGGGAGCACACCGTCGCGCCGGAGAGTCTCCTGCGCCTCTCCACCGGCCTCGAACATGCGGAGGATTTGATTGCCGATCTGGATCAGGCATTGGGTTTGTAATCACCGCTTCAGCGGCGCCGCTGAAGCGGCCACTACAAACTATCTGCCGCTGAAGCGGCCACTACAAACTATCTGCCGCTGAAGCGGCCACTACAAACTATCTGCCGCTGAAGCGGCCACTACAAACTATCTGAAAAAGGTGGCCTGCCTGTCTCAATACTCATGGCCCGTTCGGGTATTGTGACCGGCCCAACGAATTGCTACTCTGTTTCTGCAAACAAATATGCCCTGGGCCATGACGCCCTCAGCGCGGCAAAGCGCTGAGGGCGTCTTGCGTTAAATTCCATGCTCATCGCTCTCACCGTTTTCGCCATCGCCTATATCGCCATCGCCTCCGAGAAATTCCCCCGGCACTGGACCGCCATCATGGGTGGGGCGATCCTCATCCTGGCCGGTGTGCTCAGCCCGATGGAGGCGTTCAACTACATCAACTGGGATACGTTGGGGCTGCTGGCGGGCATGTTCATCCTCGTCGCCACGCTCACCGAGGCCGGCTTCTTCAGCTGGCTGGCGCTGACCGCGGTCCGCAAAGTCAACTATCACCCGACCTATCTCTTCATCGCGCTGCTGCTGATGGCCGCTTTTCTCGCGATGTGGATGGACAGCATCACGGTGATGCTCTTCCTCTCGGCGCTGACGCTGCAACTCTGCAAGCTGCTCAGGATCGACCCGGTGACGCTCATCATCGCCGAAGTGTGCGCGGCCAACACCGGCGGGACGGCCACGCTGGTTGGCAACCCGCCGAATGTCATCCTCGGCACCACGCTGGGTTTCGACTTCGCCGACTTCGCCACGCACACCGGCCCCATCTCGGCCATCGCCTCGCTGTTGTTGCTGGGCATCTTCCTGTTTGTGAACCGCGCTTCGCTGCGCGATGCCCACGCCGCGCTGACCGAGGACGCGATCCGCGAGGTGGAAGCGTTGTGCCGTGACCCGCTGCACGCCTCGCTCACCCGCGCCGGATTGATCGGTTTTGGCGCCGCCGCCGTGTTGCTCGTCGCCCATACCGCATTGAGCGAGGCTCTGCACCTGCCCATCACAGCGGCGGGAGCCGCCCTCGTGCCCGCTATCCTGACTGTGTGCTTCGTGCCGGCAATGGAACGCCGGCAGGTCATCGGCCGCATCCTCAGGCACGACGGCGAGAACCTGCTGTTCTTCGGCGGATTGTTTGTGCTTGTCGGAGGGCTGGAGAAGGCGCACGTGTTCGAGACGTTGGCGCGGATGATGACCGACGCCACGGCCGGCAACCCCTCAGGGCTGGTGTTTGCCTTGCACTGGGGGCCGGGCCTGTTGAGCGGTGTGCTCGATAACGTGCCGATGGCGCTGGCGATGAGCTACATGCTGGAAGAGATCGCGCGAACGCCGGGGATGCCGGCGCTGGGGCTGATGATGTGGTCGCTGGCGCTGGGCGTCAACTTCGGGGGCAACCTCACGCCCATCGGGGCATCGGCCAACGTGGTGGCGTACTCGTACCTCGAACGCCATCACGGCCCTGTAGGTTGGATGCGCTGGCTGCGAGTGGCCATCGTGCCGACGTTGCTCACGATGGTCCTGGCCTCGGCGCTGGTTTTCATCAAAGGCCAGATCGGCTGGCATTGATATCCTGTGTCTATCATCCATTCATACTTCAAGGAGAATCAGATGTTCAAGCAATTTCCGCTTCAGTTGTTGAGATGGGCGCGCTGGGTGTTAGCCCCGGCCGCCATGGCCGTCGTGCTGCTGGGGGCGGTCGGGCCGGCCTTCGCGCAGGAGGCCGACCCGCTTGCGGAGGCCGCGCGCGGGGTCAACACGGTCTGGGTGTTGGTGACGGCCTTCCTGGTCTTCTTCATGCAGGCCGGGTTCGCCTTTGTCGAGGCGGGCCTGACGCGCTCGAAGAACACGGTCAACATCCTGTTCAAGAACATCATTGACTTTGTCTTTGCCACGCTGGCCTTCTGGGCCATCGGCTATGCCTTCATGTTTGGCGCCGATGCCGGCGGCTTCATCGGCGCCAGCGGCTTCCTTCTCGACCCGACCGGCGCCGAGGATGTGGCCGGCCTGCCGGTGCTGGCGTTCTGGTTGTTCCAATTGGTTTTTGCCGGAACAGCCGCGACTATCGTCTCGGGGGCCATGGCGGAACGCACTCAGTTCATTTCGTATCTGATCTACAGCTTCGCCATCTCCGCCATCATCTATCCCATTGCCGGGCACTGGGTGTGGGGCGGAGGCTGGCTGGCGACGCTCGGCAATTTGGGATTGACTGGCGGCGCGAGCTTCCGCGACTTCGCCGGTTCGACGGTCGTGCATAGCGTCGGCGGGTGGATCGCGCTGGTCGGCGCGCTCTTTCTTGGCCCGCGCCTGGGCCGCTTCGCCAAAGATGGAACGCCTAAGGCGATCCCGGGTCATTCCATCTCGCTGGCCACTCTGGGCGTCTTCATCCTGTGGCTGGGCTGGTTCGGCTTCAACCCCGGCAGCCAGCTTGCAGCGACCGGCCCTAATGCGGACGCGATTTCGCTGGTGGCCGCCAATACCAACATCGCCGCCGCTGCGGGCGCGATTGGTGCGCTCATCACCGCCTGGCTGTTGACCAAGAAACCCGATCTGGGCCAGACGCTCAACGGGATTCTGGGTGGTTTGGTGGCCATCACTGCGCCGTGCGCGTGGGTGACGCCGGCTGCCTCAATCCTCATCGGCGCGGTCGGCGGCGTGTTGGTGGTCTTCGGTGCATTGTGGCTGGAACGGGCCAGGATTGACGACCCCGTGAGCGCCGTGCCGGTGCACCTGTTCAATGGTCTCTGGGGTACGCTGGCGGTCGGCCTGTTCGCGACCGATACCGGCCTGCTCACCACCGGCCAGCCGGGCCAGCTCATCGCTCAGGTGGTTGGGATTGTGGCCTTTGCCGTGTGGTGCCTCGCGACCGGCGCCGCCATGTTCTATGGCATCAGGGCGACAGTTGGCCTGCGCGTCTCACGCCAGGAAGAACTGAAAGGCCTGGACTATCACGAGCACGGAGCGGAGGCCTATCCGGGCGATGTGATCGGCGAGCTGGCGGGAGCCGCGGGCGACTAACGGCCAGGAGGCAGTTGGCAGCAAGCGGCCAACGGTGTGCCGGGCGGCTGCAAGTGCTGCCCGGCAATTGCCCTAATGCAAAGACGCACGGGCGCAATGAGTCTCGCTTTGCGCTCTTGCAGCCCGGCGTCTTTGCGTGATAAGTCCCCTATGCTCACCCGACCCGCCACACACGCCGACCTCCCCGCCATCCTCGAGATTTACAACTGGGCCATCCTCCACACCACGGCGACGAACGACTACGACCCGCACACGCTCGAACAGCGGACGGCGTGGTTCGACGCGCATGGGCGCGACGGCTACCCGGTCTTCGTGGCGGAAGATGACGCGGGCCGGATGGTGGGCTGGAGTTCGCTCAGCCGCTACAAAGAGCGCATCGGCTATCGCTTCACAGCTGAGTGTTCGATTTACCTTGCGCCGGAGGTACACGGGCGCGGCATCGGCAAGTTGCTCATGCCGCCGCTGATCGAGGCGGCGCGGGCGATGGGGCTGCACGCCATCGTGGCCGGGATTGATTCGGAGAACGTCGCCAGCCTCAAGCTGCACGCGCGCTTCGGCTTCGTGGAGGTCGCCCGCTTCCGCGAGGTCGGCTTCAAGTTCGGCCAGTGGCTGGATGTGGTGTATTTGGAGTTGGTGCTGACGTAGCCCTCCAAAACCACGCCGGCCTGCGTCGGCAAAGTGCACTAACCTCTCCGGGCCATGCGCAAATGGCCCTGGCGCGGGGCGACGCGGCGCGCCCGGCCTCATACACTCTCATCCTCTCGGTTTCTACCTGTTAGCCAAGTGAGGATGTGTGACCATGACGTCAGCGCCCGTGGCTGTGCCCTATATTGATCGCGGCAACTGTGGCCTCGGCTTCATCGCCGACCAATACGGACGCGCCAGTCACGCCATCCTGCGTACCGCCCTCGACGCCCTCATCCACCTCGAGCACCGCGGCGCGCTGGCCGCCGACGCCACTACCGGCGACGGCGCCGGGGTGCTCACCCCAATCCCCCGCAAACTCTTCACCCGTGAGGCCGAACGACTGACCGGACAATCCGTTGACCCCACCGCGCTCGGGGTGGGCGTGTTCTTTTTCGAGCCCGGCACGGAAGAGGTGTGTCGCCGCCTGCTCGCGGAGGCGTGCGCGGCCTTCGACCTGCGCGTGTTGTGTTGGCGCGAAGTGCCGACCGACCCCGCCTCCATCGGCGAGCGCGCCCGCGCTACGATGCCCGTCATCCAGCAAGCCATCATTTGCAATCAGCAATCAGCAATCAGCAATCAGCAATTCGAACGCAGCCTCTATCTCGCCCGCAAGCAATTTGAAAAATCCGCCAACGCCCTCGGGGCGTATGTGCCCTCGATGTCCTCACGCACAATCGTGTACAAGGGTCTCTTCCTCGCGCGACAGGCGGGCAAGTTCTACGCCGATTTGCGCGACCCCGATTACGAAGTGCCGCTGGCCGTCTTCCACCAGCGCTACAGCACCAACACGCTGCCCACCTGGCAACGCGCGCAGCCCTTCCGCACGCTCTGCCACAACGGCGAGATCAACACCCTCCAGGGCAACGTCAACTGGATGAAGTCGCGCGAGCCCATCCTGCGATTCCCCCATAACCAATTACCAATAACCGTTGCACCAATCCTACGCCCAGTGATTGATCTCACTGGCAGCGACTCAGCCATGCTCGACAACGCGGTGGAGTTGCTGGTGCAGGGCGGGCGCGATGTGCGCCACGCGCTGACGATGATGGCGCCGCCCGCGTGGGAGAAGTTGCCCGATCTGCCACAGGACATCCGCGATTTCTACGAATATCACGCCTGCCTCACCGAGCCGTGGGATGGCCCGGCCGCGCTGGTCTTCACCGACGGGGCCATCGTCGGCGCGGCGCTCGACCGCAACGGGCTGCGGCCCAACCGGTTCGTCGTCACGCACGACGGCCTCGTCGTCGCCGGTTCCGAGGCCGGCATTGTGCCGATTGAAGATGTGCGCGTGAAGGTGAAGGGCAAGCTCGGGCCGGGGCAGATGATGGCGGTGGATACGGGCAGCGGGCGGGTGATGTTCGACCGCGACATCAAGGCCGAACTCGCGGCGCGGCAGCCGTACGGTGATTGGGTGCGGCGCAACGTGCGCCATCTCAGCGACCTCGGCCACCTGCCGCCGGTGGATAATCAACCGTACTTCCAGCTCACGGAGGCCGGGCTGCAGACGCTGTTGCAGAAGCAGGCGGCCTTCGGGTACACGAACGAGGAGCTGGTGATGGTGCTGCGCCCGATGGCCGAGGACGGCGCGGAGGCCATCGGCTCGATGGGCGACGACACGCCCGCCGCCGCGCTGAGCGAGAAGCCGCGCCCGCTCTTCGCCTACTTCCGGCAGCGGTTCGCCGAGGTCACCAACCCGCCCATTGACCCGCTGCGCGAGGAGCTGGTCATGTCGCTCAAGGTCCGCCTCGGCGCGCGCAGCAACTTCCTCGCCGAGACCGAACAGCAGGCCAACCTGCTCGAACTCGACACGCCCTTCCTCACCGAGGACGACCTCGACCTGATCAAGCGTGACCCGTTCCTCAGGCCGGTCACGCTCTCCACGCTATTCCCCATCAACGACGGCCCGGCCGGCATCGAGAAAACGCTGGCCCGCCTCTGCGCGGAGGCCGAGCATGCGGTGGCCAACGGCGCGCAAATTCTGATCCTCAGCGACCGCAACGTGAACGCGCGCTACACCTTCGTGCCGTCGCTGCTCGCGCTCGGCGCGGCGCACAACTATCTGCTCGCGCGCGACCTGCGCACCAGCGTGGATTTCATCATCGAAAGCGGCGAGCCGCGTGAGGTCCATCACTTCGCCTGCCTCATCGGTTACGGCGCTGCCGCCATCTGCCCGTATCTCGCGCTCTCCACCGTCGCGGAGATGAAACGCAATAACCAATCTCCAATAACCCATTATCTGCACGCCGCCGGGCACGGCCTGCTCAAGATCATGTCGAAGATGGGCATCAGCACGGTGGATGCGTACTGCGGCGCGCAGATCTTCGAGACGCTCGGCCTGAGCGCGGCGGTGGTGGAGCAATATTTCGCCGGCACGGCGCATCACCTCGGCGGCCTCGACCTCGAGGACATCGCCCGCATCGTGTACGCCTGGCACGAGAGCGCCTTCACGCCCGAGGGCCAGCCCACGCTCGACAGCCCCGGCTTCTACAAATTCAAGCGCAGCGGCGAGTTGCACGCCTTCAGCCCGCAGGTCGTGCACGCGCTGCACGCCGCCGTCCGCACACCGGGCGCATTGAACGGCCGTTGGGATGAGGGCTACGCGGCGTACAAAAAATACAGCCAGTTGCAGGCCGAGCGCGCGCCCGTTGACCCGCGCGACCTCCTCCATTTCTCCAATAACCAATTACCAATAACCCTCGCTCAAGTCGAGCCGGCCTCTCAAATCGTAAAACGCTTCTCCTCCGCCGCCATGTCGCTCGGGGCGCTGTCGCAGGAGGCGCACGAGACGATGGCCATCGCCATGAACCGTCTCGGTGCGTGGAGCAACAGCGGCGAGGGCGGAGAAGACCCGCGGCGCTATGGGGCCGAGTCGAACGACCGCATCAAGCAGGTGGCCTCCGCGCGCTTCGGCGTCACCGCGCACTACCTCATCTCCGCCGACGAGTTACAGATCAAGATGGCGCAGGGCAGCAAGCCGGGCGAGGGCGGCCAATTGCCGGGGCACAAAGTCACCGCCGAGATCGCCGCCATCCGTCACGCCACGCCGGGCGTCACGCTCATCAGCCCGCCGCCGCATCACGACATCTACAGCATCGAAGACCTCGCCCAACTCATCTACGACCTCAAGCAGATCAACCCGCGCGCGGCGATCAGCGTGAAGCTGGTGGCGCAGGCCGGGGTCGGCACCATCGCGGCGGGCGTGGCCAAAGCGGGGGCGGATATCATCCTCATCAGCGGCAACAACGGCGGCACGGGCGCCTCGCCGCTCAGCAGCATCAAATACGCCGGCATCCCGTGGGAGATCGGCCTCGTCGAGGCGCAGCACAGCCTGATGGCGAGCGGGATGCGCGGGCGGGTGCGGCTGCGAGCCGATGGCGGGCTGCGGACCGGACGCGACATCGTGCTGGCGGCGCTGCTCGGCGCGGATGAGTTTTCGTTTGGCACTGCGCTCGCCATCGCCGAGGGGTGTTTGATGGCGCGGGCCTGCCACATGAACACCTGCCCGGTCGGCATCGCCACGCAGAAGCCCGAGCTGCGCGCCAGGTTCGACGCCACGCCCGAGCAGGTGATGGCCTTCATTTTGTACGTGGCCGAGGAGGTGCGCGAGCTGCTGGCCGAACTCGGCGCGCGTTCGCTGGAGGAGATTGTCGGGCGGGTGGAGTTGATGAAAGCCGCGGAGCGGGGGAGCGGGGGAGCAGCGGCCTTGGATGTTGCTAATCTGCTCGCCATTCCGGCGAGCGGGCCGCGCCGGTATGTGGGCGAGGCCAACCCGGTGCCCACCGAGTCACCGCTCAATGCGCAATTGATTTCTGATTTTCGATTGCTGATTGCTGATTACGGCAATGAGCAATCCGCAGTCAGTAATCAGCAATTGTTCTATTCCATCTCCAATCGCGACCGCACCTTCGGCGCGCGGCTGGCCGGTGAGATCGCGGCGCAGTTCGGCGACAGTGGCCTGCCGCGCGGCACGGTGGATGTGCGCCTGCACGGCAGCGCAGGCCAGTCGTTCGGGGCCTTCAGCGTGCACGGCATGAGCCTGACGCTCAACGGCGAGGCGAACGATTACGTGGGCAAGGGGATGGCCGGAGGTCGCATTGTCATCCATTCCCCTCTCCCGGCGGGCGAGGGGTTAGGGGTGAGGGAGAGCCATGTTTTGGCCGGCAATACTTGTTTGTACGGCGCGACCGGTGGTGAGGTCTTCATCGCCGGGCGTGCGGGTGAGCGCTTCGGCGTGCGCAACAGCGGCGTGGATGCGGTGGTGGAGGGCGTGGGCGATCACGGCTGCGAGTACATGACCGGCGGCACGGTGATCGTGCTGGGCGGGATCGGCTACAACTTCGCCGCCGGGATGACGGGCGGTGAGGCGTACCTGCTCGATGATGGAGGCGCACTGCCCCGCATCAACAGCCAACTGGTGCGGATCGAATTGCCGACGACGGTTGACCTGGCCGAGGTGCGCCGCCGCGTGCAATGTCACGCCGAACTGACACGCAGCGCCCACGCGCGCGCGCTGCTCGCCGAGTGGGAGGCGGTCGCGCCGCGCTTCATCAAGGTGGTGCCGAAGCACAACCCCAGCGCGGGCCTGATCTCCAGCGTGCCCGCCTCAGCCGTCGTCGAGGCCATGCCGGTTCCGGCCTAATCGCCAGCGCGACGAAGACCGAGTCGTTCCGGCTCTGCCTCATCCCCTCCCCCTGCGCGGCCCGCGTTGCGCGCGACGCCCCTTTGCGGTTAAGATGACCGCATGAAATTCGGCCCCGTCCCGCTTGGCAACGCTGAAGGAAAAATCCTCGCCCATAACATCGCCGGGCCGGACGGAGTGCGCCTGTTGCGCAAAGGCAAACCGCTGAGCGCCGACGACGTCGCCCGGCTGCGAGACATCGGGCGCGCCTCGGTGTACGTGGCCGAACTCGAAGCCGGTGATGTGAGGGAGGACGAGGCCGCGCGCCGCGTCGCCAACGCCGCCCTCGGCGCGAATTTGAAGATCTCCGGCACGGCCTCCGGGCGCACCAATTTGCTGTCAACGGTACTGGGTGTGTTGCGGGTGGATGTTGAGCGCCTTGCGCAACTCAACGAATGTGAGGGCCTCACCCTGGCTACCCTGACCGCGCACTCACCGGTGCGGCCCCGACAGATGGCCGCGACGGTGAAGGTGATCCCGTTTGCGGTGGCGGAGGCGACGGTGAAGGCCGCCGAACAAATCGCTCGAGGCCCCGCGGACGGCGGCCCGGTGTTACGGGTGGATGCATTGCCGGCGCAAGCGGTGGGGCTGATCCTCTCCGGCTCGCCATCCATCCGCGAGAAACTGCTCGACGATTTCGCGCCGCTCACCGACCGCATCGTCGCCCTCGGCTCACAGGTCGCTTCGACCGACTTCATCCCGCTCGAAGACGAAAGCGGAGAGGCGCGGCTGGCCGAGCGCCTTGCCGAACAGCGCGCCTCCGGCAGCCGGTTGATCATCCTCGCCGGCGAGACCGCCATCATGGATCGGCACGACATCGTGCCGCGCGCGGTGGAACGGGCCGGGGGGCGGATCGAGTGTGTCGGCGCGCCGGTGGACCCCGGCAACCTGTTGATGCTCGGCTACCTGGGCGAGGTGCCCGTGCTCGGCGCGCCGGGCTGCGCGCGCTCGCGCAAAGTCAACATTGTGGATTGGGTCCTGCCGCGCCTGCTGGCCGGTGACCGGCTGACGCGGGCCGACATCTTCGGCCTCGGCCATGGCGGCCTGCTGGAGGACGCGCCCGAGCGGCCGATGCCTCGGAGTCGAATAGCCGAGTAGTTGAACAGCCCGAAGGATACTGGCCCTCATCCCCCAACCTCGTAAGCGCAGCGACTCTCCCACTGGGAGAGGGGGAGCCGGCACACAACACTTGGAGCGGCCTTCCACTGACGCGACCCACTCCCTCTCCCAGCGGGAGAGGGCCGGGGTGAGGGCGAAA
>CAZSNP010000041.1:0-42642 GCA_964608265.1 uncultured Anaerolineales bacterium | reverse complement strand
GAATGTCATGCCGAGGAGCGGTGCGACGAGGCATCTCTGGCTGGCCGCAAATCGCGCCAGGCTTGGGTAGAGACCGTGCGTTCTGCGAACGCCCGCTTCGCTCGGGGTGACACATACCTCCTTGATACCAATTAAGAGCGTTATTGATTTGCGAAATGCGCATGAGTGAACTAGCGCTGGACGGCAAATCGCACGATTGGAGGCCTGCTATGAGCAACCCAGCCGAGACATATGAGAGCTACATGGTGCCCACACTCTTCGCCCCATGGGCATCACGCCTGATTCAGTCCGCGAACCCGCAGCCGGGCGAGCGCGTCCTGGACGTGGCGTGCGGGACAGGGATCGTCGCCCGGCGCGCCGCCCCACGCGTCGGAGCGAGTGGAAAGGTCAGCGGCCTCGATCTCAATCCGAACATGCTCGTGGTTGCGCGCGCCGCCGCCGAACGGGAGGGTCTAGCCATCGAGTGGCACGAGGACCGCGCGGAAAAGCTCCCGTTCCCGGATGGCAGCTTTGGTCTGGTGCTGTGCCAGTTTGGGCTGATGTTCTTCGCCCGCCGGCACACCGCCCTCGCTGAGATGCACCGGGTCCTGGCGCATGGTGGCCGCGTGTTGCTGAGTGTCTGGCAAGGCCTCGACCGCCACCCGTTCTACCAGACGCTGCACGACGTGATCCAACAGCGCCTTGGGATATCGGGCGTGCAAGACCCCTTTGCATTGGGCGATGCCGATCAGCTGCGCACGCTGCTGACGGAGGCCGGCTTTCGGCATGTGGAGATTGAGCCGGTCTCGATGACCGCGCGCTTTCCGGACCCCGAGGCGTTCCTCGCCGGGGAGATAGACGTGGACACGGCTGCCATCCCTTCGATGCAACACCTCGATGCTCAGGCACGACAGGCGATCACCGTGGCCATTCGCGCAGACATGGATGCGCCGCTGCGCGCCGTCACGCAGGACGATCACGTGGTGATCCCGTTCCATGCGCATATCGCGCGCGCCGAGCGACGATAGGCGTAGGCACTGGCGTGCGCGCCTCCAAATAGACAGGCCACCGCTCAGCGCCGAGGCATCGTTGCCAGCGGGGTGCGCCGGCCGCGGCGCTGGGCCCTGTTCGCGGAGGTCCCGGAGCGCACGTGGGCCGGACGCCGGAGTGAGTCAATCAGGCCCGGCCCCATTCTTTCCGAGGCGATGGTCGCCTCGGCATCGGCTTCCCGCGATCACACCGCGTGTTGCTCGCCCAGCGCCAACGCCAGCGCCTCGCGCGTGATGGCCGCATACGCCCGGCTCATCTGCGCCAGAAAGCCGGGCTGCCCCGGCCAGAACGGCGGCTCGCCCAACTGCTTGACCGGCGCGGCCTCGACCTCGGGCGCGGCGATGGTGAAGCGCAACGTCTCCAGTTCGTCGCCGGCAGCCCAGAACTGCTCGAGGCTCTCGGCCAGCGGGACGACGTGTTCTTCCGATTCGGCCTCCCGCGCCCGCGCCGACCGTTTTCGTTCCGGCTCGGCCCCGCCGGCCGTCCGCCGCGCGCGCAGGGCAGCGATGATCTGCTCTTTCGTGCGCCCGCGGAGTTGAAAGATCAGGAAGGGGTCTTCGTCAAAACGCTCGCCCAGCAGGTAATACACCGCCGCGATGTGCTTGCACGGGTTGGCCCAGTCCGGGCAGGAGCAGTCGGTGTCCAGATCGGCTTTGCGCCCCGGGAACAGGCTGACTTTCGCCGTGGCGAAGGCCTCTTCGATGTTCTGCGGCATCTCGCCCGCCAGCAGTTTCGCCGCAAAGACCGCTTGCGCCGCCATCGCGTCCGCGACCTTGTTCCACTCCTTGTCCGTGAGCGGCTCGATCTCGATGCGCACCTTGTACGGCTGCGGGAGGCTGCCCTGCACGCGCGAGTCCACGCGGCCCGGCTTGAGGTCCAGATTGAGCACCTGCCCGCTGCGGGCATACGACCGCCCGCGCGTCAGCCGCCCCGGGTCCACTAGCCGCTCCAGCGCGTCAATCCATTTCCCCGCCCACCACGTCTTGCCGAACTGCTGCCCGCGCCCCGTCTTGGCCCGGATGCCATGCGCCGGGCGGCGCGGTTTCGGCCTGGGGTACCAACCCCAGCCCCAACTCATGCTCGCCCTCCTATCTTCTTCATGGTCTTTGTGGATGAGTCCTTCATGCCAGCGCTTCCTCTCGCAAGGTGAAGATCTCCCGCAACTGCTCGGTCGAGAGTTCGGTGATCCACGCCTCGCTCGTGCCCACGATGCTCTCGGCCAGCGCGAGTTTCCGCTCGATCATCTCGTCAATGCGCTCCTCCATCGTCCCGGCGCAGAGGTACTTATAGACCTGCACGTTCTTCGTCTGCCCGATGCGGAAGGCGCGGTCGGTGGCCTGATTCTCCACCGCCGGGTTCCACCAGCGGTCGAAGTGAAAGACGTGATTGGCGCGCGTGAGATTCAGCCCCGTGCCGCCCGCCTTGATGGACAGGATGAACGCCGGTGGCCCGTGCGAGTCGCTCTGAAACCGCTCGACCATTTTGGCCCGCGCCGCGGCCGGCGTGCCACCGTGCAGAAACAACACCTCGTCGCCGAGGGCGTCCTGCAAATGAGGCTTGAGCAGCGCGCCCATCTCCGCAAATTGGGTGAAGATCAGCGCCCGCTCCTTCACCGCGCGCACTTCGTCCAGCATCTCCGCCAGCCGGTTCAACTTGCCGGAGCGATCCGCCAGCGCCGTGCCATCGCCCAGAAAATGCGCCGGGTGGTTGCAGACCTGCTTCAGCTTCAGCATCGTCGCCAGCACCAGCCCGCGCCGCCGGATGCCCTCCGACTCTTCGATTTGCCTGAGCGAGTCGCGCACCACGGCCTCGTACAACGTCGCCTGCTCGCGCGTCAGCGTGCAGAAGACCTTCATCTCGTTCTTGGCCGGCAGGTCGCGGATGACGTTGGGGTCGGTCTTGACCCGGCGGAGGATGAACGGCCCGACGAGCGATTTGAGCCGCCGGGAGGCATCCGGGTCCTGCATCCGCTCGATGGGCCGGGCGAAGTTGGCGCGGAACGCCTCCTGTGAGCCGAGGTAGCCGGGATTGAGGAACTGGAAGATGCTCCACAGCTCGGCCAGCCGGTTTTCGACGGGCGTGCCGGTGAGGGCGATGCGGTGCGCGGCCCGCAATTTCCGCGCCGTCTTCGCCTGCCGCGTGTCCGGGTTCTTGATGTTCTGCGCCTCGTCGAGGATGACTTCGCCCCACTCGACCTCCGACAACAGTTTCTCGTCCCGGTGCAGCAGCGCGTACGAGGTCACGACCAGTTCGTGCCGCCGCGCCTCGCGGGTGAAGTTTTCCTTTTCGCGCGCCGTGCCGTGATGAATGAGCACGCGCAGCGAGGGCGCGAAGCGGGCGACCTCGCGCTGCCAGTTGCTCACCACCGAGGTGGGGCAGACCAGCAGCGCCGGCTGGCGCTTCTTTCCATTCGCGCCGCGCAGATGGAGGAGCAGCGCAATCGTCTGGATGGTCTTCCCCAGCCCCATGTCGTCGGCGAGGCACGCTCCGAATCCGAACTGCCGCAGGAACGCCAGCCACGCGAAACCGGTGGTCTGGTAAGGGCGCAGCTGGCCGGCGAAGCCGGTCGGGGGCGGCAGCGGCTTGAGCCGCGCGTGGTCGCTCATCTGCCCCAGCAGGTCGCCGAACCAGCCCTCGGCGTCCACGCGGGTGACGGGGAGGCCCGCGACCGGGTCGGGCGCAAGCGCCATCCGCAGGGCCTCGTCCAGCGAAATCTCGCCTTCCCTCTTGTGCCGCTCCAGAAAGTCGAGCGCCTTCTGCAGCTGCTCCGGGCGCAGTTCCACCCACTGGCCCCGGATCTGCACCAGCGGCACTTTCAGCGCGGCGAGTTTCTCGAACTCGGCGCGCGAGAGCGGCTGGTCGCCGAGCGCGAGTTCCCAGTCGAAGGCGATGACGTTTTCAAAGGCGAGGCGCGCCACGCCGCCCTCCGGCGCTTTGGTCTGCTTGCGCGAGCCGAGCTTCAGCCGCACCCCGAGTTTGGTGCTCAGCCCCGGCAGCAACACGCCGAAGCCGGACGACTGCAACAACAGCGCCGCCTCGCAGATGAAGGTGTGCGCCTGATCCGCCGTGAGCCAGCCGGCTTCGGGGCGCGCTTCGGTCAGGCTGTCTTCAATCGGGGTGAAGATGCGGGCGGCCAGCCCCAGCCCGGCCAGCAGGCGCTCCTGCGGCTGGTCGAATCTGCGGTTGAGGAACCTGAGCACGCTGCCGCGCTCGCGCCACGCGGTTGCAGCCGGGACGAGCAGACTCGGGTCGTCGTTCGCCTGCAGGAAATAGCGCAGCGCCCAATCCGCCGCGCGGGCTTTGGGGATGAAAATCGCGCCGTCGGTCTGCGCGCCGGGCGGGTCGAGCCGGAAGCACAGGCGGAAGTTCCCGTCGGCGGCGGAGATGGGCTGCGACCATGCTCGATGCTGTTCGACGAAGGACTCGGGCAGTTCGACGGTCGGGTCGGCGGCGGTGAGCGCGGTCAGCCAGCGTTCGCCGGGGGTGCGCGCCCGGCTTTTTGCGTGCGCACGCCGCCCGAAGTCGGCGTGCTCGCGCGCAAAGACATCCACCACGACATTCAGGAAGTCGGTGAGCAGGGCGCGCGGATCGGGTTCGGAATCGGCGGGCGCGCGGGTGAGGGCGCGCGCGGCGGGCGGCATCGCGCGCCGCAATCCGTCGAGGCGCGATTGATCGGCGTGTGAATCGAGCGCAGGCTTCCAGAGCGCGTGCAACGTTTGCCCATCCTCGACGAGCGTGGGCCGGTAGCGCCCGCCCGCGAGCAATTCGAGGGCGAAGCGCGCGGCGGCCTGCCAGAAGCGCAGGTCCGCGCCGAGGTCAAGGCCGGGGGCATCATCGTCCAGATTGACGAGCAGGGCGAGCGCGTCGAGCGGCGCAAACGCGAGGGCGGGCGCTTGCCACGCGGCGAGTTTCGGCTTGCCTTTAGGCTCGGCCTCGCGCAGGAACGGGCGCGAGGGCTGCGGCTCGCCGCCCGTCGAGGGCAAGCGCGCGATGACCGAGAGGGCTTCGCCGCGTGCGTTGAGTTCAGGCAGCCGTAATGCCCCGCTTAACGACTCAGCCGAGGCGCTGAAGGGATGAGGCGGCGTGTTCGCTTTGGCGCGCGGGCCGCGACCGCGGCGTGCGGGCGCCGGAGCGTTCGTCTCGCCCCACAGGGCAAGCCGGGCGGGCGCACGATTGGTCTTGGGCAGCCAGGCGGCGTGGAGGACGAGCATCAGGGCACGGGATCACGCAATCATTCCGGAAGATGCTATCTGCAATTCTATAGCGCTCCTGGCGGGTTGTGCAAGCGGCGAGTCGTCCAAAGGTGCATTTCTACATTTTGGCGGGGCCGCATCCTGAGCGGAGGCCAGCCGCTTTTGCGGGCCGCAGTCGAAGGAGCGGCCAATAATCTGGAATGCACCCGTCGTCCAAAACCGACTCCAGCAACGCTTGCAGACAGCGCGCCGGTCCATTCCCCGGGGCAGGTTTGGACAGACCCCGCTTCTCGGCTAAAATATCGCCCGTCGGAGTATGCTCCGGTTGTGCGATTGTCCACTCTCACTTCAGCCAACAGACAACAGCATGTCCCTCGGCAGGGTGTGACTGTACTCGCGCCGGCACGCCTGGCCGACGGAACACTCGATTGGATAGTTGCCCCAACACGCTCCTGAAGACCACCCGGAGCAGGGGTTTGGCGCACACTCGCTATGCCTGTCTCACCGACTGACTTAGTCCTCGTAGCCGTCCTCAACAACAAGCGCGATTTTGAGATTGCGCGCGTGCTGGGCTGGTATCGCATCCCGTTCAAAACCGCGCCGAAGACGGTGGCCGTGGACTGGCTGGCCTTCTATCAAACCGCCAGGTTCGGCGACGAGAAATGGGCCATCAACTTTGTGGCCCCGGTGCGCGGGCATGAGTTGACGACCCGCGCCGAACTGCTCCGCACCCAACCCGGCCACCCGCGCGCCGGCGAGCAGTATTTCAAAATCCAGCTCGGCCCGCTCGAAAAACTCCCGCAGCCCATCCCGTCGCGCAAGTGGCGGCGGCTGACGTTTCTGTACACGACCGGCGAGCGCCTGCTGGCGGCGACCGAGATCAACGACCTCATCCTCCAGAGCGAAGAACGTGAGTTGTTGTGGAAGGCGCTGCGCGAGCGCGGCCTGGCCGCCGAACGCGGCTACGCAGCGGCGCGGCGCGGCGAATTGGACTTCGCGCTGTGGTGCGCGCTGGGTAAGTTGGGGGTGCTGGTGCAGAAAGACGAGGCAAAGAGGGAAATCCGCGACAGGGGCGAATGGCGCTACGTCACGGTGACCGAAGCGCGGGTGCGGGAAAACGTCGCCGAGGTGGCGCGGTTGATCGAGCAGGAGGTCGAGCGATTAGGCGGCGTGAGCCCATGACTGTGTGGCAGGGCGGATGTGTGGCGGCCGCGCTGGGTCTGGCGCTGGTGCTGACGACCCTCACCTGCGGCTGGCCGCTGTTCGCGAATTTGGCCGCGCCCCGGCTGGGCCTCAACGCGGCGTATTTCTCGCGCGTGTGCGTCGGGTTGGATGCGCACCGGCGGCACGCGGCGCTGTGGTGGTCGTCGCCGGGGCAGTTCGGCAACCCGGGCACCTGGGGGCCGTATCGCCCGGTGCCCATCGCCGTCACCCATTTCGCCTGCAGCCGCGTCCCCTTCATCCCCGACCCGCTCCCGCAATCGGGCTTTTGGGTGAGGCGGTGATCGGATGATGTGGCCTCGATCTCAACCCTGGCACGCCGCCTGCCTCGTCGCGCCGCTGCTCGCGTGTTGCCTCGCCAGCGCAGCCTCGACTGTGGCGTCGCAGGTCATCGCCGCCCGCCTCGACCGCGCCGTGGCCGGCCTCACGCCGATGTGCGTCTGGGCGCGCCACGGGCAGGTCGGCCTGTGGTGGAACACCGGCATCTCACCGGCGCGGGCCTTTGCCAACGCGCACCGCTACAACGCCGTGTGCGTGGCGCTGCCGTGGGCGGCGAGCTTCCCGCAGCGCGGCTTGCCCCGCCTCGACATTTCACGCTGATGAAGGCGCGGCGCGGCAATTGCTGGGTGATCGTGGCCGGGTTGGCGCTGGCGGGCTGCCTCGTCTCCGCCGGCGCGGGCGCGTTGGCCGCGCTCGAACTGCCGCGTCGCGGATGGAACACGGTGGAGGCCTGCGGCGGATTGGCGGTGGGGCGCACACGCTTTGGGGTGTGGTGGACCTCGCCGACCTCGAGCGCGGCGCCGGCGGTGGCGTACGCGACTCAATACGCGCTGTGCGCCGAGGTGTTGTGGCCCCCGTGGTTGGTGCAGGCAGGCAATCGCACCTTCGCCGTCCCGGGGTTGAAGCAACCGTGACCGCGCGCCGGGCGCTCACCGGCTGCGCGCTGATCGCCTCCCTCATGCCGCTGCTACTGTCGTCCGCCCTGTGCGGCTTTGTCGCCCTCGTGCAACACGATCCACTGCTGCTCGTCCGATCGCCAATCCCGTATGTTGAAGCTTGTGTGGGGATGGATGACGGATTGAGCGCGGGCGTGGCCTGGGCCGACATCGAATTCGGCGGCGACTATCAGCGGGTGGCGACGATGCGCTATCACGCCTGCGGTCTGGTGCCGTGGGCGGGCCTGTTCCCGCAGCGGGGCGGGGTGGTGATCGCGCGGTGAGGCCGACACGGGCGGGCTGCGTGGAGGTGCAACTCGGGCCGCCACGCCTCGAAGCCACGATCATGCTGCCTCCACCCCGCTCGGTGTCGGTGCTGTTTCATTTGCCGGGCCGCTGCGCCCGGGCGCCGTGGTTGCCGGCGCTGCCGCGCAATGTGCACCTTCAATTCCCGCCGTAAGTTTGACGCGCCGATAGTGGGGATGCTACACTCTCATTACCTCACGCCATCGGACCGCCAGTATGCCCAACGTCTACGCCGGAAAGATACTCAAGGTCAATCTGACCACGCGCACCGTTTCCACGCGCGCCGTGCGCGAAGAGGAAGTGAAAGCCTTCCTCATGGGGTCGGGCCTCGCGGCCAAAATCTATGCTGAAGAATTCGGCGAGCTGATTGACCCGGCGATTGGCGTATTCGACCCGCGCAACCCGCTGATCGTCCTCAACGGCCTGCTCTCCGGCACGTTCGCCCCGACCGGCTGCCGTTCGTCGTGGTGCGGGCGCTCGCCGCTGACCGGGATTTGGAACGAGGCCAACCTCGGCGGGCACTGGGGCGCGGAACTGCGCTTCGCCGGTTGGGACGGGATCATCCTCACCGGCGCGTGCGTGTCGCCAACGTACCTGTGGATCAATGGCGACAACGTGGAGTTCCGCGACGCCGCGCACGTGTGGGGCAAAGATCAATTCGAGACCCACGCCGCGCTGCTCGCCGAGACCGATGAGAAAGCGCGCTGCGCGTCCATCGGGCCGGCGGGCGAGAACCGGGTGAAGCTGGCCGGGGTGGCGACCGGCGGCCAGCCGCACACCCGCATGGCGGCGCGCGGCGGCATGGGCGCGCTGATGGGGTCGAAGAACCTCAAAGCCATCCTCGTGCGCGGCAAGGAGAAGCCGCAGTACGCGGACGCCAAAGGCTTCCACGCCACGGTCAAGGAGTCGAATCATTACATCATGAGCCACGGCCCGGCCGAAGCCCTGCACCTCGTCGGCACGGCGGGTGGTCACCCCACCACCGATAAGTTCGGCGACAACGCGATCATGAACTGGCGCGGCGGCAACTGGCTCGAGGGCACGATCAAGACCAGCGGCAAGGCCATCGCCGAGACCATTTTTGTGAAGCACACCTACTGCCATGCCTGCCCCATCGGCTGCGGCAAGCTCGTTGAAGTGAAGGAGGGCCAATACGCCGGCGTGTCCGGCGAGGGGCCGGAGTACGAGACGTTGTGCGGCTTTGGCTCCAACTTGCAGTGCGACGACCTCAACGCCATCGCGGCGATGAATGATCTGTGCAATCGCTACACGCTGGATGTAATCTCGACCAGCGGCGTGCTCGGCTTCGCCTTCGAGTGCTTCGAGAAGGGCCTGATCACGACGGCGGACACCGGCGGCGTTGAACTCAAGTGGGGCGATGCCGGCGCCATCATCGCCATGATCCACCAGATCGCCAAGCGCGAGGGCCTCGGCGACCTGCTGGCCGAGGGGGTGCGCGCCGCCTCCGCGAAGATCGGGCAGGGCAGCGACAAATTCGCCATGCACGTGAAAGGGTTGGAGCTGCCCTATCACGACCCGCGCGGCTTTGTGAGCATGGCGGCGAACTACGCCACCGCCGTGCGCGGCGCCTGCCACCTCGAGGCGATTTCGTACTGGCGCGGCGTCGGCATCGAGTGGCCGGGCTGGCAGGAGGGCGAGCCGCAAGAGTGGGTCGAGCGCAAGCGCTTCGACAATGCCCTCGGCGCGCAAACGGCCGTGGACTTTCAGAATTATATGAGCGTGTACAACCCCGGCGGGCTGTGCAAGTTCATCACCAAAGGCTCGTTCACCCCGGCGCAGACCGCCGAGCTGTTCAACAAAGCGATGGGTTGGCACTGGACGGGGGAGGACGTGCTCGACACCGGGGCGCGCCTCTTCAACTACAAACGCATGATCAACGTCAAGCTCGGCATCCGCCGCAAGGATGACGTGTTGCCGCACCGCCTGGAGTTCGAACCGCGCCCGACCGGCAGCGCGGCGGGGGTGTTGCCCAATATGCCGCGCCTGCTTGCAGATTACTATCGCCTGCGCGCGTGGGACGCCGACGGCGTGCCGACCGCGGCGGCGCTGATGCCGGCAGAAGTTTGAAGAGGCAAGGTGCGTATGGAACAGAAACCACCTGCGAAAAAACTGAAAGAAACCACACTCACGCCCACGTGGGAGATTGCTTATCTCTTCCCTTATCAGGGAACGTGGAGCGAGTCGGAGTATATGGCTTTGCGCCCGAACCGTCATCTCGAATTCACCGATGGCGTGCTGGAGGTTTTGCCAATGCCGACCGAGCTTCATCAATCTATCGTGGAATATCTCTATCTCGCTCTGCGTGCATTTGTGCTGGCACGCCAACTCGGTAAGGTGTTATTCGCTCCCTTGCGTGTTCAAATCCGCTCAGAGAAGTACCGTGAACCGGATATTGTCTTCATGCATGCCGACCATTCGAGCCGGCGACGCAATGAGTTTTGGCTCGGCGCGGATTTGGTGATGGAGGTGGTCAGCGACGATGATGAATCGCGGACGCGGGATTTCGAGAAGAAACGCCACGATTACGCCGAAGGCCACATCCCCGAATACTGGATCGTTGACCCCGGTACCGAGCGCATCACTGTGCTTGTACTCGAGGGCGCGGCCTACCGCGCGCACGGCGAGTTCGGGCGCGGTGAGCAGGCGGCCTCCGCCACGCTGCCCGGCTTCGCGGTGGAAGTGAGCGCGGTGTTCGACGCGGCTGGGCAGTGAGCGTTTCCTTTATTTCCCTCCTTTCCCGTTATCTCCCAAGCAGGAGCCTGATGACCGACACAACTCTCGAAACCCTATCCGCTGAAGAAATTGTTGCGCTGACTAAGGAGCACAGCTTCTTCTCGTGGTCGGCGCAGGGGGCGGTCAACCCCATCCCCATGGCGCGGGGCAAAGGCGTTTACTTCTGGGACGCCAACGGCAAGCGCTACTTCGACCTCAACTCGCAATTGATGTGCGTCAACATCGGCCACGGCGACGAGCGCGTGATCAAGGCCATCCAGGATCAGGCCGCCGAACTCGTTTACGCCGGGCCGAGCATGGCCACGCGCGTGCGCGCCGAGATCGGGCGCGAACTGGCATCGGTGACGCCGGGCGACCTCAAGAAATTCTTTTTCACCCTCGGCGGCGCGGAGGCCAACGAGAGCGCGATCAAGATGGCGCGCGCCGTCACCGGCCGGCAGAAGATCGTCACCCGCTACCGCTCGTATCACGGCGCTACCAGCGGCGCCATCACCCTCACCGGCGACCATCGCCGCTGGGCCAACGAGCCGGGCATCCCCGGCGTCATCCGTGTCTTCGATCCGTACAAATATCGCTCGCCACTGTATCGTGAGGGCGACGGCGACGAAGCCTTTGCCCGCAAGTGCCTCGACCAGATCGAAGAGGTGTTGATGTACGAAGGCCCGCACACCATCGCCGCCTTCTTCATCGAAACGGTGACGGGCACCAACGGCATCCTCATCCCGCCGGATGGATATTTGCAGGGGCTGCGCGAAATCTGCGACAAGCACGGCATCCTGCTGATCTGCGATGAGGTGATGGCCGGCCTCGGGCGCACCGGCGCGTGGTTTGCGGTTGATCACTGGCAGGTCGTGCCCGACATCATCACGATGGCGAAAGGCCTCACCTCCGCCTACATGCCGCTGGGCGCGGTGGCGCTCAACGGGCGCGTGGCCGACCATTTCGAGAAGAATGTCTTCTACGGCGGGCTGACGTACAGCGCGCATCCCATGTGCCTGGCGGCGGCGGTCGCCAACCTGCGGGTGCTGAAGGAAGATGACCTCGTCGGCAACTCTGCGCGCATGGGCGTGGTGATGGGCGAGTTGATGGATGAGCTGAAGGCCGAGCACAAGTCGGTGGGCGACGTGCGCAACCTCGGGCTGTTCGGCTGTATCGAGCTGGTGAAGAACCGCGCCACGAAAGAGCCTTTGGCCCCGTACACCGGCGGCGGGCCGGAGATGACGAAGCTCGGCGCGTTTTTGAAAGACAAGGGCGTGTACGCCTTCACCTGGCGCAACCTGCTGCACACCAATCCGCCGTTATGCGTGACCGAGGCCGAGTTGCGCGAAGTGTTCGCCATCATCAACGAGGCGCTGGCGATTGCGGACGAATCCGTGACGGACTGATAGACGGCGCTTCACCCGCACAAAAAAACCGCCGCGCTCTTCAAATCGGGGAATTCGAGGTCGGGCCGGGCGTGGGCGGGCGGGGTAGCGCCGTGCCCGCCTTTGCCCGCGCGCCGGTTGATCCACACGGTTTGCCAGCCGAGTTGTTGGGCGGGTACGTGATCGTGGAACAGGCTTTGGGCGAGGTGCAGCATCTGTTCTTTCGGCGCGCCGATCGTTTCGAGGGCGAAACGAAAGTTGTTGAGCGACGGCTTGTAGCTCCGTGCCTGCTGCGCGGTGATGATCCAATCGAACGTGATGCCGAGCTTTCGACTGGACAGCGCGAACAGATCGTCGTCGCAATTGGTGATCGGCGCGAGTTTGAAGCGTTGCTTCAATCGAGCCAGCGCCGCCGCCGAATCGGGGAAGGCCGGCCACTCGCCGACGGAGGCCGAAAAGCGCGACAGTTCTTCAGCCGTCGGCGTGAAGCCGTGCCGCGCGCCCAGGCCGCGCAGGCAGCGCGCCAGCACCTCGCGGTAGGTCAGATACGGCCCGCGTTCGGCCTCGGCCTCGAACTCGGCAAACTGCTCGAGCACGGCCTCGCCCGGCCACCCGGCGCGGTGCGCAGAGAAGACCGGTTGCAGCGCATTGAGTAGCCCGGTCTCCCAGTCAATCAGCGTGCCGTAACAGTCGAAGGTGAGGATGCGTTTTTGCGAGAGGTCGAGTGGGGGCATGTGTGTTGGGCGATTATGCCGGCTACGGCCCCGGCGCGAGGCGATAGACGCGAAACGACTCCGCGCCGTCGCGGCGCAAGCCGGTGTGAACCAGTTGAAAACTGAAGCCCGCGCGCGCTGCGGCGGCACGCGCTTCCACCTCCGCCTCCCACGCCGGCACCACCAGATAGCGCGGCGAACTCCTCCCGAACGAACGCAAATCGCTTTCGAACGCCTCAGGCGACGGCATCCACGCCACATAGGCCGGCCCGTCGAAGAGGTGGAAGTTCCACTGCCACGATAGCCAGAAGTCGTACAGCACGGCGCCGGACGGCAATCGGTTGACAAAGCGCGCCACGTCTTCGATGCCATCGTACGCGCCGTGGTCGCCGCCGATGGGATAACCGGAGCGGGAGGCGGTGAGCGCCGAGGGGAGAAGCAGGAGGCAGAAGGCAATCGGCAGCAAGCGGAAAGCGGACGGCTGAAAGTTGAGCGCTGATTGCACGCTATCGGTCAACCGCCACACGACACGCGCGAGAAGCAACATCACCAGCGGGACGAGCGGGACGAGGTAACGATCCCACACGTTGAAGGCGAGCAGCCAGTACGCGGCGAGGTAGAGCAGGAAGTAGAAAGTGGAAAGCACATCAACAAGGACGAGGCGTGACGGATGGCGCAGCCCGCCGACGATGAGCAGCGGCAGACCGAGGACGAAGGCCGCGTTGAGCACAGGCGAGGCCGTGACGTAGCCGAGCAACTCCCGCCACGCCGTCGCGCGCGGGAGCACCTCGCTCGAACGGATGAGGCGATTGGGCGCGTTGTCGGCGTAGCCCTGCGACCACACGCCGATGGGCGGCCGGCGAGCCGCGTCCCATGCCAGCGTGAGCGCGAACACGATCGCGCCGCCTGCGACGATGGGCTGAAGCATACGCCACAACTCACGCGCGGCTTCGCGCCAGGGTGCGCCGGGCGGCAAACGGGTGAGCGCCAACGCCAGCCCGAGCGGGACGAAGAACAGCGCCGTCTGTTTCACCGCGAAGGCCAGGGCGAACGCCACCGCCGCTCCGCGGGTGCGCTGCGCCGCCGCCATCCACCACCCCCAGAGCACAAACGCCGTCAGCAGTGGATCGAGAAAAAGCGTGACCGCGAACAGAATCGCAAATGGGGAGAGCGCGAACAGCCACGCGGCGAGGGCGGCGAGGCGCGGCTCGTACACTCGGCGCGCCAGCCGGTACAGCAGCGCCACGCTGACGATGCCGGCGAAGAACGTCGGCAACCGCGCGGCCAACGGCGTCGGGCCGAGGGCGAGCAGGCTGAGGGCGTTGAGATAAAACGGGAGCGGCGGCTTATCCACAACCACCTCGGCCAGCAGCGGGTTGCGCCCGCTGGCGATGAGGCGGGCGAAGTAAGCGTACAACGCCTCGTCGGGATGGAAGCCGTTATCGGTCAGGGGCAGCGCGCGGAAGAGGGCGGCGACGAGCAGCGCCGCAATGGCAATCCATTGCTGATTGCTGATTGTTGATTGCAGATTGTGGGCGCGCATGAGTCGTTCAATCAGAAATCGGCAATCACTCATCAGCAATCAATCAACGAAGCGGTACTTGATCAGCGTCCACACCGCCTCGAACGCGTCGCGCAGGCCGATCTTCTTGCCCTCGGCGTACTCGCGTGGCGCGAAGACGATGGGCACCTCGAAGATGCGCACGCGGCGCTTGAGCAGCTTGGCCGTGATCTCGGGTTCGAAATCGAAGCGGCGCGCCCGCAACGGGATGCCCTTGATGACGCCGGCCTTGAAAACCTTGTACCCCGTCTCCATATCCGAGAGGATGGTGTCATACAGCAGATTGGTCATCAGAGTCAGCAACTGATTGGCGACCATATGCCAGAACATCATCGCCCGCCGCGCGCCGCCGAGGAAGCGCGACCCGTAGACGACATCGGCGAGGCCCTCCTCGATGGGCCGCAGCAGCGCCGGATAGTCGCGCGGGTCGTATTCGAGGTCGGCGTCCTGAATCAAAATAATGTCGCCGGTCGCGGCCTCGAAGCCGGTGTGCAACGCCGCGCCCTTGCCGCCGTTCGACTCGCGCAGCAGCACGCGGATGTTCGGCTGGCCTTCGACTCTTTCCCTGAGTATCTGGCGCGTGCCGTCGGTCGAGCCATCGTCGGAGATGATGATCTCGGCCTCGGGCACGACGGCCCGCACCCGGCGCACAATCTCCTCGATCGTGCCGCGTTCGTTGTAGCAGGGGATGACGACGGAGAGATGCAATGGAGGCTCCTGAAGCGGAGGGTGTTTCCCTCGAGTTCGGCCGGATTGTAACGCAGGGCGGCCCGCACTTCCGGCCCCGCTCCGGCGTGCGCGGTGGCGTACCGGCGAGGGGCAGGGCGCGGAAGCGGGTGCTATAATCGCCCCGCGTTTCACATCCGTCACAGGAGTTGATGATGACCAGCCGCCTCGCGCCGCTCCCGCCCAGACCCTCCGGCCCAGCCAGACCCACCGGCGCGCTGCCGCCCCTCGGCGGCGAGTCGTTCGTGCCGCCAGCGCTCACCAAGGTGGAGGACACCGGCCTCAATCTGTATTACCTCACCGAGTTGGCGTTGAAGATCCTGTACAACAGCGGCAACCTCACCGGCTTCCGCATGTCGGAGATGATGACGCTGCCGTTCGCCGGCATCGTCGATCAGGTGGTGGACTACCTCAAACGCGAGAAGCTGGTGGAGGTGAAACCCTCGGGCGGGTTCGGCGAGGGCGCCTACATCTACGGCATCACCGGCCTGGGCATCGAGCGCGCGCGCGAAGCGATGGGCCGCAACCAATACGCCGGCCCCACCCCGGTGCCGATCGAGGACTACGTCTTCGCCATCCGCAAACAGGTCGCCAAACGCAAAACCATCACCCAGCGGGTGATGCGCAGCGCGATGGCCCACATGGTCATCGGCGAGAAGACCTTCACCCGCATCGGGCCGGCGGTCAACTCGGGCACGTCGCTGTTTCTGTACGGCCCGCCCGGCAACGGCAAGACCTCCATCGCGCGCGCCATCGGCAAGATGACGCTGACCGAGGAGATGTACGTGCCGCATGCGGTGGATGTGGATGGGCAGATCATCAAGGTGTACGACAACGTCAATCACGAGGCGGTCGAGGAAGCGGAGACCGACCCGGGCAGCTCGCAGACGATGCGCACCGGCTCGCGCCGCGACCCGCGCTGGGTGAAGATCAAACGCCCGTTCATCGTCGTCGGCGGCGAGTTGACGATGGCCGGCCTCGACCTGCAGTTCGACGACACGCACAAGTTTTATGAGGCGCCGTTTCAGATGAAGGCCAACGGCGGCATGTTCCTGGTGGATGACTTCGGCCGCCAGCAGATCCGCCCGCGCGATTTGCTCAACCGCTGGATCGTGCCGCTCGAAAACCGGGTGGATTACCTGACGCTGGCCAACGGGCGCAAGCTCGAAATCCCCTTTGAAGTGTTGGTGGTGTTCTCGACCAACCTGCCGCCGAAGGATTTGGTGGACGAGGCCTTCCTGCGCCGTATCCGGCACAAGATCGAGATCGTGGACCCGAACGCGGATGAGTTCCGCGAGATTTTCAAACGGGTGTGTGAGGCGAAGAAGGTGGCCTACGATGATCGCGGACTGGCCTACCTGGTGCAGGAGTGGTACATCAAGCGCAACCGCAAACTGCGCGCGAACCACCCGCGCGATATCGTCGAGCAGGTGCTCGACGTGGCCGCGTATCTCGGCACCGAACCGGCGCTCTCGAAGGAGTTGCTCGACCGCGCCGCCGAGTCCTATTTCGTCGAGCTTTAGCCTGTTGGTCGCGTAGTCCGGTGGTCGCATAGTCAGGTGGTCGCCTGACTATGCGACTACTTGACCACCCGACCACTCGACTACTTCCCCAACAGAATCTCAATCGCCTTCTCGAGTTGCGGGTCGCGCCGGGCGGCGCGGTCCTCTTCGCTGCGCCCCACCATCACATCCGGTTCGATGCCCTGTTTGTGAATCCAGTCGCCGCTGGGCGTCAGCCAACGCGCAATGGTGATGCGCAGCCCGCTGTTGTCCTCCAGATTTTTGGAGGTCTGCACCGAGCCTTTGCCAAACGAGGTCTCGCCCACCAGCGTGCCGCGGCCCCGATCCTTCACCGCGCCGGCCACGATCTCCGAGGCCGAGGCTGAGCCTTTGTCAATCAACACCACCAGCGGGATGTCGGTCGCCAGCCCGCCGCTCAAGGCCTGGTACGACTTCTCATCGCCGTCGGCGAAGCGTTCCAGCATCACCACCCCGTCGGGGATGAATTGCGAGACGACCTCGATGGCGGTGTCGAGGTAGCCGCCCGGGTTGCCGCGCAAATCCAGGATCAGGCCGCGTGGGTTTTGATCGAGCATGCTGCGGAGCTGCGTCTTCAACTCGCGGCCGGTCTTTTCCCCGAAGCTGTTGATCTTGACGTAGCCGATGCCGCCGTCGAGCAGCTTGCCCTCGACGGAGGCGATGTCGATTTTGGCGCGGGTGATGGTGAAGTCGAGCGGATCGTCGCGGCCCTCGCGTTGAATGGCGAGTTGTACCGTGCTGCCCGCCGGCCCGCGCACCTTGCCGACCACGGTGGTGATGTCCTGGCCGGCGATGTCCTCACCGTTGATGCTGACGATCAGGTCGCCGGGAAGGATGCCGGCGGCCTCGGCCGGTGAGCCGGGCATGGGTGAGACGATGCGGGTGTAACCGGTCACGTCGTCGGTCTCCACCGTCGCGCCGATGCCCTCGAGTTCGCCATCGAGGTGGCTCATGTTGATGGCGAGTTCCTCGGGCGTCATGTAGACGGTGTAGGGATCGTCGAGCGATTCGAGCATGCCACGGATCGCGCCGCGCATGAGCTCAACATCGTCCACCGGTTGTTCGACGTAGTCTGCGTGCACCGCATCCCACGCCTGCCAGAAGGGCTTGAACGTGGTCTGCAATTCGGTCGGGGTGCCGCCGGCGACGGGGGCCGTGCCGCCCAACCCCGGCACAAAGCTAAGGATGTTACTGCCGGCCGAGACATGGCCGAGGGCAAAGCCGCCGGCGAACACAAACGCCGTCCACAACATCACGGTCAGGCAGGCGGCCAGCAAGCTGGAAAGTTTATTCATCGCACCCGGGTCCTATCACGCTTCAAAAGGCGCACCAGGATTCTAACCCGCCGCTCTCGGGGGCGAGATGAGAGTTGCGTAAGGGATGGTTGGGGACAGGCGACCCAATGGGCCGGTGGTGCCAGGGCGTGTGCAAAGTCGCCGAGTCCGCCCTCATCCCCCGGCCCTGACAATTGGGAGCGGCGTTCCACCGGTGCGATCCACTCCCTCTCCCAGCGGGAGAGGGCAGGGGTGAGGGCGAACTGTCGGCATCGTTTGGACTTTGCACACGCCGTGGGTGGTGCGGCTACGGCTTGACGACGAGCGTGCCGACCATGCCGGCCTCGGTGTGGCCGGGGACGTTGCACTTGTAGTCAAAGGCGCCGGCCTCATCGGCCACAAACGAGAACGTGAGGGTCTCGCCGGGCTTGACCGTCTCATTGACGTTGAACTCCTCGATGACGAAGTTGTGCTCGAGCGCGCCGATGTTCTCGTACGTCACCTCCACCGGCTGGCCGACTTTCGCTTCGATGGTGGTCACGTCGAAGGCGATGTCCCTGGCCTTCAACTCCGCTTTCAGTGCGGCCGGGGCACTGGCGCTACAGGCGGCCAGCCCCAGCAGGGCGGCGGCTGCCAGAAACACAATCAGGATACGTTTGATGCTCACGACTTCTGCTCCTTCGGGAAAATGTAACCGTTGACACGCACTGCGCCCGTGTCTGGTAAGACAGCATTCTATCGCGCGCGGTGTGGAGTGACCACTTTGTGCGGAAACACGTTACAATGCGCGCACTTCGGAGGGAGCGGGACAATGACGACGCGGTTGGCAGATCGGCTGAACGCTGCGCGCCGGCGTTTCTTCGTGGGCCGGGCCGGGGAGAAGGCGCTGTTCCTCTCCGCGCTGGACGCCGCCGAGTGGCCGTTTCAAGTGCTCTACATTTTCGGGCCGGGCGGCGTGGGCAAGACGTCGCTCCTCAACGAATATACCCGACTGGCGACTGAGGCGGGCGTCCCCATTCACAGCCTCGACGCCCGCTATATTGAGGCCACGCCCGACGCGCTGCTCGCCGCGCTGCGCCAGACCCTGGGCCTCACGCCGGCCGAGTCACCGCTCGCCCACCTCGGCGCGCAGCCGGGGCGGCATGGCCTGCTCCTCGATACCTGTGAAAACCTGGCCGCGCTCGAAAACTGGCTGACGACGACGTTTCTGCCCGAAGTGCCGACGAACGTGCTGGTGGTGATGGCCAGCCGCCAGCCGTCGCCCGAACTGTGGCGCACCGACCCGGGCTGGCAGGCGCTGGTGCGCGTGCAGCCGCTGCGCAACCTCAACCCCGAGGAGAGCCGCACCTACCTCGAACAGCAACTCATCCCGCCGGGCCAATACGCCGCCATGCTCAACTTCACCCACGGGCATCCGCTGGCGCTGTCCCTCGTCGCCGATGTTTTTCATCAGCGCCCGGAGCCGGCCGCGTTTCAACCTGAGAGCACGCCGGATGTGGTGAAGACGCTGCTCGAGCGCTTTGTGCAAAAGGTGCCCGGCCCGGCGCACCGCGCGGCGCTCGAAGCGTGCAGCCTGGTGCGCGTGACGACCGAGAGCCTGCTGGCGCATATGCTCGGCGCACAGGATGCCCATGAGTTGTTCGAGTGGCTGAGGGGGCTATCGTTCATCGAGGCCGGGCCGCACGGGTTGTTCCCGCACGACCTGGCCCGCGAGGCCATGGCCGCTGACGTGCGCTGGCGCAATCCCGAATGGTACGCCGAGTTGCATCGCCGCGCCCGCGCCGATTACGTGACGCGGATGCAACGCACCACCGGCGCGGCGCAACAGCAGGCGCTGTTCGATTTGATCTTCCTCCATCGCGACAACGCCGCGGTGCGCCCGTTCTTCGAATGGCAGACCAGCGGTTCAATTGCAGTGGAGCCGTTCCGCGAGGGAGACCGCCCGGCGGTGCTGGCCATGGTGACGCAGCACGAGGGTCACGCCTCCGCCCGGCTGGCGGCGCTGTGGCTGGCGCGCCAGCCCGAACACGCGCTGGTGTTGCGGGATGCAGCCGGCACGCTGCTCGGCTACATGCACACCCTCGCCCTGCACGCTGCCGCGCCCGAGGATCGCGAGGCCGACCCCGCCATCCGCGCGGCGTGGCAATACTTGCAGAGGCACGCGCCGCTGCGTCCGGGCGAGGCCGCCTCGCACTTTCGTTTTTGGATGGCGCGCGACACCTATCAATCCGTCTCCGCCATCCAAAGCCTGCTGTTCGTCAACGCCGTGCGGCATTACCTCACCACGCCCGGCCTGGCCTATCACTTCTTCCCCTGCGCCGACCCGGAGTTTTACGCCGGGGTGTTTGCGTACGCGGATCTGGCCCGGCTGCCCGAGGCGGATTACGAAGTGGGTGGCCGCCGCTACGGTGCGTACGGCCACGACTGGCGCGCGACACCGCCCGCCGCCTGGCTCACACTGCTGGCCGAACGCGAGACCGCTTACGGCGCTGCCGCGCCGGGCACCCCGAGGCCGGCCAGCCAGCTGGTCGTGCTGAGTGAGGCCGATTTCGCCGAGGCGGTGCGGGCGGCCCTGCAGGACTTCACCCAGCCGGACTTGTTGCGCCGCAACCCGCTGCTGCGCTCGCGCCTCGTCCTCGAACGGGCCGGCCCGCAGTCGGATGAGGCCGCGCGGTCGGCGGCGCTGCTGGCCCTCATCCGCGACAACGCGGCGACGCTGCTCGCCAACCCGAAGGACGCCAAGCTCTTCCGCGCCGTCGAGGCCACCTACTTCAAGCCCGCCGTCACGCAGGAACAGGCCGCCGAGGACCTCGACCTGCCCTTCAGCACGTATCGCCGTCATCTCAAATCCGGCCTCACCCGCCTCACACAGATGCTCTGGCAGCGCGAAATCGGCGCGGCCTGACGCCACACCCCTTCTTGCCCCCCATCTGCCCCAGCGAAATCCGCGCTATGCCGGGGTTCCGGGAGCGCCACTGAGGGATGAATAGAAATTGAGCACCTTCTGGTCTGGAGGCAACCCGGCTTCCGCCGGATACTGTCGGCGCACGAAGGAAGACGAACGGTGATTATGGCCGATGCCCCCGCGCTGACCCGCCTCCATCCACACGCGCCCCTCATCCACGCGTTGATCGAGGCCTACAACGCTCACGATCACGAGCGGGTGGCGGCCTTTTACGCTGACGATTTCGTCGGCGAGGACGTAGCCCAGGCGCAGCCGCAACACGGCCTGGCCGAGGTGCGCCGGCTCATGGTCTACTACTATCGCGCCTTCCCCGATCTGCACATTGATTTGCGGGAGGCGATCTTCGAGGCAGACCGCGCGGTGTTGGTGTGGGTGATGCGCGGCACGCAGCGCGGCACGTTTATGCGCATCCCGCCGACGGGCCGCTCCGTCGCCGTGCGCGGCACCACCGTCCTCACCCTGCGCGATGGCCTGATCCACCGCGCCCTGCGGGTGTGGGATGTGGCCGGGCTATTGCGGGCCATCGGCCTGTTGCCGGAGTTGTGATGACCGAGGAGAAAACGATGACCGACACGACGTATGCGGAAATGGGCGTCCATCTGCCCCGCGGCTCGGCCTTTGCCGTGATGATGAACGTGCTGATGTACCTCGCCAGCCTGATTGCCGGGCTGTTTGGGCGGTGACCGCAAGCGACGGTCACCTTGACCTCATGAAATCAAACGACTACCACTTCATCACCCGCTGGAGTGTGGCCAGCACCTGCGAAGAAGTCACGGACATCCTCGGCAACGGGCCGGACCTGGTGCGCTGGTGGCCGTCGGTCTACCTCGACGTGGCCGAACTGGAGGCCGGGGATAAAGATGGGCTGGGGAAGGTCATCAGCCTGTACACGAAGGGCTGGCTGCCCTACACCCTCCGTTGGCAGTTCCGCGTGAGCGAGGTGCGCCACCCGCACGGCTTCACCCTCGAGGCCTGGGGCGACTTCGTCGGGCGCGGCATCTGGACTTTCGCACAGGAAGGCCCGACCTGCCATATCACCTACGACTGGAAGATCGCCGCCGAGAAGCCGCTGCTGCGCGACTACTCGTTCATCATGAAGCCGATCTTCTCGGCCAACCATCAGTGGGCGATGCGGATGGGCGAGATCAGCCTCAACCTCGAGCTGGCCCGCCGCCGCGCGCAATCGCCTGAGGCCCTGCGCCGCATCCCCCCGCCGCCCGGCCCGACGTTCGCCGCCCTCACCCGAGGCGGGCGGGCGTGGACGACGCTGCGGACGGCGTAACCCCGTCCCGAGGGTGAGTGAACAAAAACTGAGCAGTCGTTGAACTGGCATCCGGCCCCGCTTCGGCATACAGTGAGAGCATGGAAGTCAGCGGGCAACTTCGCAAACAGGCCATCCGGGACTTCATCGAAGCGGCGCTCAATCGCGGCGACCTGAGCGTGGTGGACAGCCTGTTCGCCGTTGACTTCGTTGGCCACAACGCCGCCAGCCCGGCCCTCATCCACGGGCCGGAGGGGGTCAAGCACTTCATCGCCGGCTACCGCGCTGCCTTCTCTCACATTGATTGCTGCATCGAGTCGCAATACGCCGAGGGGGAGGCGGTCGTCACGCGCTGGCGCGCCGGCCTCACCCACACCGGCGCGCTCTTCGGCATCCCGCCCACTCATCAGCACGGTGTGGTGACCGGCATCAGCATCAACCGGTTTCGCGGCGCGCAGATCGTGGAGGCGTGGGATGAGTGGGACATGCTCGGCATGATGCAGCAATTCGGCCTCATCCCGGCGTTGGTGTGAAAAGGGCCGCAGCGGTCTTTTCTCGGAGCAATCCCGATGTCAACCCAATCCGTGATTGAAGCCCTGCAACGCGCCTGGAACGCCCACGACCTCGCCGCGCTGGCCGCCTGTCTGCACGCCGACTACGAGAGCATCCACCCGTTGCACCCGGAGCGCAACTTCCGGGGCCGCGAGGCCGCCGTGCGCAGTTGGGCCGCCGTGTTCGAGGCCGTGCCGGACCTGCGGGCCGAATTGCTGCGCCGGTCGGTCTGCGGCGATGAAATCTGGACGGAGTGGCGCTGGAGCGGGGCGCACGTGGCCGGCCCGACCTTCCGCGCCGGCGGCGTGATGGTCTTCGGACTCGACGGCGACCGGATTGCGTGGGCGCGCGTGTACACCGACATCATGGCGAGCGACGGCCCGGATTGGGACGCCGTGCTGGCGGAAGTGCTCAACCGCCCGTCCAAATCCCAAGTGCAAACGACGATTGACTGATTACAAGGATTGCTGCTCCGATGACGGCCA
Source organism: uncultured Anaerolineales bacterium (assembly GCA_964608265.1). Classification (GTDB taxonomy): domain Bacteria; phylum Chloroflexota; class Anaerolineae; order Anaerolineales; family UBA6663; genus JANWXR01. Next base: position 19,762 of record CAZSNP010000041.1, on the reverse strand, counting down.
ACACCGCCACACTCTCGACCGCCGCGCGCAGCGGCCTGTCTCGCCTGCACGCGCTGCTCTTCGTGCAGACCGTCGTCATCATCCTCGGCTCCATCAACCGGCTGGGGTCGTTCACGCTCGGCTACGTCGCGCCCAACGAATTTCTGCGCTGGGTGGATTTTCACAACGCGCTCACCTTGCCGCTCATCAGCTTGAGCGCGTTTTGTCTGCTCAAGAAACTTCTCGAAGCCAACCCACCCGGCATTGCGTTGCGGACACTCGACACTCGACACTTGACACTAAATCTTGCCTTCATCCTCGGCGTGTACCTGCTCGGCGCGAGTTACGGTACGCACGAGGTGACAAACTATTTGAGCTTCCGCTTCTGTCGCGAAGATGCAGCCACCGACCTGTGCCGCATCGTCATCTTCAATGATGATGAGTTCTCGCACTGGGTGTTCTTCACCGGCTTTGTGATGGTGAATGCCGCGCTGATGTTCATGCAGGTCTTGTTTCCGCACCATTCTCCAATAACCAATAACGACCGTGCCCTTCTCGTCTTCAACGCCGTCTTCATCGCTTTGGGCATCTTTGCCAACCTGGCCTTTGAGGTGATCGGGCTGGACTTGTATGTCGTGGCGCTGCTGGCCGCCATCGCCGTGTATCTGCTGTGGCGGCGCGGGGCGCAGCCGTTGCTGATTTATTACAGCGTCGCCTATGTGCTCGGGCTGATCGCAACGTTTGCCTATAAAACGTTGGCCTGAGATGACGCAGCAACTCGGCGCGATGCCCGCACCGGGGCAGGGAGGGCGCTGAGGGCCGGGGAGTTCGACCTGAAGAGAGCGTTATGCGTTTACTTGCTGTGTTATCCATCCCGGGGATGGTGTTGAGCGCCTGTGTGCCGGCCGCGCCCGCGCCGGTTCCGCTGACCGCGACGCGCGTGCCACCCACCGTCACTGCTGCGCTGCCGGCCGCGACTCCCATCCCGCCGACAGCCACACTCGTGCCCACACCCATCCCCATCGCTGACTTTGCGCCGGAGAGTCTCATCGGCACATGGACGCGCGCCGACCCGGAGCGCGGGCAGTTGTATCTCACCTTCAACGACGCCGGCAATTACTTCGCCTCGCACGGCGAGCCGGGCGGGGTGGTGCACTCGGGCAAATATACGCTGGAAGGCCGCGTGCTGACGTTCGTGGATGGCTGGCGCGATTGCGATACGGGCAGCTACACAGTCAGCCTGACGCCGGGCACGTCGCTGCTGATGCGCACGCTCGCCGATCCGTCGTGCGGCGGCGACCGTGTGAATGCCTTCAACAGCCGGCGCTGGGAATGGGTGCAGCCCTGAAGCGCAGGCCATAGGAAACACATGTTTGCCGAAGACATCACACCCGAACTCTCCGCCCGGCTTGAGGCCGGTGAAGTCAACGCCTGGGTCGATATGTACGCGGCCATGCCGACTGATTTTGCGCATCAGTTTCAGTTGGAGATCATCCGCCTCGAGAACATCGTGCTCACGCGCTGCCCGGCCATCCCCTTCATCCACTTCAACTGCGTGAAGAATCTGGGGATGATGGAGCCGGCGACCGAGGCCTTGCTCGATGAGGCGCTGGCCATCTATCGGAAGGCAGGCGTGCGCCACTTCTCGTTCTATCACATCCCGCACAGTCAGCCCGCGAACTTGCCGGATTGGTTCGCCGCCCGGAATCTCCGGCGGCGTGGCGGGTGGGAGCGCATCTATCGGGACAATGCCGTGCTCACGCGGGTGATCCGCGAGCCACAGAATGGGCAGCGGGTGGAAAAAGTGACCCGCGCCACCGCCCCGGAATGGGCTGCGTACATCGACGCAATCTATGGATTGCCGACGACCCCGTGGCTTCTGTCGTTAGTCGAGCGACCGGGCTGGCATCACTACCTGTTGCGTCAGAATGGACGCATCGTCGCGGTGCGCACTCTGCACATTGATGACCAGGGCATGGGGTGGCTGGGAATTGATGCGCCTGTCCCCGGCGTCATGGCCCCCTCGTTTGATCTTGACCTGCAAATCTGCCGGGCCATCGTGATGGAGGGGATTGAGCTGGGAGTCAAATACTTCGTGGCTGACATCGAGGCTCCCGTTCCAGCGATGAACACCCCGGCCTATCGCAACTTTGAGGCGCTGGGCTTCAAGCGACCTTACTTCCGAAGCCATTTCAGTTACTGACGCGCCCGCCGTCCGGTGTTGGCGAGGAAAGGAAAGCGCAGATGTTCACCTTCGACCCCGATGGCGTGGCCTACGCCGAAGCGCACGGCTGGCGCGCGTACTATGACCGCGATTGGCTAAAGATGCTGCGGCTGCTGGTGCGGATGAACCAGGCGCAGTTTCGCATCCCGTTCCCCATTTCTTGGCTGGCGGCCTTTCACGTCGTGCGCGCCTCCCTCGCCTTTGTGCCCAGAGACCACGACATGAATCGCGTGCGCGCGCTGCTCACCGAGTTCTTCAAACTGGCCCGCGCGCATTCCGGGCTGAGCTTTGACCCGGCGCGCGCCGCGGCGGTGGAGGCCGATTACTGGGATGTGCACCGGCGGCTGTCGGGCCGGCCGGACAAGACCGAGTTCATCAACACGATGATCGAGTTGCACAGCCTGTTGTTCGGCCTCACGCCCGAGCAGGCGCGCGAATCCGCCGAGCAGCGCGTGATCGCCAACAACGTCGTGGACACCATCACCGCCAAAACCTCCGCCGACCCGGAGGCGGATTGGGCGCGGCTCGAGGATCATCTGCGGCGCTGTTATCGCTCGATTGCGACCGAGATGAGCCGTGCGCGGGTCGCGGCGTAGTCGGCGACCTGTCACCCTGAGCGCGCATGCCAAGCCTGTGCCCTGCCCGAACCTGATCGCGCGAAGGGTCGCGCGGCCGGTCGAGTCAGGCTCTTCGCGCGACCAGACAACGAATCTGCCGACCCTGTGCGTTCGCGCTCAGAGCGACATTCACCCGAGTTGAAGACCTATGGAATCCCTCACCACCACCCTCAGCGCCTTCCTCGCCACGTACGGCCTGCTCGCCATCGGCGTCATCATGTTGTTGAAGGAGATCGGCGTGCCGGTGCCCGTGCCGTCTGACCTGATCATGATCACGGCGGGCGTGCAACTGGCGGCGGGCGATTACGGCCTGGTCGAACTCGCGCTCGCGCTGGGCGCGGCGATGCTGCTGGGCGGCTCGTTACAATTCTTCCTCGTGCGCGGGGCGGGGCGCGAAGTGATCTATCGCCTCGGCGGGCGCATCGGCCTGAGCCGCGAGCGGCTGGACAAAGCGATGAGTGCGCTGCAACAGCGCGGGCCGCTGGCCGTCTTCCTCGGCCTCAACCTGCCGGGCGCGCGGGCCGGCATCATCCCCGCCGCCGGGCTGGTCGGCGTGCCGTATCCCATATTCTCACCGGCCATGCTCGGCGGCAGCGGCGTGTTTTACGCGTGGCACATCGCCCTCGGCTACGTGGTCGGCCCCTCGGCGCTGGCGATACTCGACGGCGCGAACCTGCCGATATTGCTCGTCGTCGCGGCGCTCGCATTGCTCGGCCTCGGCGGGTGGTTGCTGCTGCGCCGTCGCCGCGCTTCGCGTTCCGCCATCGAAGAGCTGCACGAATGGACGCACGCCGCATGCCCGGCCTGCCTCGCCATCGCCGCTGTGAGCGCGCGATCTCCCATCCCATCGGAGAAGACGACATGACGTGTTCCCTCGTTCGTGAGCCGATTCATTTCTGCACGGAGCAACCCAATGGGCTCGCAGGATATTGCCAAACTTCACGACGATTACGTCGCCGCCTGGCAGCGCGATGATCGCGAGGCCGCTATGGCGTTCTGGGCCGATGACATTGTGATGTACGCCCCAGGCTCGAACCCGCACTCGGGCGTCTACCACGGAAAGGCCGAAGTTCAGCGCAACCTGATTGATCGCATCTTTGCTGAGACCACGGAGGCCGAGGTGCTGGGGCTGGTTGATCGAGCCATCGGCAGCGAGTACGTGTTCACTATCGTTCACGAGCGCTTCAAGAAAGCCGATGGTCGCTTGTTCGAGACAAAACGGATTGTCATCTATCGGTGGGCCAACGGCCAGATCGTCGAGGTCCGCTACTTCGATCCCGACCAGGCGGCGGCCGACGCGTTCTGGTCCGCTTGACGTACGACTCTTTGGAGGCCGCCATGTCCGATTTCCCTCCTCTCACCCACGCCACCCCCGAGCAACTTGCCGAGGCCGTCGAGAGAAACGAGCACTCGTGGTTTCGCAGCATGGTACGTGTGTTGAATGGGGACCTCGAGCAGACCGATAAACTCAGCCGCTATCACTGCGCGCCGGGCAGCCCCATCTTCAAAGGCGTGTGGGGCGCGCGGCTGGCGGAGGCTGAAGCCGATGCGGTGATCGAGGAGACTATCGCCTGGTACAAGGCCCGCAGCGCGCCGTTCTTTTTCTGGTGGGTCGGCCACGGCGTGCAGCCGGCTGATCTCGGCGAACGACTGCTCGCCCACGGCTTCGGTGTCTTCGAGAAGGATGCGACCGCGATGGTCGCCGACATTGATGCCTTGAACTGGGACAACCCGCGCCCGGTGGAGCTGCGGCTCGAGCCGGTGATGAACGAGACCCAGCTTCAGCAATGGAAGGCGACGTTCCTCGAATCATTCGGCATCCCGGAGTGGGCGGGGCAGGCCTGGGTGGATGCCACTCACACCATCGGCTTTGGGCGTGCGCCCTGGCATTTATTGCTCGGCACGTTGGGCGGCGAGCCGGTGTGCTTTGGGCTGCTGTATTGCGGCGCGGGCGTCGCCGGGCTGAACGGGCTGGGCACACGGCCGGCGTACCGGCGGCGCGGCATCGCCAGCGCCATGCAATTGGAGCGGCTGCGGCTGGCGCGCGAGCTGGGTTATCGCTACGCCGTGCTCACCGCCAGCGAGATGGGGCGCTCGCCGTATCTCAAGCTCGGCTTTCAGGATACGGGCCGGCGCGTCAGCCGTTACATGTGGCGGGCGGCATGACCGACTTTGGGCTCGAACTCGACCACGTCGTGATCTTCACTGCCAAAGACGCGCCTGAGGCAGCGGCGCTCGCACCGCACCTGCAGGGCTTCGGCGGTGTCACCGTGCACGGCGAGCTGGGCAGCGCCTCGACTTCGTTCTTCTTCACCAGCATGTATCTCGAATTGTTGTGGGCCACCGATCCGGCGGCCTGCGCGCGCAACTTTCTCCCGCTCGGGTTGGATATCAACGCGCGGATGCGCTGGCGCGAGACGGGCGGATCGCCGTTCGGCCTCATGCTGCGGCAGAAGCCGGGCGAAGCTGAACCCATTCCTTTCGCAACCAAGACACTGCACGCCGCCTGGATGCCCGGTGACGTGCACGTTCAGTTCTCCGGTGAGCGGCTGGCCGAGCCGTATTACGGTGTCGTGCCCGAGCCGCTCGGCTTCCCATCCTTCCGCGCCAACATCCCCGCCCTGCCACACCCGTGCGGCGCGCGTGTGCTGACCGGCGTGCATTTGTCGATGACGGACGCACCCTCCGAGATTGCGCGGCTGGTGAGTGACGCCGGGCTGGCCACGGTTGAGCGCGGCCCCGAGCCGCTGATGACGCTGACGTTTGATGATGGCGCACAGGGCCAAAGCATGGATGTGCGGCCAACCCTGCCGCTGGTGCTGAAGTTTTGAATCCACGAAGAGACACGAAGGCGCAGGAAGATTCCCGGCGTAACGTCGGGTGACTGCGCGGAGAAAGACATGACCGAACACCCCGGCCTGTACTTCCTCGGCCTGCCCTGGCTGCACACGCCGAAATCCGGCTTGCTGTATGGCGTGGGCGAGGACGCCGGCTTCATGGTCGAGCACCTGGTAAATGCGCCCCGCTAACTCGATGGAACCCCGGCTGCACGCTGCGCGCTCGCTGGCCAAAGTCAATCATGCTGCGGCATGGGCGGCGCTCGACGCGCTCTTCCGCATCGGCACGCCGCCCGGCGCGTTGAACGGGCGCTGCTCCGGCGAATTGTTGCTGCTCGACCTCGCGCCCGGCCTGACGCAGATATTCACCGCCCTCGCCGCTGCGTGGCTGCCGTGGCGCGGCAAGACCTTCGATGCGGCCGGCGCCGGCGGCGACAACATCTTCACCAGCGACTCGCGCTGGGTGGCCGAGTTGTTCAATCCACTGTATCGCGGCTTCGTCGAGGATGGCCCCTTCACCTATCGCGCCTTCAGGTTCCGCACCTACCTCGCGCCCGGCCGCGCTGACCCCGACCGCGCGGTACTGAAGATCGATTACGACCTGCCTGAGAACCCGGCGCTGACCATCCGGCGCGTGCTCGACGAACTGGTGCAGCTCGACGACGATTCCTATCTCGGCAAGGCGCATGTGCAATGGTGGTGGGGGCGCTGGCAGTGCCTGGCCTTTTTCGCGCTGCGGGCGTGATGGCGATGAGGCTGACCCGGCCACGTATTGCGCCGTCCATCGAGGCGGAGTTGATGACGCGCGTGCAGCGCGGTGAGCCGCGCGCCGTCGAGCTGCTCTACGATCAATATGCTGCGCGCCTGCTGGGGTTGGCGTTGCGGATGGTACGGGAGCGCGCGGTGGCCGAGGAGTTGGTGCAGGAAGCCTTCCTGCGCGCGTGGCGGCGCGCCGAGTCGTTCGACGCCCAGCGCGGCGACACCTTCCACTGGCTGGCGAGCATCGTCCGCAACGCCTGCCTCGACCACTTCCGCCGCCAGCGCGTGCGCCCGCCAATGGAAGAGGTCGATGAGGAATGGGAACTGCGCGACGCTGCCCCCGACGTGGCCGAGACCGCCGAGGTGCGCGCCCAACGGCGCGCCGTGCAACACGCGCTGACGAGGTTGCCGCCCGAACAGCGCGAAGTGCTCGAGTTATCGTACTACGGCGGCTATACCCGGCGCCAGATCGCCGCGCGCCTCAACCTGCCCGAAGGCACCATCCACACCCGCGCGCGGCTGGGGTTGCTCAAGCTGCGCGAACTCCTGGCGCTCTGATTCTGCGGGCCGTCAGCCCGCGCGCCCCGAACGACTCCGGTAATCCTCGAGCGCCAATCGGTCGTACAACGACTGCGCCCGGTCGCGAAACAGCAGCCCGATCAACACCATCGCCAACGCATGCACGATCAAAAGCGTGAACATCGCCGTCACCACCTTTCTCTACCTTCAGTGTACGGCGTTCGTCAAGGACGAATGTCATGGGTTGTGGACTGACTTGGGCAGGAAAGAGGCGTGACCCGAGCGCGGCGCTTACGGCTTGCGCGTGGGCGATGGGGTTGCGGTCGGCGCGACGGTGATGACGGCGGTGATGATGACGGGCCTCGGCGTGCGGGTGGCCGTCGGCGTGACGGTCGGGCGCGGGGTGCGCGTCGCCGTCGCCGTCGGCGTGTTCGTCGGTGTGTAAGTGGGGGTGAAGGTGTTGGTCGGGTACGGCGGCAGCCCGGTGAGCGCGGGTGCGGCCTCCGGCCGTTGCCCGACGCCCGCCTGCAGAATCACGAAGTTGGTCTGGCCCGGATACACCTCCACAATCGCCTCGATCTCTTCCACTTCGCCCACCGGGCCGGGGATGAGGAGGGCGGGGTCGGCGGCGATGCCCTCGAGGCCGGTGCCCGGGTCGCCGGGCGGGAGCGTGGTCGTCGGCTGCGGGAACGGGGCGGGCCGCTGCAGGCCGAGCGTGACTTTCAATTTGTAGCGCCCGGCGGGCAGGTCGGAGATGACGAAGTTCTCACGCCATTCGTCGTCGGGCTTGGCCACGCGCTGCTCGCCGTACGAGTATATGCTGTACAGCAGCCGGTCATTCAGGTCGTAGATGTCGATCGGCGTGCTCTCGAGGTAGTTGCCCGATTCCGACAGCAGTTGCCCGGCCAGCACGCCCCAGCCCGCGTAGGGCGCAATCCACAGTTCGGGGTTGCGGGTGGCGAAGTAACTGTTCGCGCCGACGCGCACCTCGAAGTGCACATGCGGCCCGGTGGAATTGCCGGTGCTGCCCACCCAGCCCAGGATCTCACCCGCCTGCACCCGCTGGCCGAGGAAGAGATTGTTCTGCGCCTCCATGTGCGCGTACAGCGTGATCAGTTTCTGATTCTTGTACCCGAAGTCGTGTTGAATGGCGACGGCGATGCCGTACGGGTCGTCGGTGCGGCGCGGGTCGAAGTTGAACAGGCCCCACCCGGCCCAGATCACCTGCCCCGGCGCGACGGCCACAATCGGCGTGCCCTGCGGCGCGTCGATGTCGATGCCCGCGTGCACGTTCATCTGTCCGAAATAGTCGGTGCCGTAGCGATACGTCGTCAGCGGATAGTTCACGCTGTCCGACGCGATCGGGCGCGTGAACCAGAAGTGATCCTGCGGACGGATGGAGAGCGGGGCGGGTTGCAGCGGCGGGCGCCAGCCCTCCGGCGTGGCCAGCGGCACGGCGGTCCCAAACGAGATGCTCTGCAAGGGGTTGTTCGGGTCGAGCGTCGGCGCGGAGACGGGCAGGAAGTTCGGCAGCAGCGTCACCGCCACGCCGGCCGTGGCGGTCGGCGGCGAAACGCTTTGCGTTGCGCTTAAGCGAACGGCTGTGCCGTTCGCCGGCCTCACCTCCACAACCGGCGTCGTCACCGCCGCGATTGCGCCTTCGCTCGCGCACGCGCTCAACACCAGACTCGCGATCAACAGCCGGCTGCCACTTGCCACCTGCCGCCTGCCACCTCTCATGGCCTCACCTCGGACGGCTCCTTCGTCGGCGTGGCCTGGATCGGGGTGACAGTGATGACGACGGTGATGACGATGGGCCTCGGCGTGCGCGTGGGCGTGGCCGTGGCGGTGGGTCGCGGCGTGCGCGTGGGCAGCGGCGTGTTCGTCGAGGTGCGCGTCGGCGTTGGCGTGATGGTGGGCGTGCTGGTGATCGTCGGCGTGCCGGTGGGCGAGGGCACGGGCGTTTGCGTGGCGACCTGCCCGGCGGTGTACACCTCGCGCATCGCGTCGAGCCAGTTCAATCCGCCCCGATGCTCATAGCGCCAGTACAGCACGCCATCGAAGAACGAACGCCAATTGTTCTGCGCCGGCACGCGCGTCCAGCCATAGTCCTCGGCCAGCGTGGTGAAATCCACAAAGTAACCGGGCGGGATGGAGCGGGCAAATTCGCCGCCGGCGTCGTAAGGCTCGGGGCTGCCGGAGAACCGCGTGCGGAAATCCCACGGCGGCAGGCGCAGCGGCTCACCGAGGGTGCCATCCTGTTTGGCCGGGCGCACCCACACCCGCCAGAAGGTGCGGAAGGCGAGGTCCTCCCGCGTCACCTCCACCCAGCCGTTCTGCGCCGCCCCGCGCGAGAAGTCGAAGGCGCGGCCCGCCTTCAGCCAGGTGTCGCGCTCCATCGTCGGGGGCAGCGGGGCGCGCGGCTCCACCAGGGCGTTGTCGAGCGTGCGCAGAAAATCCCACCCCAGCGATTTGGCGCTCGTGTTGCGCAGGCCGTTGAACGAGTCATCCACCCGATCGGAAAGTCGCGGGTCGGAGGCGGTGACGTCGGGCAGCGGCACCAGGGCGATGGGCGGCTCGCCGTTCGACGGTTTCGAAATCACCTCCGTCCACAACGGCGCATCCGAGGCCTGCGCGGCGATGGCCATCGCGCCCGGCAGTTCCTTCGGCAAAGTGAGGCTGGCCCAATCGAGCGCCGTCACCCGCCCCTGCGCCGGGCGATAGAAGATGATGGGCTGGCCGAGTTGCCCGAGCTGAGCGACCTGGATGTGATCGCGCCCGGCCTCCTCGGGCGAGACGCTCATCAGCGATCGGCCGTCGGGCGCCCAGGCCGGCGCCAGGCCCTGCCCGGCCTCGCGCGGTTTGTCGTTCGGGTCGCTGGCCGATTTCACATACACCGCGCCGAGGGGCGAGGCTGCGTCGGCGTATAACACCAGCGATCCATCCGGGCTGTACTCGGGCCGGCTCTCAAAGATGTCGGGCGTGCTCGTCAGCGGGCGCGCATCGCGATCGAATGGATCGTCGAGCGACCGCACCCACAGATCGGGGTTGCCGCTGCGCATCGAGACAAAGACGATGGTGCGGCCCACCGCCGTGATGTCTTTGCCCGCCATCGTGCACACCGCCGGGCACCACGCCGGCTCGTAATCCGCCGCCGGGCTGGTCGTCAGCGGAAAGACCTCGCCGCTGTCGACGTTGATGACGTTGAGGTTGAGGTTGTCCTTCGTGTATTGCTCGAAGGCGATGAACTGCCCATCCGGGCTCCACGACGGGCGGCCCTTGAAATCGAACCCGTCCGTGAGGCGGCGCACGTTGCCGGTGGTCAGATCGAGCAAGTACAGATTCCAACTGCCATCCACCCGCGAGGCGAAGGCGAGCTGTTTCCCATCCGGGCTGACGGCCGGGTCGCGGTCATCCCACGGGCCGGAGGTGATGCGCACCGGCTCGGCCTGGCCGATGACGTGCGCCCACAGGTTGGTGCGCCCGCTGTTGCGGAAGGCGAAGAAGACCGTGCCGCCCACGCTCAGCGGGCTGGCTCCCGCCGTCGGCGTCGGCCCGGCGGTGGGCTGCTTCACCACGGCCGGCGCGGCGGTCGGGAACTTGAGCGCCACTTCGGTTTCGATGACTTCGCGCGGCACCGCCGTCGGGGTGAGCGAGAGCGTGTCGGCGAACAGTTGCTGGCTGATGATGAAGGTGCCGCCGGCGATGACGGCGATGTTGATGAGCAACAGCGTCCCAACGACGAGCAGTTGGGTGCGGGTGAGGGTGATGCGGAAGACGGGCGAGGCCGGCCGCTTGCGGGGCGGCGGCGCCGGGGAGGCCGGTTGCCCCGCCGGTGCTTCGGTGGCAGGGGGGCCGCCTTCCACGCCGGAGGCATCCGCCTCGGTGTTTCGCCGAGTGAGTCGCTGCAACATCTGTTTCAATCGGGGCAACATGGCCGCGAATATAGCACGATTGTAGGGCACGGGCCAACGCGCCAGCCGCTTGGTTAAGTGTGCAACTTGTGTGCCGGGTGGTGTGAACCCGCAGAGAGTATGAGGGCCGAGGCGGCCGGCGCCTGCCGCCCGTGCCGTTGCCCCTTTGCGCTAAAGCAGCGTGGAAGTCAGCGAACCCATGATCGCTGGGGCGAAATGATCCAGCCGGGGGTTGGCGTTGAATATGCCGCGCTCGCGCCCCACCACAATCGTCGGCACGGGGTTGCGCGTGTGGTGCGAGTGGCTGAGGTCTTCGAGGTTGCCGTGATCGCTGGTGATGAGGAGCAGGCCGCCGTCGTCATCCCACGCCTCGAGCAGGCCGCCGAGCACCGTGTCGAAGCGCTCGAGCAGCGCGCGCCCCTCGGCCAGCGTGCCGCGATGGCCGACGTAGTCCGTCAGCCAATGCTCGAAGAAGGAGAAGTGGTAGCGCCGCGCGGCCTCGGCCAGCCGGCGGCCGGCTTCGCGCAGCTCGTAGACGGGCGTGTCGGTCAGCCCGAGTTCGGTGTGCCAGCCCTTCCCGGTGAAGTCGGCGCTGAAGGCGCGGCCCGCGCGCACGTCGTCGCCGTTCATCAGCGGCAGGCCGGCCGCCGTCACCGCCAGCGGCACCGCCGAATAGTTGCGCCGCCCCGACTCGATCGCCTCGAAGTAGCGCGGCGGGTAGCCGCTGAGCAGCGCCGAGTCCAGCCCACACGCCTTGAGTTTGATGAAGAGCGACTCGCGCTGGATAATGTCGGCCACCTCGCGGTTGGGCTTCGGCCCCCAGTGATAGCCGAGTTCCCCCGGCACGTTCAGCCCGGTGAGGATCGTCGCCTGCCCGGTGGCGGATTGCGGCAGGCCCTCGACACCCAGACACGCATCGGTGGGTATGAACAGCGCGCGTTCGCTCTCGGTGCGCGGCGTGCTCGCCAGAGGCCGCTGACCATTGAGCAGCGCCATCAAATTGGGAATCTCAGCCGTGACAAACGGGTTGTGTTCGGCCTCCTCCGCGCCGAGGCCGACGCCGTCGAGGAAGAGGAGGAGTATATTTCTGATGGCTGACTTCTGATTGCGGATTGCGTTCGGCACGCCGCAATCATCAATCAGAAATCAAAAATCATCAATCAGCAATTCGATTGAAGTAGTACCACGCGCTGGGCCGGCCCTGTCCCGGCTCGTAGTTCGTCAACGTGAAGCCCGGGCTGAAACTCGCCACGACTTCGCTTTTCGGGAGGCCCCATTGATTTGACCCCGCGCCGGGTTGAAACGCATACAACATGAACAGGCCGTTGGGCTTCATCCAGCGCGCGAGGCTCGCCGCGTACCTGCGCCGCCCGGCCTCATCCAGTGAATGCCAGCAGCCCATATCCAGCGCCAGGTCGAACGGGCCGGCCAGGGCCAGCGTTTCCAGCCGGGTCACATCGCCGACGAGCAGCGTGACGGCGAGGCCGCGCGTTTTGTCTCTGGCTTTCGCGATGGCCTGCGGGATGAAGTCAATGCCGGTGACGCGCCAACCGTGCTCGGCGAGGTAGCGCGCCTGCGTGCCGGTGCCGCAGCCCAGATCCAGCGCGACGCCGGCCGGGCGCTCGGCCACGACACGCACCAGTTCCGGCGCGGCGAGGCCCGACTCCCACGGCGGTTGGCCGAAGAGATACTGCCAGAAGAAGAACAGCCGGCGCATATTACGATTTCCCCACCGCCGCCCGCACCTCCGCCGGGTCGAGCGTGCCGATGCGCCGCCACAGTTCCCTGCCCTCCGCATCGAAGAAGATGAAGGTCGGCGTGGCGTACAGCCGCAACTCAGCGCCCAGCGCCTGCCCCGAGGGCGAGGCCACATCCAGGCGGATGATCTTCAACTCGTCCTTCAAATCAACTTCAAGCGCGTCGAGGGTGGGCCTGGCGGCCAGGCAGCCGGCGCAGTAGTCGGAGTAGAACTCGACCAGCACCGGCATACGGGCCTCCCGGATGACGACCTCGGCCTGGGCGGCGTCCTGAAAGGCGCTGGCACCGGTGCGCAGCCCCGACCACACAGCGATGAAGGCCACGGCCAGCGCGGCCAGGGCCAGCGACTTGCGGCCGGTGAAGCCCGTGAACCAGAAGAAGCCGCCCACCGCCAGGAGGGCCAGCCCGGCGATGAGGATAAAGGAGTATTGGTTGAGAGGGTTCATAGGATGACGGTATTGCGTCGTGTCTGCCTCGGAGCGGGATACGAAGGGCGAACTACGCGATACGGGAATTCACCATCCACAATGAGAAGCCGCGCAGGGAGTCGCGGAAGCCGGATAATTGCCCGGGCGGGAAGTTGTGCCGCCCCGGCGCGCGCGAGCTGATCCACAGCCAGCCGTCGTCCCTCAACGGCGCGAGGCCGATCAAATCGCCCGCGAAGCTGACGCGGGCAAAGCGAGCGCCGCGCCCATGCCGGGCGATGCGGGCCGGAGCCGAACGCGCCGGCTCGGTCGGGGAATGGGCGAGATGTGCCAATGATGAAGTGACGTTTGTCGGGGCCATCCGAGTTAAATTTCGTTGACAACCGGCTCAGCCCCATGTTACCATCCCCGGGCGCTCATCCGAAAATCATCCATCGCGCGTGACGTTGAACCGTCAACGCGTATCCCATCACTCTGGAGGCTGTGTACCTTTTATGAAAGAGTACGGCACTGAGGCCATCCGCAACGTCGCGCTCGTGGGGCATAGCGGCTCGGGCAAGACCACGCTCACCGAAGCCTTTTTGCTCAACACGGGGGTGACGACCCGCCAGGGCAGGGTCGAGGACGGCAGCACCGTCTCCGACTTCGAAGACGAAGAGCGCCGCCGGAAAATCTCCATCTCCACCTCCGTCCTCCCCATCGAATATCACGACCACAAAATTAATTTCCTCGACACGCCCGGCTTCACCGATTTTCAGGGCGAGGTGCGTTCGGCGCTGCATGTGTCCGAGGCGGCCATCGTCGTGGTGGATGCGGTGGCCGGGGTGGAGGTGGGCACCGAGCTGGCGTGGAGCCTGTGCGACGAATATCACCTGCCGCGCTTCGTCGTCATCAACAAGCTCGACCGCGAGAACGCCAGCTTCGAGCGCGCGTTGCAGAGCGTGCGCGACGCGTTCAAAGCCAAACTCATCCCGGTGCAACTGCCCATCGGCGAGCAGGCCGGCTTCAAAGGCGTGGTCGGCTTGCTGTCAATGAAGGCCCGCCTCGGCAGGGGTGATCAGGTCGCCGACATCCCCGCCGAGCTTAAGGCCGCCGCCGACAAGGCCCGCATCGAATTGATGGAGGCCGCCGCCGAAGGCGATGACGCGCTGATCGAAAAATATCTCAACGGCGAGGAACTGACGGCGGAGGAGATCATCCACGGCTTTCACGCCGCGGTGAAGGCGCGCAAGTTCGTGCCGGTGCTGGTGGCCAGCGGCTCGGCCAACGTCGCCACCTCGCTGCTGCTCGAAAACGTGGTGCGCTATTTGCCTTCCCCGGCCGAGGGTTTGCCCTTCACGCTCGAAGGGCTGGAGGGCCAGCCAGGCACGCTGAAGTACGATGACAGCGGCTACACCGCCCTGTACGTGTGGAAGACGACCGCCGACCCGTTCGTGGGCAAGGTGACGTACTTCCGCGTGGTGGCCGGAATGCTCAATTCCGACACGCGGCTGTGGAACCAGAACAAAAACGTGGAGGAACGTATCGGCGCCGTGCACGTCGCGCGCGGCAGGGAGCAGATCAACCTCAAGGCCATGCACTCCGGCGACATCGGCACGCTGAGCAAACTGACCGCCACGACCACCACCGATACGCTCGGCGACAAAGCGCACCCGACGCCGATGAAGAAGCCGGTTTATCCGAAAGCGTTGTACGCCGTCGCGATTGCGCCCAAGACCCAGGCCGACTCGACCAAGATCAGCCCGACGATGACGCGCCTTTGTGAGGAGGACCCGACGCTGCACTGGCGTCAGGAGCCGGCCACCAAGCAGACTTTGCTGGAGGGCATGGGCGACCAGCACATTGACGTCGCCATCCGGCGCGCCGAGAGCAAATTCTCGCTCGGCCTCACCGTCGAGCAGCCCAGGGTGCCGTACCGCGAGTCGATCACGAAGAAGGCCGAGGGCCACCATCGCCACAAGAAGCAGACCGGCGGCGCGGGCCAGTTCGGCGAGGTCTTCCTGCGCGTCGAGCCGATCCGCAACGGCGAGCCGTACGAATTCACCGATGAACTGGTGGGCATGAACCTCTCCAAGAGCTATTTGCCGCCGATTGATAAGGGCATCAGAACCGTCCTGGAAACCGGCGTCATCGCCGGCTACCCGGTGAGCGGGGTGCGGGTGATCGTCTACGACGGCAAAGAGCACGCGGTGGACTCGAAGCCGATTGCGTTCGAAACCGCCGGGCGCGAGGCGTTCAAAAAGGCGGTCGAGGCCGCGCACCCGGTGCTCCTCGAACCGATCGTCCATCTCACGGTGACCGTGCCCGAAGCCAGCATGGGCGACATCCTCGGCGACCTGAACACGCGCCGCGCACGGGTGCAGGGCATGAACACCGACAGCGGCAAGAGCATCATCGAGGCCGAGGTGCCGCTGGCCGAGGTGCAACGCTACGTCACCGACCTGCGCTCGATGACGGGCGGGCGCGGCCTCTTCAACATGGAGTTCGTCCGTTACGACACGGTGCCGACCAACGTCGCGCAGCCCATCATCGCCGCGCACAAGAAGGTGCAGACGGCGGAGAGCGAAGAATAACTGAAGACTGATGACTGACACGCCGGAAGCGACCGAGCCTCCGGCGTTTTTGTTTGCATCGAATGGCGCGAATTGACGCGAACCCCATTCGTGCAATTCGATGCAGGGCAATTAAGGTATCGGCGTGAGCGTCGGCAGCCGTTGCGCGTTGGCGGGGGGATTGTCGGCCACGCAGCGGAAGCCGACGTTGGTGTAGCCTTTGGCCGGGTCGCGCGAGAAGCGGTTGGCCGCCCGCACGAACTGGATATCGGTGGCGAAGGCCCCGCCGCGCAGCACGCGCTCGTCGCCCGCCTCCGGGCCGGTCGGGTTTTGCAGCGGGGAATCCTTGTAGTACGTCTCGCCGTACCAATCCGCCACCCACTCCCACACGTTGCCCGCCATGTTCACCACGCCCAGCGCGGTCGCCGTGCCGAGGTACGAATCGATCCGCTCGGTATCGCTGCCCTCGCCGCGCTGAAAGTTGCCGCGTCCGCGGTCCTCATCATTCCCCCACGGGAAGCGCCGCCCATCGTTGAAGCGCGCGGCATATTCCCACTCGGCCTCGGTCGGCAGACGCCCGCCCGCCCACTCGCAAAACCGCCGCGCCTGATCCCACGTGACGTTGATGACGGGGAAGTCGGCGTAATTGGGGTTGGTGTAATAGTCGCTCCGCGTGCGCGACTTCACGTCGGCCGGCTCGGCGCATGCGCCCTTGCCCACGCACAGCGCGAAGCGCGCGTTGCTGACCTCGTACATCTCCATCCAAAACGCCCGGACCGCGACAGGATGCGATGGCTTCTCGGAGTCGAGCGCGTTGGCGTCGGTGCCGGGCGGCGAGCCCATGATGAATTCGCCCGCCGGGTGATAAATGAGCGGCGCGAGCGGTATGTAAGGCGTGGCGGTGGGCGGCGGCGCGATCAGCGGCGTGTTTGTCGGCTCAGGCGTGTCGGTCGGTCGCTTCGGGTCGGGGGAGGGGATGAGGGCGGAGGGCGTGACCGGCACCGGGGTGGCCGGCTCAATTGCGCTGGCATCGCCAGCGCCAGTCACCGGCACGATGAGCGGGACAGTGGGGATGAGGGTGGGCAGCGGCTCGCTGGCGACCGGCGCGCAGGCGGTGAGTGCCAACGTCACTATGATCGATTCGACAACAGCTACCTTTTGCATCACCCCTCCGCTATGGATGATGGTTGGGATTATCCACCTGCAGCCCTTCGACAGCGGCTATTTCGAGCAGACGTTCATCAGCCGAGATGAACACCATTTCCGGTAAGTTGCCGGCTTGGATGAAGCGCTCGACTGTCAGGCCGGTTGCTAACTGCAGGGCGTCGAGGGTGCGCACCGGATGGCGCTCAATGAGCCGGCAAGCCCGATCGACGACGCTGTCATTTAGAAAGACGAGTTGATATTCGTTTACACAATCACCGCGAAACGCCGCGGTCACACGGGCATCGTCTGCAACGGCCAACGTTCCCTAACGCACACGGCGATTGAAGGCGGACGCGATTTCGACGACGGCCAACTGAGCAATGATAGGGACAGTTTGCAGCGCCGGGTCGAACAGTGCCCGAAGCCAGAGGCTACCCGTTTCGTTGACATACCGCTTGACGAGTGCGCTGGTGTCGAGGAAATAGACGTTCATTCACGCTCATTGCGCTCGTCAATGATCACTTCCGAAAGCGCTTTTCCAACGCTCAAAGCTTGCGCCAATCGGGCTCGGTCCTCAGTGGTAATAACGCCTGGCACGGGCCAATCTGGCGTGGCAGCCAGGCCAGCCGCCACGAGTGCTGAACGGACCCGTGGCCGCAAGTCGGATGCGGGTTCCGGCGCGGCTTTTGGCTTGATCAGCACGTAATCCTCACGCTCGATGACCTCCACCTCGCCCAGACGCTTGAAGAGCTCACGCGGAAGGCGCAGTCCATCTTCGGTAACGGTGAGCGACAACGTTGTCATGGCTCTTTCTCCAGCAACTCCGAACTATCGTACCACAGCCTCGACCTACTTCCGCCGCGCCTTGCGCTTGCCTCGATACGGCTCCACTTTCAGCACATGCACCTGGCAGCGGTCGCTGAGGAAGATGCGGCTTTTGATGCGCGGGTCGAGCTCCTTCTCATCGGCGGCGGTGGTGAGCACCGTCGGCAACTGCGCGTCGAAACGGTGGGTGAAAATCTGAAAGAAGCGCTCGCGAAAGTAGCCGGAGGTGCTGAGTTGCGCGCTGACATCATCGAGCACCAGAAACTCGAAGTTGCGAAGCTGTTGCAGCGCCTTACTGTTGCGATCGTCCTGCTCCCGGCCCCCGCTGCGAAACAACTCCATCATGTCGGCATAGGTCACAAAGATGACGGGCTTGCCCGCCTGCGCGCGCTGATTGGCGATGGCGGCGGCGAGATGCGTCTTGCCCGAGGCATACGGCCCGACCAGCACAAGCCAGCCCTGGGGATCGTCGGCGTATTCCCGCGCGGCGCTGATGGCCGCATGAAATAGTTGTCGCCCCTCGCCCGTAAGCTCGGCGCGATGATCAAACGTGTCGAAGGTCTGGTTGCGGTGCAGGCCGAGGGTGGAGATATCGGCCGACAGGCCGAGCTTGCCCGCCCGGAAATCCGGCGCGAGCAGGTTGAACTGGGCGACGATCTCGCGGTCGCTCAACCGGCTGGCCACGCGCGGCTCGATGTCCTCGATGCGTTTGTTGGTGGTGATGACGGTCGGCAGGTGCGCGTTGTAGCGATAGTTGAGCAGTTGATACAGCTTCTCGATCGCCCACTGCGTCGGGCTTTCGGTGCCCAGGTCGTCGAGGATGAGCAGCGGCGCGTCGCGGATTTCGTCGAAGCGGTCACTGTACGTCGTCTCGGATTTGGGCGCGAAGGTCTCGCGCAGAAAGTCGAGCAGATCGGGCGTGTTGAGGAACAACGCCGGCGCGCCGTTGGCCAGCGAGTGATTGGCGATGGCCGCCGCGAGGTGGGTCTTGCCGCAGCCGTACGTGCCGACTAACAGCAACCAGTTCTCCGGCTTCTCGGCGAAGGCTTTGCAGCGCTCGAATGCGGCCCGCACGGTGGCGCGGATGTGCGGGTCGGGGCTGACGCCCTCCGGCAGAAAGTTGTCGAACGTCTTGCCCCCCAGCGACTCGATGTTGCTGTCGGCGCGCAGCTGCTGGGCCTGCAACATCTGCAGATGGGGCAGGCGGCAGGTGCACACTGCCACCTTGCCGAAGTGGGGATCGGTGAACTCGCGCTCGACGCGCACATAACCGAGGCCGTGGCACTTCGGACAATCCGGATCACCGACGCCGGCAGTTACGGCGCGCGCGCGCCCCTCAGTCGGCGTCGCTGGCTCCGGCGAGGTACCCGTCGTATCGGCTGAGATCCTGTCCAGCGTTTTCCTGAGGTTGTTCAACGCGTCCCTCCGACTTCATCCGGTCGAGCACGGCCTGAATGTATTTTAGCTTGCGGATGTTGTTGCGCACCGCTACGCGGATCGCATCCTCGATCCACTGGGCCGGGAAGTGCGCCATCGCGTCGCGCAGTTCGTCGGCGATCAGCGGGGTGAGCGGGCCGATGTTCTGCTCGTACAACACAAAGACGTTCGAGCGCACGTGGCTGAGCGTCACCGCGCCGCCGAGGTCGTCGGGCCGCCACTCGCCGTTCTCCAGTTTCTCCAGCGCCTCGCGCCCCTTCGGCGAATTGACGAAGTACAGATCGTGCCGCGCGTCCGCATCCTCGATAAAGGCGTACAACAGCGTGCCGCGCGCCTCCGCTCGTTCGAGGGCATCGTCGAGGATCTCCTGCGCCTGGCGGGGCGAGGCCGCCAACCCGTGCATGAACATCTCATCGCGCGCAAAGTCCTCGCGCCGCAGAAACCGATATTGCCCCTCCATCACGCTCAGGCGCCAGAAGGCATACAGCGTCACCTTCAACTCGCCGAGGTGATCGACGGCCGGCAGCAACTCGGTGAAGAATTGTTCCGGCACCGGCACGGTGCGGAGTTTGCCTTCGGGGAAACCGCTAAAGCCTTGCATCGGGGTGTGATTGATGCCTCATGACCGATGACTATCCAGTCATCAGTCATCCATACTTGCTTAAGTCCACCCGCGCGGCGTTCTCGAACTTGGCCAGCTTCTCGAGGAAGACCAGTTCCACGCCGGAGTGTGTCGGGCCGTTGCGATGTTTGGAAACAATGATCTCGGC
>CAZSNP010000040.1:0-45896 GCA_964608265.1 uncultured Anaerolineales bacterium | reverse complement strand
GACGAGGTGCTGCCCAACGCCGCCGAAAGTGCGCGCCTCAGCCGCGACCATTTGCAGACGCTCGGGCTGGCCAAGCCGGCCCCGCGCCGGACGCTGGGCGTGTGCGTCGTCGGCTGCGGGTTCATGGGCGCGATCCACGCCGAGCGCTGGCGCAACCTGCCGCGCGCCCGCGTGCTGGCCGTCGCCGACGTCAACGCGGAGCGCGCGCAGGCGCTGGCCGCCAGAATCGGCGCGACCGCTTACACCGATTACGCCGCCGCCCTGCGCCATCCGGGCGTCGAGGTCGCCTCGGTCTGCGTGCCCACGTATCTGCACGCGGAGGTCTCGCTCGCGGCCATCGGGCTGGGCAAACATGTGCTGTGCGAAAAGCCGATCGCGCTGCGGCTGGAGGACGCCGAGCGGATGCGGGCGGCGGCGCAGCAGCGCGGCGTCAGGCTGGGCGTCGGCTTCATGCGCCGGCACTCGCCCGTCGTCCACGACCTGAAGGCCTGGCTCGCCACCGGTTACTTCGGGCGGCCCGTGCTGTACCAGGCCGCCGACATCCGCGAGCTGCGCCCCAAGCGCCTGATGCACGACGCCGACGGCAACGGCGGCCCGGTGATTGACATGGCCGTGCATCTCTTCGACCTGTGGGCCAACATCTTCAACTCGACTCCGGCAGCGGTCTCGGCGCAGGGTTTCACGCTGGCCGAGCGGCGGGACGAGATTGCTCACATCGCGAACAAGGCGATTGACACCGCGCTCATCACCGTGAAATACGCCAGCGGCGATGTGGGTGCCTTCACCGTGAGCTGGGGCCTGCCGCCCGCCGTCAACCCGGAGGCGTGGCCGGACCGCGTTTACGGGCCGGGCGGCCTGCTGGAGGCCGAATACCACATGGCCGCGCAGAAGCTGCGCTGGCTGAAGGAGGGCGGCGAGTGGGAGACCGTCTCCGAGACGGACGAGGACATGTACCAGCGCGAGATCACCGCCTTCGCCCGCGCGCTGCTGGACGGCGCGCCGTTCGATGGCACGGTGGAACACGGCATCCAGGCGCTGCGCCTGGCCCTGGCCGCGCTCGAGGCGATTCGGACGGGGCAGATGATGAGGGTGCTAGAATCGGGCCATGCTTGACCGAGAACTGGCGCGCGCACAGATGCGCGCTTACCGAAAACGCTGGGATTCTGTTGCTGCTGAAGAACTGGTTGAGCAAAGCTCAACCCCTTTGTCGACACGCTGGCGGCAGCTCAACGCCCTGTTGCGCCTCAGCCAGCAACTGCAACTCGTCACCGAAGGAGACGGGGAGCTACTGACCAGTGTCCGTGAACGCTGGCGACGACTCAAGAACTTGCAACCATGATGCCCCAGGATAGTCTGGAACCTCTGTATTCCCCTCTGACAGCCGTTCAAAGTCTGCTGGAACGCTTTGACAATCAGGGGATCATCATCGGCGGTGTGGCCGCCAGTCTGTTAGGCCCACCGCGCCTGACCGCCGACGTAGATGTTGTTTTGTTACTCTCAACGGCTGACATCCCGCGGCTGATCAAGGTGGCTCAGCAATTTGGATTGGAACCACGCCTGTCGGACGCTGAGCGATTCGCTTGTCAGAACCGGGTTCTGTTGCTCAGGCATACTGCCAGCGCGATCAATGTCGATGTTTCTCTGGGGATGTTGCCCTTTGAAGTCGAAGCAGTCGAACGCGCTGTCATTCACGAGGTTGGGTCGCTTAAGCTGCGTTTGCCAATGCCCGAAGACCTGATCATCCTGAAAGCCGTTGCCCATCGGCCTAAAGACCTGCTGGATATTCAAGCGCTGATCGGCGCTCATCCCAAACTTGACCGGCGCCGCATTCAAGACTGGGTGCAACAGTTCGCCGAGGCGCTGGACATGCCTGAGCTGTGGGCCGATATTTCTGGCTGGCTGAGGGATTGAACACCAAGCCTCACCATGACCGAATTCGCAACCAAACTCTCCCGCCTTCACCGACTGCTCGACTCGCGCGGGCTGGACGCGGTGGCGCTTCAGCGCGTCAGCAGCTTCGCCTGGGCCACCTGCGGCGGCGCGTCCTACGTCAACACGGCGGCCACCTTCGGCACGGCGACGCTCCTCGTCACGCGCAACGCCCGCCACCTGCTCACCAACAACATCGAGGCCGAGCGGCTGTTGACCGAACACGGCCTGGCGCAACAGGGCTGGGAGCCGCACGTCAATGACTGGCATGCGCCGCAAACCGCGCTGGCGCAATTGACCGGCGGCCTCAAGGTGGGCGCGGACTCGCCGCTCGTCCCCGGCGCCGTTGATCTGACCGACGAGATCGCCCGCCTGCGCGCTGCGCTCACGCCGGAGGAGAGCGACCGTTTTCGCGCGCTGGGCCGCATCTGCGCCGAGGCGATGAACGCCGCCATCCGCGCAGTGCGCCCCGGCCAGACCGAGCAGGAGATCGCCGCGCTGCTCGGCGACGAAACGCAGCGGCGCGGCGCGCAGCCGATTGTGAATCTGATCGCCGTGGATGAGCGCGTTGTCAAGTACCGTCATCCATTACCTACGGACAAAACGCTGGAACGCTATGCGCTGCTGGTGCTGTGCGGGCGCTGGCGCGGGCTGGTCTGTTCGATTTCACGCCTCGTCCACTTCGGCCCGCTGCCGGACGAGTTGCGGCGCAAGGCTGAGGCCGTCGCTGCCGTGGACTTTGCCTATCACGCGGCCACGCGGCCCGGCGCGACGCTCGGCGAGATCATCCAGCGCGGCCAGCGCGTCTACGCCGAAACCGGCTTTGCGGACGAGTGGCGCTTCCATCACCAGGGCGGCGCGGCGGGCTACGAGCCGCGCGAGTATCTGGGGACGCCGGACTCGGAGGATGTGGTCGCAGCAGGCCAGGCTTTCGCGTGGAACCCGTCCATCGCCGGGACCAAATCCGAAGACACGCTGCTGGTGGGCGAGCAGGGAAGTGAAGTGTTGACGGCGATTGACGATTGGCCGCTGTTGCCCAACGGGCGACCGGCGATCTTGGAAGTGGCGTGAGGCTCTTTGGCATCGAATGGCGCGAATTCCTCGAAAGAGAATTCGCGCTTATTCGCGCAATTCGAAGCTGCGCCCCTGACATCACAAGGAGTTGACCGACCGTGCTGGAAAACGTGCTGCGCCACTTTCTCGCAGCCTGCGAGGACGACGCCGCGCTCAAAGCCTTTGCCCAGACTCACACTCTGAGCGTGCACTACACGTTGAGCGACGCCGCGCTGGAGTTCTTCATGAGCTTTGCGCTGGGCGAGGTGCAGGCCGGCCTCGGCCCGCCGCCCGCGCCCGCCGCTGTCCGCCTCAAGCTCTCCGCCGAGCTGCTCGACGGGCTGATGACGGGCAAGATCAACGGCATGAACGCCGTCATGCAGGGCGTGTGCAAAGTCGCCGAGACCGCCCTCATCCCCCGGCCCCTTCTCCCGCTGGGAGAAGGGGAGCCGGCCCTGACAATTGGGAGTGGCGGTCCACTGGTGCGATCCACTCCCTCTCCCAGCGGGAGAGGGCAGGGGTGAGGGCGAAATGTCGGCATCGTTTGGACTTTGCACACGCCCTGCGCCGTCATGGCCGGCAGGATTGCGTTCAGCGGCGACCCGGACAAGGGGATGCTGCTGACCCAGGTGCAGGCCGCGTTCAACCGGCTGTACGCGCAGGCGCGGGAGGCGGTGGGCGCATCCGGCTCAACGACAGCCTCAGCCGGGCCGACCATGCCGCCGCCTCCGCCGAAGCCCGTGCCGGCCTCAGCCGAGGTCAGCACGTCGCCGTGGGGCCGCCGGTTGCAGGCGCTGGCGGACGCCGCCGCCAACGACGCCGCGCTGTGCTCGTTCGCGGGCGGCCACACCCTCAGCCTGTGCTATGCCCTGCGCGAGCCGGAGGTCGGGTTGTACTTGTTGTTCGATCGGGGGCGGGTGACCGGCGGGGTAGGGGCCTTGCCCGGGGCGGATGTGACCCTGGCCATTTCCGCCGCGACCTTCGATGCCATTTACACGGGCCGGCTCGACGCCGCCCAGGCCGCCCTCTCCGGCGCGCTGGCGTTCACCGGTCGCGCACGCCAGGCGCTGCGCGCGCAAACCATCCTGCCCGACCTGATGCGGCTATATCAACTTGTTCGGGGGACGGCAGCCCTGTTAGCTAACTAGCCCGATTGAGTGACCAGACCCAATTTAGCTAGGACGGCCTCGTGCGAGAGTGTTGTTTGTGAGTGGGAACGTCCTGATGCCGGGGTTTTGGCGGGGACATCTGCCAATGACAGGATCGGCAAATCAAGCGCCTCTTGAAAGGCATCCAGTTGCGTTGTCAGGGCGGCAATGGAGTCCGCCTCCGCCTGCACCGGCTCACTGCAAGCTAAGACCGTTCCATCTTGCTCGTAAAACACTTCTCGAATAGATAATCCCCCGTCATCTTCTTTGAAGACACGGTAATTCCAGATCATAACTCAGCCTCCTCGCCACGGAAACTGTACTGACTGCCGGGCTTTCTTCCAACTCGTTGGACCTCGACGATGCGCACAACCTCATCAACGTCATACAGAACGCGAAACACCCCGACGCGCAGTTCCCATTCGGCTATTGGATTGGGGCGCAGCTGCTTTCGATTGCGCGTCTCAACGGTCGGTTCATGGCGCAGTTGCTCGTCAATGGCTGCCAAAACGATGACTTGCTCAGCTTTTCTGAGCCACTCCAAGTCGCGCAACGCATTTTCCGTGTACTCGATGTTGTAAGTCATCCATCCAAATTATGCGACAGTTCGACGGAGAAGGGTAGCCCCAAAGCCAAGCACTTCTTACAACCACTTCATCCCCTCCCGTACCCGCTCGCTCCACCAGCGCAGGTCGGCGCGCCAGTGCTCGCGGTAGTCGGCGCCGATGGCCCAGGTGGTGGCTTTGAGGGCGATGGCCCAGCCATCCTGCACGAAGCCGCCCAGCAGGCCCAGTTCGAGTTGAGGCCGCCACCCCTCAGCGCTGAGGCGCGCGCCGAGCCGCCGCTCCAGAAAATCCCGGTATAGCGCCAGCGTCGCTTCTTTGGAAGCGGGCAGCAGCGGCGAATTCGTCCCCAGGAAACGACCGAGTTCAACAGCGGGCGGCGCGACGGCGGCCATTTGCCAGTCGAGCAGGACGACGCGGTGGCGGCCGTTAGTCTCGCGCAGGCCCTGGTTGGCGTGTCGCCAGTCGCCGTGGACGAGCGTGTGCGGGTGACGGGCCAGCGCCGCGCACAATGGCGTCGGGTCGGCCACCAGCCGCAGCACCACGTCCGCCACATCGCGCTCTACCACTTCGGGGAAACGTTCCCAGCCCTCGAGGATGCGCCTCGGCACGTCTTCGTCACCGCCCGCCTCGCGCTGGCCGGTGGCCGGGGAGAAAATCGAGTAGACGTGGCGCAGCGTGCACAGGCCGAGCGCCGGGTCGCGCACTTCGGGCGACTCCCAGAACGCGGCGTGTACGGCGGCGATCGCCTCCACGTAGCGCGCGTGCTCGTCCAGGCTGAAAGGGCAGTAGGGGCAGAGGGTTGCTTCCACGTCCTCCATCAGAATCGCCCAGCCCTCGCCGTCGCGCGCGCAGGCCAGCATGGCGTGGTCCAGCTCCGGCGGCATCCGGTCGAACAGGCCGCGCTGCCACAGCGTCACGGTGCGGCAGTTGAAGTCGTCGGTGGCGCGCATCTGCCAATCCCAGGCGCGGGCCACGCGCTTGAGGATGTAGCGCGGGCCGCTGCCGTCGTTGGTTTCCACCACCACGATGCGGCTGCCGGACTTGGCGTACTTCGGCTGGATGGGCCGCGCGCAGACGGCGGTAATCACGTGGCCGGTCAATTCGCTCAGGGTTTGCGGCGTGAGCAGAACTTCAACGTTGGGAAATAAGGGGCGGGTCACTTTGGCCTAAGAGAGGAGGGGCACAGAGACACGGAGATACAGAGTCGTTCATCTCTGTGTCTCCGTGTCGCTGTGTCGAAAGCAATGGTCAGCGCGCGAACTGCGGCAGATATTCGGCGAACTCGGTGTAGAAGTCGGCCAGGATGGCGCGCGCGCGGTCAATGTCGTTGATCATCGGGTCGAGCAGCAGCGCCTGTAGCGCCAGGTCTTTGTCGCCGTGATAGCAGGCGTCCACCACCAGCGAGCTGTAGGCCAGTTCGCGCCGGCACAACTCCGCAATCGGCTCGGGCAACGGCGGCATGTTCAGGCCGCGGATCCCCAGGCTCGAGATCACGCCGGGCACTTCCACAATCGCGTCGGCGGGCAGGTTCGGGATCAGGCCGTTGTTCTGCAAATCAAGCTGGTGCAGGTAGGTGTTGTCGTTGAAGGTGATGCCTTCCACGATCTCAGGGATGCCCTCACTGCGCGTGTTCCTGAGCTCATCCACCGAGCGTTCGCCGCGCACGATGGCCTGCGCCAGCGCCCGCCGGTCGGCGCGGCGGCGGCGGTTGCCGTCCCAGTTTTGCAGCTCGAGGTGATACTTCTCCCACGGCTTCGTGATCGGGTCGTGCGACCACTGCACAAACTCACACAGGTGCGCGTCGCCGGGCGTCGGCATCAGACCGAACAGGCCGAACAACTCGCGCGTCAGCGGCTCGAAGTCTTTGCGATAGCCGTTCAGCCAGCGCCGGCGCAGCAGCGGATACAAGTCCTCGCCGGTCTTGCGGTCGCGGATGTCGTAGACCCAGGAGAAGTGGTTGATGCCGGCGGCCTTGATATCGAGGTGCTTGAAGCCCGCGCTCATCACCGGGTCGAGGAAGCGCTTGTTGTCGTAGTTGGTGTGGACGTTGAAGCCGTCGGGGATTTGGACGCCGTAGCGGTCGGACAGCACGGCCATCGCCATCGCGTAGCCCCACATGAGCTGATGGCACAGGCCCACCACTTTGACTTTGCTGTAGCGCTGCACGGCCCAGGTCAGGCGGATGAGGGGGTTGGTGAAGTTGAGATACCAGGCCTGCGGGCACAACTCTTCCATGTCGCGGGCGATGGCGACCATGAGCGGCAGGTTGCGCGCGGTGTGGGCGAACGCGCCGGGGCCGCTGTTCTCCGCATACGGCTGGCGCACGCCGTGCTTGAGCGGGATGCGCCAGTCTTTCTCCCACACTGCCTCGCGCGGGCCGACCTGCACCGAGACGACGACGAAGTCCGCGCCGGGCAGCGCCTGCCGCCGGTCGGTCGTGCCGGTGAGGCGCGCGTTCGCGCCCCACTCGCGGCTCATCTTCTCGCCGAGCTTCACCATCGTCTCGAGGTTTGGTTCGTCAATGTCCACCAGCGCCATTTCGCAGCCGCGCAGGCGCTCGGAGCGCAGCACGGAGGCCAGCGCCTTGTAGCCGAAGACGGCGCTGGCCGCGCCAAGCACGACGATTTTGGGTGGGCGGGGAGCGGCGTTCACGGTCATGGGGTTTTCTCTTGAGTGGGGTTGGCGCGTTCATTCTAAATCCGGGCCGGGTGAACGTCAAAGCGTTCGGGCACGGCATGTGCAAAACCCAAACCCTGCCGGCAGTTCGCCCTCAACCCTGCCGTCGCCCGCCGGGAGTGAAGGTGGATCGCGTCGTTTGGAAGGCCACCCTTTCCCAGCAGATGAGGGGGCCGGGGGATGAGGGCCGGCTCGGCGACATTGCACACACGCTGCGTTACAGGCCCAGGGCGAGTGCAAAGTCCAAACGATGCCGTCATTTCGCCCTCACCCCTGCCCTCTCCCGCTGGGAGAGGGAGTGGATCGCACGAGTGGAACGCCACTGCCAATTGTCACGGCCGGCTCCCCTTCTCCCAGCGGGAGAAGGGGCCGGGGGATGAGGGCCGGCTCGGCGACATTGCACACACCCTGCGTTACCGGCCGGCCCGACTTGCCGAAATCGTGCCCGAAGTGCTACAATCACAGCCGTTCAGTACCGCAGGAGTCCTGAAACGTGGGCAACCCCCACGTTTCTAAGTTAACGGGCCGCCGCCTTTCGGCGACAAGGAAACCTCAACAACCGAATACGGAAGTCTATGAAGAGCGAACTGGCACTAGCCTTCAACGAAGTCATCGAACAAAATAAACTCAAGCGCGACGTCATCATCGAGGCGCTCGAAAATGCGCTGGTCACGGCCTACCGCAAGGCCGTCAACGCCTCCGCCGCGCAACACGTCGTGGCTAAAGTGGATCTTACCAACGGCTCGATCAAGGTCTTCGCCGAGAAGGAAGTGGTCGATTCGGTCCTCGAGCGCAACACTGAGGTCACCCTCGAGGACGCGCGGCAAGTGGACCCCGGGGCGCAGTTGGGCGATATGGTCACGGTCGAATCGACGCCAAAGGATTTTGGCCGCATCGCCGCGCAGGCCGCCAAACAGGTCATCGTGCAACGCCTGCGCGAGGCCGAGCGCGAGAGCCAGTATCAGGAATACGCCTCGCGCGAGGGCGACATCGTCAACGGCACCGTCCAGGCCGTCGGCTCGCAATCCATCACCATCGGGTTGGGCCGCACCGAGGCCACGCTGCCGCGCAACCAGACCATGCCCGGCGAGCGCTACTACGCCCATCAAAAAGTCCGCGCCTTCGTGCTCGAGGTGCGCAAGACCACGCGCGGCCCGCAGATCATCCTCTCGCGCACGCACAAGAACATGCTGCGCCGCTTGCTCGAATACGAAGTGCCCGAGATTTACAACGGCGCGGTCGAGATCAAGTCCATCGCCCGCGAGCCGGGCCACCGCTCGAAGGTCGCCGTGTTTGCCCGCCAGGAGGGCGTTGACCCGGTCGGCGCGTGCGTCGGCATGCGCGGCGTCCGCATCCAATCCATCGTCAAGGAACTCAACGACGAGAAGATCGACGTCATCGAGTGGAATCCCGAGCAGGCGGTCTTCATCCAAAAATCGCTCAGCCCGGCGCGCGTGACGGCGGTGTACCTGGACGATGACCCGATCTCGGGCCGCACGGCCATGGTCGTCGTGCCCGATGATCAACTCAGCCTGGCCATCGGGCGCGAAGGGCAGAACGCACGGCTGGCGGCCAAACTCACCAGTTGGCGTATCGACATCAAGAGCCTGACCGAGGCCGCCAACGATGCCATGGGCAAGTTGAAGAACGAGGCCCAGTACGCCGAGCTGGCCACGCACAATGCCGAGATGCTCAGGACGGCCGAAGCCGTGCTGCAACGCAAAGCCGAAGGCCGCCCGATCTCGCCCGAAGAATATGCCATGCTCGGCAAGCTGGTGGAAATGGTCGAGCGCCGGATCGCGCGCAGCCGGCAGGAGCAGCGCGTCATCAAATTGCAGCAGGCCGCCGCCATCCGCGCCGCCATCCCCAGCGCCGCGCGCAGCATGCCGCTGGCCGAACTGAACGTTGACGACCCGGTCAAGCGCGTGCTGACCGAGGCCGATTACAAGACCGTTGGCGATGTGATGGAGATGCTGGCGCTCGACGAGACGCGGCTGCTCAAGACCGAGGGCTTCAACGCCAAATACCTCGAAGCGGTGAAGCAAGCCATCGGGGCGATTGAGTTCCCGCCCGAGCCGGAACCCGAGCCCGAAGCCGCCCCGGAGGAAACCGCCCCGGCTGACGGCCAGCCGCAACCGGCTAAGGCCGCTGAAAAGGTCGAGGCCACCGCGGAAGGCGAGCCGGCGGCGGAAGGTGTAGCCGTGCCCGTTGTCGAAGGGGAAGAAGAAGAGGACGAGGACTTCGAATCCAAGGATGACGTGGACGAAGACGACAGCGACGACAAGAAGAAGGGCGGCAAGAAGAAAGGCAAGAAGCGCCCGGCGGTCGAGTTGACCTACGATGAAGAGTTGGGCGTGTACATCAAACAGAAGAAGCGCAAGGCCAGCCGGGTGGATGAACTGCTCGGCGGCGCGGAAGAGTAAGGGCAACCCGCGTGGTTGCTCCTGACCATGACCGCCACTAAGCGTGTCAAACACATACCGCAACGGACATGCGTGGGTTGCCGTCAGGTACTGGCCAAGCGCCGACTGGTGCGGCTGGTGCGGGTGGCGGGGGAGGGGGAGATGAGCGTGGTGAAGATCGATCCGACCGGCAAGGCGGCGGGGCGCGGAGCTTACCTCCACGACCGGCGCTCGTGCTGGCAAAGTGGATTGCAGAGCGGCGCGGTGGAGCGCGCCTTGAAAGTGACTTTGAGTGAAGCCGACCGGGCGGCGTTATCGGCCCACGGCCAGCAATACTCCGATGAACGCGCCGATTGACGGCAGGCCAATGCTGCCGCCGACGCGCCGACCGGCAACCCGGCCGGTCGGCCAGAGAGCCGCGACCCCTGGGTGAGGCCTTGGCCCGCCGGTCGCGCACCTCTCACCTGAGATGGAGGTATCTATGAGCGACAACGGGCTAAAGACCATTGAGTTACCGGGCCTCGTCACCGTTCGCCAACTGGCGACCCTCACCAAAGCCAGCCCCATTGACATCATCAAACAACTGATGAGCAATGGCGTGATGGCCAATATCAATCAGCAACTCGATTTCGATACGGCGGCGCTGATCGCCGGTGAACTCGGCTACGAAGCCAAACCCGAGGCCCAACCCGAACCCGAAGCAAATCAGTCCGCCACGGAAGAGACCGGCCCCGAGTGGCGGCAGGTCATCGCCGCCGAGAAGGCCGAGAACCTCAAGTCGCGCCCGCCGGTCGTCACCATCCTCGGGCACGTCGATCACGGCAAGACCTCGCTGCTCGATGTCATCCGCCGAACGGATGTCGCCGCGCACGAGGCCGGCGGCATCACGCAACACATCGGCGCCTACCAGGTGGAGCACAACGGACGCCGCATCACCTTCCTCGACACGCCGGGCCATGAGGCCTTCACCGCCATGCGGGCGCGCGGCGCGCAGGCCACCGACATCGCCATCCTCGTCGTCGCCGCCGATGACGGGGTGATGCCACAAACACGCGAGGCCGCGGCCCACGCGCGGGCCGCGCACGTCCCCATCCTGGTCGCGCTCAACAAGATAGACAAGCCCAACGCCAATCCGGACCGCGTGAAACAGCAACTGGCCGAAATCGAGTTGACGCCCGATGAGTGGGGCGGCAAGACGCTGGTGGTGCCGGTCTCGGCCAGGCAGAAGACCGGCATCGAGGATTTGCTCGAAGCGATTCTGCTCACCGCCGACGAACTGACCACGATCAAAGCCAACCCGGAGTCGATGGCCACCGGCACCGTGCTCGAGGCCAACCTCGACAAGGCGCGCGGCGTGCTCGCCACACTGCTGGTGCAGAACGGTACGCTGCAGGCGGGCGATGTGCTTGTGGCCGGCACCGCGCATGGCAAGATCCGCGCGATGTTCAACGACAAGGGCAAGCCCATCCGCGAGGCGCGACCGTCCACGCCGGTGAGCGTGCTCGGCCTCTCTGAAGCCCCCATCCCCGGCGACCCGTTCAAGGTGGTGGACTCGGATCGGGAGGCGCGCGCCATCGTCTCGGAACGGCGGCAGGCGGCCAGGGATGCCAGGAGCGGCCTCACCAGTCAGGCCACCAGCCTGGATCAAATCTTTGCCAGGTTCAAATCGGGCGAGACGAAGGAGCTGGTGCTTATCGTCAAAGCCGATGCGCAAGGCTCGCTCGAACCCATCGTCAATTCGCTCAAAAAATTGCCGACGGCCGACGGGCCGACGATCAACGTGCTGTATTCCGAGACCGGCAACATCACCGAGAACGATGTGATGCTGGCGACGGCGTCCAACGCCATCCTCATCGGCTTCAATGTAGCGGCGGATACCGGCGCGACGCGGCTGGCCGAAGCCAACGGCATCTCCATCCGCCAGTACGACGTCATCTATCGCCTGATCGAAGATGTGGAGAAGGCGCTCAAAGGCCTGCTCGGGCCGGAGTTCAAGCCGGTCGTCATCGGCCATGCCGAAGTGCGGGCGGTGTTCAAGATCCCGAAGTTCGGCCATATCGCCGGCTGCGTCATCCGCGACGGCGAGGCGCGCCGCAACGCCAGGGTGCGGGTGCTGCGCCAGAACCAGCTCGAGCACGAAGGCGAGGTCGGCTCGCTCAAACGCGAGAAGGAAGACGTGCGCGAGGTGCAGAAGGGCATGGAGTGCGGCGTGGGCGTGCGGGATTACGACGGCGTGCGCCAGGGCGATATTCTGGAGTTCTTCGTCATTCAGCAGGTGAACTGAAGCGTGTCAGTTGTCACGGATCAAGTACCACGTGACACCCGACCCTTGGAACGTGACCGGGTTATGCCTACCCCTATCCGCCAGAAACGGGTCGCGGAGCAAATCCGCGCCGAGCTGTCGCAGTTGCTGCAGCGTGAGTTGCGCGACCCGCGCCTCGGCCTGGTCACCGTGACACGCGTGCTCGTCGATCGCGAACTGATGCACGCGGATGTCTACGTTTCGACCCTCGGCGATGACGCGCGCCGGGGCGAACTGCTGGAGGCGCTCGACAGCGCCGCCGGTTTGCTGCGTCGTGAAATCGGCCGACGCGTCAAACTCCGGCAGACACCGCACCTCGTCTTCCATTGGGACCCGGGAATGGAGAACATGGACAACGTGGCGCGGCTGCTCGACCAGATCAAGCACACCGATCAGGGGGCCGGGGAAGCGGACCCTGACCGTGGAAGCTGAGGGGTCGGCGGCGATGGCGATCCCCGTTGAGGCGCTGTCGGCCGCCCGCCGGCGCATCGAGCGCGCCACGCGCGTGCTGCTGCTCACCCACCTCGCGCCCGATGGGGATGCGGTCGGCTCAACGCTCGGCTTCGGCCTGGCGTTGCGGGCGGCGGGCAAAGAGGTGATGTTCGTCTGCGCCGACCCCATCCCCGACACCTTTCGCTTCCTGCCCGCCTTCGGCGAGTTCGCCGCTGCGCCGCGCGGCGCGTACGACCTCGTCGCCGCGCTCGACGCCGCCGACCGCGTGCGGTTGGGCAGCCCGGGCGAGAGTCTCACGCAGCCCATTGACCTCGTCTTCGACCATCACTTCACCAACCCCGGTTTTGGCGAAATCAACTTAATTGATGTCGCCGCCGCCTCGACGGCGGAACTGGTGGCCGACTTGCTCGCGCCGCTCGGCCTGCCGCTGACGCGTTCGGCGGCGGAGTGTTTGCTGGCCGGCCTCATCACCGACACGATGGGCTTTCGCACTTCGAGCACCACCGCCAAGACGCTGGCCCTGGCGCAGAAGCTCGTCGAGGCGGGCGCGTCGCTGCCGGAGATTTATGACCTCGCCTTTTACAAACGCTCGATCTACGCGGTGCGCCTGTGGGCGGTTGGCCTGGCTAATCTCAAGCTGGAGCACCGCATTGTGTGGACGACGATTTCGCTGGCCGACCGCGAAGCGGCGCACTATCACGGGCAGGGCGATGCCGATCTGGTGAACGTGCTGCAATCGGTGCGCGAGGCCGATGTGGCCCTCATTTTCACCGAGCGGCCGGAGGGCAAGGTCAAGGTGAGCTGGCGCGCGGTGGCCGGCGTCAACGTGGCAGCGATCGCTGCCGACTTTGGCGGTGGCGGGCATGTGGCCGCAGCCGGCGCCGAGCTCACCGGCACGCTCGCCGATGTCGAACAAATCGTCATCACAGCGACGAAAGCGGCGTTGAATGGGACGCGCCGCCCCTAACCGATGAAGTGTGCGGCGGGAGGGCGGGCCGAGCCGGCGCCGGATGACGATCAAGTTTCGCGCTCTGCGTTTCACATATGCCCAACGGCCTGCTCCTCGTGGATAAACCTTCCGGCCCGACCTCGCACGATGTGGTCGCGCTGGTGCGGCGCGGCACGGGTGAGAAGCGCGTCGGGCATGCCGGCACGCTCGACCCGTTGGCCACGGGCGTGCTGGTATTGTGCCTCGGCGCAGCTACCCGGCTGAGCGAGTATCTCATCGAGAAGGACAAAGCCTACACTGCCCGCGTGCGCTTTGGCGTGAGCACGAACACATATGACGCACAGGGCGAGGTGACGGCGGCCAGCGATGCGCTGCCCACCCGCGAACAGGCGGAAGCGACATTGCAGCAATTTCGCGGTCCGATCCGGCAGCGGCCGCCGGCGTTCTCCGCCATCAAACGCGGCGGGCAAAAAGCTTACGATCTGGCGCGGCGCGGCGCGGCAGTCGAACTCGAACCGCGCCCGGTAACCATTTACCAATTACAAATAACCGATTGGTCGTCAGCGGAGTGTAGCCTCACCGTGACCTGCTCGGCCGGCAGCTACATCCGCTCGCTCGCGCACGACCTCGGGCAGGCCCTTGGTTGCGGCGCGCATCTGACCGCGCTGCGACGCACAGCCTCGGGCCGCTTTCGGATCGAAGAAGCGGTGGCGTTCGACGAACTGAAGTTGAGTTTCGCGCGCGGGGATTGGGAGCGCTTTCTTTTGCCGATGGACTCGGCGGTGCGCGACTGGCCCGCGGTGCGCCTGACAGAACGCGACGCGCGCCGAATCCTTACCGGTCAAACGGTCGCGATGATGGCGCCACCTGGCGGGGGATTGGCGCGTGCGTATAATCCGGCGGGCGAGTTTTTTGCCGTGCTGCGCGCCGATCTGCACGAACAGGTGTGGTGGCCGCACAAAGTGCTCACGACTCATTGAGCCCCGCGCGTCTATATGCTGCAGACGACATCCTTGCAAGAACTCAACCTGACACGGCCCGCCTGCCTCACCATCGGCGCGTTTGATGGCGTGCATCGCGGTCATCAGCACCTCATCGGCGAGCTGGTGCGGCACGCGCACGCTACAGGCCGGGTGGCAGTTGTCATCACCTTCTTCCCCCATCCGTCGGTGTTCCTGCGCGGGCGACGCCCGTCGTTTTATCTTTCGTCGCCCGAGGAGAAAGCGACGCACCTGGCCGCGCTCGGGGTGGACGCGCTCGTGACGCACACTTTCGACGAGGCCTTTGCCAACATCTCGGCCTCGGAGTATATCCATCTCCTCACCACCCAGGCGCGTCTGAGCGAGTTGTGGTGCGGGGCGGATTTCGCGCTGGGTCATAACCGCGAGGGCACGGTAACTTTTTTGCGCGCGGCCGGCGAGCGGCGCGGCTTTGCTGTGAGCGTGCAGGCGCCCGTGCTCGTGGCCGGTGAAGTGATCTCCAGCACCCGCATCCGCCAGTGCCTGCGCGATGGGGCGGTGGAGGCGGCGGCGGAATTGCTGGGCCGCCCCTTTCGCCTGACCGGCCTCGTCGTCGCGGGCGCCAAGCGGGGCCGCACCATCGGCATCCCGACCGCCAACCTGTCGGTATCGGAGGAGCACGCCGTGCCGGCGGTCGGCGTGTATGCCTGCCGCGCCAACGGCCGGCCCGCCGTCACCAACATCGGCTTCCGGCCCACGTTCAATTCAATCGAGCCGCGCCTCACCATCGAAACCCATCTGCTCGATTTCGACGGCGATCTGTACGGCCAGCCGGTGACGCTGGACTTCATCGCCCGCCTGCGCGCGGAACTGAAGTTCAGCGGCGTCGAGGCGCTGGTCACGCAAATCAAGCTCGACATTCAAACTGCGCGGCGATTGTTGCAGGTTGAACGTTGAGCGCTCAGCCGGCAACCGGCAATTCACATGGCCCAACGCGATATCTACCTCCTCAGCCCCAAAGCCCTCAGCCCGGAAGTGATTGCGGTGGCGTTTGCCAAGACCTCGCGCAGCCCGGAGTCGTTTCGCGAGATCGCCGCCGAGTTGACGGACGAGAAATCGGCTCAGTTTCATGAGAAGTGGGTGGTGGGCTACGGGCATGCCTCGGTGGCGGAACATGCCGTGTTGCACATCGCCGTTGAAAATGTCTCGCGGCTGGCGATTGAGTGCCTCGAATCCAACCGGCTGGCCTCGTATACTGAAAAATCCACCCGCTATCAGATGTGGGGGCCGGAGGATTTCTACACGCCGCGCGCTATCGCCGAGAGCGGCCACGCGGCGCGCTATCACGCCACGTGCCGGAGGCTGTTTGAAACGTATCTGCGCGCGTTGCCCGCCGTGCACAAGGTGATGCAGGCCAGGTATCCGCGCCGCGAGGCGGAGAGCGAGGCGAAGTGGGATGGCCGCATCCGCAGCAAGTATGTCGACGTGTGTCGCTTTCTGCTGCCCGCCGCCGCGTTGGCCAACGTCGGCGTGACGGCCAACGCCCGCGTGCTCGAAGGCGCCATTCGCAAGATGCTGTCGCATCCCCTGGAGGAAGTGCGTGAGATCGGCGCGGAGGTCAAGGCCGTGGCGCAGGCGGAGGTGCCGACGCTGGTGAAGTACGCCGATGCCGTGCCGTATCAGGTTGAAACGGCGAGGGCGTTGGGAAGAATTGGACATGAGGGCAATGGAGGCAAGGGCATCGTTGCCGAGTTAATCGACTACGACCCGCAGGGCGAGGAGAAGTTTCTCGCGGCGTGTTTGTATCGCTACGGCAACGCTTCGCTGGCGGAATGTCGGGCGCAGGTGGCGGCGATGACGGATGAGCAGCGGGCAGCCCTGGCGCGCGAGGCGCTGGGCCGGCTGGATAAGTATGATGTGCCGTTGCGCGAGCTTGAGCATGTGACGTACACCTTTGACTGTGTAATGGATCAGGGCGGCTACTTCGAATTGAAGCGCCACCGGATGATGACCCAAAGCCCGCAGCGGCTGACGGCGACGCTCGGTTACGCCACGCCGCGCGCCCTCGACGAAGCCGGCTGCGCCGAGGACTATCATGCCGCGATGCGGACCGCCGCCGAGACGTATGCGGCGCTGGCCGCCGACCTGCCCGAAGAGGCCAGCTACGCGGCGCCGAACGGATT
This sequence comes from uncultured Anaerolineales bacterium, assembly GCA_964608265.1. Classification (GTDB taxonomy): domain Bacteria; phylum Chloroflexota; class Anaerolineae; order Anaerolineales; family UBA6663; genus JANWXR01. The sequence goes on along the minus strand of CAZSNP010000040.1, from coordinate 29,276 downwards.
CAACCGCCGGGTGCTGATGACGCTCAATCTGCGCGAAGCCTTCAGCCTGTGCGAGTTGCGGACGACGCCGGGCGCGCACTTCTCGGTGCGCCGCACCGCCGGGCAGATGATCGAGGCCATCCGGCGCGTGCATCCCCTGCTGGCGCAGTATATGCGGGTGCACGATCGGCCGGACTGGCGCGAGGTGGAACGGGAGCACTTTGTGTCGATGAGTTGACGCGCCAACCGCATTCACACGCAAATTGCCCGGGCGGGCGGCAGTTTCTGAAGTACAATTTCGATTGACCGGGGCAAGCCCTTGTTGTACGGAAAAATCCATGCCGTAAATCCGCTGTGGGAGAGACATGGCCCGACCACTCCGAGCCTTGTTGGTTGCCGATTCAGAAGACGAGATCGTGGGGCGCGTGTTGGAGGAATTGACCCGCGCCGATTACGCCGTGACGCACGAGCGGGTCGACTCGCCGGCGGCGCTGCGGTCGGCGCTCGTGCTGCCCGATTGGGAAGTGATTCTGTGCGAGTACAACCTGCGGCACTTCAGCGCGCCGGCGGCGCTGGCCGTGTTGCGCGATACGGGCTTCGACATCCCCTTCCTCGTCCTGCTCGACGCGGCTGAGCCGCACGAGCAGCGCGCCGCCTGGAGCATCGGCGCCAGCGACGTCATCCGCCACTACAACCTCGTTCGATTGGCGCCGGCGCTGGAGCGCGAGCTGGCCGCCGCCAAGGTGCGGGCCGCGCGCGCGCTGACCGAATCGGCCCTGCGCGAGGCCGAGGCCAAGTATCAACAACTCGTCGAGCAAATCCCGGTTGGCGTTCACATCATCGCGCTTGACGCCGACAGCAGCACGCTCTCCATCAGCCCGCAGCTCGAGCGAATGCTGGGGTTTTCGCAGGCGGAGTGGGGGGCTGATCCTCGACTGTGGCACCGCCAGATTCATCCGGATGACCGCGAGGCCGTCGAGCAGGGATTGAAACACATCTATGCCCCGGGCGCCCCGCCCTTCATCGCCGAATACCGGATGCTGACGCGCGACGAACGGGAACTATGGATCCGCGACGAGGCCATCCTCATCCGCGATGCAGCCGGGCAGCCGCAATATGTGCAAAGCGTCAAGATGGATATCAGCGAGCGCAAGCGCGTTGAGTCGAATGCTCAAACGATGGACGCCTCGCTGGCGCAGTGGGTGGCCGAACTCGAGCAGAGTCATCGCGAGATTTCGCTGTTGAACGAATTCAGCACTGCGTTGCAAGGGTGTCTGACCCTTGAAGAGATCTATCCGGTGATGAATGATCTTGCGCCGCTGCTCTTCCCGGCCGAGGCGGGCGCGCTCTATCTGGCCAACGGCCCGATGATGGAGCCTGTGTCGCGCTGGGGCCGCCTGCCGCCGGAGGAGAACGGTTTCGCCCTCAACGATTGCTGGGGCCTGCGGCGCGGGCGGATGTATGTGGCGGTGGCGCCAGCCCCCAGTTCGAGTTGCCCGCACGTCACCGATACGGGTTGGGCCAGTTATCTGTGCGTGCCGGTCGTCGCGCAGGGTGAGACCTTTGGCTTGCTGCATCTGCGCTTGCGGCGCAACACCGGCCCGCTCAACCCTGAGGCCCCGCGCGAGACGTTGTCGGAGGCGAAACAGCGGTTGGCCAACACCGTCGCCGAGCGGTTGGGGCTGGCGCTGGCGAACCTGAAGCTGCAGGCCGAGTTGCGCGCCAAGGCCGAGACGGCGGAGGTGGCGACGAACGGCAACGGCCAGGCGTTGGCCGCGGGTGCTGACTCCACCGAGGCCGCCCCGGCCGAGGCCGCCCCCACCCGGCTGATCGTCGGCCCGCTCACCCTCAACACCGATACGTTCGAGTTGACGGTGTACGAACGCACGGTGATGCCGACGCCCACCGAGTTCCAGTTATTGCAGTTTCTCATGAGCAACCCCGGCAAGGTGTATACGGCTGAGCAGTTGCTGCAGGATGTGTGGAAGTATCCGCCGGGCACAGGCAGCCAGGAAGTGGTGCGCGCTCATATCCGCAACCTGCGCAACAAGATGGAGCCGAATCCCCGCCGGCCCACCTTCCTCCGCACCATCGGGCGCTTCGGCTATACGATCTCTGCCGAAGATACCGCTGCCGAACTACGCTAAACGTGACTGCCCTCCAACGTACGCACGCATTGCGACGCGCATTCCTACCCGCATCCAACCTGCGGTCGTCATAAATCCCCGTACCTGAAACAATACAGGTTTACGCAACCTTCACTCAAGGTTGGCTGGCCGTTTGCTGCGGCACGTTCCGGTTACTGCTATCGTGAGCGTAGCAAGTTGCTGTGCGGAGGTGATCATGTATCGCGTGATTAAGCTGACTGCCGCCCTGACCGTCGTCGCCGCCGTGCTGTTTAGCGGTTACCAGTGGACCCGAGCCTCGGTCTCGGTGCAAAACCTGACGCTTGAACCCGGCACTGGTGTGTCCGTCTCTTGCCCGACCCGCCTGCGCGTGCGCCGCTCCAGGGAAGATTGGCGGCACAGGCTGACGGTAACGTGTATACAGGTCGAGCCGTCACGCACGCCGCCCGCTACCCGAACTGCCGAGCCGACCAATACTCAGCCGGCGGCAACGCATACTTCGCCGGCGTCGCCGACGCCCGAGGCCAGTGTTACTCGCTCACCCAGCAAGACCCCGGAGCCACCCACGGCTACCGCGCCCTCAGCCGGCAAGACCCCGACCCACGCCGCGACTCACAGCGTGACTGCGACGCGCGCCGCCACACGAAACGCGACTCGCACGCCGACCAGGACCCCTGTGCCGCCTCAACCGACCTCTACACAGGGAGGCTATCCGCTGCCGTCCGCGACACCGCAGCCGCCAGGCCCGACCTCAACCCCGGGCGGCTACCCGCTGCCGACGAGCACACACGTTCACGCCACGGCAACGCCACCCTCCAGCGGCGGGTTGGATCCGGTGGACCCGATCATCCTCGGCACATGTTCGGCAGCCGTGCACGACCGCTACCTCGTCGCCGGGCCGGATGGCAAGTCGTATCGCACCTGGCATCCGCCAACAGCGCCCATTGATCCGACCAACGCAGCGCGTGGCACCTGCGCGTTCGCCCACGAGCACGGCGATGATCCGACGACGAGTCAGGCCAATCCCTCCCTGCCGCCCTTCGGCTATGTGAACGCCGTGGCCGGGCATGCCGAGGCGCATGAGGGCTTCAAAGTCTTTGTGGCCAACCGCGGCGAGGTCAATGATGAAGGCCGCGCGGCGCTGGGCAGCTCGCGGGTCGTCTTTCACATGGGCACGGGCGGGGTCAAGCGCTTCACCGAAAGCCATCACTCGGCGATGATTGATCTGGTGATGCCGAGCGGCCAGTACGTGCATGTGCAGGGCCTGTTCGACACGCAACGCGCCGGCTCGATCTGCGAGCGCGACCGGAGCCTGAGCGACAACGATCCGAGCAACGACATTGGCCGCACGGTGGTGGTGCTCGAAGGCAACGGTTGTGACGGCGACTCACTGTATGAAATCTGGGCGGGCTTTATCGATATCGTGCGGACGGATGGCAGCGTGGCCGCGCGAATGGGCACGGCGGTGGCGGTCTTCGATCCGATCACGGTGATGGACCCCGCGGACCGCACCCGGCTGGTGTACACGGCGGATGCGTTTGCCCACCGCTCAGGCGAAGCGCCGTTCACGCCGCCGTTCCACGGCTGCAGCCGCGAGGCCTATCACGCCGGCGCGTACTGGTACAACGCCTCCGGCCCGACCGTGTACTACACCGATGCGTACGGCAACCCCGGCGGCCCGCTGCGCCAGGAGATCAGCCAGCACGCGCAGATCGGCATCGACATGGCCTCCCGCGCGGATGGCAATCTCAATCAATTCAAACTGCGGAAGGATTACTGCGCGCCAGGGCTGGGGTTGAAGAACTGACCGAGGGTTTGTACACGGATCGCACTGAGCGATACGGATGGCACGGAGAGGCTTGACTCTCCGTGCCATCTTTTCAATGCGTGTGGTTCGTCATCGCTTGCACGGTGAACGGAAAACGCGCGGCTTCAGCCGGCGGACGGCAGGTGAACGAGCGGAGGGGGAGTAGGGCAACGGATTGAACTGAGTATGGGCGGATTGAATAGACGACACTTTCGTTTCCGTTCAATCCCGTCGTGATCCCAACAATCTTTTGCCTCAATCCAACACCAGCACCCCCCACGTGCGCGGGTCGCGGAGTTGCGCGCCTTTGGTGTTGGTCACCTGCGTCTCCTGTGCGGCGGTGTTGACGGTGTCGTTGTCGTTCAACGCCAACGTGAAGTCGAATCACCCTTTAGGCTTAATGTGCTCGCGCAGCCAATCCGTAAAGGCTTCGCGCCCGACTGCACCGGCGGCCACGCGCAAGATGATATCGGCTTGCTCATCCACTATGGCGCTCAACTCATATCCGTTCAGCATGAGAAAGACTTCGACAGCGGCGTGGCCTGTGCGTTTGTTGCCATCTACGAATGAATGATTTTGTATGAGTGAATAACCGAGCGCAGCAGCCTTGTCCGCAATGGAAGGATAAAGCTCTTTGCCCCCAAAGGTCATTCGGGGTTGCGCGACCGCCGACTCAAGTGCCCCCAAATCCCGCAAGCCCATTGCCCCGCCTGTCTGTTGCATGACGCGAGCGTAGATTCCCAGAACTTCGTTTACGGTCAGATATCGCATCACGCCAGTCGGCGATACAGTTCGGCGTTCTTGCTCAGCACATACTCCAGCGCGCGTCGGAAGTCTTCTTCGGGCCGGGCAAGCAATTCTTCAATGCTCACCCGGACCAATTCTTCGGGCGCGACGCTGTAGCGCGAGGCAATCTCTCGAAGCTGTTGCAAGCGTTCATCGGGGAGGGAGATGGTGATGCTGCTCATGGCGATTTCTCCGAGGCAAGTGTACCTCAATCCAACACCAGCACCCCCCACGTGCGCGGGTCGCGGAGTTGCGCGCCTTTGGTGTTGGTCACCTGCGTCTCCTGCGCGGCGGTGTTGACGGTGTCGTTGTCGTTCACGGCCAGCGTGAAGCCGAAGCCCTCACCGGCGAACGGCGTGATGCGCAGCGCCGTCCACGGCACGGCGATCTCAATGCCGTAACCGTTCTCGGTCAGGCGCGCCGCGATCAGCGCGTCGTTGATCGGGCTTTTGTATTGATCCGGCATCCACAAATACGCCTCCGGGCCGGTGATGTTTTTCGCGAGGTCGCCGGGGGAGAGGCCGATTTGAAACTCGCGCTCGGTCAGTTGCGGGCCGCGACTCCCGGGGTCGAGGCTGATCCACAGCTCGATACTGTCGCCTTTGTACAGCGTCTCGCCCACCGCATCCTGCACAAAGACGTCGTCCTTCACCTTCACCGCGACGTACAGATAACCCTCATCCCAGGCGATGTTCCACGAGCCGGAGACATCGCCGCCATCCACCCGGTTCCCCGCGCCGAAGGTCGGCTCGCTGGCCGGATACACTAACGCCGTCCATTCCACCAGATCGCCATCCACGTTCGGCGGGGGATCGAAGACGCGCGCGGCGTGCACCGGCTCGCCCTGCGGGAGCGGGCCCAGGCCCGGCTCGGGTGTGGGCGTGGCGCGCACGATGTATTGCGGCTTGACGCAGGAATCGTAATCGCTGCCGAGCACCACGCGGTACGGATACTTCGCGTTCGGATCGGGCAGGGCGATGACGCTGGCATCATTGAGGTTGAGCACGCGTTGGAGGTCGGCGCGGATGGAGCCTTTGGGCGTGGTCGTGTAATCGAACAGGGTGGTGGTTGCATAGTCGGCGCGGTCGGGGGAACCGGGCAGGTTGGCGATGCCGCCCCACGTGAGGTTGTCGGCGGCCAGCAGCGAGAGCGCGGCGTTGCCGGTTCCGTTCCACACCTCCACCGCCGGGCCGGCGCGCTGCAGCACGTTCTCCGGCGGCGGCTGAAAGGCCTCCTCCAGCAGGCGGCTGATGGCGTCGCGATCCGGCAGCAGCACGCTCGCGCCCTGCGGCGTCGTCCACGGCCAGATGTGGTCGCGCCCGATGAAGCGGCTCTTGATCCGCGTGCGATCCATCGTCGCCGCCAGCGGCACGAATTGCAGCACATCGCCGATGCTCATGTCGGTGTCCACGATTTCAATGTACTGCTGATAGAGTTCCGGCGCTTTGGGCAGCATGTTGAGTTGCAGGGCTTTGTCGAGCATGGCCCGCAGCACCTGATGCTGGCGGCGCGACCGGTCGTAATCGCTGCTGCGCTTGCGCGAGCGCGCATACCACAGGCCGAGGTCGCCATCCATGTGTTGCACGCCGACCTCGACCGTATACAGGTGCCAGTTGCCGGCGTCCTGCACGTCCTGATCGGGGTTGTACGGATCTTTGAGCCGCCAGTCCTGCATCGCGCAGCTCACCGGCACATCAACTCCGCCGAGGATATCAATCACCTGCTTGAAGCCGGCGAAGTCAATCCGCGCCCAGCGGTGGATGGGCAGGCCGAGGTTGTACAAAATCGTCTGCTGCAACAAGGCCACCCCGCCACCCGGATAGCCAATCGTGTCGCCGTAGGCCGAGGCGGTGTTGATGCGGTTCATCGTCCAGCCGGGGATGTAGACGTACAGATCGCGCGGGATGGTGAGGAGCGTCACCGACTGCGCCTTCCTGTTGATCGAGACCACGATCATGATGTCGGTGCGGTAGGCCTTGTCGCCCTTGGGCGTGTCGCGGCCGATGAGCAGCACGTTGAAGATGTCTTTGTCGAGGAACAACTGCGGCGCCGGGTCGGGGATGGGGTAGTCGGGCGTGATGAACGGGTTGGGCGTGACCGCGCCGAGCGTCGGGTCAATGCCGGGGCGCGCGGTCGGCGTTTCCGTCGGTGGGAGGGTGGGGAGGAGAGTCTCGGTGGGCGGCGGCGGTGTTTCGCCCGGGCGCAGCGGCGCAGACGTGGCGCTGGGGTCGAAGGGCAACGTCCACGTCGGCACCGGCGAGCGGTACGGCACGACGACGACACGCGGCGTCGGCGTGGCGTCGGCACAGGCGCCGAGCAGCAAGGAGGCAAGCAGAAAGCAGCAGGCGAGTCTCTTCATTCGGATACCGTCAACGACGCGCGATTCACTGGCTCGATTGCGCGCTATTGTACTGAGAGAGTATGCAATCTTTGTTACCCGCCATGCTCGCGAAAGTTACCTTTTGGTAACAATATCGGTGCCCGGGCGCGGCGCGGTTCTTGCAACCGGTCAAACGGTTAGAGACGAGATAGCCGTATCGGTGTGACCTGGCTATACTCCGCAGTGAGCGACACAATGGGCCAACCCAATTTCTACGACGGCCGCCTCTCGCTGGTGTATTGGACGCCGCGCTCGATCAACGAGACCACCATCGCGCAATTCGGCGACAACCTGCGCGCCGGCGCGCCCAACATCAACGGCGTGATGGTGAAGACCAATAACGGCAACGTCTGGCAGGGCGCGTTCGACAGCAGCAAGCCCAACCTCAACATCAACTCCGCCGCCGACGTGCGCCGCTGGGCCGACACGCTGGCCTCGAAGGGGCTGGAGATGCACGCGTGGGGGGTGGTGCGCGGCAACACGGCGGCCGCCGAACTCGACCGCTTCGTGGAGGTGTGCCAGGTCCCGGGCGTCAAATCGCTGTTGCTCGATTTGGAGGAAGGCCCGGCCTACTGGGTCGGCGACCAGAACGCCGCGCGCGCGCTGGCGCAGGGGCTGCGCAACCGCCTCGGCCCCGACTTCCACATTGGGTTGATCTTCGATTACCGCGCCAACCGCCCGGCGCGGTTGTGGGTGCAGAGCATCTGGTTCCCGTACATTGATAGCCTGCACCCGATGGTCTATCACTTCCACTTCGGGCAGAGCGCGACCACGGCGCTGACCAACTGCTACAACATCATCGGCAACTGGGGCAAGCCGGTGTACCCGATGTTGCAGGGCTACTCGCCCGGCGGCAGCATCGGCATTTACCCCGCGAGCGACATCCCGGTGACGGCCGACATCGCCGCCACCCGCTTCGGCGCGCGCGGGCTGTCGTGGTATCGCTACGGGCGCGGGTTGTCGATACCGGATGAGGGACTCGGGCAGGCTGATCTTGCGGAGCTGGCGAAGGTGCCGGTGCCCGGCGGCGGGCCGCCGCCCCCGCCTCCGCCGCCCCCCCCACCGCCGCCCATCGTCGTCGGCCGGCCTCCCGTGCCGCCGGACGCGCCGCCGCTGCTCGTGGCCGTTGATCCCGATAACGAACGCACCGGCGAATTCTCGATCAGCTATTACGAAGACCCGGCGGTCGCCAGCCAAACGTGGCAGGTGGCGGTGGATGTGAACGGGCGGCCGTACGCGTATCGGCCCGCTTCGTACAACAATCAATTGCTGTACGTGAGCTATGTGCCACGACTCATCGGGCGGGGCAAGTACACGATTGAAGCCTTCATCCCCGGGCGAAATGCGTATGTGCCCGACGCTCATTATTTCATTGTGGATTATCCAAACGGGCAGCGGCGCGAAACCACCGTTGTGTTGAACCAGGCCACCTTCAGCGACGAATGGGTGCCGCTCGTCGGCAGCGTCGTCAACGGCGTGCCCGGCAGCCCGCCCGTCTCGCAATTCGACCTCGACCCGGCGAAGGGCGATGCGGGCCGCGTGAACGTAGCGGATATCACCTTTGTGGATCCGGCCACGCACCCGAGCGGGCGATTCGAGATCGCGTTCGGCGCGATTCGGTGGCGGCCCGTAACGCAGGCTGCCTCGACGAGCGTTGGCCTTGATTCGCCGGTGGGCACGGATGTGGATCGGCGCAGCCTCATCCCCACCGGCCGGCGCACGACGGGCGGGTATGCGTTTTGGTGCGGCAGTTGGTTCGACGTCAATCCGCGCGGCACGCGCTACCGCCTCGGCAGCGGCTACGCCATTCACACCGGCGGCGATCTCAACCTCGACGGGGGCGTGATCGCGGATAAGGACGCGCCGGTGTACGCCATCGGTTACGGCACGGTGCTGTGGGCGCGCCGGCTGGGCGCGAGTTGGGGCAACGTCGTCGTCGTCGAACATCCGGTGCCGGGCGAGGACCGCGTGGTGTGGGCGCGTTACGCGCATGTGAACAATCTGCAAGTGCAGGAGGGGCAGGTCGTGGGGCGCGGGCAGTTCCTGTGCACCATCGGCGAGTACGCGCCGAACAACTATCACCTCCACTTCGATATCGCCACCGATCCCATCCTGCGCAGCACGCCCGGTCACTGGCCCGGCGACAACCGCCCCGAGGTCGAGCGCGTGTACGCCGACCCGCTGGCCTTCATCCAGCGCTATCACGTCGTGCGGGTGTAACTCCTTCATCGTCGGGCACAAGAGCGATGGCGTATAATGGCCCTCATCCGTCCTTTGAGCGGTAACGGCCGGGGGTTCTCCCTCACCCCCAACCCCTCTCCCGCTGGGAGAGGGGAGTGAACTCGGAAATGCAGGGCGGGTGTGGGGGGCCGAGATGTTTCATGACATGACCACCGATACACTCCTCTCCCGTTTCCTGCGCTACGTTCAAGTTCACACCACCAGCGACCCGAACTCCGACACGACACCCAGCACGCCGGGGCAGTGGGATTTGTTGCGGATGCTGGCCGAGGAGTTGCGCGCGTTGGGCGCAGCCGATGTCACCCTCACCGAGCAAGGCTACGTGCTGGCCACGATCCCCGCGACCAGTATGAAACGTATATCCACCCTGGCCTTCACCGCCCACGTGGATACCGCGCCCGACTTCTCCGGCGAGGGCGTCAAACCCATCGTGCATCGCAACTACGACGGCCAGCCGATTGCGCTGCCGGACGATGCGCGACGGGTGCTCGACCCGGCCAAAGACCCCGATCTGAAAAGCGCGATTGGCAAAGACATCGTCACCGCCAGCGGCCTCACCCTGCTCGGCGCGGACGACAAGGCCGGCGTCGCGGTCGTGATGACGCTGGCCGAGCACCTGCTGCGCCATCGTGAGATCAGGCACGGCCCCATCCGCATCTGCTTCAACCCCGATGAGGAGATCGGGCGCGGGGTGGACAAGCTCGATCTCAAGCAACTCGGCGCGGACGTGGCATACACCCTTGACGGCGAGTATCCGGGCGAGATCAACTGGGAGACGTTTTCGGGCGACGCGGCGACAGTGACGATCGAGGGCGTGGCGACTCACCCCGGCTGGGCGAAAGCCCACGGCATGGTTAACGCCGTGCACCTGGCCGGCAAACTGCTGGCCGCGCTGCCCCGTGAGAACATCAGCCCGGAAACAACCGAGGGCCGGCAGGGCTACGTCCATCCCGTTACGGTCGAGGGTAACGCCGCGCGCACCGTCATCAAATTCATCCTGCGCGATTTCGATAACGAACAACTCACCGCGCACGGCGGACGCCTGCGCGCGCTGTGCGAAGCGTTGCAGGGCAGTGAGCCGCGGGCGCGGATCACGTGCGAGATAACAGCGAGCTATCGCAACATGGGCTACTGGCTCAAAGATGATATGCGCCCGGTGGAGTATGCCTTCGAGGCAGTGCGCGCGGTCGGCCTCGCGCCGATTGAACGCCCGATCCGGGGCGGCACCGATGGCTCGCGCCTCACTGAGCGCGGCCTGCCCACGCCCAACATCTTCGACGGTTGCCACAACGCTCACGGCCCGCTCGAATGGGTGTGCGTGCAGGATATGGAGTCGGCGCTGCGAGTTTGCGTGAAGCTGGCGGAGATCTGGGAAGAGAGAAGCCGGTAGCCAGTCAACAGTAGCCTGTAGACAGAAAACAGTCGGGGCAGGGGCGGTGTCGTGCTGTTGACGGTTCACTCATCTCCGTTCACGCCCCTGTTCGCCGGTCGCTGCTATAATCCGTCGCGCGCTCGGGTGGGTCCGGCGCGGCAGAGACCTTCGAACCTCGTCAGGGCCGGAAGGCAGCAGCGATAAGGAGTCTTCTCTGGGTGCCGCCGGGTTGCCTGCCCGAGTGCGTTTTTGTGTGAACCGCAACGGACGCCGAGCATGCAAGGAATTCCTTTGCCCCCTTCGCCTCCTTTGCGGTTCAAGTTTTGATGAAGCGTTATCTCCTCGTCGCCCTGCTGTGGCTGAATAGCTGCGCCGCGCCGCCCGCCGCACCCCCTACTGTGTGGGTCGAAGCCGATGGCGCCTCCCTCGTCGTCGAAAGCACAGCCACCCACCCAATGGCAATTCTGCACGAGGCCGGTGTACCGCTGGCCGAGGCGGATGAGGTGTGGGCAGACGGCGTGCGGGTGGATGGCGTTTACGCACGCGATGCCGCCCCGGCGAGGGTGACGGTGCGCCGGGCGGTCTCGGTTTCGATTGTGGACAGCGCGCGCCCCGGGCAAACGCTCACGGTGCAGACGGCGGCCCGCACGGTGGGCGAGGCGCTCTGGCAGGCCGGTATCCGCCTCTCCGCCGCCGATATCGTGCAGCCCTCGGCTGAGTCTGCCCTCACCCCAAATCTCACCCTCACCCTTATCCGCGCCCGGCCTCTGACGATCGTAGCGGATGGCCGGACGCTCAACGTGTCGGTGCAGCCCGGCAGCGTGACCGAGACGCTGGCGCAGGCCGGCCTCGCCCTCGCCGGCGCTGATTACGTGACGCCGATGGAGTACGGTCTGCGAGTTGTGCGCGTGCGCGAGGAGATCGTCACCGAGCAACAAACCATCCCGCGCGAGACGATCTATCAGCCGCTGCCGGAGGCGGACATTGACACCGTTCAGACATTGCAGGCCGGGACCGAGGGCGCGCTGCGGCGCAACGTCCGCGTGCGTTACGAAGATGGGGTCGAGGTGAGCCGGGTCGCCGAGGCCGAGACGCTGGCGCAGGCCGCTCAGCCCCGCGTCATCGGCTACGGCACGAAGATCACCGTGCGCACGGTCGAGACCGCCGACGGCGTGCTCGAATATTGGCGTGCGTACACGATGTATGCGACCTCGTATTCGCCGTCGCGCGCCGGTGTGCCACGCACCGCCCGCAACTACGGCATCACCGCCTCGGGCCAGCCGCTGACCAAAGGCCTCGTGGCGATTGATCGCCGCTACATCCCCTTCGGCACACGCATGTACGTGCCCGGCTACGGCTTCGCCCTCGCGGCGGACACGGGCGGCGGCGTGAAAGGCCGCTTCATTGACCTCGGCTTCGACGATTTCAACTACCAGAGTTGGGCGCGCGTAGTCACCGTGTACTTCCTCACTCCCATCCCGCCGGCGGATCAAATTGTGTGGCTCATCCCTTCGACTGTACCGTGAGTGACGAAGTGGCGGAGTGACGCGGTGCATGGGCCGTCACCCTGTCACCCTGTCACCCTGTCACCCACTTTGCGCCCTCTCCACCTCTCCAGCCTCCTGCGCCGATTTGCCCTCACGCCGAAGAAAAGCCTCGGTCAGAATTTTCTGATTGATGAGTCGGCGCTGAGCAAGGTGACGCGGGCAGCCGAGTTGACGGCGCAGGACACGGTGCTGGAGATCGGGCCGGGCCTCGGCAGCCTGACGCGACACATCGCCGAAGCCGCGCGCCGCGTGGTCGCCGTCGAGCTTGATCAATCGCTATTGCCCGCCCTGCGCTACGTCCTCGAAGGCTACGGCAACGTCGAAATCGTCCCCGGCGACATCCTCGACGTGTCATTTGCCGATTTCCAATTACCCCCGCTCTACAAAGTCATCGCCAACATCCCGTACTACATCACCTCCGCCGTCATCCGTCACCTGCTCGAAGCGGAGGTGAGGCCGGCGCGCATGGTGTTAACCGTGCAGCGCGAGGTCGCCGAGCGGATGTGCGCCGGGCCTGGCGCGATGAACCTGCTCGCGGTCAGTGTGCAGTTCTACGCCGCGCCGCGCATCGTCGCCCGCATCCCCGCCGGCGCGTTTTATCCGCGCCCCGAGGTGGAGTCAGCGATCGTGCGCCTGGAGGTGCGTGATCAACCCGCCGTGCCGGTCAGTGATGTGGATGAGTTCTTCCGCGTGGTGAAGGCGGGCTTCGGGCAGAAGCGCAAACAATTGCGTAACTCGCTGGCCGCCGGGCTGGGGATGGAGGCCGCACGCGTGGATGCGTTGCTGGCGCAGGCCGGCATCGACCCGAAGCGTCGCGCCGAGACGCTGACGCTGATGGAGTGGGGGGCAATTACCAATAACCAATGACCGAATTCGTTATCAGTTGTTGGTTATTGCTCGATCACCAGACTCACCGGGCAGTGATCCGACCCCGGCACCTCGTCGTGAATCTCGGCGCTCACGATCCGATCCTTCAGGTCGGCCGAGACCATGAAGTAGTCGAGCCGCCAACCGACGTTACGCTCGCGAGCGCGTGAGACCATATCCCACCAGGTGTATTTCACCGTCGCCGGGTGCAGGTGGCGGAAGGTATCGACAAAGCCGGCCTCGAAGAACTCGCCCAGCCCGGCGCGCTCCTCGGGCAGAAAGCCGCTGGTCCTGGCGTTCTCCTTCGGGCGCGCGAGGTCGATCTCGGCGTACGCGGTGTTGAAATCACCGGTGATGATGACGGGCCGCTTCTTTCGCATGTAGCCACGCGCCACCTCGAGGCAGCGGCGATAGAACGCCAGCTTGTGCGCGACCCATTCAGGCCCGCGCCCGCCGTTTGGAAAGTAAACGTTGAACAGCACAAAGCCGGGGTAGTCATGGATGAGCACACGGCCCTCGGTGTCGAAACGGGCCTCGCCGAGGCCGCGCGCCGCAACTTCCGCCGTGTGCCGCGAGTACGTCGCTACGCCGCTGTAGCCCTTCTTCTCCGCCGCGCACCATTCGCTGCTGTAGCCGTCCACGCTGCGCAGCGCTGCCGAGAGCTGTTCGGGGTGTGCCTTCGTCTCCTGCACGGCCACCACGTCGGCGTCCGACGCGCGCAGCCAATCCACAAAGCCTTTCTTCTCCGCCGCGCGGATGCCGTTGACGTTCCATGAGATCAACTTCCAGGCCATGGGGTCTCCATTAAATCGCGGTACAATCGCGATGCTTGCGGCGGTGGTGGAATTGGCAGACACCGAGGACTTAAAATCCTCTGCCAGCGATGGCGTGAGAGTTCAAGTCTCTCCCGCCGCACACTCAAAATCAGTCATCGGTCTTTCTCTCGCCGGTGACTGATTACGTATTCTCCCCTTCCAGTTCAATCGAAAACGTCAGCGGGTAGCCGGCGGCGCGGGCCAGCCCGTGAGCGCGGCCCACCCGATACTTGGCTTCCTCGAGCGGCAACGTCATCACGTGCGCCAGCCCGGTGTAGTGCGCGCGCAGCATCACACGCTCGGCTTGCGGCGCGGTGAGTTGAAAGACCTGGCGCAGAATGATGGTGACGAAATCCATCGGGGTGACGTCGTCGTTGTGGATGAGGACGTTCGCCTGCCCGCCGTCGTCGGGGACCAGCACCCATTCGACCTCGCGTTGGGTTTCGGTGTCGTGTTCAGGGTGCGCGGTTACGTCGGGGCTCATCCTCGGTGATATGGCCAAGAGACGATCCTCAGCGTCATCCGGGCCGCGCCAGACGATAGTGGCATCGGCCGGATGTGTCAAGATGGGCCGGGCGGGCAGAAGTTATTTCGCCGGCGCAAGGGATATGCGGCTCAGCTTCAGCTCCAACGCGGCTTATGCCGCAACGCGTCAGCCGCGAGGACAGGTTGTGGCGTGTCCGTGCGAACGTAATGAACGTCATCGTTGGCATGGCACAAGGTAACGACCGACCTGGGTCGAAAATAGGCACATTCGCGCCGGCCCGCGAAGGTCACCACGGCGGGGTGATGTTCCCCACTCGACCCGGCGCCCTTTCCGGTCTAAACTGTTACCAGGCCTGACTCTGGCCGGGAGGCGCAAGATGCTTCACCTCGACCTCACCCCCGAAGAGATGACGATCCTGATCGAAACGTTGCAGGGTGCCATTACCGACCTGCGCATGGAGGTGGCCGACACAGATAACGTTGACTATCGCGACATGCTCAAGAACCGGGAACGGGTGCTCAAGCATGTGCTCGCCGCGCTTAAGGCGGCGCAGCCAGCCGGGCCGGCCTGATGTTCCGTCGCTCACCACGCCGGTCTCAGGCGGAAGAGAGGGCAGCCGGCCGGGCCGGCGGCGCAGGCTCAATGCGGATGGCTCACATCTGATTCGTCGCCAGACTCGGCGTTGCCACGATCGCGCTCAGCTCCGGCGCGCGAATGTGTATCGCATACGGGTTTCATCCGCAGCCGGTGACTTTCGACACTGCCCACGGGCGTGACTGAGCGTATGAAGAAGTCGGGGGGGGCCGGCGAACCACACAGCTGGTGGAAAGGAGAACCGAATGCTTACGTGTCTGGAACGCCTACAACTCCTGTTGCGTGAGCGCGGGGTGGAATTTGTGCTGCAACATCATCGTGAAGTGTTCACGATGCAGGCGGTGGCGGCTGAGCTGCACGAGAAGGGCGCACATGTGGCCAAGGTCGTCATCGCCTGGGCCGACGGCAAACTCGTCATGCTGGTGTTGCCGACCCCGGCGCACGTGGATTTCGAACGTGTCCGCGAGCTGTTGAATGCGGAGGTGGCGCGGGCGGCGCATGAGCCGGAGTTCAAACCGCGCTTCACCGATTGCGATGTGGGCGCGATGCCGCCCTTCGGCAACCTGTATCAAATGCCGACTTACCTCGACGGCTCGCTCAACCGGGCCGGCGAGATCGTTATTCAGGCCGGCACACACCGCGATACGATCAAGCTGGCCACCGCCGATTACGTTCGGCTGGCGGCGCCCATCATCGCCGACTTTATTGTGCGACCCCGGGTCGAAGCGGCCGGCCCATAACACCTCGGCCGCTGCCGCAAAAGGAGTGGCGCATGAACCCGCTTTCGGTCAACGACCTCAGGGAGTTGGCGACGATCCGGGCGACACCGTGCATTTCGATTTACCTCCCCACCCGGCGCGCGGCGAGCGACATCCCCGCCGATCAGCTTCGGCTGCGCAACCTGCGGCGCGAGGCCGAGGCGCGGCTGCGGGCGGCCGGCTGGCGCGCGGGCGAGGCGCCCGAAGTGCTGGGGCCGATCGAGACCCTGCTCGGCGATAGCTTCGCGTGGCGGCATATGCGCGAGGGTCTGGCGCTCTTCCTCGCAGCGTCGTTTGCGCGCGCCGTCACATTGCCTCAACGGTGTGAGCCGAAGCTCGCGCTGGCGCGGCATTTCATCCTCAGACCGCTGTTGCCGATGCTGGCGTCCCCGTCGCCCTTCTACATATTGGCCCTCAGCCAGAACGCCGTGCGGCTGTTCCGCGCCACGCCGGAGGCAGTCGAAGAAATCCAACTCGACACACTCCCTCGCAACCTGGCCGAGGCGTTGCGCTTCGACACATGGCAGCCGGAGATCCGGTTTCGCAGTGGCGCGCCGGTCGGGGCCGGCCGCTGGTCGGCGATCTTCTACGGAAGCGGCGGTGACCAGGAGGCTTACAAAGAGGAATTGGCGCAATACTGCCGGCGCATCGATCAGTGCTTGTGCGATTGGCTGGCGGGCCAGAATGTGCGGCTGGTGCTGGCCGGGGTGGAGTACGTGCTGGCGCTGTATCGGGCGGTGAGTCGTTACCCGCATCTCGCCGAACCTGAGCTCGCTGGCAACGCCGACCGGATCAGCCCCGAGCAACTGCGCGATGAGGCTCAGCGGCTCCTCGAGCCGCAGCGCCACGAACGGCAAGCCAGGGCGTTGGCGGCCTGGCGGCGCTGGATCGGCAGCCCGCGCGCCACACTCTCACTCCGTGCTGCGTTGCCCGCTGCCCAGCAGGGTCGAGTCCAATCCCTGCTGTTGGCGCGTGATCGCGAACAGTGGGGGACCTACGACTGTGAGACGCAGACCATCCATCTGCTCGACGCGCCTGACGCGCGAGCCGACGAACTGCTCGACCTCCTGGCCACGCAAACGCTGCTCCATCATGGTGAGGTCTTTGCGTTGCCGATGGCGGAGATGCCGACGGACGCGCCGCTGGCTGCGGTGTTGCGTTTTTGAGACCCGTTGCCCGGTGGGTGGTCGGGGAACTGGCCGGGGCGTTGACGCAATGGCGACGGTTTTCGTCAGGTCGCAGGCGTGATGTACGGCACTGCGCAGCGGCCCCGAAGGACGGTATGCTGTTTGCGGGCCTGAATCCACCAAGATTCACGGGAGGCTGACATGTTCACCAAAGTCCTCATCCCGCTCGACGGCTCGCCACTGGCGGAGCGCGCGCTTGCCCCGGCGTTCGCCCTGGCGCGCGAACCGAACACCGAGGTCATGTTGTTCCGTGTCGCGTACCCGGAACAGATCATCGTCCCCGAGCATGGCGTCACCGGCGCGCGTGGCGTCGTGTGGCCGGATCAGGCGGCGCTTCATTCGCGGCGCGAGGCGGATGCGTATCTGGCCGGTCTTCAATCCGCCTATGCCTCTCCCGGCCAACTGGTCTGGGCCAAGGTCGTCCTCGCCGACTCGGCCACGCCCGATGTGGCCGCGCACATCGTCGAGACCGCGCGCGCCGAGCGCACCGACCTGATTGTGATGTCGTCGCATGGGCGTTCGGGGATGGAGCGCTGGGTGTTCGGGAGCGTCGCCGAACGAGTGCTCAGCGCCGCGCCGTGTCCGGTGCTGGTGGTGCGCGGCGACCGCCCGATACGGCATATCCTCGTCCCGCTCGATGGCTCGGCCCTGGCGGAGACCGCTCTCGAGCCGGCCCTGACGGCGGCGGCCCGCATGCACGGCACGGTGACGCTGCTTCAGGTAGCGCCCACCGTTCGCAGTCACATCAACCCGCAGGGCGGCGTCACCTATCATTTCTTCGGGCCGGGGGTGCCTGGTTCGATCAAGCTCCCGCTCAAGGTTCATGCCGGACAGAGCCTGCAAGACAATCTGCGCGATGAAGCCCTGACCTATCTGGCCCGTCTGCGGGCGCAGCTTGGGCGCTACGGTGTGCCGATTCAGACCGCGGCGGAAGTTGGGCCGGCGGCCGATGGCATCCTCGGCTTCGTCGAGCAGCACGGTGTCGATTGCATTGCGATGGCCACCCACGGCCACACCGGTCTGCGCCGCTGGGTCTACGGTAGCGTCACGCACAAGGTGATGCGCCGCTCGCGGTGTGCGCTGCTCGTCGTTCGGCCCGCGCGACCGATTTGAGGGGCGAATTTGCTTCCCGGCGCCCGGGGGCGCCGGGGTTCCTGGCCGGCGGCCTGTGTCTGCCCGTCGCTGATCGGCTGCCGCCGCACTTCCACCTCGGCGCACGACATCCCCGAAGGACTCGCGGTCGGCGTGGCCTTTGGCGGCGCGGCGGCGGGCGTGCCGTCGGCCTCATTGCCGGCGGCGATTGCGCTCGCCCCGGCATTGGGATTCAGGATTTTCCCGTATGAGGGGCTGGCCTCTATCGCTCAACCCGCGCCAGGAGGAAATGCCCGGCCATCTCTTGTCCGCGCTCAGCGCGCGGTGAGCTTACCCGCCGATACTCTGCAGGTCGCGCGGCAGGGTGCTCAGACTCTCGCAGCCGTCCGCCGTCACCACCACATCATCCTCGATGCGGACGCCGCCTTTGCCCGGCACATAAATCCCCGGCTCGATCGTGAACGTGATCCCGGCGGTCAGCGATAGCTCGTTGCGGCCGTGCATGCTCGGGTCCTCGTGGCCCTCGAGGCCGAGGCCGTGGCCGACGCGGTGCACAAAGTATTGGCCGTAGCCGTCGTCGGCGATGACCTTGCGCGCGGCGGCATCCACCTCCGCCGCGCTCACGCCGGGCCGCGTCGCCGCCTTCGCCGCCGCGTTCGCCCTCTTCACCAGTTCGTAAATCCGCTTGAGTTCGTCATCAACTTCCCCGATCGCAAAGGTGCGCGTCAGGTCGGCGACGTAGCCGTGCCGGGTCGCGCCCCAGTCAATGGTCACGAGGTCGCCCCGCTGCAACCGCCGGTCGGTGATGGAGGCGTGCGGCAACGCGCCGTTCGGCCCGGCGGCGATGATGGGCGCAAACGGCAGTTCCGAGTCGGAGCCGGCGCGCAGGGTTTGCAGCAGCAACTCGGTCGCCACTTCGCGCTCGGTCAGGCCAACCTTGATCTGCGGTAACGTGGCCAGCAACGCGCGCTCGGCGATGTCAACGGCCTCGCGCATCAACCTGATCTCGTGCTCGTCCTTTGTCATCCGCAGCTCGGCGAACAAACCCTCGGCGGCCTCCACGCGGGGCTGCGCGAAGGCCTCTTCGATCAGGCGCAGTTCCATCACCCGCATGCGCCGGGTTTCGACTCCCAACCGCGCCCGATTCAAACTCAATGTTTGCGCGGCTTCGCGGAAGGCAGCCACCGGCCCGTCCGCGTCGGTGTACGCGTGCGTGCGGATGGGATACGGCGCGCCGCCGGCCACCTTCGACGCCTCGAGGGCGCCGAGCACAAGCACCGGGTCACCCCTCGCCGCGAAGAAGCCAACCGTGGGCCGCTCGCTCAGATGAAACGACAGGCCGGTGAGGTAGTAGAGATTTGGCCCGGCAATGGCGACGACACAATCGAAGCCGGCGCGGCGCATGGCGGCGTGCAGACGGTGCAGGCGGTTGAGGTGCATGGTTGAGTGCTCCAAAGTAGAGACCCGCGGTGTCCCTACAACTGATGGGCCGGCTGCTCCAGCGATTCGGTCGTGTTCTCGAGCAAGTCCGCCGCGCGGTGCCATGGAGGTACCGGGCCGATTATAGCTGGAGGCAGCGCGCAACTTTTCGCACGACCGGCGGTTATAATCGTTGACGCAACACACCGGGAGGCAAACACCGATGAACAAACTGATGGCGTTTTTGACGGGCGCAATTGTGGGGGCGGCGGTGGGGGCGGCCGCTGCGCTGCTCTTCACCCCCTCGGCGGGCGATGAATTGCAGGAGCAGACCGGCGAGTGGTTCGACACGCTTTGGTCGGATGCCCGGCGCGCGGCGGACGAGAAGCGGTCTGAACTCGAAGACCAATTGGCGAACTTGAAGCGGCAATAACGGCAATGGGAACCGAGGGAGCGAGGGGATGCACCTGCCTTCGTCTCCCTCATTTCCTTCTTCGTATCAGCGTGCTGTCCTCCGGCAGCGCAACGGGCAGACGCACGGTGAAGCGTGTCCCCATCCCCACCACGCTCTCCACGCCGATGGCGCCGCCGTGCGCCTCGACAATCTCCTTCGTAATCGCCAGCCCCAGCCCGACGCCGCCGCCCGCGGGCCGCGCGCGGGATTTATCCACCTGATAGAAACGCTCGAAGACGCGCGGCAAGTCATCACGCGGGATGCCCGGCCCGTTGTCCGTCACCGTGATCTGCACACCCTCGGGCGCGCTGCTGGCCGCGACAGCGATGATGCCGCCGGCCGGCGTGTGCTTGAGGGCGTTATCCACCAGGTTGGTGAACACCTGCGCCAGTCGGTCGGCGTCGCCGCGCATGGCGGGCAGTGTGCCGGGCAGGTCGAGCTTGAGTTGCACCGTCTTCTCCGTTGCGCGCGGGACGAAGCGTTCGGTCACCGTCGTCAACAGCAAGCGCAGATCGAGCGCGGCCCGGTTGAGGGTGTGCGGGCTGGCATCCCACCGCGCCAGCTCGAGCAGATCGGCGACGAGACGTCGCATGCGTTCGGCTTCGTCGAAGATGATGCCGGCGGAGCGGTGCACGGCGTCGGGTGAATTGGCCGCTCCATCTCGAATCGCCTGCGCGAAACCTTGAATCGAGGTGAGCGGGGTCTTGAGTTCATGCGACACGTTGGCGAGGAAGTCGCGCTGAGCCTGCTGCCCGGCTTGCACCTGCGCCGCCATGGCGTTGATGGACTGGCCGAGTTCGCGCACCTCATCCGGCCCGCTGACCGGCGCGCTCAGGGCGTAGTCGCCCTGCGCGATGCCATGTGAGACCTGGGCCATCTTCTGCAACGGCCCGACGATCTGCCGCGCGACGATGACGGACAGGGCGAGGGCGATCACGCCGGCGATGGCGCCCGCCTGCAGCAGCGGCCCGAGCAAATCCTCCACGAAGAACTTCAGGACGGCGAAGCGCGGCTGCGGCGCGGCCATGAGCAGAAAGCGGTCTTTGGACAGGCGGCGCACTGTGTACGACCACCAGTCGCCGGCGCTGTCGCGCGCCTGCCCGATGCGAAAGCCAAAGGCGGGGTTGTTCTCGGCATTGCGCAGCACCACGGTCAGGGGCGGCGCGTCCGGGCGCGAATCGATCCCCACTTCGCCCTCGGCGTTGACGACGAGCACGCGATAATCGTACGCCTCGGCGGCGCGGGCCACATACGCGGCGAGTTCGGCGTCGCCGGCGTCTTCGGGCAGCGGGGCCTGGCGTTGCAGCGTGCGGGTGGCCTGACTCAAGCCGAGCAGGGTGGGGCGTTCGATAAGCGAACTGTTGCGGAGCAGAAACAACAGCGTCAGCCCGATGACGAGCACGACGACGAGAATGACGATGGTGAAGGCGGCGAACAGGCGGGTGCGGAGGGAGTTCACGACGGCGAGTGTACCTCAGCCGTGTTTAATCCGTGTAAACTGATATAGGCCTCCCGCCCTCTCCCCCTTTTGCAGCCAGGGATTGCTCGGATTTCACAGATATCTTCACCTGACTCTTTCGTAATCTGCGAAATCGGCGGTCGCTCTTAATTGGTTTCAAGGAGGTACGTGTCACCCCGAGCGAAGCGAGGGGTCTCTACCCAAGCCTAGGGCGATTTGCGGCCAGCCAGAGATGCCTCGTCGCTCCGCTCCTCGGCATGACATTCGACCTCCTTGATTTCATTTAAGAGCGTCGGCGGTAATTTCGCGGCCAACTGCGTAACTCCCGCCATGATTGGTGTCAGTTGCGGCCGGCGGCGCGGCCGGCGACGCGGGCGGGAAAGCCGACCAACCTTGTCATTTTTCCCGCCGCGCCGTGATGTTTGTCACTGGTTGCCCGTTGGCCGCCTCGGTACAGTCCGGCCATCGGCGCACGGTCATGCACGAACTCTCCATCGCTCACAGCCTCGTCGAGGTGGCCACCCGGGCCGCGACCGACGCCCACGTGGCGCGGGTAACGGCCGTGCACTTGCGCCTCGGGGCACTGGCCGGGGTGGTGAAGGAGTCGTTGCTGTTCTGCTACGACCTGGCCGCCGGCGGCACGGCCCTCGAAGGCTCGCGGCTCATCATCGAGGACGTGCCGGTCAAAGTGAAATGCGAACGCTGCACGGACGGATGCGAACCGGCCGGCCGGCACGACTTTCACTGCCCGAAGTATGACCTCGTCGCGCCGGTGATCGTGCAGGGCCGCGAGCTGCAGATCCAGGCGCTGGAGTACGACGAATGACTCCCCGCCTGCTGCACCTCAAACAGAATGTCCTCGAGAAGAACGACCGGCTGGCGAATGGATTGCGCCTGCGCTTCCGTCAGGCCGGTGTCTTCGTACTGAATCTGGTCTCCAGCCCCGGCACCGGCAAGACGGCCCTGCTCGAAAGCACGCTCGCACGGATGAGGGCACGCGGCCTGCGCGTGGCGGCGTTGGTCGGCGATCTGGCCACGGAGAACGATGCCCGCCGGCTGGCCCGCAGCGGTGCGCCCGTCCGCCAAATCGTCACCGACGGCATCTGCCACCTCGAAGCCGAGATGATCGAGACGCATCTGGCCGCCAGCCGTTGGCCGCTCGCCGAGTTGGACTTCCTCTTTATCGAGAACGTCGGCAACCTCGTCTGCCCGTCGGGCTACGATCTCGGGGAGGACCTGCGCGTGGTGCTGCTCTCCGTTACCGAAGGCGAAGACAAGCCGGTCAAGTATCCCAGCCTGTTCAACACGGCGGATGTGGCGGTGCTGACGAAGATAGATCTGGCTGAGGCTGTAGACTTCGACCGCGCGGCGGCCTACGCCAATTTGCAAGCCGTGCGGCCCGGGCTGCGCGTGTTCGAGACCTCGGCCAAGACCGGGCAGGGCCTCGAGGCGTGGCTGGCCTTCCTGCTCGAAGCCCGGACGCAACGGTTGGCCGAAACATCATGATCCCCAATCCCGTGGCAACGCGACTGCGCCATCGCCTGCACATCACCGGTGTAGTGCAGGGCGTGGGCTTTCGGCCCTTTGTGTATGGGCTCGCGCGTGCGCACGGGCTCAGTGGATGGGTGGGCAACAACAGCGCCGGCGTCTTCATCGAAATCGAAGGGCCGCTTGCGGCGCTCAAGAATTTCCAATCGGATTTGAGGGCGAAGAAGCCGCCGCTGGCCTTCATTGATACGGTGGTGGTGGAAGTGATCGCGCCGGTGGGTGAGGGCGACTTCCGCATCGTCGAAAGCGAGAGCCAGCCCGCCGCCACCACCCTCATCTCGCCGGACATCGCGCTGTGCGCGGACTGCCGGCGTGAATTGTTCGATCCCGCAGACCGCCGCTACCGTTATCCCTTCATCAACTGCACCAATTGCGGCCCGCGCTTCACCCTCGTCAAAGACATCCCCTACGACCGGCCGCTGACCACGATGGCGACTTTTCGGATGTGTGCGGCGTGCGAGGCCGAGTATCGTGACCCGCTCAACCGCCGCTTTCACGCACAGCCGAATGCCTGCCCGGAGTGCGGGCCGCGGGTGTGGCTGGAGGAGAGCCGGCCTCCGAGGGCCCACGCCAGACCGCCGACTGCGGACCGCCGACCGCGATCCTTGCAGGGTGAAGCCGCGCTCGAACACGTCCAGCAGATGTTTGCGCGCGGGCAGATTGTGGCCGTCAAAGGCCTCGGCGGCTTTCATCTGGCCTGCGACGCGGCCTCAGATTTTGCTCTGCAAAATCTGAGGGCACGAAAGGGCCGCGTGGACAAGCCTTTCGCCCTCATGGCCGCCGACCTGGAGTCGGTGCGCGCCTTCGCTGAAGTGAGCGACGCCGAAGCCGCCCTCCTTACGTCGAAGGAACGGCCCATCGTCCTCCTCCGCAAGCGGCCACCCTCCTCCCTCTTCCCGCCTCTTTCCTCCCTCCTCGCCCCCGGCAACCCATACCTCGGTGTGATGTTGCCCTACACCGCCCTGCACTATCTCTTGCTCGAAGGTCGCGGGCCGCTGGTGATGACGTCGGGCAATTACAGCGACGAGCCGATTGTGAAGGATAACGCCGAGGCGCGCGAGCGGTTAGCCCAACTCGCCGACGCCCTCCTCATGCACGATCGCGACATCCACGTGCATTGCGACGACTCGGTGATGCGCGTCCTCAATCTCCAATCTCCAATCTCCCGCCTATCGAGATTGGAGATTGGAGATTATTTACCCCTTCGCCGCTCGCGGGGCTACGCGCCGTTTCCGGTGAAGTTGCCGTTCAGTGTTGCACCCACGCTGGCGGTGGGCGGCGAGCTCAAGGCCACGTTCTGCCTGGCGCGCGACGATTACGCCTTTATGAGCCAGCACATCGGCGACATGGAGAATCTCGAGACGCTGTGCGCCTTCGAGCACGCGGTCGAGCACTTCCGGGTGATCTTCCGCTGCGAGCCGGAGATCATCGTCAGCGACCTGCACCCGCGCTACCTCTCCTCACGCTGGGCGCACGAACATGCGGGCGGACGCCCACACGTTCGGGTGCAGCATCATCACGCGCACATCGCCTCGGTGATGGCGGAGAACGGCGTCAGCGGTGAGCGACCGGTGATTGGCTTCAGCTTTGATGGGACGGGCTACGGGACCGATGGGGCGATCTGGGGCGGGGAGGTGTTGCTGGCGGATTACGCGGGCTTCGAGCGCGCGTGGCACCTGGCCTATGTGCCGCTGCCCGGCGGCGATGCGGCGGTGAAGCGGCCATATCGCGTGGCGCTCGCTCACTTGCACGCCGCCGGCCTGGCCTGGGACGACGACCTGCCGCCGGTGGCCGCCTGCCCGCCGGCGGAGCGCAACGTCCTCGCTCACCAGCTCCGCACCGGCCTCAACGCCGCGCCCACCTCCAGCATGGGCCGGCTGTTCGATGCCGTGGCCGCGTTGTGCGGCGTGCGGCAGACGGCGACGTATGAAGCGCAGGCGGCGATCGAGATGGAGGCGTTGGCAACGGATGAGGTAGCGGATGTAACGGATGGTGCGTATCAGTTTGATGTGCAGGAGGTAACTTTCGACGCCGCGCCGGTGATCCGCGCCATCGTCGCCGATTGGCGGGCCGGTGTGACGACGCCGGTGATCGCGGCGCGCTTCCACAATGCGGTCTCAGAGCTTATACTCACCCTCAGCCGGCGGCTGCGCGAGCAGCACGGCCTGAACACCGTGGCCCTGAGCGGCGGCGTCTTTCAGAATGTGACCCTGCTGGCGCTGGTGCTGCGCCAGCTGCGAGCCGAAAACTTTGAAGTGCTGACTCACCACTTCGTCCCGCCCAACGACGGCGGCCTGGCGCTGGGGCAGGCGGTGATTGGAGCAAAACAGATTTCTGATTTGTGATTGCTGATTTCCGATTGGCTCTCAAGGCTCAAATCTAAAATCAGCAATCAGAAATCTAAAATCAGCAATCGGAGGAGCCATGTGTCTCGGCATTCCCGGCAAGGTGTTGGAGATTTACGACAACGGCGGCATCCGCATGGGCAAGGTGGATTTCGACGGCATTCAGAAAGAAGTCTGCCTGGCCTACCTGCCGGAACTCGTCGTCGGCGATTACACCATCGTCCACGTCGGCTTCGCCATAACCCAGCTCGACGAGCAGTCCGCGCTGGAAAGCCTGCGCCTGTTCAGGGAACTGGGCGCGTTCGAGGAAGAGCTCTCAGCGGGGCAGGAGTCCACCCCTGCGCCGCCGGGTAAGAGTTAATTGCGAAGTCACGAAGCGCGCCAAGCTTCTCTCTGTGTTCTCCGTGGTCTCTGTGGTGAAAAGCAATACTGAGGTCAGCCATGAAATACCTCGATGAATTCCGCGACCCCGAAGTGGCCCAACGGTTGCTCGATGAGATTCGGCAGACGGCCAAACGCCCGTGGGTGATCATGGAGGTCTGCGGCGGGCAGACGCACTCCATCATCCGCAACGGCATTGACCAACTGTTGCCGGAGAACGTGGAGATGATCCACGGCCCCGGCTGCCCGGTGTGCGTCACCCCGCTGGAGATGATTGACAAGGCCCTCGCCATCGCTGCGCGGCCCGGCGTCATCTTCTGCTCGTTCGGCGACATGCTGCGCGTGCCCGGCAGCCAGCGCGACCTGTTCAGCGTCAAGAGCCGGGGCGGCGACGTGCGCATCGTCTACTCGCCGCTCGATGCAGTGAAGATCGCGCGCGACAACCCCGAGCGCGAAGTCGTCTTCTTCGGCGTCGGCTTCGAGACCACGGCGCCCGCGAATGCGATGGCGGTCTTTCAGGCGAAGCAGCTCGGGCTGAAGAACTTCTCGCTGCTCGTCTCGCATGTGCTGGTCCCGCCGGCCATCGAGGCCATCATGTCTTCGGCCACCAACCGCGTGCAGGCCTTCCTGGCCGCCGGCCACGTCTGCGCGGTGATGGGCTACTGGCAATACGGCCCGCTGGTGGAGAAGTACCGCGTCCCCATCGTCGTCACCGGCTTCGAGCCGCTGGACGTGCTGCACGGCATCCTGCGCGCGGTGAAGCAGTTGGAGGCGGGCCAGGCCGAGATCGAGAACGCCTACGAGCGCGCGGTGCGCTACGAGGGCAACGCGGCGGCGCAGAAGATGCTGGAGGATGTCTTCGTCGTCACCGACCGGATGTGGCGCGGCATTGGCCTGATCCCGCAGAGCGGCTGGGCGCTGAGCGAGAAGTATGCCGAGTTCGACGCGGCCCGGCGCTTCGACGTGGGCGATATCAAGACGCAAGAGTCACCGTTGTGCCGCAGCGGCGAGGTGCTGCAGGGGATGATCAGGCCCAACCAGTGCGCGGCCTTCGGCAAAGAGTGCACGCCGCAGAAGCCGCTCGGCGCGACGATGGTCTCCAGCGAGGGCGCCTGCGCCGCGTACTACCGCTACGGGCGCTTCGTGGCGCTGGAAGACATTCAGCCGGCGGCGGCGTAGCTAACGGTTGGGTCTGCCGCAGTGCGGGAGCATAGCAGATAGATATAGATGCGGCATCTACATGTAGATGCTCGCATCAATCTGTAGATGTTCATTCCATCGAATCAAAAGTTGGGCGCACAAAGTCGGCAGCCCAGAGGACCGAAAGGGCAGCGTCATGTCCATAACCCTCGGGATTTATGATGTCTTTTCATACGCTATTCCAGGCATTCTTTATTTGTTCACATTCAACGAAGCCCTCAAGCTGTTACGTCTGCCATATGTGGATGTTGCACAGCTAGACAATGGCTCACATCTCATTTTGCTTGGTTTGTTGTCCTATCTAGTTGGCCATCTATTTGACCACATCTCCCATCACATCTGGTATCGCCGTTTCTATCCTGGAAAGTCTGAAATACGAGCGTTCTCTAGCTTCAAATCTACTTCAGGCGTTCAGCCTGACTTCAACCCAAATGAATGGTCAATACTTCTGAGTGTAATTCGCCACAACAACATTGAAGTCTGCAACGCAATCGATAAAAACAAAGCGACAAGCATTATGCTTCGCAACGTCAGCTTCGCATTGTTCCTGTTGGCTTCAGTATTTGCAATCTCGGCGGTCACATCAGACTTTTCGCTGGCCCACGTGTTAAGCGCAATTGCCGCGCTCGGTGGCAGCATTGTCTCTTTACGCAGGGGTGATATTTTCAACCAGTGGTTCTATATGCTGATTTACCAGCAGTCCCTCGTTTACGGTGATAGTCTGCGAGAAGTGCTCAGCACAAACAGACCCAAGACGGGAAAAGAAAATAGAAGCGACATTCTGCCGGAAAAGAAGGAGTAGAATCACCTCACATTGAGAGCAGCCGCAGTGGCATCACCAAGTTGCAAAATCGTGCGCGTCCAACACACAGTTCCTGAAAGCAGGCAGTACTGAACGACATAATCTCCGCGCCTTTGGTTCTTATATGCGGGAAGCGTACGTCGCGAGCCGGTGGGATGCAGGTGAGAGCGCTTCGCGCTCACTCTACTCGCGCTTGTACTGGACCTGAACCGCCACGTTGGGCACACCAACACAACACCTATTCAGTGATTTGAACCAAGTATGTCAACATCAAGCTACAGTGAGTCCGACTTCAAATCAGTAGAACACCTCTTAGGCTATTTTGACCAGCAGGTGCTTGCCGCCTATCGAAACGAGCCACACAAATACAGGATTGAGTCCGATTATTTTGAAGGGGAATTGAGCGTTGCCAACGAATACTATAGCGAGCTGGAAAGCACAGAAAGAACCAACGAATATGTGAATATCCGCTTTGGATATCGGACTCTGCGGGATGGAAACCTTGCCATAGTCGCATGGTTGCCTGACCTATTAGAGAAATCTAAGGCGCACGTTCAACGATGGTCTGCGTTTCATCTGGAGGCCCCGGAATGGACTACAGACTACGATGAGCGGTTTGATAAATGGGTGCGGCGCAACTTGGAAGCGAGTTGGGATGTCGACAATGGCCCACTTTTCTATCTTGGGCAAACGATAAAGATAATCAATGGCTTGGCAAATGAGTTAGTAGGTATTCCTCTGTACACGCATGAGATAGACGAAACACTGAGTATTCCTACCGCTGAGAATACGCATCGGTACCAAGATGCACACAAGGAACTATATGGGTATTTCATAGACGGCCTTGATAAGGAGTGCATTTCTCGCCTCGCATCCATTCTCGGAAAGAGCATCAGGATTGGCGACAAGAACACGGTTAAGGCCATCTTGAAGTTGTTTCCAGACCTCGAAACATCCCCCAACTTCATGCCTGCTGTGAACCTTGTCAGCGAGCAACGTCGTCTTGCTTCACATGGCGTGCGGCCTCCGGCCCGAAACTTCTCTGCCTTCTCGCAGTTTACAAAGGACCTCTCTCTTTGTTTGGAGGCCGCAAAGGAGCTTCTTGCGATGCTCGAGCGCGATTCGGGAGTAAACGGAAAGGCAGCGCACGAACGTTATGAAGCCAAGAAATGGTTACCCCATATTACCCGTCCGCCCGAAGCACACTATTCGATTGTCCAAGCGTCTCGCATGAAAGGCAAGACTGTCGAAAAGGTAGAATTCGGTTTCCGAAAGGAAATTGAAGGCTTACACGAAAGTGAAGCCTTGATCATCTACTTTACAGATGGCTCAATAATAAGTTTTGAAGCAGGCTCGAACGTTGGAAATCTGGTCAGCGATGAGAACCGTCTACGTCCCGAGGATTTTCATGTTGACTTCGTGGTGCATTGGGTGCCAGAACTATCGAGAGATGCACCGAAGTCGTTGCCGTAGTCTCAAAGTCTTTGCAGTGCGCCCGACTCGTGCATACGGGCGACCTGCTTGCTGGCGCGTCGCAGGCGGCTGAACACGACCGTTGACCTATTCACTCCGTCTACCCATGCCCAACTCTCATAACTTCGAGTCCTGGTCATGCCCGCTGCCGCTGCGC
>CAZSNP010000039.1:32831-46160 GCA_964608265.1 uncultured Anaerolineales bacterium | reverse complement strand
TGGCGAACGTTCGCGCGAACGATAGCAATGAACAAGAAACGGATTTCCATAAAGGATGTGGCCGAACTGGCCGGTGTGAGCTATCAGACCGTGTCGAAGGTGCTGAACGGCCAGAACCATGTATCGGCTGAGAAGGTCAACCGTATCCATTCCGCGGCGGCCGAGCTAGGCTATCGCGTCAACCGGCAGGCGCGCAACCTCCGCACCCAACGCGCGCACATGATCGGCTACTCGTGGCGGCCCGACCCGCCCGGGCAGGCCAACCACATCCTCGATACCTTCCTCACCAGCATGGTGCAGGAGGCCGACGAAGCTGGCTACCACTTCCTCCCTTTCCCCTATCACGAAGGCCACGACGATCAGATCCGAAGTTACCGCGAATTGATTGATGCCGGTCAGGTGGATGGCTTTGTGATCTCGAGCGTCATCTACGGCGACCCGCGCGTGCGCTTTCTGCAGGAGCAAAGCGTGCCGTTCGTGGCCTTTGGTCACTTCGAGGCAGACTCAGTATTCCCGTGGGTGGATGTGGATGGCGAGGCCGGGGTCCGCATGGCAACCGAGCATCTGCTCGCGCGCGGCCACCGCCGGATTGCGCTGCTCGGCTGGCCGGAAGACTCGCGCGTGGGCAACGAGCGGGCACGTGGCTACTTTACGGCGCTGCAGGCCGCCGGCGTCGTACCGGATGCGGCCTGGGTTCATCGCGGCGAGGGCAGCTTCGAAATGGCGTATGAAATGACCGAGCACTTGTTGCAACTCGAGGCTGACCGGCGGCCGACGGCGATCGTGGCGGTAAATGACACGATGGCCATCGGCGCCATTCACGCCGGGCAAACGCGCGGGCTGACCGTCGGTCGCGATCTGGCCGTCGTCGGCTTCGACGACGCGCCGATGGCCCAATACCTGTGGCCGCCGCTGACCACGGTGCGCCAACCGATTCGTGAAGTAGGTCACCAGTGTGTGGGATTGCTGTTGGCGTTGCTCGCCGGGCAGGCGCCGGCGCAACAGCAGTTGATGTTGTCACCGAAGTTGATCGTGCGCGCTTCGGGTTAGGGCGGTCGCCCCGGCCCCTGGCCGCTTCATCGGGCAGACACGCTCAGGTTGGCGCCGGCGGCGTGTCGGCAACCGGCATTCTCAACTCGCAGAGGAGGTGAGCTATCACAGCGTACCAAGAACCGGGGCAACCCCTTTCTACCCCCTTTTCTCACATTTCGCAACCTGTTCAATGTTTTGGAGGAGATCTCACATGAAACGAGCCTATCGATTGGCGACGGGTTTGATGGTGGCGGCGCTGATGCTGGCGGCCTGCGCGCCCGCAGCCGTTCCCACTCCCGAAGTCGTCATCCAGACGCAAGTCGTGGAGAAAATCGCCACGCAAGTCGTCACCGTGAAAGAGACGCAGGTCGTCGAAGTGCCGGGCGAGAAGACCGTGGTGCGCCTCTCCGGTTGGGCCTCCAGCCCGGCCGAGACCGCGCTGCTCGAGTCGCTGCTGTACAAGTTCTCGGTTGAGAACCCGGATATCGTGGTGAAGTACGAGCCGATCACCGGCGATTACAAGCAGGCGCTGCTCACCTCGTTCGCCTCGGGCACCGAGCCGGATGTCTTCTACATGGACATCTTCTGGTGGCAGGAGCTGGCCAAGAACGAAGTGCTGCTGCCGCTGGATGATCTGATGGCCGGTGCGGGCACGAAGAAAGACGACTTCATCCCGGCGCTGATCGACGCCTTCACCTTTGACGGCAAGGTCTACGGCATCCCGAAGGACTTCAACACCCTCGGCCTGTTCTACAACAAAGACCTGTTCACCGCCGCCGGCGTCGACGAGCCCACCGACGATTGGACGTGGGATGACTTGAAGGCCGCCGCCAAGAAGTTGACCGATACCTCGAACAAGGACAAGCCGGTGTACGGCATGGGCGTTCCCGCCGATCCGGGTCGCTTCCCGATCTTCGCTTTCCAGGCGGGTGGCAACATCATGAACGCCGACTTCTCGGACACCGAGCTTGACTCGGCCAAGACCGTGGAAGGCGCAAAGTTCTACACCAGCTTCAAGGCCGATGGCTCCGGCGCGCTGCCCAGCGACGTCGGCGAAGGCTGGCAAGGCACGGTCTTCGGCAAGGGCCAGTTCGCGATGGTGTACGAGGGCGGCTGGCTGATCCCGTATCTGCGCGATCAGTTCCCGAACACCAAGTATGGCGTGGTGCTACCGCCGGCCGGGCCGGGCGGTGAGGGCAACCTCATCTTCACCGTGGCCTGGGGCGTGAGCGCCAACACCAAGAACGCCGAGGCCGCTTACAAGGTAGTGGATTTCCTCACCAACCAGGCCTCGCAAGACCAGGTGCTCAACAGCGGCTTCGCCCTGCCGTCGCGCGCGGCGCTGCAGGACAGCGAGTATCTGAAGAACAACGCGGCCGCCTCGGCCATCTTCCGCGGCTCGCTCGCAGGCGCGCGCCCGTTTTTCTGGGGCGCGGTCGGTTCCGATGTGAACGACCAGATGGGCAAGGCGCTCGAGCGCGTTTACAAGGAAAACGCGGATATCGCCGCCTCGCTCAAGCAGGGCGCGGATGAGATTCGCAAAGCCTTGCAAAGCCAGTAGCTGTGCGTGACCGTGAGGGGCGGGAGCGTCCCCGCCCCTCACTTCCTTCCAGCGGAGGTGCCCCATGGCAGTACCCGGCCGCGTTGGCGGTGACAAACCCATCCAGCAACAAGTGATAGAAACGCGGGCCGCCCTCACCGGCCAGGCCCCGGCCTCGCAACGCCCGCGCGCCGGCAAGAAAGTGGTCGAGGCGCTGACGGGGTATGCGTTCCTCTCACCCTGGCTCTTTATCTTCTTTACCTTCATCGTATTTTCGATTGGTTACGCCGTCTACTTGTCGTTCACCCGGTATAACCTGCTCCGCCCCCCCGAGTGGTGGGGGCTGGAAGGCTACCTGCGCGTGCTGCAGGACACGCTCTTCATCGAAAAGGCATTGCCCAACACCTTCAAATACGTCCTCATCGTTGTGCCCATCCAGACCGTCATCAGCCTCATCCTGGCCTTTGCTATGGATCAGAAACTGCGCGGCCGGCGGCTTTTCCGCACCATCTTTTATCTGCCGTCGGTCACCTCGTCGGTCGTCATCTCGCTGATCTTCGTCTGGCTGTTCGCCGCCCAGGGTGTGGTCAATCAGATCACCGGCCTGACCGTCAACTGGCTCGATGACGTTAACACCGCCTTCTACGTCATCATGGCGATGAACATCTTCACGACCAGCGGCACGCTGATGTTGATCTTCCTCGCCGGCCTGCAGGATATCTCGCCGGCGCTCTACGAAGCGTCGCAAATCGACGGGGCCAGCAAGGTTCAACAATTTCTCTTCATCACCGTGCCCATGTTGCGCCCGGTCATTTTCTTCGTCGTCACCGTCGGCGTCATCGGCTGCTTCCAGGTCTTCGATCAAATCTTTGTCATGACCTCCGGCGGCCCGCTCGACACGACCACGACGGTGACTTACCTGATTTACAAATGGGCGTTCCGCGACACCACCATCAAGATGGGGCAGGCTTCGGCGCTGGCCGTCATCCTCACCCTCATCATCCTGGTCGTCACCCTCATCCAGCGCCGCGTCATCGAGGGCAGCGGCTCGAGCACCGCCTAAGGAGGCCGCCATGACCGCCATCGCTCAACCCTCCGCCCGCTTACAGAGCAGTGACCGCTTCGCGGCGCTGTGGGAGCGGATCAAGAATCCGTTCTTCTACGTGATCCTCATCGGCTGGTCGCTCCTGTGCCTCGCGCCGCTGTACTTCACGCTGGTCTTCTCGCTCAAGCCGGTCGAGTCCGCCTACGCGCCGCCGTTGTGGTTGCCGACGCCGTTCACCCTGGCGAACTACGAGACCGTCATCCGCTCGTTCGAGTTGTTCCCGCGCTGGCTGTTCAACAGCGTCGTCATCTCGCTCATCACCACCGTGCTGCGGGTGTTGTTCTGCGCCATGTCGGGCTACGCCTTTGCGCGGATGGATTTTCCGTTCAAGGGCTTCCTCTTCAACGCCATGCTGGTCTCGATGATGATCCCCGGCGTGGTCACCCTCATCCCGTCGTTCCTCATCGTCGGGCCGGGCATCGTGCGCGGCGGCCTCGAGCTGGGGGCGTTCACCCTCCCCACCGGTTTCGACATGGTGGACAAGATCCAGGGCGTCATCCTGCCCGGCATCTGCGGCGCGTTCGGCGTGTTCATGATGACGCAGTTCTACAAGAGCTTCCCGAAGGAGTTGGAGGAAGCAGCCGAGATGGACGGCACCGGGCGCTTTGGCACCTTCTTCCGCATCGTGCTGCCCATCAGCCAGACGCAATTGCTGACGCTGGCGCTGCTCACCTTCCAGGGCGCGTGGAACGACTTCATGTGGCCGCTGCTGGTGTTGCGCACGCCGGAGAATTTCACCCTGCCGCTCGGACTCAACTGGTTTCGCGGTGAATACTACACGCTGTACTCAGTGATCCTGGCCGGCTCGCTCTTCAACACGTTGCCCATCCTCGTGCTCTTCTTCGCCTTCCAGAAGTACTTCGTCCAGAGCATCGCGACCAGCGGTTCGAAAGAAGGCTAAACCAGCCCCTGGCCGATGGCGGGCGGCGCGGCTGGTGGTTGACCATGCCGCGCTCCGCCATCGGCCGGCAGCTTTCGGCCATTGACTATGTGGACCGTTACCGAAGACTCCTTCGACCCCAAATCACAACTGCATAAGGAAACGATCTTCACCATCGGCAATGGCTACCTGTGTACGCGCGGTGCGTTCGAGGAGGGATATCCCGGCGACCACCGCGCCACCTTCGTGCACGGCGTGTTCGATTGGGCGCCCATCGTCTTCACCGAGTTGGCCAACACGCCCGACTGGCTGCCGCTGACGGTGGTGCTGAACGGCCAGCGCTTCGCCCTGGATCGCGGCACGCTCGAGTCGTTCCGGCGTGAACTGGATTTGCGGACGGGCCTGCTGACGCGCACGGTGCGCTGGCGCTCGCCGCGCGGGGAAGCTGCCACCCTGACGTTCGAGCGGTTTTGTTCGCTGGCCGATGAGCATGTGCTGGCGCTGCGCTGCACCGTGATCCCCGAGTTCGAGGGCACGGTCGAGTTTCGCGCCGGGCTGCACGGCCATGCCGAGAACGAAGGCCTCGCCCACTGGCAGTGGGTCGGGCAGGGGGCGGAGGACGGAGTCGTGTGGTTGCGCAATCGCACGCGCCACTCCAAGCTCGAACTGTCGCTGGCGATGCGGGTGCAGGCGGCAGCCGGCGAGTCCCTCGGCCAGGCGCTGTGGGATGTGCAGAACGCGCCGACGAGCGTGGTGACGATGCGCGCCCGCCCCGGCGAGGCAGTGACGGTGCAGAAGTTCATCGGGGTGGCGACGTCGCGCGACGGCGGCGACCCGTGCACGCAGGCGGTCACGCATGCGCTGGCCGTGGCCGATTGGCGCACCGCCCTCGACGAGAGCGCGGCGCTGTGGGCGAAAGAATGGGAGCGGACGGACGTGCTCATCGAAGGCGATGAGGAGGCGCAAATCTCGCTGCGCTTCAACCTTTTTCAGATGCTCATCGCCGCGCCGCGCCACGACGACCGGGTCAACATCGGCGCGAAGTCCCTTTCCGGCTTCGGCTATCGCGGGCACGCCTTCTGGGATACCGAACTGTTCATGCTGCCGCTGTTCACGTACACGGCCCCCCACATCGCCCGGAACCTCCTCAACTATCGCTATCACACCCTGCCGGCTGCGCGCGCCAAAGCCCGAGAGCACGGTTACGACGGCGCGTGGTTCGCGTGGGAGAGCGCCGACACCGGCGAAGAAGTGACGCCGACGTGGATCCCCGACTTCAAAGACAAGAAGAAACTCGCCCGCGTGTGGACGGGCGATCTCGCCATCCACATCTCCGCCGACGTGGCGCTCGGCGCATATCAGTATTGGCAGGTGACCGGCGACGAGGCCTGGTTTATCGAGCGCGGCGCCGAGCTCATCCTCGACACGGCCAGGTTCTTCGCCGCCCGCGCCGAGTGGAAGCCGCACGTCAATCGGTTCGAATACACCGACGTCATCGGCCCGGACGAGTATCACGACCACGTCAACAACAACGCCTTCACCAACCGTCTGGCGCAGTGGAACCTCGAGACCGCGTTCGCGGTGCTGGCCTGGCTCGGGCAGCGCGCGCCGGATAAGGCCGCCGAACTCTCGCGGCAGCTCGACCTGAGCGCGGCGCGGTTGGATCACTGGCGCGACGTCAGCCAGAGGATCTATCTGCCCAGTCAACCGAACGGCTTGATCGAACAGCACGAAGGCTTCTTCAAACTGCGCGACGTCAATCTGCTCGAATACGAGCCGCGCACCAGATCCATGCACGAGATTTTCGGCATCGAGGAAGCCAATCACTATCAAGTCATCAAACAGCCGGATGTGCTGCAACTGCTGTATGTGCTCCGCGAGCACTACTCCGCCGAGGCGGTGCGTGTGAATTACGATTATTACGACACGCGCACCGATCATAGCTACGGCTCGTCACTCGGCCCGAGCATCATGGCCATCATGGCCTGCGATGTCGGCTTGCCCGAGGCCGCTTACGAGCACTTCATCCGCGCGGTGCGGGCCGACCTGCGCGATGTGCGCGGCAACGCCAAGGACGGCATCCACGCCGCCAGCGCCGCCGGCACGTGGCAGGCGGTCGTCTTCGGCTTCGCCGGTCTGCGCGTTCGCCCCGACGGCTGGAGCGTCAACCCGCGCCTCCCCAAGGGCTGGAAGCGGCTGGCCTTCAAGTTTTTCCATCGCGGGCAGCTTCAGCAAGTTGATGTCCGTGCCCATTCAGGACAAGGCGACAGGGCGGCGGGGTGACAAGGTGAATCGTCGCCCGGCCACCATGTCGCCCGGTCACCCCATCCAATTGATCAGGGCTTTCATCTTCGACCTCGACGGCGTCATCACCGACACGGCCGAATACCACTATCGCGGCTGGAAGCGGCTGGCCGACGAGGAGGGCTTGCCGTTCACCCGCGAGGACAACGAGCACCTGCGCGGCGTCGCCCGGCGCGAGTCGCTGTTGTTGATTC
Source organism: uncultured Anaerolineales bacterium (assembly GCA_964608265.1). Classification (GTDB taxonomy): domain Bacteria; phylum Chloroflexota; class Anaerolineae; order Anaerolineales; family UBA6663; genus JANWXR01. Next base: position 39,105 of record CAZSNP010000039.1, on the reverse strand, counting down.
TCAAGGGCCGCATCGTTCCCGAGGCACAGCTCCAGGCGCTGATGACGCGCAAGAACAATTACTACCTCGAGTTCATCAAGGAGATCACCCCGCGCGATCTGCTGCCCGGCGCAAAGGAGCTGCTCGAGGAGTTGCGGGCTGCCGGTTACAAGGTGGCGCTCGGCTCGGCCAGCAAGAACGCGCGCGAGGTGCTGCGACGCCTCGGCATCGAATCGCTTTTCGATGCGGTCTCCGACGGCTACAGCGTCGAACGGCAAAAGCCCGCGCCGGATTTGTTCCTGCATGCGGCGCAACAACTGGGCCTGGCGGCGAATGAATGCGTGGTGGTGGAGGATGCGGCGGCGGGGATCGAGGCGGCGCGGGCCGGCGGCTTCCGCACGGTGGGCCTCGGCCCGCGCGAACGCGTCGGCGCGGCGGAAGCGATCTTCCCCAGCCTGGCCGGTGTTCACGTGCGTGATTTGCTCGCCGCGCTCGGAGGAAATGCAGGACAATAGAGCGGTGATTGCCCTCGATCCCCCTTCATCCTGGAGGCTGCGATGAATTACCCCATGCACGCTGATCTTGTCGTTGGCAACAAGTTCCCCGATTTTGAATTGCCGGATCAAACCGGGACAGTGCAGAAGCTGAGCGGCCTGCTGCGCGGCTTCCCCGGCGTGCTCATCTTCAGTCGGGGGTATGTCTGACCCGGGGATCGCCGCCAGTTGCAGAACTACGTCGAGCATCTGCAACCAGACTACAAAATCCACAGCGGCTGGTCGTTCCTGGGTCGCCCCACGTGCGAGGACATCCGCCGGGATTTGCGCGCGGTGATGAGCCTGCGGCCGGATTGGGTATGCCCGAGCCCCGGCAAACCGGCCTCGTACGGGCAACCCTTGCCGTTGCCCCTACGAGGTCGCCCCATTGTTCAGCGGTAACCTTCGGCTTGCAAATTGAAGAGGCTGGCGTACTTGCCGTTGCGGGCCAGCAGTTCGTCGTGGGTGCCCTGCTCGAGGATGTGGCCCTGCTCCATGACAATGATGCGGTCGGCCATGCGCACGGTCGAGAAGCGGTGTGAGATCAAGATGGCCGTGCGGTCGGCGGCCAGTTCCTTGAAACGTCGAAAGATTTCGTATTCGGCGCGGGCATCCAACGAAGCGGTCGGCTCATCCAGAATCAACACCGGCGCGTTGCGCATAAAAGCGCGCGCCAGCGCCACCTTCTGCCACTGGCCGATGGAGAGGTCGTGCCCCTCCTTCTCCTGGCCGGGCATCGAGAACCAGCGCCCCAACATCGTCTCGTAACCCTGAGGCAGCGGGTTGAGGAAGTCATCGGCGCCGCTCTTTTGCGCCGCACCGCGAATGCGCGCCTCGTCGTGCTGGGCCTCCACCTGCCCGAAGCCGATGTTCTCGCGCGCGGTCAGATGGTATTGCATGAAGTCCTGAAAGATCACCGCGATGCGGCTCTGCAGGCTGGCCGGGTCCAGTTCGCGCAGGTTGGCGCCATCGAAGGTGATGTGGCCGCTGCTCGGGTCGTACAGCCGGGTGAGCAGTTTGATGAGGGTGGTCTTGCCCGCGCCGTTCTCCCCGACCAGCGCGATCTTCTCGCTGGGGCGGATGGTGAGCGTCACGTCGCACAACACCTCGGTTGTAGAGCCGGGGTAACGAAAACTGACGTGATCGAACTCGATGCCGTGCCGCAGAGTCTCAGGCGCAGGCTGGGCGCCCGTTTGGAGCCGCGGCCGCAACGCGAGAAAGTTGAACAGGTTGCTGACGAACAAATTCTGTTCGTACAGGTTTCCCACACCGAACATCAGCCCCTGTGCCGTCATCGGCGCTTGCATGAGCAGGCCGGCATACAGCGTCAGGTCACCGATGGTCAGCCGCCCCTCGAGCGTTTGGGCGATGACGAGCAGATACGCACCGAAGTAACCCACTTGCGCCAGCACTTGCAAGCCGGTGTTCGCGGCGTTGCGGCGCAGGGCCAACGAGCGGTTCTGGCGCGTGAACGTCGTGAACAGAGTCATGTAGCGGTTCAGTAACTCGCGGCCCAGCCCGAAAAGTTTGATCTCTTTCACCGCGTGGCTGGCGGTGAGCAGGAAGCTGTAATAGCCCAGCTTGCGCTGCTCGGGCGCGCGCAGGCTGTACATTTCAAAACCCGCCCGCGCCAGCTTCGATTGGATGTACAGCGCCGGCAGGCCGGTGACCACGAGCAGCAGCACCACCCACGGGCTGAAGCGGATCAACAGCCCGGTGAGCGAGACGAGTGTGATGACGCCGCGCAGCAGGTTGAACGTCTCCTGTAACATCATCAGTGGCCGGAAGTTGGCCTCCTGCCAGGCGCGTTGCAGCATATCCTGTTGGTGCGGCGTCTCGAAGAACTCGAGGTCGAGGGTGAGGGCTTTTTCGAGGATGAGCAGGTTGATGCGATAAGTCAACCGGTCGCGGAGCAAATCCTGGCTGAGCTGGTTGAGGGCGTTCATGGCGAGGCCGAGCAGCGCCAGCCCTGCGCCGAACGCAATCGGTTGGGCGACGGCGGCGAGCGCCTTCACGTCCTGCGCCGAGGCGCTCACCACCGCATCCACGATCAACTTGCCCACCCACGCGGTGGCGGCGGGCAGCAACGATTGCACCAGCGTGGTGCCTCCCAACAGCGAAGTCAGAAATGGCCCCGCCTCCCACACCATGCGCAACGAGCGGGGCAGACTGCTGAAGGCGACGAAGGGCAGGCGCAACCGCTCACGCCAACTCAGCGGCTTGTCACTGCCCGGGCCGATGAAGACCATAGCGACTCCTCTTGCGAGGGGCGTATCTTACCTCAGCGGTCGTGATATGATGCGGCGCGATGTGGCTCAAAATTGACCCTCGGATTTTCGAATCCTTCCCCGGCGCGTTCCTCGGCGTCGTCATCGCGCACGGCCTCAACAATGCCGGTGAGCGCGCGCCGGTGATGCAACGCCTGCGCGAGGCCGAGGCCCAGACCGTGCAGGCCTTCGCCAACGCGCCGGTGGCCGAGCATCCGCACATCGTCGTGTGGCGTGAGGCGTATCGCAAGTTCGGTTCGAAACCCAAAGACTATCCGTCGTCGGTCGAGAACCTCGTGCGCCGCGTGAGCAAAGGCCATAGCCTTCCGCACATCAACACGCTGGTTGATCTGTACAACGCTGTCTCATTGCGGCATGTGCTGCCGGTGGGCGGGGAGGATCTGGACAAGATCGAGGGCGATGTGTCACTGACCTTTGCAGGGCCGGATGAAGCACCGGTCGTTCTTTTGGGCGAGAAGGAAGCCCGCGCACCGTACGCGGGTGAAGTGATTTACAAAGATGACGTGAGCGCCATCTGCCGGCGCTGGAACTGGAAGGAGGCCGAACGCACCAGGTTCACGACCGCCACGCGCGAGGCGTTTATGGTGATCGAGGGCCTGCCGCCGGTGAGCGTGGCCGTGGTCGAGGCGGCGTTGCGCGAGCTGGCCGATGCGGTGCTGTTCTATTGCGGCGGCACGGTGACGACGGCGATGTTGACGGCGGGCACTCCGCAAGTGAAGTTGCGATGAGGACGTCCTATCCAACGCCGTGTGACCGCTCACAGCATGAGTGGGTTAGACACAGCGCGAACGTTCACAGCATGTGAGTTTCGCGCACATCTGGCGCAACCCCTTAAAGTTTCTGCGTGGATGATTGACTCAAGCGCTCAATGAGAATAGAATGAAACCGGTTTCACCCTGAAAGAAACCGGTTTCAATGCCAAAGACGATCCGTGATGTCGCCCAAAAAGCAGGCGTCGGCCTAGCCACCGTCTCCCGCGTCATCAACAATAGCCCGCTGGTCAGCGCCCGCACGCGCCAGCGTGTGCTCGACGTCATCGCGGAGATGAACTTCGTCCCCAGCCCGACCGCCCGCCGCCTCTCGCTGGGCCGCACGCTCACCATCGCCGTCATCACCCCCTTCTTCACCCGGCCCGCTTTCGTCGAGCGCCTGCGCGGCGTCGAGAGCGTCATCGCCGAGAGCGAATACGACCTGGTGCTGTACAACGTCGAAAGCGCCGACCGCCGCGATCATTACTTTCGCACGGTGCCGCGCCGCGAACGCACCGACGGCGTGCTCATCATCTCGCTGCCGCCGCGCAACGAGGATGTGCCCTACCTGGCCGAAAGCCATGTGCCCGTCGTGCTGGTGGACGCCAATCATCCGTCGCTCACCACCCTCAACCGCGTGATCGTGGATGACGTGGACGGCGGGCGGCAGGCGGTGCAACACCTGATCGAACTCGGCCACCGGCGGATTGCCTACCTCAGCGATACGTTCGAGACGCCGTTCAACTTCACCGCCAGTTACGATCGCTATCAGGGCTACCGGTGTGCGCTCGAAGCGGCCGGCCTGCCGTTGCGCCACGAATATCACGCGCAGGGCGAGCATGGCCGCGCCGAGGCCAAACGTCTGGCGCAGGCGTTGTTGCGCCTGCCGGAGCGCCCAACGGCGGTCTTCGCCGCCAGCGACACCCAGGCCCTCGGCGTGCTCGAAGCGGCGCGCGAGGCCGGTCTGCGCGTTCCCGAAGATTTATCCGTCGTCGGCTATGACGACATCGAGGTCGCCGAGTATTTGGGCCTGACCACGGTCAGACAGCTTCTCTTCGAGTCCGGCCAGCGCGGTGTAAACTTGCTTCTCCGCGTGCTGTCCACTCCGCCGACCGAGCCTGTGTGTGAGGTCTTGCCCACTCAGCTCGTTGTGCGACGCACGACGGCTGCGCCATCCACCTGAAAGGAGGTGGTCGCCTGCAGTAAGCCCGCATTCTGTCTCGCCGATTGATCGACTGTTTCACACACCATTGGAGGAAAGATGAAATCCCTGTATCGACTCGTGAGTGCCGTCGCCGCTGGCGCGATCGTGCTCGCCGCCTGTGCGCCGGCCACCACCCCCACCGCCGCGCCCCAGCCCACCCAGCCCCCGGCAGTCGAACCGACCAGCGCCCCGCCTGCCGGCACCGGCTCGTACTACGAGCGCGCCATCGCCGGCGAGTTCAAGGGCACCAAGGTCACGGCCACCGGCCCGTTCGTGGATGCGGACGCGCAGAAGTTCGATGCCACGATGAAGGCCTTTGAAGATGCGACCGGCATCGACATCCAGTATCAAGGCTCGAAGGAATTCGAGGCCTCGATCAAGGCGGCGGTGGACGCCGGCAACGCGCCCGACATCGTGGACTTCCCGCAGCCCGGCCTGCTGGCGACCTTTGTCAAGCAAGGCAAGGTCATCGACATAGGCCAGCACCTCGACATGGATGCCCTCAAGGCCAACTACAACCAGTCGTGGCTCGACATGGCCATGCTCGAAGGCCCCAACGGCACGATCATGGCCGGCGTCTGGGAGCGCGTGAACGGCAAGTCCCTCGTCTGGTATCCGAAGAAGGCGTGGGAAGAGGCCGGTTATCCGATTCCGCAGACCTGGGATGAGATGACGGCGCTGATGGATCAGATGGTGGCGGACGGCTCCACCCCGTGGTGCGTCGGCATCGAGTCCGGCGCGGCCACCGGCTGGGCGGCCACCGACTGGATGGAAGAGATCATGCTCCGCACGACGTCGCTCGAAAACTACGATAAGTGGTTGACGAACGAGCTGCCCTTCTCCTCGCCCGAGGTGAAGAACGCGGCGGAAGTGATGACGAGCATCTGGCAGGACAAGTATGTGTACGGCGGGCGCGCCAGCATCGTGAAGACGAGCTTTGGCGATGCCCCGCTGCCGATGTTCGATGCGGCCGGCCCCAAATGCTGGATGCACAAGCAAGGCAACTTCATCACCAGCTTCTTCCCCGAGAGCGCCAAGGCCGGTGAAGACTACAGCTTCTTCTACTTCCCCGGCAAAGACGCGGCGTACGGCAAGCCCGTGCTGGTGGCCGGCGACATCTGGGCCGCGTTCAGCAATCGCCCCGAAGTGCTGGCGGTGATGGAATACTTCACCAAGGGTGAACACCTGAAGGTGTGGATGGAGCAGGGCGGCGCGATTGCCCCGCACAAGGATGCCAACCTCGATTGGTACGGCAACGACATCGAGCGCGGTGTGGCCGCCATCATCCAGGGCGCCACGGCAGTGCGCTTCGACGGCTCCGACCTCATGCCCGGCCAGGTGGGCGCGGGTTCGTTCTGGAAGGAAATGACCAGCTACGTCTCCGGCGCGACCGATTTGGATACGGCGTTGAAGAACATCGACGCCTCGTGGCCGAAGTAGAGAGCCACAGAAGTTTGTCAATGGGTCGGCCCGCTGCCAGGCGGGCCGACCCACAAGCGGGGCCTGAAACCGGTATCGCTG
>CAZSNP010000039.1:0-32731 GCA_964608265.1 uncultured Anaerolineales bacterium | reverse complement strand
CTGCGCGACCTGCAATCGCCCGACGCGGCCACGCCCCCGCCGCAGATTCTGGTGGTGCTGCTGGCCATCGTCTGGGGCGTCGGCGGCATGGCGTTGCTGTTCACCACCGCCAACTTCTTCGTCGAGCAACTGCCGCCGGCCATCATGCAGCGCCTCCAGCCGCTCATCTTCGTCGGCCCCGCCATCCTGATGCTGGTGTGGGCGCTGGCCCTGCCGACCGTCCGCACCTTTCTGCTCAGTCTGTACGACGAGGGCAGCCTCAACTTTGTCGGGTTGCGCAACTATTTCGGCGTCTTTACAGACCCGGCCATGCTCACCGTCTTCCGCAATAACCTGTTGTGGATGATCTTTGGCACGACCTTCACGGTCTCGCTCGGCCTGCTCATCGCCGTGCTGGCCGACCGCAGCCGGTTCGAGACGCTGGCCAAAGCCCTCATCTTCATGCCGATGGCGATTTCGTTCGTCGGCGCCGGCGTGATCTGGAATTTCATGTACGCGGTCAAACCGGCGGATGCGCCGCAGATCGGCCTGCTCAATTCCATCGCCGTGGCCCTTGGCGGCCAGCCGCAGGCCTGGACGGCGTTCTTTACGCCGTGGAATAACTTCTTCCTCATCATCATCGTCATCTGGCTGCAAACCGGCTACTCGATGGTGCTGTTCTCCGCCGCCATCAAGGGCATCTCGACCGAGGTGCTGGAGGCTGCCCGCGTCGATGGGGCAACCGAGTTGCAGGTCTTCTTCCAGGTCATGATCCCGATGATCCTGGGCACCATCATCACGGTCTCGACCACCATCATCATCTTCACCCTCAAGATCTTCGACGTGGTGATCGTGATGACGGGCGGACAGTACGACACCAGTGTCATTGCCACCGAGTTCTACCGGCAATACTTCACTTACAACAACAACGGTTACGGCTCGGCCATCGCCATCGTGCTCTTCATCGCCGTCATCCCGGTGATGGTTTACAACCTGCGCCAGTTCGCCCAGCGGGAGGTGTTCTAATGTACGCCGATAAGCCGCTCAACAAATTCCTCGGCAGCCTGACCGTCAACGGCGGGCTGGCCCTCATCTGTTTGTTGTGGACGATCCCGACCATCGGTCTGCTCATCTCCTCGTTCCGCGACCGCATCGACATCAACACCACCGGCTGGTGGACGGTCTTCCCGCATCAGGACTGGGTGGCGATTGAACAGATCAAACCCGGGCCGGAGGTTGACCGCAGCGGGCCGATGACGCTGGCCGGGGTCACCAGGACCTTCGAGGAATTCAGCCAGGGCATCACCACCGACGATGGCCGCCGCCTGAAATGGATCGGCAATCGGCGCGTGGGTTATCTCGAAGTACAGGAGTATCGCTGGACGTCGAACACGCAGACGACGCTCGAAAACTACCGGCAAGTGCTGGCCGGGGATGACTACACTGCCACGCTGAAGGACGGCACCACGGTGACCGAACGCGGCGACAACATGGGCCGCGCCTTCCTCAACAGCCTGGCCGTCGCCATCCCGTCCACCGTCATCCCCATCTCGCTGGCCGCCTTCGCCGCCTACGGCTTCGCGTGGATGAAGTTCCCGGCGCGCAAGATGTTATTCGCGCTCGTGGTGGCGCTGCTGGTCGTGCCGCTGCAAATCGCGCTGGTGCCGATCCTGCGCGACTATGTGTCGCTCGAACTCAACGGCACCTTCCTCGCCGTCTGGCTGGCGCACACCGGCTTCGGGTTGCCGCTGGCCACCTATCTGCTCTACAACTACATCAGCGAGTTGCCGCGCGATATCCTCGAGTCGGCCTTCATCGACGGCGCCTCGCACTTCACCATCTTCACCCGCCTCATCCTGCCGTTGTCGGTGCCGGCGCTGGCCTCCTTCGCCATCTTCCAGTTCCTGTGGGTGTGGAACGATTACCTGGTGGCGTTGATCTTCATCGGGGCCTCGCCGACCTCGCAGTTGCTGACGCAACGGCTGGCCGAGATCGTCGGGTCGCGCGGGCAGGACTGGCACCTGCTCACCGCCGGCGCGTTCATCACCATGATCCTGCCGCTGATCGTCTTCTTCTCGCTGCAGCGCTTCTTCGTGCGCGGCATGCTGGCCGGCTCGGTGAAAGGCTAGCGGCTCTAGCTCTCGCAATGCACGCCAAATACGTAAAGAAAAACTTAGCGAACTTGGCGTGCTTGGCGCGAGACTCCGTGTAAACAATGGCGAGCCTTTTCGGAGGAGTGGAGGCAGGCGGCACAAAGTTCGTGTGCGCGGTGGGCACGCCGGAGGGCGAGATCCGCGCCGAGACTCGTTTCCCCACCACCACGCCCGCCGAGACGATCCGGCAGACCCTCGACTTCTTCCGCCCGCATCGCGCCGATCTCGCCGCCCTCGGAGTGGCCTCGTTCGGGCCGGTCGATCTGCAGCGCGGCTCGCCGACCTGGGGCTACATCACCACCACGCCCAAGCCGGGGTGGAGGCAGGCGGATCTGGCCGGGCCGCTGTTGCGTGAGTTCGGCGTGCCGGTGGGCTTCGACACCGATGTCAACGGCTCGGCGCTGGGCGAGTACCGGTGGGGCGCGGCGCGCGGGCTGGATACCTTTCTCTACCTCACCATCGGCACCGGCATCGGCGGGGGAGGGTTGATCGGCGGGCGGCTGCTGCACGGCCTCGTTCACCCGGAGATGGGCCACATCCGCCTGCCGCGTGACCCGGCGCGTGATCCATTCCCCGGTTTCTGCCCCTTCCACGGCGATTGCTTCGAGGGGTTGGCCGCCGGCCCGGCGCTCGAAAAGCGCTGGGGCGCCAGGGCCGAGACCCTGGCCGCCGACCACCCGGCCTGGCCGCTCGAGGCGCACTACATCGCCCTCGCCCTGCAAAGCTATGTGTGTTCGTTCTCGCCGCAGCGCATCATCATCGGCGGCGGCGTGATGGGGCAGACGCACATGTGGCCGCTGGTGCGGGCTGAGACTCTGAAGCTGTTGAACGGCTACGTGCAATCGCCCGCGATCCTCGAGAAGATCAACGAGTACATCGTGCCGCCGGGGCTGGGCGCGCAGGCCGGTGTGCTGGGCGCCCTCGCGCTGGCTGAGATGGCGTTGAGCGAGTACACGTAGGCGTTGTTCGCACCCTATGCCGGATCAAGCCTGGTTCCAACATGAAGCCGAGGTCTCGCTGCGCCGGTTGTTGCCGCGCCTGACGGCCAGGTACGCAGCCCAGACCGAGGCCGCCACCTGGCAGGCCTTTACCCAGCGCCTCGACGTTCACTATCCGCGTCTGTTCGAGCTGTTGTGCACGATCTACCCCAACCGGTACGACCTGCTCTATCACATCGAGCGCACGCTGGAGGTGGCGGCGGAGACGTGGCTGGCGCGGCCCGCCGAGTTGCGGGCGCTCGACGCCGCCCGTGAACGTGACCCGCTCTGGTTTCAATCCAACACGATGCTGGGCGGTGTGTGCTATGTGGATTTGTTCGCCGGGAACCTGCACGGCATCCACGAGAAAATCCCCTACTTCAAAGAACTCGGGTTGACCTATCTGCATTTGATGCCGCTGTTCAAATGCCCCGAAGGCAACAACGATGGCGGCTACGCCGTCAGCAGCTATCGCGAGGTCAACCCGGCGCTGGGCACGATGCGCGAGCTGCGGGCGCTGGCCGCCGAGCTGCGCGAGCACGGCATCAGCCTGTGCGTGGATTTCATCTTCAACCACACCTCCGACGAGCACGACTGGGCGCAGCGCGCTCGCGCCGGCGACCCCGACTATCGCGATTTCTATTTCTTCTTCCCCACCCGCGCGATGCCCGACGCGTACGAGCGCAACCTGCGCGAGATTTTTCCGGACGAACATCCGGGCGCGTTCACGCGCCTCACCTCCCTATCCCCCTCGCCCGACGGAGATCCCCGCCGTGAGAGCGGGGAGGGGGTGGGGGGTGAGGAATTCTGGGTGTGGACGACGTTTCACAGCTTTCAGTGGGATTTGAATTACGCCAACCCGGCGGTCTTCACGGCGATGGCGGGCGAGATGCTCTTCCTGGCCAACGTCGGCGTGGAGGTGCTGCGGATGGACGCCGTCGCCTTCATCTGGAAGCAACTCGGCACGGTGTGCGAGAACCTGCCCGAGGCGCACCTGCTCATCCAGGCCTTCAATGCGCTGTGCCGCATCGCCGCGCCGGCGCTGGTGTTCAAATCCGAAGCCATCGTGCACCCGGATGAGGTGGCCAAGTACATCCGCCCGGATGAGTGCCAGCTATCGTACAACCCGTTGCTCATGGCGTTGCTGTGGAACTCGCTGGCCACGCGCAAGGTGCGGCTGCTCACGCACTCGCTGCGCCACCGCTTCGCCATCCACCCCGACACGGCCTGGGTGAACTATGTGCGCGTGCACGACGACATCGGCTGGACGTTTTCGGATGAGGATGCGCTTCAACTGGGCCTGAAGGGCCACGATCATCGCCAGTTCCTCAACCAGTTTTACACCGGCCGCTTCACCGGCAGCTTCGCGCGCGGTCTGCCGTTTCAGGAAAACCCCAGGACCGGCGATTGTCGCATCTCGGGCACGGGCGCGTCGCTGGCCGGGCTGGAGAAGGCGCTGGCCGAAGAGACCGAGCGCGAAGTCGAACTTGCCCTCAGCCGCATCCTGCTCATTCACGGCATCATCCTCAGCATCGGCGGCATCCCGTTGCTCTACCTCGGCGATGAGATCGGCACGCTCAACGATTATGGCTATCGCGACGACCCGGCCAAGGCGGACGACAGCCGCTGGGTGCATCGGCCGGTGGCGGATTGGGACAAGTACGCGCGGCGGGCGGAGGCGACGACGATCGAGGGGCGGCTGTATCAACGCCTGCGCGTGCTGATTGCGTTGCGGCAGGCGCATGTGATCTTCGCTGACGGCGGCACGGAGATTCTGGAGGCGGCCAGCCCGCACGTCTTCGCCTTTGCGCGCGGGCGCGACGGGCGCCGGCTGGTGGCGCTGGCCAACTTCAGCGAGGCGACGCAGGATGTTTCAACGCAATGGCTCGGGCTGCCGGTGGGGGCCTCGGCCACCGACCTCATCACCGGCGCGGGCCACCGCATCGGCTCGACGCTGACGCTGGGGCCGTATCAGTTGATGTGGTTGACGGCCTAGACCCCACGCAGGCACACGCAGAAACACGAAGGGCGCGCCGTTGTGGCGCGCCCTTCGCATTGACACATAGCAGCGCGTTGCGCGCTCAATGGTTACGCCGTCACGAGTTCCACGCCCAGCGCGTCGAGCACCAATTGAAACGGATTCATGATCGTTGTGCTCGAGGAGCCGGCGAAGAGCAAACCCACCGCGTTGCGCGAGCTGTCGAGCACCGCCGAGCCGGAATCCCCGCCCTGGCTCATCGCCCCGGCCAGCAGTTGACCGGTGAAGGTGGCCAGCGGCCCGCCGTAATTCACCGTCACCGTCACATCCACCTGCTGGATGCTGCCCTGCGTGTATCCGGTGGTGCGCCCGCTCTTCTGCAGCGCCAGGCCGAGTTCACCGGTGCGCACGCCGATCGGCACGCCGATGTTGAGGATGTCCGGCAACACATCACTGGCAGAGGTCGGGCGCGCGATCGCGCAGTCAACCTTGTTGTTGCCGGGTGTGTTCTGCACGAGCGCCTTCGCGGCCGGGGCGGGCGCTGAACTGAAGAGCGACATGACCGAGGCCAGCGGCGAGCAGCCGCCGGGTGGAGGCGGCGGTGGGGGAGGGGGCGGCGGCTGGCCGTTGAACGCGATGGGGATGAATTGCTCGAGCGTGCCGATCTGGTCGGCGCTCCCGCCGCCGTCGGCGCGGCCCGGCTGCCAGATGGCGTCGCCAACCTGCGCGTTGTTGCTGTTGGCCAGCACGTGGTTGTTGCTAAGCATATACGGCAGCCCGTTCTTGCGGACGAGACAGCCAAAGGTGCCGGCGGTGATCTGAAAGTGACCGATGCTGATCCCGGGCCGCGCGGGTCGCATCCGTTCGCGGGGGTTCTGAAAGGCGAAGATCTCGCCCGTCTCGACCACATCGGTCTTGATGCCGTCGAGCGTCTTCGGCACGGCCTCGGCCTCGCTCAATTGCGCCAGCGGAATCTTGCGCGAGACCGAGACGATGACGGCCAATTCGCCGGTGTTCTGCCCGTTGCTGATTTTGTAGCCCACGCCCACGGCCACGGCGTTGGGCCGCCGCGCCAGGTCCTGCTCGGCGGCGCGCTTGATCTGCCGGACGGAATCGAAATTGGGGGATGCGGTTGCCATGTTTCTCTCCTGAGTGGATGAAGGCAAAACTTCGTGTTGCGCCCGCGCTTACTGGGCGACGATTTCGCCGGTGACCATCACATCCACCGGCACGCCTTCGAGGGAGGGCGGGATGACATCTCCGCGCTTGAGTTGCGCCGCCGGTACTTTGTGCGTGACCGAGACGACGATGCACACTTCATCGGTGCTCTGGCCGCGACGGGAACGCAGCCCGACGCCTACGGCGACGACGTTGGCCTTGCGCATCAACTCAACCTCGTGTTTGCGCTTGACGCGGGTCGCGCGCTGAATCACTTCTGGCGACATACGGGCCTCCTTTGTTGGATCAACCGACAGCCGAATAGTACGCCTGAATCCAATCGCGACGCAATGCCGAGTTCCAACAAAGCGCGGCGATACGTTTGCGCGCCTGGGACGGGACGGACTGCCTTTGCGCCAGGCCGCTTCGTTTTTCTTGGGAAGAGCCTGGCCGATTAAGGACGGCCTGGTGGTTGAGCGGCGTTGTCAGACGCCTCGACGAAAGCGTGCGCCCAGTTGAGGTAGCTGTGAGCGAGCAATGCGCCGGCGTTGCGATCCAGCACATCCAACTCTTCCAGCAGTGAATAGCGGAATTAAACCGCAAAGGGAGTCAGGGGCGCAATCTCATCGATTTCGGTCGGTGCCTCGATGCCGGCCTCCGCCACTTGACCAGCCAGGATAGCCAGGTCATGAGTGAAGGCGTAGTCCAAACCCAGCCGGATCAAAACGGCCGTGAGGGATTCCTCGACTGTTTGCTGCAAATGAAACCCGATGGTTTCATCGGCAATGGTGGCATCGGAGGCGAGACGGGCGACGGCCCGCAAGTCCTGGCGAGCCTTGGCCAGCATCAAACGGGCCAGTTCCTGTTGGCGAGCCGCACGGTGGGCTGACTCAGCCATACAGCACGCGCCCCTCGCGCAGGGCGGGATAGACCACCGAACCGGGAATGTCCCCGTACCGCTCGACAAAGTCCTTGCCGACGACGACGATGTCAATCGGCACACTGAAATCGCGCAGCAGAACTCGCAGACGGGCCGAGTCGTGGCGTTGGCGCACCGGCTCGGGCTTGATCACAAGCAGATCCACATCGCTATCGGGGCGGGCGCCGCCGCGCGCGCGCGAGCCGAACAGAATGATTTTGATCGGCTGCACCGCAACGGCGATACGGCGGGTCATCTCGGCCAGGTCGGCGTCGGTGATTTGGCGTTTGTGCATGGCTGCCTGTGATGATTATAACGGTGGTGCACAGGCGGCAGCAAACGTTGGCCGATGGGCGGGTGGATGTCGCGGTAGCCCAGCGATTGAGATCGCCGGCGATTTCCAGTTGCCCGTGTCTCGAGTGTGAGACGCCCCCCGACGGCATATAATGTCCGGCATGGATCCACTCCTCCCCCGCGCCCTCGACACCGCCCGCCTCAAGGGCGCGCAGTACGCCGACATCCGCCTGATCAACTCGGTCGAGCAAAGCCTGGCGGTGAAGAACGGCCACGCCGGCGGGCTGAGCCAGGTGGAGTCGCTCGGCTTTGGGGTGCGGGCGCTGGTGAACGGCGCGTGGGGTTTCGCCGCCAGCCACACCGTCACCGCCGCCGAGGTTGATCGTGTCACCGCGCTGGCCGTCAACATCGCGCGGGCCTCGGCCACCACGCGCCACACCCCGGTTCGCCTCGGGCCGCCGGTGACCAGCCGCGGCACGTACGTCACGCCGTTCGCCATTGACCCGTTCGCCGTCCCCATCGAAGACAAGCTCGCGCTGCTGCTGCGCGCCGATGAGGCGATGGCGCGCGTGCCCGAGGTTGATATTCGCTTCGGCAGCCTGGTCTTCAGCCGCGAGCACAAGCTCTTCGCCAACACCGACGGCGCGCAGACCGAGCAGACCATCGTCGAGTCGGGCGGGGGGATTTTGGCCACGGCGATTGCGGATGACGAGGTGCAGCGCCGGTCGTATCCCAACTCCGCCGAGCGGCAGCAGGGCACGGCGGGCTGGGAATACATCCTGGCGCTGCAACTGCCCGAGCACGCCGAGCGCATCGCCACCGAAGCCGCGCAACTGCTGCACGCCGCCGAGTGCCCGCACGATACCGTCACCACCGTCATCCTCGGCGCGGCGCAACTGGCGCAACAGATTCACGAGTCGTGCGGCCACCCGACTGAGCTGGATCGTGTCTTTGGCGCGGAGGCCGATTTCGCCGGCGGCTCGTTCCTCACCCCCGAGAAGCTGGGCCGCTATCGTTACGGCTCCGAACACGTCAACCTCACCGCCGACGCCGTGCAACCCGCCGGCCTCGGCACGCTGGGGTGGGATGATGAGGGCGTGCCGGCAACCCGCACGCCGCTGGTGCGCGACGGCGTCTTCGTCGGCTACCTCACCTCGCGCGAGACCGCCGCCCGATTGGGCGCAGTCGCCGGGGGCAGCGCCGACTCCAACGGGCACCTGCGCGCCGAAAGCTGGGCGCGGCTGCCGCTGGTGCGGATGTGCAACCTCAGCCTCGAGCCGGGCGCGTGGTCGCTGGCTGACCTGATCGCCGACACCGACGAGGGCGTGTTCATGGACACCAATCGTTCGTGGAGCATTGACGATCAGCGCTACAACTTTCAGTTCGGCGCCGAGGTGGGATACGAAATCAAGAATGGAAAACTCGGGCGGCTACTGAGGAATTGCACCTATACCGGCAACACGCCCGAGTTCTGGCGCAGTTGTGATGCCGTCTGCAATCGCGATCACTGGGCGCTGTACGGCACGCCGAACTGCGGCAAGGGCCAACCCATTCAGGTGATGCGCACCGGCCACGGGGCGTCGCCGGCGCGCTTCCGCAAGGTGCGCGTGGGGGTGCTCGGCGAGTAAGATGCATAACCCCGCCGGCTGCGTATCCGCTGTAGGAACGCTTCAGGCTTTTGTAAGATTGTGCCTTTATAGTTCCCCTACCCTGACCGGCACAACCGCATGACCATCACCCTCCGCCCGCCCGCGATACCGCCCGAGCAGTACAGTGGGCTGCCGCGCGCTTACGCCTCGATTGACCCCGCCGCGCGCGGGGCCATCGCCTTGAACTCGCCGCGCGTGGTCTTCATCGAAGTCACCAATCACTGCAACCTGGTGTGCGAGACCTGCCCGCGCACATTCGTGAGTTACGAAGAACCGAAGACGCTGAGCTGGGAGAACTTCCTCCGCCTCGTCGAGCAGTTCCCCGCGATGCAGCGGGCGGTGCTGCACGGCATCGGCGAGCCGCTCATCAACCGAGAGCTGCCGCGCATGATCGCGCACCTCAAGGCGCGCGGCGTGACCGTGCTCTTCAACAGCAACGCCACGCTGCTCAACGAGGCCTGGGCGCACGAACTCATCGCCTCCGGCCTGGATGAAATCCGTTGCTCGATTGACGGCGCCGACCCGCAGACCTATGCGCAGATCCGCGGCGCGCCGCTGCTGCACAAGATCGTCGCCAACCTCAGGCGCTTCCGTGAGATCCAACGCGAACTCGGCGCGACCACGCCCAGGGCCTCCATTTGGATGACGGGCATGCGCGAGAACATCGGCGAGTTGCCGGAGCTGATCCGCATCGCGGCGGCGATGGATGTGCGCGAGGTGTACGTGCAGCGGATGGTGTATTACCTGGATAGCGAGGCGCCGCCGGGTTTGATGGAAGCGGGCCACGCGTTGTTCGACGATTTCGATGCCGAGGCCGACCGCGTGATTGCCGCGGCGGAGGCCGTGGCGCGTGAGGTGGGCGTGACCCTGCGGGCCAGCGGCGCTACCGATCCGCGCACCAGCCTGGCCGCTTCACAGCGCCACGACCCCAAACCCTGGGCCGGCTGCCTGCGACCGTGGACGACGGCCTACGTCACGGCCAATGGCAACTGCCTGCCGTGCTGTATCAGCCCATTCGCCACCACCGATTACGACTCGCTGAAGATGGGCAACCTGTTCGAGCATCCGCTGTCCGAAATCTGGAACGACGACAAGTATCAACAATGGCGGATTGAATTGTTGAGCGACCAGCCGCCCGCGCCGTGCCGCGGCTGCGGCGTGCACTGGAGTTTGTGATATGAACGCGCGCAGCCCGTATGTGTGGTTCTCCGCTATTGGCCTGATCGTTTTGGTGATCGCGGCGCTGGCCATCATCCCGAATCTTTCGGGCGGTGCTCAGGCGACGGCAACGCCGACCGCTTCGCCCACCGGCATCCCCGCCACGGCGACACGGGCCACTCCGACCCGCGCGCCGCAGGATACTGCCACGCCATTGCCGTCCGCGACGGCGACGGTTAGCGCCACGCACACACCGAGCAGCACGGCCGCCTCCGCCGCGACCGCGACGCCGACCAAACGTGTGACGCAATCGGCAGCGCCCACGCGAACGGCACAGCCGCAGCCTACGGCTACCGTCGCGGCGCCGACGGCCCAGCCGACCGAGCAGCCCACCCAATCGCCGACTCAGGCGCCAACGAGTTCACCGCAACCCACGGCCCCGCCGACCGCGACGACGCCGTTCACCCCCACGCCCAACCCGACGACGGCGCCGACCGAGCAGCCGACCGAGGCCCCGACTGAATCACCCACCGAATCACCGACCGAAGCGCCGACCGAATCGCCGACGGAAAGCCCGACCACACTGGCCGCCGGGTTCACGTCGCCCCCGGCCTCCGGCCTCGATGCAACCGAGTCCGAGTTCGTGGCAGCGGCGCGATCGCCCAGGCGAACGGAAGTGCCCGGGCCGACGGTGGATTTGATAGAGCAACTCTGGCGCTGGACGGGGTCGGTGGTGGTGGTGTTGTTCGCCGGGGTGGGTGCGCTGTTGTGGCTCAGTGAACGGGCCGCCAGGCGGCCCGCGCCGGATAAACCTCGCTAAGCTATCATTCGATTGCCCATGCCGCTCCCCATCCCCGAACCCAACACCGGCTCCGCGTTTCAGTGGAAGCTGTGGATTTACACCAACTACGACTGCAACCTGCGCTGCTCATACTGCGTGGCCAGGTCCGGCCCGAACGTGCCGCGCCGCGCCATCGGGCTGAACAACGTCAAACAATTGGTGGATGAAGCGGTAGCCCTTGGCTTCGATCACATCTTCTTCACCGGCGGCGAGCCGTTTCTGCTCAACGACATCTACGAGATGCTGTGCTACTCGGCGCTGCATGTGAAGACGAGCGTGCTCACCAACGCCATGCTGCTCGGCCAGCGGATACCGGGCGCGACGCGCACCCGGCTCGACCGCTTGGAGGACGTGGCCCGCGCGGTGGGCGAGAACCTCATCGTTCAAGTGAGCCTCGACGGCGGCCTACCGGAACATCACGACGCCTATCGCGGCGCGGGCACATGGCAGAAGGCGGTGGATGGCATCCAGCTATTGCAGTCGCGCGGCTTCCGTGTGCGGCTTTCCTCCACCGAGACGCCGGCCAACACGGGCCGCCTCGACCTGATTTGCGAGTTCCACCGTTCGCTCGGCATCCCGGATGAAGATCACTTCATCCGCCCGCTCGCCAGACGCGGCTACTCGAAGGAGGGCGTCGAACTTGGGATGGGCAATCTCATCCCCGAAGTCACGGTGAACCTCGATGGCGTGTTCTGGCATCCACTCTCCACCGACGCCGATATGCAGGTGAGCAGGAAGATGTTCCCGCTGGCCGAGAGCGTGCGGCGCATCCAGGCGCAGCTCGACGCCATCGCCGCGACGGGCGAAGCGCCGTTGATGACGTTCACCTGAGGGTGAGCGAGTGGACTTCCGGGTGAAGTCAACGATTGCAGGGGAGCCGGGGAACGGGGGTGCGTGGGACATAATCCGTCTGCAACTGAAATGGAGATGACTCAAAAATGATTCAAGCCTACGTCCTCATCGAAGCCGAGCCGACCCGCGTGCAGGATCTGGTGAAGGAGCTGGCGCACATGGAGCTGGAAGGGTCGGTGGTCAAACAGGTCAACGTCACCACCGGGCGCTACGATCTGATCGCACTCGTTGAAAGCCCCGACCTGCAACAACTCGGGCGCTGAATCACCGAAGGCATCGCGGGCGCCGTGGGCGTCCGCCGCACCGAGACCTGCCTCGTCATATGGTGAGGGCGAGTGGCAGGGAAACAGAAGGAAACAGGGGAAACGGCTTGCGCTGGGGAAAGCGAGCCGCGACCCGGCATTGCCTGCCTTCCCTTCTCTTCCTTTCTTTCCTTTATTCCTGCGCTCAGCCCACCCCCATCCCTCCGCCAACGACGGTGATGCGCTACGACGCCTTCGATGCCGAGACCGAAGCCCTGCTCGCCAACGCCGAACGCGTGGCCTTCATCGTTCCCTTTTCACACTGGGACACCGACTGGCACGAGACCTTTGACGATTACGGCCAGCGTGCGAACAACAACATCCTCAGCGCCATCCGCATGGCGAAGTCCGAGCCGCGTTTTCGTTACGCGCTGGAACAAGTGGCCTTCGTCAAACACTTCTGGGATACGCACCCCGAGTCCCGCGCCGAACTGACCGCGCTGGTGCAGAACCGGCAATTCGCCTTCGCCTGGGCGGGCCTGACGCAGCCGGAGACCAGCCTGGCCGCGCCAGCCGTGCAGGTGCGCAACTGGATGATGGGCCGCGATTGGATCGCCGAGACATTTGGCGAAGAATATGTGCCGCACACGGCCTGGCAGTCGGATGCGTTCGGCAACTCGGCGGCCCTGCCCGCCTTTTTGCGGCAAGCCGGCGTGCCGTATCTCTTCATCGGGCGCTGGCAGCACCGGTGCGATCCCGATCATCAGGATTGCGTGCCGCTGCCGCTGCATTTTTACTGGAAGTCACCGGCGACGGCCGCGCGGGTGCTGACGGCCTATGTCTTTTATTCGGACGCCTGGGGCGGCATCTTCCGCGCGGGCGACGATGAAGCCAGGCAACTGGAAGCCTTCCAGGCCTACGTGGCCGCACAGTTCGAGCGCACCACCTCGCGCTACGCCTTCATCCCCTTGGGCTTCGACTTCCTCGATCCGCTGCCGCAGCTCATGCGGCTTGTGGATGCGAACAACGCCACCTCCGAGACCAAGTTCATCGTCAGCGACCCCGAGACCGCGTTTCACTACCTCGCCACGCAAGACCTGCCCGAGTTTGAAGTTGACCTCAACCCGATCTGGCAGGGGTTCTACGGCTCGCGCCCGCTGGCCAAAATCGCCGACAAAGAGAGCGAGTACTTCCTCACGGCGGCGGCCAGGTTCGGCGTGCAGTCGAGCGCGTGGTACACCGCCACCTTCAGCGCCCACTACGACAACCTCGGCGCAGTGAGCTTCGACCGCGTGTGGGAGGCAGCGCAGAAGCCGCGCTTCGAGCAAACGGTGGCGGCGGCGGCGGACGACCTGGCGCGCGCACTCAGCGATATTGCGGCGGGGATCGACTCGTCGCTCGTCGTCTTCAACCCGACCTCATGGCCGCGCAGTGAAGTCATGGAGGTCGCCGAGGGAGCAGCGGCCGGCGGATTGCCCACTCAGGCTTTGAGCGGTGGGGGCGCGGCGTTCCGCGTGGAGGCGATCCCAGGCGTGGGGTGGGCCGTTCCCTCTGCGACGAGCGAGGTTCCCGCCGTCACCGTCTCCCGATCCGCAGCCGGCGTCACGCTGAGCAACGGCCTCACCTCGGTCACCCTCGACCCCGCGCGCGGCGGCACCTTCTCCGGCCTTCACGCATCCCGTAACCTGCTATCCGGCCCCGGCGATGACCTCACCTATTGGTCCGACACCGGCGACATCTACGGCGCGCGCTTTGGCGACGTCGTGGCGCGGCAGAGCGATGTGCCCGCGCGGGTCACCGTTCTCGACGCAGGCCCGCTGCTCGCGCGGGCGCAGGTCACGCTGCTGCTCGGCGGGCAACCGGTGACGAAGACAGTCACGCTGCGCGCCGGCAGCCCGCTGGTCGAAATCATAGCCACGCTCAACGCCCTACCCGAGACCAGCGCCGTCATCCACACGCACACCGCCCTGCAAACACAATCGCGCACCGATGATTTGGGCTTCGCCGCCTTCACGCATCCTTTCGACCCGCAGCCCATCACCCCCGGCGACCTCACCTACCGGCGCAGGATTTTTTACCCGACGATGTATTGGACGGATGTGTCCGACGCGGAGGCGGGGCTGACGCTCATCACCCACGGCTTACAGGGCATCAGCGGCGTAAGCGAATTGGGGATACTGGCCGTGCGCTGGGTGACGGACAAAGACGGCGAGGGCCTGAGCGATCCGGACACGCGCACGCTGCGGTATGCGTACCTGCCGCATGCAGCACCGGCGGCGCCCCACCGGGGCGTGGCCACGGCGTGGCAACGCGCCTACGAATTCAACCAGCCGCTCATCCCCGCCTGGCGCACCGGCGGGTCCCTCTCGATACAACTTCCTTTCCGCGATGCGCTTTACTCGTTCTCCAATCCACCCTCCCCAATCGAGAATCCAAAATCCTTCAGCCGTCTGTCCGCCGAGGGCGGCTTTGTCGCTGACCTCATCCCTTCCGGCGGAAAGACCTATGCCTTGATTTTGGATTACGACCCGGCCACACCCGTAACGCTCACGGCCGGCGCGAGTCAAAGCGTGGCGACCGAGTGGCTGACGCCCGTTGAGCCTGGGCCGTAATCCGTTTCATTCGTCGCTCCGTTGCCACCTCCGTTGATTATGCCGCCTCAACCCTGGAAAACCCTCAACACCCGCGAGGTCTATCAAAACAAGTGGATGCGGCTGCGCGAGGACGTGGCCGAGATGCCCAACGGCAAGACGACGATCTACGGCGTGGTGGAATGCGCGGACTGCGTGGCCGTGCTGCCGTTTGTGGATGACGACCGCGTGGTGCTGGTGCGGCAATATCGCTACGTCTTCGGCGAGGATCACCGGTGGGAGATCCCGTCCGGCGGGGTGAAGGACGGCGAGAGCGCGGAGGCCGCTGCGCGCCGCGAGCTGCGCGAGGAGGCCGGCTTCGACGCGGGCGAGTTGCTGCATGTCAGCACCTACTTCACCAGCAAATCCATCATGCGCGAGACCGGGCATCTGTACGTCGGGCGCCACCTCGTGCGCGCGCAGGACGTGCCCGACGACACGGAGTTTTTTGAAATCGAGACCTTCTCGTTCGAGGACGTGGTGCGGATGGTCACCGCCAGCGAGATCCGCGACAGCATGAGCGTCATCACCATCCTGCACGCCGCGCGCCTGCGGGCGGCGGGGAAATTGTAGCGGCTTGGAGTAGTCGCTCGTATTGGCCGCTCGTAGTCGCCGCTCGTAGTCGCTGCTCGTAGTCGCCGCTCGTAGTGGCCGCCCGTAGTGGCCGCCCGTAGTGGCCGCTCGTAGTCGCTGCTCGTAGTCGCCGCTCGTAGTGGCCGCTTCAGCGGCCCGGCGCGCTGCAACGCATACAACGAACTGAAAGGGACATTTATCCATGAGCTTAAATCTTGAAACCACCCTCAAAAACCTCGGCCTGCTGATCGCCCGCTTGTTCCTCGGCTACATGTTCTTCACCCAACTATGGTGGAAGGTGCCGCCCTCGTTCGGCTGCAATGCGCAGTTCGCCTTCACCGAGGAGGTGAACGGCAAGGTACAGCGCACACAGGGCCTGTGCGACTGGATCGGCTTTGAGAGCGTGTACGCCAAGAAGCCGCGCAAGTTCTTCGAGGCCAACCTCGACAACAAGGGCCCGGCGGAGATCGCCCTCGACGTGACGCTCATCACCGGCGCGAACGGCGCTTTCATTGACAGCTTCGTCAAGCCCAACATCGGCTGGTTCGGCTACGCCGTGTTCGCGATGGAGTCGTTTATCGCCGTCAGCCTGATCTTTGGCCTGCTCAGCCGGCTTGGCGGGCTGGTAGCGATCGGGATGGCGCTGCAACTGCAACTCGGGCTGAGCGGCACACCGGGTGAGTGGGAGTGGATCTATCACCAGACCGTCGCGCTGGCCGTTGTCATGGCCGCCATCCCCTCCGGTCGCTGGTTGGGGGTAGACCAGTGGCTGCGCCCGATGTTCGTCGCCGCCGCGCAGAAGGGCAACGGGTTGGGCAAGGCCCTGGCGTGGCTGACGTGAACGGAATCTGGTTACTGGTCAGGGCCAATAACCCGTAACCAGGCGCTCGAATGTCTCGCCGCACCTTTTTGCTTTTGTTTCTCGGCATGGCCTCACTGCTGCCGTATCTGGCCGCATTGGGATTGGGGGATCTGCGCAAGCACACCCTGGGCTTCGAGGTCGCCTACTTCGGAGCCTTTGCGCTCTACCTGGCTGCCTGCGCGCTGGTGCTCCGCACGCAGCATGTTTCGCGTTTCACGCTCGCCGCCATCTTCGCGTTCGCGTTCATTTTCCGCCTCGTCCTCCTCCCCACCCAACCCACCCTCTCGGATGATATGTTCCGCTACGTGTGGGATGGGCGCGTGCAGGCGCACGGCCTCAGCCCGTATCAGTATCCACCGAAAGCGCCGGAGCTCTTTGAATTGCGCCGCCCGGTGACGCAGGCCTATTGGAAGTTCATCAACCGCAAAGAGGCCGTGACGGTGTACCCGCCTGGTGCGCAGTTGGCCTTTGCCGGATTGTGGCGCGTGGTCGGCGATAGCGTGACCGGTTACAAGCTCGCCTTTGTGCTGGCCGAACTGCTCGGCGCGGTCTGGCTGATGAAGCTGCTCAAACTCTTCGATCAACCGCCGGCGCGCGTCTTGATTTATTTGTGGAGTCCGTTGCTGATCTTCGAGGTCGCGCACGCCGGGCATGTGGATGGGTTGATGCTGCCGTTGCTCATCGGCGCGTTCTGGGCGCGGGTGACGGGGCGGCCCGGCCTGCTTGGCGTGTTGCTCGGCGCGGCCACGGCGGTGAAGTTCTTTCCGGCGCTGCTGTTGCCCGCGCTGTTGCCGCTATCGTGGCGGCACTTGCGCCCCGCCTTGCGAACCGGGCTGGCGTTCGCCCTGGCGCTGGCGCTGCCGTACCTGCCCTATCTCGTCATCGGCCCGGGCGTCATCGGTTTTCTGCCGAAGTATTTTGACGAGAACTTCAACCTCGGCCTGGCGCGGGCGGCCTTCGACCTGGCCGACCTTTTCGGCTGGCCGCGCGCGCTGACGGCGAACGCGGTCACGTTTGGCGGGCTGGCCGCGATGGGCGTGTACTTTGTCGCGCGGCCACTCGCCCTTGACGATGGCAAAGGCGCGCTGCTGCGCTGCGTGGGGCTCATCGGCTGGTTCACGCTCACCACCCAGAATCTCTTCCCGTGGTATCTGCTCTGGCTGGCGCCGCTCAGCGCGCTCTTCGTCCAGCCGGGCAAGCTCCTCGGCTTCCGCCTCGCGCCCCTGACGGCCTGGCTGATCTTCAGTGGCACGATCGCGCTGGCCTATGTGTTCTTTGTGCAATGGCGCGTCGTGCCGTGGGCGCAGGCCGCCGAGTATTGGCCGCTGTATGGGCTGCTTCTGCTTTCAGCGCTTCATCGTTTTCGACCGCCTCGATTTGCCCAGGCTCGCTCCCCTCTTCCGGCGGGAGACGGGCCGGGGATGAGGGAGAGCCGAGGTGCAACATGACCCCCACCCTGCGTGATGGTGTTCACGCCGCTTACTCGCACGTCGCTGACTCGCCGGCCGCCAAGCACCCGTTCAAAGTGGGCCGCGTCTTCGCCGAAGGCCTCGGCTACCCGGCTGAGTGGCTCGACCGCGTGCCGGCGGCCTCCGTCGAGGCCTTCACCGGCGTCTCGTGCGTCTCCGTCTTCGCCGATTTGCCCGAGGGCGCGCGCGTGCTCGACCTCGGCTGCGGGGCGGGGATGGATGCGCTGATCGCCGCGATGCGGGTGGGCGGGGCCGGCCACGTCACCGGCCTCGATTTCAGCGCGGCGATGCTGGCCCGCGCGCGATCGTCCGCGGCACAAACCGGGCTGCGCAACGTAACCTTTCGCGCGGGCGATGCGGAACGCCTCCCGCTCGACGAGGCTGCGGTGGATGTCGCGCTCGTCAATGGCCTGCTCAACCTCAACCCCGAGCGCGAACAGATCATGCGCGAGCTGGCGCGTGTGCTCAGGCCGGGCGGGGCGTTGTTCTGCGCGGAGTTGATTCTCAAAGAGCCGCTCTCGGCGCAGGAGCTGGCCGACAACACGAATTGGTTTTCGTGAGTGGCCGGCGCCAGGGAAGGCGTGACCTTCCTCGACGAGTTCCGCGCCGCCGGTTTCCGCGAGGTCACATTGCTGCGCGCGGTTCGCAACACGCGCACGAACAATCCCAAGGCGCTGGCGGCGGAGGTCAAGGCCAGGAAATGAGTGTCGCGGTGATCGTGCCTGCGTTGAACGAAGCCGAGTGCGTCGGCGAACTGGTGCGCGCCACGTTCGCGCAGCCGGTGGTGCAACGGGTGATTGTGGTGGATAACGGCTCGACGGATGGCACCGGCGAAGCGGCCGAACGCATGGGCGCGGAGGTGGTGCGCGAGTCGCGGCGCGGCTATGGCGCGGCCTGCGCCGCCGGGGTGCGCGCCGCCGCGGGCGCGGCGGTGCTGGCCTTCATGGATGCCGACCACAGCTTTCTGCCGCAGGAGTTGCCGCGCGTGTTAGGCCCGGTGCTCGACGGCCGCGCTGATCTTTCGCTCGGCTCGCGCGCGCTGGGCAACGTCCAGCGCGGCTCGATGCCGCCGCAACAAATCTTCGGCAACTGGCTGAGCGCCGCCCTCATCCGCGCGCTGTACGGCGTGCGGGTCAGCGACCTCGGCCCGTTCCGCGCGGTGCGGCGTGAAGCCGTGCTGGCGCTGGACATGGGTGAGATGACCTTCGGCTGGCCGACCGAGATGCTGGTGAAGATGGCGCGCCGCAAGCAACGGATCGTCGAGGTGCCGGTCAGCTATCACACCCGCCGTGCCGGGCAATCCAAGGTGAGCGGCACGCTGCGCGGCACGGTGCTGGCCGGTTACCGAATCCTGAGCGTGACCCTGCGCTATGCTTTTTGAGTCTGAACCGCCGGGACGCAATGCCCGCAAGGAACCTTTGCGCTCTGCGCGCCTTCGCCGTTAGCTTCGATGCTGGCCCTCGCCAAACCTCGGCCCGAACTTCACGCCGCCGCCGCGCAGTTGCACAAGCACGGCGTGCCGGCGGTCATCCGCAACCGGCTGGCCGCCTTCCTCGACGAGGCGCAACCGCGCGAGGTCTATCACGTCAACCCGCGCTACGTCGCCGAGCAACTCAGGCTGGATGAACGCGCGACGCTGCGCGTGTTGGTGGCGGCGTTGTACGAAGGCCTCGTCACGCTGCATTGGGATGTGCGCTGCCCGGCCTGCGGCCACTGCGACGGTCACGCCGGCCTCGGCGAAGTGCGGCACGAACAGGAGTGCAGCCTGTGCCACTCACGCTTCGGGCCGCGCCTCGACAACGAAGTGCGTGTGACCTTTAGCGTCCACCCGCGCTTCCGTTCGCTGTACACCGACGCCAACGACATAGACTTCCGCGCCGGGGTCGAAGCGCGCCTCGGGCCGGTCAGCGGGCAGGCCCTGCTCCTCATCGCCGAGTTCCGCCGCCTGTTCCCCAGCCAGCGGCTGTTGCCGGAGGAGAGCGTGGAGGTCGCGCGCGTTGCGATCCTGTTCACCGACCTCGCCGGCTCGACGGCGCTGTACGCGCAGCGCGGCGACCCGCGCGCTTATCACCTCGTGCGCCTGCACTTCGACGAGTTGCGCGCGGCGGCGGATGAGGCGGGCGGGGTGGTGATCAAGAACATCGGCGACGCGGTGATGGCGGCCTTCGACTCCCCGGCGGAGGCGCTGGCCGGCGCGCTGGCGATGCAGCAGCGGATCGCGGCGCTCAATCAGCGCGAACGGCTCAGCGACGACGAACGGCTGAGCCTCAAGGTCGGCCTCCACAGCGGCCCGTGCCTCGGCGTCACGTTCAACGACCGGCCCGACTACTTCGGCACGACGGTGAACGTGGCGGCCCGCGTGCAGGCCCTCTCGCGCGGCGGTGATGTGGTCTTCACCGAGACGATCTGCGCCGAGGCCGGGGCGCAGTCTCTGATCCAGGCCCACAGCCCGGAGATGCAGCGGGTGATGGTGAAGGGGATTGAGGGAGAGTTGAAAGTGTATCGGTTGCAGAGTTGAGGGCGCCTGATTCTCTCCCTCACCCCCAACCCCTCTCCCGCTGGGAGAGGGGAGTGGACGCGGAGATGCAGTGGGCGTTTCCATTAGCCGGGGACAGAGAAAGGCGAGGCACAAACATGAAGGCATGTAGCTCTGTGACTGTGAGCAGATAGGTATGTCCCTGTCACTCCCCGCGCCCCTCACACTTCACGTTTCACGCCTCACCACCCAGCGTTGGGCGGCCATGCTTGCCCTCGGTGGGCTGAGCACGGTGTTGTATTGGGGCGGGCTGCTGGTGTGCTACAACCTGTTCGCCCTCGGCCCGCGCCCGCTGGCCGACATCAGCAAGCTGACACGCAATCAGCCGCTGGGGCAGGCGGGTTTCGTCCTCACCTTCGCCGCGCTGTCGGCGCTGTACTACCTCGCCTGGCGGCTGGCACGCGGGCCGCAGCCGCGCTCGGTGTGGGTGGCCGTGGGCGCGAGCCTGCTGGCGATGAACGTCATGCTGCTGTGGTTGTATCCCATCGGCGCGGCGGATGTGTTCGACAACATCGCGCGCGGGCGCATCACTGCGCAGCACGGCGGCAATCCGTTTTACGAGACACCGCGCGCGTACAAAGGCATTGATCCGTTTTTCTACTATGCCGCGTGGCGTGACGCGACGTCGGCCTACGGCCCGCTGTGGGAGATGCTGGCGGCGGGCGCGAGCCGGTTGGCCGGTGAGGGCGTGGTGGAGAACGTCCTCGCGTTCAAGGCGCTGGGCCTGTTGTTTTACGCCGGTGGCGTCGGGTTGATCGCTCGCCTGTTGCGCCACCGCGCGCCCGAACGCGCGTTGCAGGGCGTGGTGCTCTTTGCGTGGAATCCACTCGTACTGTACGAGACCGCCGGCAACGGGCACAACGACAGCGTGATGGTGTTCTTCATCGTGCTGGCGCTGTACGCGCTGGCGCAGCGCCGCTACACGCTGAGCGCGCTGGCGTTGATGGGCGGGGCGCTGGTGAAATTCATCCCGCTGCTCCTGGTGCCCCTTGTGGTGGCCGCCGGTTTGCGAGCGGCCCGCGGCGTCCGCCAGCGCGCCCTCTTCCTCGCGATCACTATGACGGCGTGCACGGCCCTGGCCCTGGCGGCCTATCTGCCGTTCTGGCGCGGCGGCGACCCGTTTGGGATCGAGCGGCGCAGCATGCTGTTCACCGCCTCGCTGCCGGCGCTGGCCCAGGTCCATCTCGAAACCTGGCTGGGCGGCGACCCGAGCAAGAGGGTGGTGGCGGAGACCGCGCTGCTGCTCACCGGGGCTGCGGCGTTCGCGCAAGCGTGGCGTGTGTGGCGAAAGCCGGCCTGGGCGATGATGGTGCGGGCGTTCACAAACGTGTTGCTCTTCTACCTGCTGATCGCGTGTCTGTGGTTCCAGGCGTGGTATGCCGTGTGGCCGCTGGCGCTGGCGGCCCTGCTGCCCGAGGGCAAGCTCTCGCGCCTCGTCGTGTTACTGTCGTACTCTGCGCTGTGGAAGACCATCGTCTTTGATTTCGTGCTCTATCGCGGCGGCCCGCTGCCCCCGCGCCTGTGGCGTGAATCCTGGCTCGGCCCCATCACCCTCGGCCTCAGCTGGCTGTACGCGGGTATCTCACATCTGAAATTGCATGCACGCCCTACTCGTCATCGCCAAACGGCCCGCGCCCGGGCAGACTAAGACCCGCCTCACCCCGCCGCTCACCGCCGAACAGGCCGCGCAGTTGTACGAGTGTTTCCTGCGCGACACGCTCGACATCGTCCGCGCGGTGCCCGAGGTGACTCGCCTCATCAACTTCGCGCCGCAGGCCGAGGCCGGCTACTTCGCGCAGCTCGCGCCCGATTTTGGCCGCGTGCCCCAGGTGGGGGCGGATTTGGGGGAGCGGCTCGACAACGCCCTCACACATTGTCTGAACGATGGGTTCACGCGCGCCGTCATCATGGATAGCGACAGCCCGACGTTGCCGGCGGATTATGTGCGGCAGGCGTTCACCGCGCTGGAGGCCGCCGACGTGGTGCTCGGCCCGTGCGAGGACGGCGGCTATTACCTCATCGGTCTTAACCGGCCCGCACCGCGCCTGCTGCGTGAGGTACCAATGTCCACGCCGGATGTGATGCGCGATACGCTCGCCATCGCCGACCGCGACAAGCTCAAAGTCGCGCTGCTGCCCACGTGGTACGACGTGGATACCGCCCAGGAGCTGGAGCGCCTGAAAGCCGAGCTCTACCGCACCCGTAACGGTCTGGCGCCGGCGACGCGCGCGTTTCTCGCAACTCGCTGACGGCGGGTGCATTCCAGATTATTGGCCGCTCCTTCGACTGCGGCCCGCAAAAGCGGCTGGCCTCCGCTCAGGATGCGGCCCCGCCAAAATGTAGAAATGCACCCCTGACGGCACACAACTTGCATTCCCGTCCAGTTCAGACTATTTTGTACGCCATCTTGAGTGTTCGGGATGTGAGATGCAAGACCGCCGGAAAGTTGACGATCTATCGGTAGACGAACTGCAACGAGTGCTGGTGGAGAAGAAGCGCGTTGCGCGCGAGGCGCGTCTGGCCCGCTATCGCGAGACGGGCCGCGCTCTGCCGGTGGTGCCGGTCGGCGCATCGCCCGCCGAGCGACCCTCGGCGACAGGCGCCGTCGCGCCGCCCAGCCGCCCGCGCCGCGTCCTCGACGGGCTGTTGTTGCTGCTCGAGGTGGCGGCCGTCGTCGGGCTGGCATACATCGTCTACACCGGCGCGAATGTGCTCGGCAGCCTCAACCGCGAGGCGGCGGCCATGATGCAACAGAGCGTGCAGGCTTTGCCGACCCTCGTGCCGACGCCGATCGTGACCACGGTCGTGCTCCCCGGTGGGCACAAACCGCCGGATGCCTCAGGCGCCTTCATCCCCAATTACGACGAGATCCCGGCCAACCTGCGCTCAATCGTCGCGGCCATGCCGCCGCCCGTCATCCCTACCCAGGGCCCGCAGCAGGCCATCCGCCTCATCATCCCGGCCATCAACGTTGATGCGCCGATTTACATGGGGGATGGGCCGGAGCAATTGAAGAAGGGCGTCGGCCAGTACATCGGCAGCGGTGACCCGGGGCAGCCGGGCAACCTGGTGCTCTCGGCGCACAATGACATCTACGGCCAGATCTTCCGCCACCTCGATCAATTGCAGCCTGGTGACGAGGTGCAGGTGCAAACGCACAGCAACGCGTTCACGTACATCATCACCGGTTGGCGCGAGGTGCTGCCGACCGAGGTTAGCGTGCTGGCGCCAACCCCGCAGGCCTCGTTGACGCTGATTTCGTGTTATCCTTACCTGGTGGATGACAAACGGATTGTCGTCACTGCTGACTTGAAAACTCAATGAGAAGAGACGATGAGCAAGATTCGTAAGGCCCGCAAGCTGCGCACCCCCAACGTTCCCTTGAACACCGGCCCAACTTTGTCTGTAGGCACGGTTACCGCGAGTTCGCGCAGCAGTGACTATAATGAGCCGGCCACACCTGCGTTCGATTACTCGGAGACGCGCAAGGACTTAACCCGTATCGGCGTGCTGGCAGCGAGTTTTATCGCCATCCTTGTGGCGCTTTCGTTCTTTATCCGCTGAACGATCGCTTCCTCCATCGAACGCCTTTGAGCCGAGGCATACGCCTCGGCTCTTGTTGTTGCAAGATGAGTCGCCGGCAAGTCCGGGCGCAGAATGGGGTGGGTGAGGGGGTGTAGGACTCCAGCACCATTGTGGTTGGCTCCCGGTTTGACTATCTTCGTTCAGGGGATGGAAGGGCAAAGGTCCCCCTGCGGATATGCTGTCCGGTTGTTTCCTTCCAGGACAGCGGGGGGTGACACGCGAGCAGGGACAGAAAATCAACTCGCGTTGAAGCGGCTCACTGTTGTTTTCACAACCTGACTTAAGCGTTATTTCATCCTAAGCCGGACGTGGTTTATTTTTAGCGTGCTCGCAAGCGTGACCCATCGCTGGGCGCAACTCCCTCACGCACTAGTGGTAACAGCGGTTCCGTTTTCGCCGCCAATCTCGCGCCGATGTGAACGATGACTGCCAGGCCACAGCCCAAAAGCACGCTCTCCTATCAGGTTGCCGCTCAATCAGATGTGGTGCTGGCCGCAGGTACGGAACCGCTGAACGCAACGACACTCACCGTGACGCCCGACCAGGAAGCGCTCGCACACCCTAGCGGAGAAAGTCGGCTCCGTCACACTGCATCCGTCAGAAAAGAGACCACGATGTCATCCCAACCCGTCTTGGAAGACCTGGCCCCCCTGGCCGGCAACGCCGTCGGCGAAGCGCGCCCGTTGTCGCGGCGCGCCCGCTGGGCCGGGGTCGTGGCCAGCCTGGCCGCGATGGACGCGATCATGGTAAACCTCGCTTTCCTGGCTGCGTATGCCATCCGTTTCAACCTCGACCTGCCGATCTTCAACCGCGAAGGTGTTCCGGACTTCTATTACTATGAAGGGCTGGTTGTAAGTTTCGTCTTTCCGGTGTGGATGGTCATCTTCTTTGCGCTGGGGCTCTACCGCAAACAGAACTTGTTGGGTGGCGCACGCGAATATAACCTCGTCTTTCGAGCAGTGACCGTCGGGCTTATCCCCGTCATCGGCCTCAACTTCCTCGATGACCGGTTCTCCGTCGCCCGTGGCTGGCTGCTGGTGGCCGGGGCGCTCGGCTTCCTCTTCGTGGCCGTTGGACGGTTCACTGCCCGGCGCTTGATGTACGCGCTGCGCGAGCAGGGCTATTTGCTTTCCACCGCCGTCATCGTCGGCGCCAATCAGGAAGGGCGCTGGCTGGCGGAACAACTGCTGAATGCGCGCGCCTCGGGCTTGAGGCTGATTGGCTTCATTGACGAGAAAGTCCCGGCCGGGACATTGTTGTTCCACAATCTGCCATCTCTGGGCTCGGTCGATCAGCTCGACAAGATCATCAGGCGCTACGGCGTCGAGGAGATCATCCTGTCTACCAGCGCGATTTCGTCGCGCGACCGGATGCTGGACATCTTCAAGCGCTATAGCAATTCGGATGATGTGGGCCTGCGCCTGTCGTCGGGGCTGTACGAGATCATCACCACCGGTTTGCAGGTGCAGGAAGTGGCGTATGTGCCGCTGGTCAACGTCAACAAAGTGCGGCTGACGGGCGTCGACAGCATCCTCAAGCTGGCGCTGGATTACGTGTTGACCTTGCCCGGGATGCTCCTCATCTCGCCGTTGCTGTTGTTGATTGCAGTCGCCATCAAACTCGACTCGCCCGGCCCGGTCGTTTACCGGCGGCGGGTGATGGGGCTGAACGGTAAACAGTTCGACGCCTTCAAGTTCCGCACCATGCACGTCAATGGCGATCGTATCCTCGAGCAGCATCCCGAACTGCGGGCAGAGCTGGCGCGCAACCACAAGCTCAAGAACGATCCGCGCATCACCCGCGTCGGCAAGTGGCTGCGCAAATTCAGCCTCGACGAACTGCCGCAACTGCTCAACGTGCTGCTGGCCGAGATGTCGCTGGTCGGCCCGCGCATGATCGCGCCGCAGGAGATGGCTCAGTACAATCAATGGGGCCTCAACCTGCTGACGGTGCGACCCGGCCTGACCGGCCTGTGGCAGGTCAGCGGTCGTTCGGACGTGAGCTATGAAGACCGGGTGCGGATGGACATGTACTACATCCGCAACTGGACGATCTGGCTTGACCTGCAGATACTTTTTCAGACCCTGCCCGCCGTCATCAAAGGGCGGGGCGCGTACTAAACGACCCTCGTTCGTCACATCCACTGAACGGCCCGCCCTGCCGGTGGGCCGTTCACTGTCCTCTAATTCCACTTTCTCTGGAGTATCGAACCTATGAAAGTCCTTGTGACCGGTGCCGCTGGCTTTATCGCCTCGCATGTGGTGGATTTGTTGATCGAGCGTGGGCACGAGGTCGTGATCGTGGACGACCTGTCGACCGGGCGGCGCTCCAATGTTCACTCGCGAGCCAGGTTTTATCAAATGGATATTCGCGACCCGAAGCTGGCCGAGGTCTTCGAGCGGGAACGGCCCGAGTTCGTCGATCACCACGCCGCGCAGATGGACGTGCGCAAATCGGTGGCCGACCCGCAGTTCGACGCCGACGTCAACGTGCGCGGTTCCATCAATGTGCTCGAATGCGCGCGCCGCTACGGCGTCAGGCGCGTGGTCTACATCTCAACCGGCGGCGCGGTCTACGGCGAGCCGGAGTATTTGCCCGTGGACGAGAAGCATCCCATCAACCCCATTTGCCCCTACGGCGCGAGCAAACACACCGTCGAGCACTATCTGTTCATGTGGAAGCAACTCTACGGCCTCGAGTATGCGGTGCTCCGCTATCCGAATGTCTACGGCCCGCGCCAGGACCCTCACGGCGAAGCCGGTGTCGTCGCCATCTTCACCGGGCTGATGCTCAAAGGCCAACGCGTCACCATCAATGGCGACGGCGCGCAGACCCGTGACTTCACCTACGTCGGCGATTGTGCGGCGGCCAATCTGCTCGCGCTCGAACACCCCAGGGCCGATGGAATTTATAATGTCGGCACGAACAAACCGACCTCGGTGAATGAGATTTTCGAGACGCTTAAAGACGTTACGCATTATCCGCAGGCCGCCGTCTACGGGCCGGCCAAACTCGGTGAGACGCGCTACATCTACCTCAACTCCGACCGGATCCAAAGTGAACTCGGCTGGCGACCGACGGTGAGCCTGCGCGACGGGCTGGCGCGGACCGTTGAGTACTTCCGCGAAAAAGAGACGTAATCCGCACGGAGCACGACCATGATCATCGTTCAGACCCCGTTGCGGGTCAGCTTCTTTGGCGGCGGCACCGACTTCCCCGAGTTTTTCAACGACGAGGGCGGGTGTGTATTGTCGTGTTCCATCGACAAGTACATCTTCGTCACGGTCAAGCAGCGTTTCGATAGCCTGTTGCGTATCGGCTACACCAAGCAGGAGATGGTGGCATCGGTCGATGAGATTCAGCACGATTTGATCCGCGAGGCACTGCGCAAAACCGGTATCGCCAACGGGATCGAGATCACGACGATGGGTGACATCCCCTCGGCCGGCTCCGGGCTGGGATCTTCGAGCACGGTCGCGGTCGGCGCGCTGCACGCGCTCTACAGCTTCCGCGGCGACCTGCCGACCGCCGAGCAACTGGCGCGCGAGGCGTGTGAGATTGAGATCGACACCCTGGGTAAACCGATCGGGGTGCAGGATCAATACATCGCGGCCTTTGGCGGGCTGCGCTATTTCGAGTTCGCCAAGTCGGGCGTGTTCAGCCAGCGTCTGCAGTTGCCGGTGGCGCAGGTGCGCCGCCTCAACGAGAGCCTGATGTTGTTCTTCACCGGGGTCACGCGCAAAGCCGACAACATCCTCCAAGAGCAGAAGGACAACATCGCCGAACGGCTGGCCTCACTGCGCCGGTTGAAGGAAATGGTGCATCAGGGCCGGGCCGCGCTGCTCGACGGCCAGGTGGATGCGTTAGGCGAGTTGTTGCACGAGGCGTGGGAAGAAAAGAAAAAACTCGCCAGCCAGATCAGCAACGGCGAGATTGATGAGATGTATTCGGCGGCGCGGCGGGCCGGGGCGATTGGCGGAAAGATCGCCGGCGCCGGGGGCGGCGGGTTCCTGCTGCTGTACTGCCCGCCGGAAAAACGTGAGGCAGTCCGCGCGGCGCTCAGCCAGCTTCGCGAACTGCCCTTTCAAATCGAGCCGGACGGCAGTAAAGTGATCTTCAACTACCGCCGATGAAAACAAAAACTCGTTGCCAGGCCGGCAACGAGTTTTTTGACTCTAGCGCTGTTGAAGTGGGGTTCGGACGGCGCGGCGGGCGAGTGCGTGGCTGACCAGGGGCCGCTCGGCCCAACCCTCGCGCTCGCTCATCTGTGCGGAGGCCATGCAGCCCGCAATCAAGAGAACAGCCGAAACAACCATTGCCGCCACGCCCAGCACAATCAGAAATATCAACATGATTGGTCCCTCGCGCTCCCGAAGTACCAATATCCTATCAGAGAAGCGGGAATGGAGCCATAAGGAACCTGTGAAGATCCCGCGCCGGATTGCGCGGGCGGGGCACTATCCGATGGTGCCGCGTGGCCGGCGTTTGCGGGCCAAAGGCAGGGTGCGGCGCACAAAAATCGGCTTTTCGTGTTCCTCCTCGAGGCGTGAAAACCGCGCTGAGGCCACGCAGGCCGCAATCAGCAGAGCGGCCGAGACGACGACCGCTGCAATACCCAAAACAATCAGTGTTGCCACATTCACCTCCCAACCCAAATCCCGGTGAAGGGGGTGCAACAACCGTGCCGTCTCGAATCAAAAAGAAACCGGCCCCGAATGGAGGCCGGTTTCTCTTTGTTGAGCGAATGTGCGCTTACAGCCGGTTGACCTCGAGCACGATCTTTTCGAGGTCGGCCTGGGTGAGGGCGGGGTGCACGGGCAGCGAGATCACCTCGCGCGCCAGCTGCTCCGTCACGGGCAGGCTCACCGCGCCGATGAGTTCACGCACATAGCCTTGCTGGTGACACGGCACGGGGTAGAAGACGCCGGCGCCGACGCCGTTGTCGCTGAGCTGTTTGACCACCGCGTCGCGGTCGCGCCCGGCGTTCACGCGGATGGTGTATTGATGCCAGACGTGGCCGTAGCCATCTTTCACTGTGGGTGTGATGACGCTTTCGATTTTGGCGTTGAAGTACTCGGCGTTGAAGCGCCGGCGGGCGTTGAAGCCGGGCAGCCGCTCCATCTGCGCCAGCCCGATGGCGGCGTGCAGGTCGGTCATGCGGTAGTTGTAGCCGAGCATGTCGTGATAGTAGCGGCGCTCCATGCCGTGCTGGCGCATCAGCCGGCACTGTTTGGCGATGGCGTCGTTGTCGGTGGTGATCATGCCCCCCTCACCCGTCATCACGTTCTTGGTCGCGTACAGGCTGAAGGTGCCCGTGCCGAAGCTGCCGGCAACCTTGCCGTTGTACGTCGCGCCGACGGCCTGGCAGGCGTCCTCGATTACCTTCAGCCCGTGCTTTTCGGCAATGGCCATAATGCGGCCCATATCGCACGGATAGCCGTACAGGTGCACGAGCAGAATTGCCTTGGTGCGCGCGGTGATGGCGGCCTCGATCAGATCGGGGTTGAGGTTGAAGGTCTCGGCCTCCACATCCACAAACACCGGCTTCGCGCCGGTCATGATGATGGTGCTGGCGGTGGCCATGAACGTGAACGAGACCGTGATGACCTCGTCGCCCGGGCCGACGCCGTTGGCGAGCAGCGCGAGATGCAGGGCGGTGGTGCCGTTGCTGGTGGCGATGGCGTGTTTGGTCCCGCACAGCGCCGCGAACTTTTCTTCCAGCTTCGCCACGCGCGGGCCTTGCACCAGCATGCCCGAGTCGAGCACCTCCATCACTGCCTGTTTTTCTTCTTCACCGATAAAGGGTTTTGAAATGGGGATCATGTTTTTGAACCACCAAGACCACGAAGGCCACTAAGTTTCTCTGTGTTTCTTCGTGTGCTTTGTGCTCTTCGTGGTTTAGCTCTCCAGCTTTGAGTAATCCGAGTGAGGGATCAACACTTCCATCCCGCTCTTAGGGCAGATCATCACCACGCCCTCGGCGGTCTCGGCTTTCACCGTCATCTTGTGCCCGTAAGCGCTGACGAAGGCGCGCAGCCGGGCCGGGTTGCCGTAGACCAGGCCGTAGTCGGGCACGTCCTTTGTCACCACCGATCCCGCGCCAATCATCGCCCACTGGCCGATGGTGAGGCCGCAGACGATGATGGCCCCCGCGCCGATGGAGGCGCCGGTCTTCACGCGCGTCTCGCTCAGCGCCCAATCCGTTGCCGCCTTGAGCGAGCCATCAGGGTTGATGGAGCGCGGGTTGCGGTCGTTGGTGAAGACCATGTGCGGGCCGCAGAACACGCCATCCTCCAGCGTGACGCCGTGATAGACCGAGATGCCGTTCTGGATTTTGACGTTGTCGCCGATGCGCACGCCGGCATCCACGTACACGTCTTTGCTCAGGATGCAGTTGCGGCCCAATGTGGCGTTTTCGCGCACCTGGCAATGGTTCCAGATGCGGGTCCCGGGGCCGATCTCGGCCTGGTCGGACACTTCAGCGGTGGGGTGGATCCGGACGTTCTCGCGTTCGCGCATAGGGGTGGTGCCTCCGGCTGTCCATTATGCCCGGACTGCGTGGGAAATGCAGCATGACAGGCGTCCTATGCGATTGAGATGGTTTCGCTGCGGCCAGCGGGGACGGACCCTAGACGAAAACTCTCATCTTTTTGTTACACAACTGTTACAGAAATGAGATGTGGTTGTGATATTCATGGGCTATCGTGTAACCAACTTGCCAACATTGCCCTACCCAGGAGACCACAATGAAACAGTATCGTGTTCCGATAGCTCTGATTGCCTTTGCTGTCATGCTTATGACTGTGGCTTGGAGTCGGATATATGCCGGTACTCCGTACACAGGGGTAATGTGGCTATCGAGTGTAACGAACGGGCTAAGATCGAATGTTAGGAATGTGGTCTGGGATGCAGCAGGAGTGAATGAGATTCGTAACAACTCCTATTTTGAGGAGTATGATCAAACTGCCGACTGTGTTAACAGCCCGAAAGTTGGAGACAAACTTGGGGTCAATTACACTGTCACGACATTGCCCAATTCGGGGGTATTTGCCTATGATGATTGTGACGGGCCTGGTCCAAATGTAAATGAGGAAGTTGAGGTCGCACTGAATTCAAATTCCGTTGTTGCGGGCACCAACTATCAGTACGATATCATTTGGATTTGCAATGGAACCAACATTTCCGGTGAGGTGAACGTTACGTTTGAGTACAGTAACATTTACAGAGACCACAATACAAATACGCAATACTGGGGTTGGTGTGGAGGTTCGGCTCGAGTGGCCAATCCGGGCTCGGGCAGCGCACCAGAAAACTGGAATGGCAATCAATTAACTTCCCCCAAGCATGTCACGATTCATGACACTGGCCAAGCGGAGAATGGGCTTCGCTATGAGGTTCTGCGAACGTCTTCTGGTAGATTACGTGCGCGATCTCGTGCGGATTTTTCGAGCAGCAGTGAATTTCAAGACTATCGCCAGTTCAATACTGAATTGCTTGCCTCATTGAAAGGCAAAATGGACAGCCCTATTCTCGCAGTCGTTACAATGCGAGAGGCGATTTCCGCTGATGATCTTGCCGTCATTGCCGATCAGGCTGATCTGCAAATCATCTCTTATGGCATATTGGGTGCCAATTCTGACGGCCAACAGGTGTCGGTCTATGTATGGCCGACAGAGACCCAAGGGCTGATTTTCCCAACCGAGGAAAACATCCGTTATCAAGGTATCTACACTTTTGTGGCCTTAGTGCGTTTGACGACAATAGACACTCTGTTGCTAGACCCAAACGTTGTGCTGGTTGATGTGTCCGCGAACCAAATAAGGGATGAGATCCTCGCCAAGCTCGGCGAGCCAATTGATGTTACCCAGATTGGTATTCCTAATCCCGCTTGGTATTTTATGAGCGGTGAGCTGACATTGCCGTAATAGGCTGAAGCTCAAGAAAGTGCCTATTCTCAAGACGGGGTATGCGTCAGCGAAGATGGTGGAGGCTAATATGACACGAAAGCTGTCACTGGTCACATTCAGCATTGTACTCATGGGTCTTGCAGGCATCGCTGCCTGGTCAATCGCCGCACGCCAACCTGATGGAAGCTGCCTCAATCCAGTCGTCCTTGGAGGTAAAGGCCTCGATGCTGCTACCATCGCTTTAGGCATTCGGCCCCCAGGCACGCCATATCGGGCGACTTTCCCTGTGTTGAGCGAAGACAAACTGGCTGCCTTGAGCCTTGGAAACGTCCGGGCGAAAAATGAAGCATCGTTCATTGATAGCCTCCTTGACGACGACCCAACCTACCTGTTGAGAGTTGATCTTGTGACGATGCGAGCTGGGGGCAGCCAGACAACCCAGCTTGGCGCATGGCGCTACGGAAGGGTCATTTGTCCATTCGTCCTCGATGGTGGTGGCCCAGCGCCACACTGAAGCATGGAGCGCGCTCACTTCAAAGAAGGGCGTTGAGGATGCTGCGCCTCCCTGGTACCCTCTTTGCGGTCCCGCTCCTTCTGCTGGCTACCCGCAACTTCTTGATTGGCGAATGGGCGGCAGGCCTGTTGCCAGCTGCACTTGGTATCGTCATCCTGGGGCTGGTCTATTCTTCAACGAATTGGACAGAACGAGAAGATGCAAGTCCTGCTTGGTTTGCGGTGCACATTGCTGTCTTCTGTGCCACACTGCTCTTCCTGCTGAGCACATGGTATTTGGTGCACAGGTGGCTCGATTTGGTCATAGAAGGTTGGCTGTCACCCTGGGATGTTGTGCCAGTGCGTCCCCCGCAGGGGACTTGGGAGCGCGGCCTGAACGATTTTTTCCAATCCTTCCCGGGCACTCTATAGTGGACCCATAAATTCAGACACGAAAATGGGCGTGGCCAAGGTACA
>CAZSNP010000038.1:24516-47183 GCA_964608265.1 uncultured Anaerolineales bacterium | reverse complement strand
CTTTGGTGTGCTGTTGTTAATTGCGGGCCTGTTCCCGGATGGGCACTTTGCCTCAACCGGCTGGCGCTGGGCCATTGGGCTTTCATTGCTTTTGTTCGCCCTTCCCTTACTCGCCGCGGCCATGTTTGAGCGGCGCATGTCCTCCGCTTTTCAAATCAACAACCCCTGGCCGCTAACGCTCGCGGCTGAATGGTATGCCGGGCTATTCAACTTCGGCTTTATCTTCCTGCCCATCACGGCGTTGCTGGTCTTTGCCTCCGCCATTGTTCGGTTTCGGCGCAGTCACACTCAAGCGCACCAGCAAATGAAGTGGCTCCTGGTGGGCGTAGCCTTCATGGCTCTGTTCACCGTTGTGGGCCTCAGCCTCAACTTTGGATTAGGCAACCCGTTGGGGGCTAATCTGGTTAACGCCGCCATGCTTGGGCCGGTAGCGGGGGTTGGCATGGCGCTGATACGCCACCGACTCTACGATGTGGATATCCTCATCCGCCGCACCTTGCAATACTCCTTGCTCAGCGGCGTGCTCGGCCTCACCTACTTTGGCCTGGTCATCGTCCTGCAAAATCTCACGTCTGCTGTCGGTGGTCAGCGGTCTGAGTTCGTCACCGTTCTTTCTACGTTGGCCATCGCCGCGCTGTTCTTCCCGCTTCGCCAGCGCGTGCAGGATTTCATTGATAAACGCTTCTACCGCAAGAAGTATGACGCGCAAAAAGTGCTGGCTGAGTTTGCGGCGACGTGCCGGGATGAGACCGACATCGAGACGTTGACGGCGCGGCTGGTCGAAGTGGTGCAGGACACGATGCAGCCGGAGAGCGTGAGTCTGTGGCTCAAGCTGGTGGCATCACGCAAGCATCGAGAAGGCTGAGACCACTGAGAAGTGGATCAACCTGCAGCGTTCAACCTTCAACACCCAGCCAGGCTCGTAACGCTCGCCGTAACGATCGGCGGACGCCGCCCGCGTAGACTGGAGGCAAGATGACACTCCTTCGCAGCTTTTGGCAGACCCTCACTGGCCAACGAGTTGAGTCAGCCGCCCAGGCGCCGCCCGCCGCCAGTCCGGCTCCGCGCCTGGCGGCCACCGTCGCGCCGCTGGAGATCGCGCCGAACGACCCGCTGGCCGCCTACTTCCGGCAGGGCAGCGGCGTGGTCGAGGTCGAACGCCTCAACTTCGACTCGCCCGCGCTGCGCAAGCTCAAAGCCGAGGGCGCGCGGCTGGTCGTGCCGCTGGTCAATCAGGGCGAAGTTATTGGCCTGATCAACCTTGGCCCGCGCCGCAGCGAACAGGATTACTCGGGCGACGATCACGGCCTGCTCAACACCCTGGCCACCCAGGCCTCGCCCGCCCTGCGCGTGGCCCAGCTCGTGCGTGAGCAAAAGCTCGAAGCGCAGGAACGCGAGCGCATGGCGCAGGAGCTGCGCGTCGCCCGCCTCATCCAGCAGACGCTGTTGCCGCGCGAACTGCCCGCGCTCCCGGGCTGGCGCATCGCCGCGCATTATCAACCGGCGCGGGCCGTCGGCGGCGACTTCTACGATTTCATTCAACTGGCCGATGGGCGGCTGGCCCTCCTCATTGGTGATGTCACCGACAAGGGCGTGCCGGCGGCGCTGGTGATGGCTACCACGCGCGCCATCCTGCGTGGGGCGGCCATCCAACTTAACTCGCCGGGCGCGGTGCTCGAGCGGGCCAACGAGTTGTTGTGCCCCGACATGCCGCCAAACATGTTTGTGACCTGCCTGTACGCCATCCTCGATCCGGCCAGCGGTCGGTTGCAGTATGCCAACGCCGGGCACGATCTGCCGTACTGGCGCACCGCCGCCGGCGTACACGAGATGCGGGCGACGGGCATGCCGCTGGGCTTGTTGCCGGGGATGAAGTACGACGAGCGCGAGATCATGCTCGTTGCCGGTGACTCCGTCTTGCTGTACAGCGATGGGCTGGTGGAGGCGCACAACGCGCGCCGCGAGATGTTCGGCTTTCCGCGCCTGGCGCAATTGTTGAGTGACCACGCGGGCGGCGAGGCCATCATCGCCTTTCTGCTCGAGCAGTGGGCGGCCTTCACCGGCCCCGGCTACGAACAGGAGGACGACACCACGCTGGTCGTTCTGCAGCGCCAGCACCCGCTGGCCCAGGTGGAGAAGGCGATGGCGGATGAGGGTGAGTTCCGGGAAGACCGCGCGCTGAAAGCGGAAGGTTGGGCCGAGGTGGCGCGCTTCACGCAGCCGAGCCAGCCGGGCAACGAGCGCGCGGTGATGCAGCAAGTGGCCGGCGCCGTCGCGGGTCTTGGATTGCCCGCCGCGCGCCTCGACAAGCTCAAGACCGCCGTGGCCGAGGCGACGATGAACGCCATCGAACACGGCAACAAGAATCGCGCCGACCAACCGGTGGAGGTGCGGGTGCTGCATGGCGATGGCGCGGTGGCCGTCCACATCACCGACCACGGCGGCGGGCAACCGGTGCCTGAGCCGGCGACGCCCGACCTCGACGCCAAGCTGGCCGGTTTGCAATCGCCGCGCGGCTGGGGGCTGTTCCTCATTCAGAATCTGGTGGATGAGATGAACACGGCCAGTGATGCCGAACATCACACGGTGGAGTTGATCATGCGTCTGGGAGGTTCCGATGTCCACTAGCACGCCTTTTCATGCGACGGTGCGTCGCGCCGTCGGCCACACGATCATTGACCTGCACGGTGAGATCAACGGCGGCTCCGATGCCGCGCTCACCACGGCCTACACCGAGGCCGAGGGCGCCGGGCCACCGTCCATCCTGCTCAACTTCAGCGGGGTAGACTACATCAACAGCACCGGCATCGCCCTCATCGTCGGGCTGCTGGCGCGGGCGCGCAAGGGTGGGCGCCAATTGCTCACCTGCGGCCTCAGCCCGCACTACACCGAAATCTTCCGGATCACCCGCCTGTCGGATTTCATGACGATGTATCCCGACGAACAAGCGGCGCTGCTATCGAAATAGAGCCACGCCAGGAGAAACACTATGACCCCAGCCCAAGCCACCCTCACTGTTCGCCACCTCAGCGGTCACGCCAGTGTGCTGGATATTCGCGGTGAGGTGACCGCCGCCGCCGAGACCGCGCTGATGGATGCATACACGCAAGCCACCACCGCCGGCGCGCGGACGCTCATCCTCAATTTCACCGGGCTCGATTACATGAACAGCTCCGGCATCGGTCTGCTGGTGACGCTCCTCATCCGCGCCAACCGGCAGAAGCAAAAACTGCTCGCCTGCGGGCTGAGCGAGCACTACCGGCAGATTTTTGAACTCACCCGTCTCAACGAAGCCATCGGCATCTTCGGCACCGAAGCGGAAGCGTTGGCAGTTCAGTGACGGTGGGACGCCGTGGCGAGTTACCCCCTCGTCACCCCGTCACCCGGCGCTGTCGAGTGCAACATGTCATCCACTGAATCACCCCGTGAGGGCGAATGGGCCAAGCCGGTCGATAAGCTGCACACCCCGACGGTCGCGCACGACGCTGTCAATCTCAACGTCGGCGGACGGCGACTGTCCGGCCCACTCAAAGGCTTCGGCCAGATGTGGCAGAAGACGTACTGGGTGCGGCTAAGCGGCGCGAGCGTCACGCCGGCTGAACTGGTCACAGTCTGGAAGCGGGAGTTCCCGAACTTCTGGCCGGCCGGCAATCGCTTTTATGCCCCGGCGCAGGGCGTGCAGGCCGGCGGGGTGGCGGTGCTCAACCTGGCCGGCCCGGGCGGGATGACGGGCCCCGGCGGCTCGCCGCTCATCTCCACCGGCATCATGGTCATTTACTCCGACGACGTCTCGTTCAGCTTCATGACGCCCGAGGGCCACATCTTCGCCGGCATGATCACCTTCAGCGCGCACGAGGATGAGGGAGCGACGGTGGCGCAGATTCAAGCCCTCATCCGCGCCAATGACCCCCTCTACGAACTTGGTTGCCGGGTCGGCGTCGTGCACAAGACCGAGGATAATTTCTGGCACGCCACGCTGCGCAGCCTGGCCGCGCGCTTCGGCGTCAACGGCCAGCCGCAGCAGCGCAACGTATTGGTCGACCCAGGGATGCAATGGGCGGAAGCCGGGAACATCTGGCACAATTCGGCCATCCGCACCGCACTGTACATGCCGGTGACGTTGGTGAAGAAAGCCCTTGGACGCTGATCGGTAATGGCCGGTAGCATCGCCTTGATTGTCAGCAGCGATCGGCCCTGCCCGGTGCGCCATCAGCTATGAGCTACGATGCCGTAATCGTTGGTTCCGGCCCCAACGGCCTCAGCGCCGCCATCGCCATCGCGCGCGAGGGCTTCAAGGTGCTCGTCATCGAGGCCAAAGACACGCTGGGCGGCGGCTGCCGTTCGGGCGAGTTGACGCTGCCGGGCTTCACGCACGACATCTGCTCCGCCATTCACCCGCTGGCGCTGACCTCGCCCTTCTTCCAGACTTTGCCGCTGAAGGAACATGGCCTCGAATGGGTCTACCCCGCAGCCTCGCTCGCGCATCCGCTGGACGATGGCTCGGCCGTCATCGCCGAGTATTGCGCCGGCGACGTGCTCAAGGGCGTGGAGGCGACGGCGGCCGGCCTCGGGCCGGACGCGGCGGCGTATCGCGGGTTGTTCGCGCCGCTGGTCGAAAAGTGGGGCCGCCTCGCCGATGACCTGCTCGGCCCACTGCCCTTCCCGCCCAAAAATCTATTTTTGCTGACGCGCTTCGGGTTGGGGGCGATCTGGCCGGCGCGGACGCTGGCCTCGACTCTGTTCCGTGGGCAGCGCGCGCGGGCGCTGTTCGCCGGCATGGCCGGGCACTCGATCCTGCGCCTCGAGCAGACGATCAGCGCGGCGTTTGGCCTGGTCATCAACGCCAGCGCCCACGCCGTCGGCTGGCCGTTTGCGAGGGGCGGCTCGCAACGGATCGTGGAGGCGCTAGCGGGGCATCTGCGCTCGCTCGGCGGGGAGATCGAGACCGGCCACGAAGTGAAGTCGTTGAGTGAATTGCCCCCGGCGCGCGCGGTGCTGTGCGATGTCACGCCGCGCCAGCTCGTGCAACTCGCCGGCGACCGGCTGCCCGCCAGCTACCGCCGCCAACTCGAGAACTACCGCTACGGCCCGGGCGTGTGCAAGGTGGATTTCGCGCTGTCCGGCCCCATCCCGTGGCGGTCCGCGGAGTGTGCGCGCGCGGCCACCGTCCATCTCGGCGGCACGTTTGATGAGATCGCGGCGAGCGAGGGAGCGGTGTGGCGCGGCGAGCATCCCGAGCGGCCGTACGTTTTGCTCGCGCAGCATACGCTCTTCGACGACACGCGCGCGCCGCACGGCCAGCACACGGCGTGGGCGTATTGCCACGTGCCCAATGGCTCGACGCGCGATGTGTGCGCGAACATCGAAGCGCAGATCGAACGCTTCGCGCCGGGTTTTCGCGATTTGATTCTGGCGCGGTCGGTGCGAACGGCGGCCGCGATCGAGCGCTACAACCCAAACTACGTCGGCGGCGACAT
The DNA here is from genome assembly GCA_964608265.1 of uncultured Anaerolineales bacterium. Classification (GTDB taxonomy): domain Bacteria; phylum Chloroflexota; class Anaerolineae; order Anaerolineales; family UBA6663; genus JANWXR01. Next base: position 41,706 of record CAZSNP010000038.1, on the reverse strand, counting down.
CAACGGCGGCACGCAGGATATCCTTCAGTTGTACTCGCGGCCCACCCTGCACTTCCCCCACTACGCCACGCCGGTCAAAGGCCTGTACATCTGCTCGTCGTCCACGCCGCCCGGCGGCGGCGTGCACGGCATGTGCGGCTACTTCGCCGCGCTCACCGCGCTGGCCGATATGCATCGCGCGTGAGCGGCCACCACGTTTCGATGATATGCGGTGTGCCGTACCACGCGCCGCCGCGCAGGCCATAGTGGCCCGCACCCTCGACGATGATGTGCTGCGACCCGGCCAGCAACGCGGATTCAAATGGGACGAGGCCATCGCCCCATGAGTCGCCCTTGCCACCTTGCCGTGCATACGAACTGAACAGCATCCGCTCGCCGAACGTGCCGTTGCGCTTGCCCTGACGCACCCTGCCCACGACTGAGATGTAGCGAACGTCAGGGGCGAAGTACGCGCCCGGATACCATTGCTCGACGCGCCGGCGATTGTAGCCACCGGTGTGGTTGTAATGCGGGCTGCCAAGGGTGATGAGGGTGTCCACGAACTCGCGCCCGTTGAAGCGGTGTCCCTCGAACGGCTCCGATCCGAGATACAGCCGCGCCATCACCCCGCCGGAGCTGTGGCCGATGACGGTGACCTTGCCGGTGGCCGACCGGCGCGCCGCGGCCCGCACGGTCGCCTCGAGCTTCCGCAATAGCAACGCCCACCCGGCCGGCACCACCGTCGTCAGCCACTCGTGCGTGTACGCGGGCACAATCTCCACCCGTTGTCCGCTCAGCTTTTGCAGGGTCGCGCGCATCCCCTCATAGGCCGAGGGAAAACTGAGGAAGCCTCCGAAAATGACGATGGGTTGAGCCGTCACCGATTTTCCTTCAGCACGCCGAAGCGTTTGGCGAGGCGATACATGCCGCGCCCCAGGCCGGTGAGCTGTACCACCTCGCCGATGTCGCCGCCGAGGCCGCGCCGTTTGAAATCGAGGTACTTGCGGATGTCGGGGATCATCGAGACGAGGTAGATGACGTTGACGGCCAGCGCATACCACACGTAATCGAGGTCGCCGGTGCGCCACCACAGCCACGGGATGAGGAGCCACAGACCGGCGGTGTACGCCACGAGCAGATCGCGCAGGATGAAGATGCCGACGACCATGCCGCCGAAGAAGGTGACGAACGCGCCGATGAAGTCAATGGCGAAGAGCGCGCCGTACACCGCCGTCAACCCGCGCCCGCCCTTGAAGCCAAACCACACCGGCCAGATGTGGCCGACCATCCCGGCGACGGCGGCCAGCAGAAAGTATTTCTCGTCGGGATAGAGCCAGCGCCAGACGAGCACCGGCGCGACGATCTTGAGCATATCGAGCACGGCGGTGACGAAGCCCCAGCGCGGGCCGAGGTGCATCGAGACCGTCGTGGCGCTCACCGCGCCGATGTCGAACTTCTCATCGGTGCCCTTGATGTCCAGCCTGGTGTCGGTGAGATCGCGGTCCGGCGCGGCCAGGCGGCCCACCAGCCGCGCAAACGAGATCGAGCCGCACACATAGCCGGTGAGCAAAGCGAGCAGAGTCATCAACATGGCAGACCTCCCGGTTGGGGCGCGCCTTTACGGCGATGGAGTCAGGTACACCCGCCCCAGCCCGCCATCCACGGTGATGGGTTGGCCGTCGCGCAGCAGTTGCGTGGCGCGCCGGACGCTGACCACGGCGGGCAGGCCGTACTCGCGGGCCACGATGGCGGTGTGCGAGAGCTGCCCGCCCGTCTCCGCCACGATGCCGCCGATGCGGGTGAGGAGCGGCGTCCAGCCGATATCGGTGAACGGCACCACAAGGATATCGCTCTGGGTTAGTGTGAGCGGGGCCTCCGCCGGGTCGCGCACCACACGCGCGATGCCATGCGCGATGCCCGAACTGCCGGCGATGCCGTTGAGCGTGGCGTACCCCTCGGGCGGCGGGGCGTGGCGCAGGGCCGGCGCTGTGCCGCGCACCGTCTCGGGCAACTCCAGCTTCGCGTCGGCTTCCATCTCCGTTCTGCGCGCCGCGACCACCGCGCGCCAGTCGCCCGCCGTGTGGACTTCCGCCAGCGTCAGATAGAAGATGTCGTCGCGCTCCGCGATGACGCCGCGCGCCACGAGTTGTTCGGCCAGCGCGAGGAAGGCGCGCCGCAGTTCGTGCGTGCCGGCGGCGAGTTGGCCGCTCGCGCGCTCGCGCAGATCAATGTACGTGAGCGTGGAAGCCAGCAGCCGAGTGAACAGCCAGCGGCGCGGGCCGCGCAATTGACTCAGCACTTGCGCGGTCGCGGCCTCCCGCTGCGCCGCCGCCGCTTCGGGTGCGACGAATGGCTGCGCGGCCAGGCGGGCCAGCGTGCGCCACACGAACAACGGGGTTTCGCGCCAGGTGGGCAACGAGAAGTCCGTGCCGTTGGCGCTCAGCGAGCCGTGCTGCGCGAGAAAATCCGCCATGCCCGCCAGCAGCGCGCGGCCCGCGGCGGAGCGTTCGAGCGTTGCGCGGATGGCAGCCTCCTCCTCCGTGAGCAGTGAGCGGCGCGTCGCCTCCTCCAACCCGCGCGCCTGCGCGGCCAGGGCCTCGAGGGCGAGGTTCGGTTCGAGCGTGCGCAGACCGGCCACGCCGCGCGTCAAATCGCCGGGCTTGACCTCGGGCGCGGCGCGCTGCGCGAGGCGGGTCATCAACCGGTTGCGCACGCTCATGTTGAGGGCGGTGATGAAAATCCACCACTGCGCCTCGCCGTGCAGACGCACCAGCGAGTCAATCGCGGCGAGCAACTCACCCTCAGTATTGCCCGACCAGGTTGCGGCGCGGAACGGCTGCAAATCGCGCTCGCGGCGGGCGATGAAGGCGCGGATGCCGGCCTCGGCCCGCGCGTGGCGGAACGCCCACCCGGCCAGCCGCAGCTTCGCGCGCAGGTTCTTCGGCGAGAGCAACGCGCGCCGGCCTTCGGCCCGTTCCCCGCGCGTGATCGTCTCGAAGAAGTTCGCGGGCAACCCCAGGCGCACGCACACCTCGCCCAGCAGGGTGACGTTGGCGAAGAGGCGTGAATGGATGCGCTCGACGAGCGTGGTGGTGTCCACCGCGCCCGGGCCGAGCAGATCGTCGAAGACTTTGGCGAAAACGTTGCGGCTGATGGCCTGCGTGGTCGTCGTCCACACCAGCGGCTTGATGAGGCCGGGCACCATTTCGGAGACGAACCTGCTCGAATACACAGCGGCGGCCGGCGTGGTGATGGGCCGCGCCTGCAGGACGAACAGCGTCTCGCCGTCCCACGCCCACTCCACATCCTGCGGCGTACCGGCCTGCGCGGCGATCTGGCGCACGAGGCCGACGACCTGATTTAGGAGCGCGGGACTGATGACCACTGATTGTGGATTGGAGGCCTGAAGGATGGCGCCGTGCGGATTGATCACCCAGCGATCGGGTGTGACGCGGCCACTGACCACTGCCTCGCCCAGCCCGCGCGCGGCCTCGAGGACGACGACGTCCGCGCCGGTGAGCGGGTCGGCGCTGAAGCCCACGCCCGCCACCTGCGCCGCCACCATCCGCTGCACGACGACGGCCATGCTCACTTCATCCGGCGCGCGATGATCCAGGCGATACTGCGCCACGCGCTCGCTGAAGGCCGAGGCCCAGCAGGCGCGGACGGCGTCGAGCAGGGCGGCCTCGCCCTCCACGTTGACGAAGGTGTCCAGTTGTCCGGCGAACGACGCCTCCGCCGAATCCTCGCCGACGAGCGACGAGCGCACGGCGACGCTGCCCCGCAATCGGCCATAGGCCATGCGGATGGCGCGGGCCAGCGGCGCGGGGATGGGGGTGGCGAGGAGGCGCTCGCGCGAGGGCGCCGGCCCGACGGCGCGCATGAATTCGGCGAACGCCTCGGTGGTGATGATGAAGCCCGGCGGCACGCGAAAGCCGTTGCGGCTGAGCCGGGCGACGCTCGCGCCCTTGCCGCCGGCCAGCGCCGGGTGGAGGTCGAGCGAGTCGAGCGCAAGAATGGGTTGCGACATTGTGGACTCAGATTCGCCGCCGGGGGCGAGGTCACTCAAACTGGATCGCCTCGATGATCCTCAACCGCGCCGCGCGCAGCGCCGGCCATAACGCGGCCAGTTGCGAGACGAGCAGGGCGATGACGACGCTGACGGCGATGCCCTGCACGGGCAGCACGTAATTCAGGTCGTAGCCCGCCGTGGCGTTTACGGTCAGGATGACGACGCGCGATTGAAACAGCCCGAACAGCAACCCCAACGCCCCGCCGATCAACCCGATCAGCCCGGCCTCGGCCAGAATCATCTTGCCGATCTGCCAGCGCGTCATGCCCAGGCTGCGCAGCATCCCCAGCTCGCGCGTGCGCTCGACCACGTTCATCGTCATAGTGTTGACGACGCCGAGCGAGGCGACGACCATCGCGATCACGGCCAGCACATCGAACAGGCTGCTCGTTTGGCCGATCAGGCCGAGGGCGCTGGATTTGAGCGACTCGTTGGTCTGCACCGTGAGGTCGCGCGCCCGGCCATATTGGGTATCAATCCGTTGCTGCACCTCGGCCAGCGGCACGCCCGGCTCCACGCTCAGCAGGTATGCGCTAGCATCCTCCACGCGGAAGTAGCGCTGGAGATCTTCCCAACTCCCCTGGACGACGTTCCCGCGATTGTAGAAATCCACCACCACCGCCGCGACGGTGAAGTCGCGCTCGCCGCGCCGCGTCTGCAGGCGCACGGTGTCGCCGCGCCCCAGGCCGTACTTCTCGGCGAGCACGCTCGACACAAAGACCGTATCGCCGCGCGCCAGTTCATCCATCAATTGCGCCGGCTCGAGTTGATTGGCCGTGAACGCGAACGAGGTCACGCGCCCGTACGAGGTAGGATCCACGGCGGTGAGTGCGAGGGCTTCAGTCTCGCCGTTCGGCTTGACGCGCCTGACGTCGAGGTAGCGAATCGGCGTGACGGCCTGCACGCCCGGCACGGTGGCGAGCTTGGCCTGCAAGTCGTTCTTCATCGGCAGCGACGAGTACACGAACAAATCGCCGCCGATGTACACCTCGATCCAGCTGCGCAGATCGCTGTCGAAGGCGCTGGTCACGGCGCGGACGCTGAGGATCATCGCCACGCCGATCATCAGCGCCGCCACGGTCAGGGCGGTGCGCCAGCGCGCGCGCTCGAGGTTGCGGCTGCCGAGTTGCCCCTCACGCCCGTACAGTCGTCGCATCCACGGCCGCGCCAGCCGTTCCCACAGGCTCACCATCGCCGGGATCAACAGCACGCCGCCCAACATCAGCCCCAGCACCGCCAGGTTGCTCACGCGCGCCCCGAGCGGTTGCGGCAGGCGCAGCGCGAACAGCACCATCAACGCCAGCAGCATAATGCCGAGGCCGAGGCGCCAACTGTTGCGGCTGCCCCAGCCCTGGCGCGCGTTGGCCCGCACCCGGAGCGCCTCGAGCGGCGAGATGCGGCTCGCCTGCCAGGCCGGGATGACGGTCGCGATGAGCGTCACCGTCAGGCCCACGATCACGCCGAGCGCCAACGCCTCGGGTGGGATTTGGACTTCGCGCACTTCCTGCGCGAGGAAGACTTCGGTGAGTCGGATGAGGCCCTGCGCCAGCACGATGCCGAGCGCGAGGCCGATGGCCGAGCCGATGACGCCGAGCAACACCGCCTCGATCAGGATCTGCCCCATGATCTGCCGCCGGGTCATGCCGATGGTGCGCAACATCCCGATCTCACGCGTGCGCTCGACGACCGTCATGCTGAAGGCGTTGTAGATTAGAAAGGCGCCGACGAAGACGGCGATCAGGCTGAAGATGTCCAACCCGGATTGATAGCCGCTGACCATCTGGGCCACGCGTTTGCCCTGGGTGGCCGGGTACAGCACCGCGTATTCCGCGCCGAGCCGCGCCTGCAGGGCCGCTTTCAACCGGTCGAGCGCCGCGGTGGAGGTCGAGCCGGGCGCGGCCACCAGATCGAGTTGATCGATCTCGCCGGCGCGGTCGAAGATCTTTTGCGCCGTGCGCAGCGGCATGACGCCGAACGCGCCGTTGTTTAGCCGGCCCGGCCCTTCCTTCGCCATCAACCCCACGATGGTGAGCTTGACGTTGCCCGTCGGCGTGCGCAGCACGAGGCGGTCGCCGACGCCCAACTCCCGGCGCTCGGCGAAATCCTTGACCAGCACGATCTTCGGGGTATCGAGGTCGGCGGACAGAAACTCCCCGGCCACGAGCTTGTACTCGCGCACCCGCCCGTCCTGCGCTGGATCGATCCCGTACACCGTCAGCCCGCCGGGCACGAGGCCGAAAAAGCTCAACCCGATCTGCCCGCGCGCGTCATCCTCGGCGACCAGCGCCTGCTCCTGCACGGTCGGCACGGCGGCCAACACGCCGTCGGCGGTCGCGGCCCGGTCGCGCAGCGCTTCGTCGAAGCCCTTCACGCCGGCGTCGGCATGGGTGACGATGAGGTTGGCCCTGCCCGACGACTCGCTGAAGAGTTGGGTGATGGCGGCCAGCGTGCTGGTGTTGGTGATGTTGATGCTGAGGATGACGGCCACGCCGAGCACGATGCCGAAGGTGGTGAGGGCGGTGCGCAGGGGCCGGGTGCGGAGCGCGCGCAGGGCGAGGAAGGCGGTGCGATGCATTTGCAGGCGGATCCACGAAGTCACACGCTGTTTCGTCGTGCTCCTTTGTGTGACCGCGCAGACTCACGGGATTGTCAAGCCTTCCATCGTCTCGATGATGAGGCGCAGGCGCCGCTCGATGGCGCTGCCGGCCTCGAACCGCAGTTCGTGCCCGATGCGCCCGTCGCGCAGAAAGACGACGCGGTCGGCGAAGGCGGCGGCGCGCGGGTCGTGGGTGACGACGATGATGGTCTGCCCGAAATCCGCGCACGACTGGCGCAGCAGTTCCATGATGGCGGCGCCGTTGCGCGTGTCGAGGTTGCCGGTGGGTTCGTCGGCCAGCACGATGGCGGGGCGGGTGACAAGCGCGCGCGCAATCGCCACCCGTTGTTGCTCGCCGCCCGAGAGCTGATCGGGCTTGTGGCTGCGCCGCCCCTCGAGGCCGACATGGCGCAGCAACCGGTCGATCTCGGCCTGATGCTTGCGGTGGTCCTGGCCGTCAATCGTCAGCGGCAGGGCGACGTTTTCCTCGGTGCTGAGGGTGGGCAGCAGATTGAAGAACTGAAAGACGAAGCCGATGTTGCGCCGCCGCACCACGGTGACTTTGTCGTCGTCGAGCAGCGAGAGCCGTAACTCGCCGAGGGTCACCTCGCCCTCGGAGGGTCTATCCAGCCCGCCGATCAGGTGCAGCAGCGTGGATTTGCCGCTGCCCGAGGGGCCCATCAGCGCGACGAACTCGCCCTTCTCGACGACAAGATCCACCCCGTCCAGCGCGTTGACGGTGTGCTGGCCGAGGTGAAAGATCTTGCGGAGCGCGCTGGCCTGGAGGATCGGCATGTGGCTGATGGTCAGATCCCGGCGGTGATGGTCGTATCCACCTCGCCGCTGCGGGCCATGCGGCGCGCGAAGCCCGGCACATCCACCCGGCTCAGCAAGACCACCGACGCCGCCAGGGCCAGCGCCGATAGGCCGAAGATTACGCCGTAGCTGATTTCGTACGATCCGGTCCCCGCGTGAAAGAGGTCGCGCAGCACCCCGCCGAGGGCGATGCCGAGGCCGCGCGAGAGCAGCACGCAGATCGTCCACAGGCCGAGGTACATGCCGGCGTCGGCGTCCGAGGTCATGGCGACGAGGAGGCTGAAGCCGCCGAAGGTGTAGAAGCCGAAGCCCGCGCCGAAGACGATCAGCCCGACGCGCAGGAGATTCAGTTGCGCGGCGAAGGCCGAGACCGCAATCAGCGCCATCCCCGCCGCCATGATGCCGAGGCCTACCTGCGTCAGCCGCGTCTGTTGCTCCGGCCCCTGCCGGCGGCGCCAGATGGCGCTGCCGATGAGGGTGACGAGCGTGGCCGTCTGCCAGTACGCCGAGAGGCGCGTCGTCTGCCCAACGTCGAGCTGCAGCACTTGCGCGCCGAACGGCTCGAGGACGGCATCCTGCATCCATGCAGCCAGCGTCGCCACCGCGAGGAAGATGAAGAAGCGCCGGGTGGCAGTGTCTTGCCAGACTTTGCGGAAGGTGGCGACGACGTTGAGGGTCGCGGCCTCCGCGCCCCGGCGCGCCGCGGCCACGCGTGGCTCCACCCCGACCACCGCGAAGAACCAAAAGAAGGCGCTGATGGCCATCACGCCGAGGGTCACCATCCAAAAACGCTCGAGGCTATACGTCTCCATGGCGCGGCCCAGGCTGATGGCGGCGATGGGGAACATGACGATGAGGGCGGTCTCGATGGTGCTGATGGCGAGGCCGCGCCGTTCGCGCGGCACCGAGTCGCGCACGAGCGCGAGGAACGGGCTGCCCGAGAGCAGGGTGCCGGTGCCATACATCACGAAGCAAATGAAAGCCTCGACCCAACCGAGCGCGTCGCCCTGGCTGGAGCCGAAACGGCTGAGGCTGAGCGGCAGCAGCGGATACGAGAGCACGATCAACCCGCGACCGAGCCAGATGTACGGTGTGCGGCGCAAGCCCCACAGTGGCCTGGTATCCGAACGGTGGCCGGCCCACAGGCTGAGCGGGGCGATGAGGTAGCGCAGCGCGATGAGGAGGCCCACCGGCCCGGCCGGCATGCCCAGTTCATTGATCATGATCCGGTTCCAGATGCTGGTGACGAGCAGATCGCCCAGCGCCGAACCGATCTGAAAGGTGGCCAGCCGTAAGAGCTGGCCGAGCCGGAACTTCGCGTGTGTGGCGGCGACCGGTGCGGCGGTCGAGAGGGTGGGGGTCGTCATAGGTCAGCGCAGATCGCGTTCGTGGCCGTAGACCTTGTGGTTGGGGCGACCCTGCAACACTTCGGCTTTGCCCCAGTCGGTGACCTGACGGAAGATTTCGCTGCGCACAAAGTTGGTGAACTCGGCCTGCGAGCTCCACTCGGAGATGATGGCATACGAGTTCGGCTCGTGCACGCGCCGATAGAGGAAGCTCTTGAGGTGGCCGGGGTTGCCGCCCAGGACTCCCATCACCTGTTCGACCTTTTCTTCGAACGCGGCTTCCTTCCCCGGCACTACTTCGTAGTATAAACCAACGGTCACCATCGGAGTCTCCTGTGAGAAAAGAGGATGTGAGTGAGCCGAGGCCGGCGCATCCAATCGGGATGCGCGCCGGTTCGCCTCGGCGATCGTTGCCGTTACCCGGGTTGGGCCATGTTGAAATAGCGGTCGAGCGTGTGCAAATTATAGTCGGAGTAGCCGTGGCCGCGGGTAGGCCTTCCGTCACGGTCAAGGAAGACCGTAACCCCCCCGGTAACCGAGCCGTCACCGGGCGGAGGACTTGCGCGCGCATGGTGTCTGCATGGCCGGCCCGCACCGGGCCAGGGAGACCGACATGCAGACCACAACGACCGCCCGGACCCCGCCTATCCCATTTGCCCGCCCTCGACGGCCTGCGGGCGTTGGCCGTGCTGGCTGATTTCTTCCATCACGCGCGGCGGAGGGGGTGAGCCGGTGGCCGCGCGCCGAGCGGGTGGATTGGCACAACTACTCGAACGAACAAAACTAGTGGTTCATCCGCGATGCCATCCATCCGACGGACACTGGCGCGGAGGCGCATGTGAATTGATCGCCGCAGCTTTAGGGCAGGGCAGCCAGGGTGCGGCGGGCCTGTTCGAGGTGGATGCGGTCGTGATCGAGCAACCAGCCGCCGATCTCGCCCAGCGTGGTCGGGCCGAGGAAGGCGTGCCGGGCAGGCCGCAGCCAGGCCTCGGCCGCCAGGTCGCTCAACATGGCTCGGGTTTGCTGGCGGGCCGCCGCGAACTGCGCCAGCGCTTCCGGCCCGGACTCGGATTGGTAGTCGCGCTCCGCTGCCCACGGGTCGGCATCGATGCCGGGGATGAAGGGATTGTCGGTGGTGAGCACGGTCTGCAGGCGAGGCTGGTGCACTTCGCGTTCTACATCGCGCAAGTGACAGACGATTTCGGTCAGCGACCACTCGCCGTCTGCGGGGCGGCGCGTCCACTGGTCGGGCCTCGCCGCGTCGAGGCTGGCCAACAGCACGGCCAGGTTGCCGGCCAGCCGATACGGTATCCGCCCGGGCGGCGCGGGCGGCGGGGTGAAGCCTGCCAATTGACCTTCAGCCCAACGCAGAAAATCCGCCAGGTCTCCGATCCCCACCGGTTGCGCTTCGGGTGTGCGGGGCGCGCTATCGGCGGGCGCAACCCACCACGCGGCGATGCCGAGCTTCGCCGCTGGCACGATATCGTCGTTCCAATCGTTGCCGACCATCAGCGCTTCCGCCGTGCGCACGCCGAGGTGAGCGATGACCTCGGCGAAGTATTCGGGATTAGGTTTGGCGAAGTGGCTGTTCTCGATGTGAGTAATGTGATCGAAGGGCAGATCATCCACGTGAGCCCAACGCAGGCGCTCGCGGATGGCGCTGAGCGGAAAGAGCGCGTTGGTGGCGACGACGACGCGATAGCCGCGGGCGAAGGCCCACTGCAGGACCTGGCGCGCGATGGGGCGGGGGGCGGTGAGGGCGCGCAATTGGCTGAACTCACCGCGATAGAATGTCTCGAAGCGCGCCCAAAGGTCGGAGTTGGCCGGCGCGGCGAAGTTCTCGGTGAAGACGGCCCGCAGGCTGCGCGCCGGGTCGGTGCTGGCCAGCATGGCCTGCGTGCCCGCCATCAATTCGCCGACCAATACTTCCGGCGCGACCTCGGGGAAGTGAGAGACGAGCTGCCGGAAGTACGCCGGGATGAAGGTCCCCATATCGTTGCTGAGCAACGTGTCGTCGAGGTCGAACAGCAGGGTCTTGATCACAGCGGCTGTCACCCGTCGGGCGCGGCTTGCTCAAACGCGCTCAGGCTGTGACATTGCCCACAGCCGACCTCCGGCTCGGCGACCGCTTGCCGGCTCCTGGTGCAGTGCGCGCGCAGTTGCACCTTGCGGCCCAGCCCCAACATCGTTTTCACGACGGTGGCCTCCAGCACGAGGTGCTGGCAGGCGTTGGCGCGCAGCACGCGCGGCACTCGGCAATCTTTGCACAGCCCTCGATTCCACTTCTCGCTGCGCGGGTTGCGGTCGATCAGCCGGCACGCCTCTACGTTGCGACCACGATGGTAGTCGCCGTGGAAGAACTCGCACTCAAAACCGGCTGGGGTTCGCATTGGCTGGTTTCCGGCATTTCCCCCGTTTCCTTTGTTTCCGGGAAAAGAGGGAAAGAGGGGCAGACTATACCCGCGTCACATACGCGCCGGTCTCGGTGCTGACGCGAATGGTGTCGCCGACGTTGACAAACAGCGGCACCTGGACTTTGAGGCCGGTCTCGGTGGTGGCCAGTTTGTTCGCGCCGGTGGCCGTGTCGCCGCGCACACCGGCCTCGCTCTCGACGACTTTCAAATCCACGTTGGCCGGCAGCTCCACGTCGATCGGCTGCTCCTCGTAGAACGTCAGCTTCACATCGAGGTTTTCTTTGAGATAGTCCACATGATCGCCGAGCGACGTGCCGTTGATGGGTGTCTGCTCGTAGGTGGTGTTATCCATGAAGTAATACAGGTCGCCATCCTTGTAGAGGAACTGCGCCGAGCGGGTTTCGAGGCGGATGTCCTGCACGCGCTCACCCGAGCCAAAGGTCTTTTCGAGGTTGACGCCGGTCTTGAGGTTGTAGAGTTTGGTGCGAATGGTGGCGTTGCCCCGGCCCGGTTTGTTGTGGCTGTAGTCGAGCACCCGATACAGCTGGCCATCCATCGTGAAGGTGGTGCCCTTGCGGAGGTTGTTCACATCAATCATCGTTGTCTTTCCTGCATGGAATAATGAAGTCCGAGTCAACAAACCGCGCAGGCGACAATGCCCGCGCGTTGTTGGGCGAGATTATAGCCAGCCGGTGGGCGATTCGTCAATTCGCGGACTGATGTAGAATCGCGCCAAAGTGAAAGGTTGCCCCTTATGGCCGTCGTATCTGCCGACAAACTGCCGACCGGTCCCGAGCTTCCGGCGCTGGGCGATATCGGCCCATGCGAACTGATCGAGTGGAGGGTTGTGCCGATGAGCCCAACCGGCGATCTTCATGGCGGGTATGAAAGCAACTTCGCGTACTATTTCAGGGATTTCGTCCGGCAACGGAAGGTGGGGCTAGTGCGCGTGGGCGGGGTTGGCCTCTACATCCGCCGCAACCCCGACACGGTGCGCGGCGCAGGCCCGGCTACTATTTCGGCGGAACGCTACGCGAAGCGTAAACAGCCAACGGGCTTTCGCGACGTGGCCCCGGAACTGAGCGTCGAGATCATGTCGCCTGATGATCGCCGGGAGGATGTGTCGGAGAAGCTGAATGAGGACGTTTTGCCCGGTTTCAGCGTGCCGGTGGCGGCGCTGTTCGAGGAATAGCTCGCCGCCATCCGCGCGATCGGCTACTTATCCGCTGCCGCAAGCCACGAAGCCGCCTCCTTCGGCAGTTGGGCCAGCGGCGCGCGGCGCACCGTGCACCGCGGCAGCGAGTCGAGGAAGACCTTGCCATAGGCTTTGGTCAGCACGCGTTTGTCGAGCACCACCACCACCCCCCGGTCGTTCCTGGTGCGGATGAGGCGGCCAAAGCCCTGCCGGAATTTGAGCACCGCCTCGGGCACGCTGTACTCGTCGAAGGGGCGCTCGAAAGTCTCGGAGCGCGCCGCCACAATCGGGTCATCGGGCACGTCGAAGGGCAGGCGGGCGATGACGAGCACCGATAGCGCGTCGCCGGGCACATCCACCCCCTCCCAGAAACTCTTCGTCCCCAGCAGCACCCCGCCCTCCGAAGATTTGAAATTGTCGAGCAGCGTCGAGCGCGCCGTTCCATCCGATTGATCGTAAACGTCGATGCCCGCGCGGCCCAGCGGCCCGCGAATAGCCTGGGCCGTTTGCTTGAGCTGCGCGTACGAGGTGAACAACACCAGCGCGCGGCCCCGCGTGGCCAGGCACAAATCAACGACGGCCTTCTCGAGCGCCTTTTGATATTCAGAGCGCGCGACCGGCTCGGGCATGTCGGTGGCGAGGTAGAGCAACGTCGAGGCCTCGTAATCGAACGGCGAACCGACCGCCAGCTCATCCACCACCTGCGCGTTCAGCCGGCCCTTGAGGTAACGGAAGCTGTTGCCCGTCGTCAGCGTCGCCGACGTCATCACCACCGACTCCTTGGTGTTCCACAGATGCTTCTCGACCAGCGGCCCGACGTGCAGCGGGGCGGCGTGCAGGCTGAGGCGACCATCGCGACCGTCGGCCTCGATCCAGTAGATGGCCGCCGGCTCCGGCTTCACCACCAGTCCTTCGCCGTTGAGGAGCAGGGCCGCGAAGAAACGCGAGGCCAGGTTGACGGACGAGGCCAGATCCTCGGCCTCCTCGAAATCGAGTTCCTTCTCCTGGCTCCACTTGTCCATCCGGCCGCCGACCTTGAGCAACAGATCGGCCAGGGTGTTCATCGTCGGGCGGAGCTGATCCCACTGGATTTCGATCTGGCTCCACAACGGATGGGTGCGGGTGGCCGGGATGATGCGCAGGGTCTGCCCGTAATCGCCGATGGGCTTGCCATCGCGCCGTTCCTCCATGAACACGTTGACGCTGTCGAAGAAGGCTCGCGCCATGGCCAGCGAGTCGGTGGCTCGTTCGTAAAGCTGACCGATCTCCATTTCCAGGCCGATGAATTTCTCGGGCGAGAGCTTCTCGCGCGCCGCGCCGACCACCTCACCCAGCAACCCGCTGTTCGGCCCGCCGAGGTCTTTGACGCGGCGCTCGAAGTCGCTCTGGCTCCACTCGAAACTGAGGCCGTCGGTCGTGGCAGATTCGAGGTGATGGGCCTCATCGAGGACGAGGTAGCCATACTCGGGCAGCACGCGATTCTCGGTGGCGATGTCGGCCAGCAGCAGCGCGTGATTGACGACGACGACGTGCGCGGCCTCGGCCGCTTTGCGCGCGCGATAAAACGGGCACGTGCCCTGCATCCGCTCGCGGCACGTCTCCACTGTGCAGTGCTCGTCCTCCGCCGACAGGCGCTTCCACGCGCCCCGGTCAATGGGGCCGAGGCTGAGTTCGCCGGTTGCCCCGCCCTCCGTTTCGTTCAGCCACATCAGCACCTTGGCCAGCACCCGCAGCTCGTCGGCGGTGCGCGGGCGATGCTTGCGCATGTTCTCCATGCGGCGCGGGCAGAGGTAATTGCTGCGGCCCTTGAGCAGCGCAGCGTTGAAGTCCAGCCCGAGCGCGGCTCGCAGGTCGGGGATGTCCTTCCTGATCAACTGCTCCTGCAGGTTGATGGTGTTGGTCGAGACGACGACGCGCAGCCCGTTCTGCAGCGCCCAGTGCACCGCGGGGATGAGGTAAGCGAACGACTTTCCGGTTCCGGTGCCGGCTTCGGCCATGAGGTGTCGCCCGTCGCTGAACGCGCGGGCCACGGCCTTCAGCATCGTCACCTGCTCCGAGCGATATTCGTACTCGGCGAAGTGCTGGGCAAACGCGCCGCCGGGCTGCAACGCCTCGGCCAGCAACTCCGCGTCGAGCGGCCTGACGTCATCCACGGGTTGCAGGGCGCGGGCCTCGCGCTCGGGTTGGCCGAACAGCGGCCCCAGCGCGCCGCTGCGCGCCTTCCGCCCGGTGGCCGTCTCCTTCGACCGCGCCCGCAGCGCATCCTCGAAGAAGTGCCCGACGTACCACTCCACCTCCTGACCGTAGTTGGTGATCTCGGCCAGCAGCTCCAGCGGGATGGTGAGCGCTTTCCTGTACAGCGCCTGATAGACGGCGACGGTGACGCGCGCATCGTCGAGGGCGCGGTGGGTCGCGGGCAGCAGGATGCTCAACTCTTTCGCCAGCGCACCCAGGTTGTAGCGTCCGGCTGACGGCAACAGCGCGGCGGCCAGGTTGTACGTATCGGCCACGTCGTTGTAGCGCAGGATTTTCCTGGCCTGCAAGAAGCTGAGGTCGAATCGGGTGTTGTGGCCGAGGACGGTGGCTTCGCCGACGAAGTCTTCGAGCTCAGGCAGGACCTGGCTGAGGCGCGGGGCTTTGGCGACCATCGCGTCGTTGATGCCGGTGAGGTTGGTGATGTTGTAGGGGATGGGCCGGCCGGGGTTGACGAGGCTGCTGTACTCCGCCTCGATGCGGTCGCCTTTGAACTTCACCGCGCCGACCTCGATGATGGTGTCGCGTTGTGGGTCGAGGCCGGTCGTTTCGAGGTCGAGGGCGACGATGGTCCGGGTCATTCAATACGCGCAGGACGCCGATGGTCACGGATCAGCGCCGGTGGGGTGGTGAGGCCTCGGCCCAATCCGCCTTCATCCGCGTCCTGTTTGAGTTCCAACAAAGTTGCAGCCGGTCAGGATTATAGCATCCTGACCGCGGCCCTCGCCGGTGCTGTTGTCGTTGTTCCCGACGCAGCGATCGTGAGGCCACAAGGCGCCGTGCCCTTACGGCATCGTCAGCGTTCGCAGCAGAAGACTATCCCCCAACTCTGCGCCGGCCCCACTGAATGCGTTGAGCCGGAGGCCGGTGCGCGCGTCGTACAAACCCACCCGCACCGCGTACTCGCCCGAAGGCAGGCCCGCTGGGAGGGCGAGCGTATGCCTGTCGGCGATGACCTCGGGCGGCAGCCAGCCGGTGGTGGGCCGCGTGCCCTGGCCGGGGGTTGCGTCCGATTGGGCGACAATCTCACCCTGCGGATTGAGCACATGCACGAAGGCGCTGTAGCGGGTCGCGACGATCTCGCGCGGCTGCCAATAGAGAGTCAGTGCCAGCGGCTCGCCGGGCCGCGCTGCCGCCATATCAAAACCCAACAAATCAATCGCCGCGCCGAAAGCCGCCTCGACCGTGACCTCCATCGGCGGCGGCGTGAACGAGCGGGACGGTGTAGCGACCTCAACCGCACCGATAGTCACCGGGCCGGCGAGGCGGCCGCCGCCTGAGCGATAGACGCTGGCCTGCACCTCCGCGCGACGCGCCGGGGTCTGGGGCGGGATGAGGAAGGTGTATGGCGCGCGCACCATCGCGCTGGCTTCACCCAGGAGCGGCGGCGCGCCGAGACTCGTCCGCGTGCCATCCTCGCTCAGCAGTTCAAGCTGCACGAGGACATTCCGCAACGGCTCATCATCGACACGGTAGTACAGCACGAGCGGCAGGTCGTCACCGGCGGTCACGCCCGCTGGCTTCCCATCCACCCCAAGGATTTGGATCGGGCCCAGCGACGCGCGCAGGGGCTGGGCCGGATTCAGCTCGGCCTCGGTCGCCGGGCGGGCCGGGGGCAACACGGCCACGCGCGCGGCCTCGAAGAAACGCCCGAGGGGCAGGCCGTCGGCGTTCTTCACTTCCACGTTCGAGCCGCCCGGGGGGTAGACCCCTATCATCAAACGGTAATCGCCCGGCAGTGTGCCGGGGTAAGGCGTGAGAGCGTGCGCGTCGGCGGCATAGCTGCCCGCCAGCCAGCGTGAGGTCGGCGCGCCGTTCGGGTGCTGCGCATCCTGCTGACCGACCAAATGCCCCTCCGCATCCCACAACTGGGCCGCAACCGAATAGTCTTCCGTCACCGGCTGAGCTTGAGTCCAATACAGCGTGAAGCTCAACGGCCGGTCGGCGGGCGTGGCTGCGGGCGGGTCGAAGGCCACCAGTCGCAGCGCCGCGCCGAAATCCACGTCGAGCGCCCGCGTCGCGCCGCGAACGGTCTGCCCATCGAAGCGCGATTGGCGGAACACGGTGTCACGTTCATCAATGGCAAGCCGCAATGCGCCGACGGCCAGGCCAACGATGATCAACGCTGCGACATACGCGGTGCGGATCAACGGCGGGGGCGGGGCGGGTTGCCCGGTGCGCCGCGCGATGCCGAGCGATGCAGCCAGCCCGATTGCGCCGGCCATCGAGATGACGACGGCGAATTGGCGAATGGGCGTCGTGCCGAAGAACACGCGCACGCGATGTTCGCCCGCCGAGACCGGCACCGTGATGAAGCCGTGCGGGTCGCTCGGCACGATGCCGGCCGGCTGCCCATCCACCTCCGCCTGCCAGCCGGGGAAGTGGAACCAGCGAAACGTGGCGGTGAAGGCTTCGGGCGAGCGGAAGTCGGCGCGCGCGGCGAGCCGTTCGCTCTGCGACTGCACGACCGTCACCGACTGCGGCAACGCCTCCGTATCCAACCGATCCACCGCGCCCCG